>JBNKIR010000031.1:0-27074 GCA_050290785.1 Sedimenticolaceae bacterium | reverse complement strand
CGGGCCGATCGCGCCGGTGCCATCCTGGCCCTGGTGGGCGTGGTGAACATCCCCATCATCTACTACTCGGTGCAGTGGTGGAACACCCTGCATCAGGGCGCGTCCGTAGCCGTCAGCGGCAAGTCCAGCATGGAGGAGGTGATGCTCTGGACCATGCTGATCATGACCTTGGGTTTCTGGGCCTACGCCATTGCGGTGGTCCTGGCCCGGGTGCGCTGCATCATCCTGGAGCGGGAACGTGATACCACCTGGGTGCGTGAGCTGGAGGGCGGTGCCAAATGAGCGTCTCAGAGTTCTTCTATATGGGTGGTTACGCCCTGTATGTGTGGGGATCGTTCGGTGCGACCCTCCTGTTGATGGTCTTAGAGCCGGTGTTGTTAAAGGGCCGCAGGCGCAATATCCTGAAACGGATTGCCCGTATGGCCAGAATAAGTGCGAGTGAGAGGTAGATGAAGGCGAGACATAAGCGATTTGGATTTTTGGTAGCCGGGTTGATCGGGCTGGGGTTGGCCGCATGGTTTGTATTCAACGCCCTGGACAGCAATCTTTCATACTACTTTTCCCCTACCGAGGTGGCCCAGAACAAGGCCCCCAAGGGGCATATCTTCCGTCTCGGCGGTCTGGTGGAGAAGGGTAGCCTGGATCGGGGCAAGGAGTTGACGGTGCGTTTCGTGGTCACCGATATGCAGAACCGGGTCAACGTCAGCTACACAGGCATCCTCCCCGATCTGTTCCAGGAGGGGCAGGGGGTGATCGCCCAGGGTCGTTTGGGACCGGACGGTGGGTTTGTCGCCGACGAGGTCCTGGCCAAGCACGATGAGAACTATATGCCGCCGGAGGTGGCGGAGTCGTTGGAGAAGGCCCAGAAGCAGAAAGAGGGGGCCACGCAGTGATACCAGAGATAGGCCAGATGGCGCTGATCCTGGCGCTGTGTATGGCGTTGATCCAGGCCGTATTCCCGATTGTGGGGGCGCACAGGGGTATCGCCTCCTGGGTGGCCCTGACCAAGCCCGCCGCCATGGGGCAACTGCTGTTCATGGCCATCGGCTATGTATGTCTCACCTATGGGTTTCTGACCCATGATTTCTCCATTCGCTATGTGGCGAGCAATTCCAATACCGCACTGCCCACCCTCTATCTGATCAGCGGGGTCTGGGGCGCCCACGAGGGGTCTCTGCTGTTCTGGGCCCTGACCCTGTCACTCTGGACCGCAGTGGTCACCATGTTCAGCCGTAGCGTGCCGGAGGTCATGGTGGCGCGGGTGGTGGGGGTGATGGGTATCGTCAGTGTGGGTTTTCTGCTGTTTATGCTGTTTACCTCAAACCCGTTTGAGCGTTTGCCCAATCCCCCGGTCGAGGGGCGTGACCTCAATCCGCTGCTGCAGGATCCTGGTCTGGCCGTCCATCCGCCTCTGCTCTACATGGGATATGTCGGATTTTCCGTGGCCTTTGCCTTTGCCATCGCCGCCATGCTGAGCGGTCGTCTGGATGCGGCCTGGGCGCGCTGGTCCCGGCCCTGGACCAATGTGGCCTGGGTGTTCCTGACCCTGGGTATAGTGCTCGGCAGTTGGTGGGCCTATTATGAGCTGGGCTGGGGTGGCTGGTGGTTCTGGGATCCGGTGGAGAACGCATCGTTCATGCCCTGGATCGTGGGTACCGCGTTGATCCATTCCCTGGCGGTGACCGAGAAGCGCGGCGCCTTCAAGGCCTGGACGGTGCTGCTGGCGATCTTCGCCTTCTCCCTGAGTCTGCTCGGCACCTTCCTGGTCCGTTCCGGGGTATTGAGTTCTGTGCACGCCTTTGCCACCGACCCGTCCCGCGGCGTATTCATCCTGCTGTTCCTCACGTTTGTGATCGGCGGTTCCCTGCTGCTCTACTCCTGGCGCGCCTCGCAAATTCGCAGCTCTATCCACTTCGGCATGGTCTCCAGGGAGACCGGGCTGTTGCTGAATAACATACTGTTGGTGGTGGTGGCCGCAGTCATCCTGCTGGGCACCCTCTATCCCCTGATTATGGATGCGCTGGGTGTGGGCAAGATCTCGGTCGGTCCGCCATATTTTAATATGTTCTTCGTGCTCCTTTCCGTACCCCTGGCCGCCCTGATAGGTGTGGGCGCGCTGGCGCGCTGGAAGAGAGACGATGGCATGGCCCTGGCGAAGAGGCTTGTGCTGCCCCTGGTCATCAGTGTGGCGGCCGGGTTTGCCGTTATCATCTTTGTCCCACCCTTCTTCAGCTTGGGTGCGGTCCTGGGGCTGGTGCTGGCGATCTGGATATCTCTGACCACGGCCCTGTGGATCAAGGAGCAGGGCGGCGTGGTTGGCTCCATCAGGAACATCAGCCGCGCCGGCTGGGGCATGGTCTTCGGGCATCTTGGGATAGCGGTGTTCATCGTGGGGCTTGCCATTACCTCTATCTACAGCCAGGAGAAGGATCTGCGTATTGAGCAGGGTCAGAGCTACCGGCTGGGCGGATATGACTTTATGTTTAAAGGGGCCGAGCGTGCCAAGGGACCCAACTATATCGCGGACCGGGGAGAGGTGGTCGTGAGCAGGGACGGGACCCATCTGACCACCCTCTATCCGGAGAAACGTAATTACCGCAGTGGCATGCCTATGACCGAGGCCGGGATCGACGCCGGACTCACCCGTGACCTGTTCGTGGCCCTGGGCGAGCCATTGGGCGATGGCGGCGCATGGAGTCTGCGCATCTACCACAAACCATTTGTACGCTGGATCTGGCTGGGCGGTCTGCTGATGTCTCTGGGCGGTCTGCTGGCGGCACTGGATAAACGATATTTCCGGCTGGCACGCAGGGCGCGCCGGGATGCGGAAACAAACAGAACCGAGGCGACTGTATGAAGGCGCGTTACCTGATCCCGTTCGGAATATTTATGGCCATCATGGCCACCTTTGTGCTGGGTCTCTACAAGATGAAAGAGGACCCCAACTTTACCCGTAACGTACCTTCGGTGCTGATCGGCAAGAAGGCCCCTGAGATCGTGTTGCCTGATCTGTTTGATCAGGGTAAGACGGTCAGATCTGACTCCCTGGCCGGACAGGTCTGGGTGCTGAATGTCTGGGCCACCTGGTGTCCGGAGTGCTGGCGCGAACATAGCTATCTGGTCCATCTGGCCCGGAACGAGGGGGTCAAGATATTTGGCATAGATTGGCGCGATGATGCCGAGGCCGCGAAGAGGATGTTGGAGGAGAAGGGCAATCCGTTTGTGGCGGTAGGTTTTGATCCGGATAGCAAGGCCATCATGAACTGGGGTGTCTATGGTGCTCCAGAGACCTTCGTGATCGACAGGCAGGGCACGATACGCTGGAAATACACAGGAGCTATGAATCCACAAGTATGGCAGGAACAGCTCAAGCCCCTGTTGCAGAAACTGGAGAAGGAGTGATGAGGCGTCTCTATCCCCTTTTGCTGCTTTTGTTGCCGCTGCTGGCGGCGGCCAGCAATATCGAGGCCTATCGTTTTGACGATCCGGCAAAAGAGGCGCGTTACCACAAGCTGATAACAGAGCTGCGTTGCGTGGTATGCGTGAGTCAGAATATCGCCGATTCCAATGCAGAACTGGCGCAGGATCTACGCCGTCAGACCTATGAGATGATTCAGCGTGGGTCCAGCAACGAAGAGATCATAACCTTCATGGTGCAGCGCTACGGCGACTTTGTCCTCTACCGCCCACGCCTTACCTCGTCGACCATGTTGTTGTGGGCCGGTCCCTTCATCATCTTTATGGTCGGAGTGATCGTCCTGGTGGTGTTTGTTCGCAGGCGTAACCGGGAGCCGGAGGTGGAGTTGTCCGCTGAGGAGCACAAACGGGCCCAGAGCCTGCTGGACGACGATGAGTGAGATGAATCTGAGGAGCATTGGAACATAGTATGACTGGCTTCAGTATAATCAGTGCAGTGATGATCCTGCTCGGTCTGGCCGTGCTGGCCCCGGCGCTCCTGCGCAGGCGGGAGATGGCTGCCTCTGATCGTGATAAACAGAATGTGATCATCGCCCGTGAGCGTCTGCAGGAGATGGAGGTCGACCTGAAGGCGGGGGTGATCGGCCAGGAGGAGTTTGACCAGGCCAAGATAGAGCTGGAGCAGGCCCTGTTGTCGGACCTGAAGGAGGAGGATGGTCCAGCGGAGATGACTGCCGGTCCAGGCCGGTTGACCCTGGGTGTTATAGCCGTGGCAATGCCCGTGCTTGCCATCCTTATGTACATGATGCTGGGTGCGCCTGGAATGTTGGAGCTTGATGGGGCAAGGCAGGCATCCCACAGCGCCGGGCAGCAGCGCCAGGTACCCTCTGTGGAGGAGATGCTTGTGGCCATCAAACAGCGTCTGCAGGAGAAGCCGGATGATGCCCAGGGCTGGTTCCTGCTGGGGCGTACATACATGGCCCTGGAGCAGTACCCTCAGGCGGTGGAGGCCTACGAGACCCTGTTAAAGCTGACGGGAGATGAGCCTACCGTCATGCTCTCCCTGGCCGAGGCGATAACCTTCTCGCAAAACGGTGATATGCAGGGACGCCCGGCAGAGTTGATCCAGAAGGTCCTGGATAAGGAGCCGGAGAGCCAGTCGGCGCTCTGGATGGCCGGTCTGTTAAAGACCCAGCAGGGGGATTACCCCCAGGCCATAGGGTATTGGAAGAGGCTGGAGCCGATGGTGCAGGATCAGCCCAAGGTCCTGGAGAGGGTGCGCGCCATGATCGATATGGTCCAAAAGAAGGCGGATTCCCCGGCCGCGGAGAAGAAGGCCCCTTAGCTGTCCAGTGCCTGGCGCTGGGCCTGGATCAGCTGTCCTATCCCACCCTGGGCCAGATCCAGCATGGCCTGTAGTTCATGCATGTGGAAGGCGTGTCCCTCGGCAGTCCCCTGCACCTCTACAAAGGCCCCGGCATCGTTCATGACCACATTCATATCGGTCTCTGCGTTGGAGTCCTCTGCATAGTCCAGGTCCAGTACCGGGATGCCCTTGTATATGCCTACCGATACCGAGGCGATCATGCCGATGATCGGATTGGTGGGGATCTTGCCTGAGGTTAGCAGCTTGTTGACCGCGTCGGAGAGGGCCACGAAGGCGCCGGTGATGGAGGCGGTCCTGGTGCCGCCGTCGGCCTGGATAACGTCGCAGTCCAGGGTTATGGTGCGTTCACCCAGGGCCTTCAGGTCAACCGCTGCCCGCATGGAGCGTCCGATCAGGCGTTGGATCTCCAGGGTGCGTCCTCCCTGTTTGCCGCGGCTGGCCTCGCGGCCCATGCGTTCGCCGGTGGAGCGCGGAAGCATCCCATACTCTGCGGTTATCCACCCCTGTCCCTGTCCCTTGAGGAATCCGGGCACCCGGTCCTCGACCGATGCGGTGCATAACACCTTGGTATTGCCGAACTCGACCAGGACCGAACCCTCGGCGTGCATGGTGTAGTTTCGGGTAAGGACGATCTGGCGCAGTTGATCGGGGTTACGGCCGCTTGGTCTCATTGTTACTCCTGGGTTTTGTTGTTTTCGAACTGCTCGATGGCGGATTTAAGATCGTCCAGGACCTGGGAGATATCCTCCGTCGGTGGATCCTGAACCGGAGCTGGCCGTGGCGAATCATCTACTATGGGCTCTTCCATGTGCCAACGCAGGGCCAGCGCCGTCACGTTGTCGCTCTCTGGAGATGCGATCTCCGCTGCCCTGTGCACCAGGGTCTCAACGGCCCGGTTCAGAGATTTTTCGTTGCTGATGAGACTTGCCATCTCCCCTTCCTCAGAGCGGCTCCAGAGGCCGTCACTGCACAGCATGATGGTATCTCCATCCTTGAGTCGCACCGCCTTATTCACGGTGATCTCCGGAGAAGAGATGTTTCCGCCCAGGCAGCGCGTTACATAGTTGCGTTGTGGATGGGAGCGTAGTTTGTCGGAAGAGATGATCCCCTGGTTCTCCAGATGTTGCACATAGGAGTGGTCTACGGTGCGCTGTAACACCTCACTGTTGCGGAACAGATATAATCTGCTGTCGCCGGCATGGGCCCAGCGCACCATCCCCTCCTGGATCAGGGCCACAACCGCGGTAGTGCGCGGTTTTATCGGTGGATTGTGGTCCAGTCCAAAGGCCGTGACATTTTCATGGGCCTTCTGCAGCAGGCGATGGAGGAACTCCCTGGGGCTGTGGATCGGCTTGGGTGTGCGGTGGAAAAATGATTTACAGGTATCGATCAATATTTGCGCGGCAACCTCACCCTTGGGGTGACCCCCCATGCCGTCGGCCAGTCCCAGCAGGATAGTCCCATCCGCCTCGATGGATATAACCCTATCCTGATTAATCCTGCGGTCCCCCTGCAGGGTTGCCTGTGCAATGTCGATTTCACTCATCAGTTGCCTTCCTTTGCCCGAATAAGCTGACTCAGGGATGATTCACCATCAGGCTCAATTTTCTTATATCCGGTCTCGCTGACCAGCGCTTGCAGCATATCTCCGGCGTTTTGCGGCCGCAGCAGGGGGTCGATCTCCATGGCCCAGTCGATTATCTCCAGGAGATAGGCCGGGTAGCGCCTTTTAAAGGCGATTGCGGCCGGGCGCATATTGTCCTTGGCGTGACGTTCCACTGCGGATTGCGGTGATTTGCCGTCGATGCAGGCCCGCATGGTGGCCCCTATGGAGTAGACGTCGCTCCAGGGCCCCACATAGCCGGAGGCGTAGTACTGTTCTATGGGTGAAAATCCTGCGGTCACCACCTGGGAGCTCTGACGTTTTCTGGTGGTCGCGATACGGTGTGCCGCCCCGAAGTCCAGCAGGAGCGGGTCGCCTCCGGGGCGCAGATGTATGTTGTATGGTTTGATATCCAGATGCAGCTGCCCCTTGTTGTGGACCAGGCTGAGGGCATCCAAAATGGGGGGGAATACCGTCTTCAGGAAGGTGGTGCTGAGTCCGCCCTTGCGCCGTTTGATATAGTGTCCGAGGTTCTTTCCATGCTCGTAATCCATCACCATATAGGCGGTGTCGTAGCAGAGAAAGAAGTTCCTTACATTAACGATGTTGGGGTGTTTTAACGAGGCCAGGGTCTTGGCCTCCTGGTAGAAAAGTTTACGTCCGTTGTTCATGGCCGTGCGCTGCTCCTCATCGGCCACAAGCACCCTCAGATCCTCTCCGTTTCTGGTAGCCAGCTTTTTTGGCATGTACTCCTTTATGACTACATGGTCCTGTGTGTCCTCGTCCTCGGCTAGATAGATGAGACTGAATCCGCCGCTACCGATCAGTTTAATGATCGTGTAGCAATCGATTACTGTCCCGGGCGGGAGTGGTTCTCGCATTTTCTCCATATTGTCTCTATCAAGCTTGGTTCAAGCCGGTTATCATACACTGAATTTAGGAATTTTTTACGCCCTCTTGGTATTTTATATCCAGGAATCAATAATTAAGGAATAAAAATGATAAGTAGCATGACTGCGTATGCGCGCCAGGAAGTCAGGGATGATCTGGGAGGCCTGGTCTGGGAACTGCGTTCGGTAAATCACAGATACCTTGAGATTTCGCTGCGTCTACCCGAAGAGTTCAGGGCGATCGAGCCCAGCGTGCGCGAACTTGTTTCGCAAAAACTCGGACGCGGCAAGGTGGATTGCAGTCTCAGGTTTGAGGTCGGATCTGACAATACGGCCGGGTTGAAGGTCAACGAACGCCTGGCGCTGCAGGTCATAGAGGCGGCCAAGGAGATTGGGCATCTGCAGCATGAGTCGGTGCCTCCCCGTACTATAGATATCATGCGTTGGCCCGGCGTGCTGGAGGTGGAGAAGCAGGATTTCACCCCTTTGCAGCAACGCGCCCAGGAACTGCTGGGGGAATCGCTGGACAGCATGGTGGATAATCGCAGAAGGGAGGGGGCGCGACTGGCCGAGCTGCTGCAACAGCGCTGTGTATCCCTCCAGCAGCAGGTTGATATGGTAAGGGAGCGCATGCCCGGGATATTGGCCGGTATTCGCGAACGCCTGAGTGCCAAGCTTGCCGATCTGTCCGGAGAGCTGGATGAGGGCAGGTTGGAGCAGGAGATGACCATTCTGTGTCAGCGCCTGGATGTGGACGAGGAGATGGATCGTCTGGAGGCCCATCTGAAAGAGGTGCGGCAGGTGCTGGAACGGGATGAGCCTGTGGGCCGCAGGCTGGACTTCCTCATGCAGGAGCTGAATCGTGAGGCCAACACCCTCAGTTCCAAGGCCAATGATGCGGAGACCACCAGGATTGCGGTGGAGATGAAGGTGTTGATTGAACAGATGCGAGAGCAGGTTCAAAACATAGAATGATTCTCATTTACCTAAATCTAGGTGAATAGTGCTTCTTGCTGGATTACCTGATACCCCATTGCGCCGTAACCGGCCAGTCTTTTCTGCTACATTCGTCCAAGCTGCTGGTGTCCGGAATCGATGTAGTCATGAATTCGGACGATTTCTTTGTCCACGTGATTTCGATGAAGCCTTCCCGCATATTGTTGTAGGGTTCCTTTCCATGAAAGCGGCATAGTCAGGAACAATGTATCCAGAGGAGGGTGGTCAAATCCCTCTCCGATCAGTTTTCCGCTTGCAGAAGCACGCGAGGTGCATCCGGTGGGAGTTGTTCCAAGCGTGTCATTATGTTGGTGCGTTCTTTTTTAAGTGTTTTACCGTGTAGTACATGGAGTTCCTGAACGCTGCTTTTCAATAACTGCTCAAGGACTGATAGGTGGGCTACTCTTTCGCTCAGAACCAGGATCTTGTGACCATTCCGGTAGGCGCTCAAGATATCCTCAACAATTACTTTATTGCGCGTATCGTCCTCTGCAAGGGCGTTGAAAAGATGCTGAATGCTATCTGAGCTGAAGTTTGATATCGACGTATCGACCAAGTGGGGAATGACTATCAATTGGTCGGGGGCGTCGATGGCATTTGCTGCTCTGTGCTGGATAGGCCCACATTGCATGAAGATAATTGGATGCCAGCCGTCACGGCGTATGGGCGTTGCTGTAAGCCCCAACACGAAGCGAGCCTTGCTTTGTTTGAGTAGACCTTCAAAACTCGTTGCGGAAATATGGTGACACTCGTCGACGATGACCTGACCATATTGGCCAATGATGTTGTCCTCTGGATTGCGGGCAAGCGACTGCATGAGGGCAATATCGATCTTTCCATGTAACTTCCTGCGACTACCACCTCGGTTGCCGATCTTGACGGTTCCGAGATCCAGGAAGGTGCCAAGCCGTTCGCGCCACTGCATCATCAGTTCCTTCCGGTGCGCCAGGATCAATGTATTGACTGATCGCTTGGCAATGATGGCCGCGGCGGTGACGGTCTTGCCAAATGCAGGTGGAGCGCACAGAACACCGGTGTCCTGTTTGAGCATGGTTTTGATAGCTTTGTCTTGATCCGGTCGGAGGGTACCGACGAATTCGACTTGGATTGTTTCACCATCGAAGCGCTTGTCGTCAATCTGGTAGCTGACATTGTTTGTGTTCAACAAAGTCAGGACATCACCGAGACACCCTCTAGGCAACGCAATGTGGTGGGCGAGGTTGTCCGCGCAGCCAATAATTCGTGGGGTGTTCCACACGGAAAGCCGCAATGCCTGGTTCTGATAGAAGGTCGGATTTTGAAACGCGGCGAGACGAACCAGTCGATTTTGCAGTTGGCGGGGCAGGGCCGCCTTATCGAAATAGATTCGATCGGCTAGGACGATATCCAATCGGTCCGGCAGGGAGCCTTCGATAGTCGGCGATTTGGTTGGTGGTTGTTTCCATGGTTCCCTCTCGTCCTCTTCAAGGATGAACGCGATGTCCAAAGGATGAGACGGGCCAACGGCATTAGTTATGGCGGTTTCGATTTGTTCCGGTCTGATGCGCTCAATGTTGGCAAGATAATCCCATTGATTTTCTATTGGGTTAAGCTGATCGTCCACAAAAACGCTGCATCCTCTGGCCCTTGGTTCTTTTTGTAAGGGTAACGCGATGAGATTACCGAAACCGCCCTTGGGCATCCGGTCCTGATTAGGGAAAAGCCGGTCGTAAGAGGAAAGCTCCAGTTGCCGATTGCGGGCGCAGGTATGTGAAATAATCGCTGATCCGAGTCGTCTGGCATCCGCCGCTGTTACGGCCTGAGAGAAAAACAGCCACACATGTGCGCCTTTGCCTGAACGGGAGACCTCAAGGTGTGCAGGAAGAGCAAGTTCCTCGCACGAACGGAGGAACCAGGTGGCATCTTCACGCCATTCTGATTTGTCAAAATCTACAGCGAGAAACCAGCAATAGTCATTAGGGAGTAAGGCGTATATACCGACGGTAATCTTGCCGCTAAGGTGGTTGTAGATAACCTCATCAGTTACTGGTAGCAGGGACCGACTGTTGCAGTCGGCGCATTTGATTTTGGGTTTCCCGCAAATACCCGGACGCCATTCGTTGGCGCACGCAGGCGAGTAGCCGGACTTGCCATTTTGACTGCTCCAGCGCACTGGATAGACATCGGTGCGTCCCCGGAATAGGTTCTTGAAAATCGATATTTTTTCTTCGGTGGAATAGTTTGTTGGAGAATAGGTTTGTTGTTTGTGTGTTGATTGAGGCGTATCTATGGTTTGCTTAAATGGGATTCCATGCTTTTCCAACAGGCGACGCAGGTGATGGTTTTCTTCCTCAAGGCTTTTGATCTTTTCGAGCAGTGAGTTTTTGCTTGAATGAAGCATATGGAACTGGCCACGGTATCCACTCAAAGCCAATCCAGCAAAGTTTTTTCCAACTTTTTCTTGGCCAGGGTGTGTTTATCTATCGCCATTCTACGAATATTTTCCAGCTTCCATTTTATTGCGGGTAAATGTTGAATTGCTTCTTTTGGTGCCAGTGTCCAGTCCGGATTGGATGATTTAAATGACATTAGAAAATCAAAGTCCTTTTGTGTGAACTGGGTCTTGAGCGCCGTCATCAATTCTTCCCGGACCTCCTCAAGCGCTTGTAGGCTGACAGGCTCAAAAGTCATACCCAGAAACTCATGGTGGTAGATTTCATTGATGTCTGTCCAATTTGGATTCATCAGCTCTCCAATGGGACGATTGTGACTAAGCAAGTAAGTCCAAAAGCCATCGAATATGTCGCGATTTATCCCCTCGTTTTCTAGGAGTAATTTGATGTCGAAAAGGTCTCTGGGGTGTTGTCTGTCCAGTGCCGCGCAGATTTTTCCACCGTAGAGGTCTGCCCTGGATGCTACCTGTATCGAAGCAAACCCGAGCTGTTCCTCTACTGTCTCAACCACATCCAGCATACATGGGGGATTTAATACGCCTCTTGCTACGGGAGATATCTCGATTTTGATTTGTGCTTGATTATTAGTGACGATGACGCGTAACTCATCGAGTTTGTTGTCTTGCCTTACTGCCGTTAAATCTGGTGCATGGTTTATCTGTTCAGTAATTCGATTAAGCGCATTACGGATGTTGGTTATGGATTCATTTCTTGGCTCAATAGGTACATATACCAGATCAATATCCACTGAAAGTCTTGGCAAATCACGTACAAACAGGTTGATGGCGGTACCGCCTTTGAGGGCAAAGCAGGTCTCGTGTGCGACTAACGGCAGTGTCCGGATTAGTAATGATGCCTGTTTGAAATATGGAGAGTTCCTATCCATGGTTAATGAAATTTTCAGGGACGGTTATTTGGTAAGTTTTATCCAGTTTTCCTCCTTTGACGATTTGTCTTTTCCCTGAACCCAGGTTGATCTTTGTATCATCCAAGCGGGAAAGCCAAGGCATTTGGTAATAGGTGGCCAAGAATAGAAACATGCGGTTGGTCTTTATTGAATTGCTACGTTCAAGCAATGACTGTATTTTTCTCGGGCTCAGATTGATAAGGTTCTGAAATAGTTCGGCAGCATGTTCGAAAGAAATCAGTTTTGGAACCGCTTCCAGTATTTCGTATATCGCCAATTCCTGCTTGCTGGCCGGTAATATCAAGCCGCCGGTCTCAATCTCAACAATATCATTTTCCGAAATAGATGTGATTTTTCCTGTCTTGACCGGTTTCCAGCGTGGATTTTTGCTTTCATAGTTTCCACTGGTATCATGAAGAAACTCTTGGAACCAGGTAGGCAGCGATGCACCGGGAGGTAAAGCCAACCAAATTGATTGTTCCAGTATTGTTAGATATTGGGATTTGCCTTGTAAGCTTAAACTTGTCAAACCTGCGATACGAACATGGATGCTGCTCTGTTCAATCAGACAACGTACCGCATCCTGCCATTGTGGCGAACGCCCAGGGCGTATATATACTCCGGTACGAAGCTTTGTTAGCCAATTACCTTGGGTATATTTCCTGGTAAGCTGAGGGCTGATACCATGAGCGGATAGCCAGGACTGAAGTGCCAGGTTTCCTGGAGATATGTTGCTCAATAACCAATTCAGTTTTGAAGACATTGTGAAACTAATAGTTTAACTGTGCATGCTATACTAAACCATTAGTTTGATTTGATGCAAATAACTAAACTCATAGTTTAATAATATTGAAAACATTAAACTAATCATGCTAATTACGCGGTGGCAGATGTATGAAGAACCAAGATAATAAAGCACATAACATGATGAAAAATAATGCATTTAATTTTCTAATGCGAGAGCAGGTGCAAAACATCGAGTAATCCGGTTTTCATCTGTTAGAGTAATAGCGATTTAAAGATAGGTAAGGGGAGAGATGTCAAAAGGTACCCTGTTTATGGTTTCGGCCCCGTCCGGGGCCGGAAAGACCAGTCTGCTTAAGGAGCTGCTTGGGCATGACGAGATGCTGCATGTCTCTGTATCCTATACCACCCGTCCCATGCGGCCAGGGGAGGAGGAGGGTAAGGATTATCATTTTGTGGACCATGAGAGGTTCCTGCGCAAGGTGGAGGACGGGTCTTTCCTGGAACATGCCAGGGTCTTCGATAACTACTACGGGACAGACCGGCAGGAGGTGTGTGAACAGTTGGACCAGGGGTTCGACGTCATACTGGAGATAGATTGGCAGGGGGCCCAGCAGATACGTTCACAGATGTTCGATACCACCTCGATCTTTATCCTGCCACCCTCTGAAGAGACCCTGCGCCACAGGCTTGAGGGCAGAGGGCAGGATGATGAAGAGGTCATTGAAAGACGTATGAGCGCGGCCAGGGACGAGATTTCACACTATTCCGAATATGATTACCTGGTCATAAACGATGATTTTGACCTGGCATTGGAGGAGCTGAAATCGATCGTTCAATCTGATCGTCTGCGCCAGGACAGGATGGCGGAGGTGTTGAAAAAACGCTTCAAGAGTTTGATCTCCTAGGTAAATGGTATAAGATACAGCGTTTTATTGCGGACTGGCCGAACCCCGGCCGCCTTGAGTTTACTTTTCCCCGACCGATTTCAGACGGATTTGGGGTCCACGGAGTACATAGAATGGCACGAATAACAGTTGAAGACTGTCTGGAACATGTTGATAACAGATTCGATCTGGTTGTGTTGGCCACAAAACGCGCCAGGCAATTGGCCAATGGGGTAGAGCCGTTACTGCCCTGGGAGAATGACAAGCCAACCGTTATGGCCCTGCGCGAGATTGCAGAGGGTCTTATCACTTCGGATAACATAGAGCCCAGGGAAGAGGAGATATCCGACGCCGAGGTAGCGGAAGAGGCCCTGATAGCGGCTGGCGAGGAGTTTACCGCAGCCGACCAGATCCAGGATGGTGGAGCGAAATAGATCCCCGGTTTAAGACAGGTATCTGAGAAAAGGTGCAAGACGAAAGTCTGCACCTTTTTTTATTTGGCGGTTCGCCAAGTATGGGTTAGTTTCCAATAACAACAGTGGTTTATGCATTATATTTTGACTAATATGGAGCTTATACGGTCTATTGCTGGAACCGGGCAGGCAATTCGGAGTCATTTGATTAGGCGGTTCTAAAAAATTGAGTTTAATCCGGTGGTAGGGTGATAGTTTTAGATGGCGCAAGTACAGACAAAGCAACCAAAGCAGACGACGAAGAAGGACGTGTGGTCCAAAGAGGTGAACTCGCGGATCGCCGATCTGTGCGAATATCTTGAGACCTATCTTGAACCGGACCAGATCAAAGAGGTATATCGCGCCTATCTGTATGGCGCTGAGCATCACTCCGGTCAGGCGCGCAAGTCCGGAGAACCCTATATCTGTCACCCGCTGGCGGTGGCGCGCATCCTGGCTGAGATGCAGCTGGACTATAAATGCCTCATCGGCGCCATCCTGCACGACATCATAGAAGACACCCCCGCCACCAAGAAGAAGCTGACCAAAGAGTTCGATGCCGAGATCGCTGAACTGGTGGACGGCGTCAGCAAGCTGACCAAGCTGGATTCCGTCTCACACGCCGAGGCCCAGGCGGACAACGTACGCAAGATGCTGCTGGCCATGACCAAGGATATCCGGGTCATCCTGATCAAGCTGGCCGATCGTCTGCACAATATGCGCACCCTGGAGGTGATGCGGGCCGATAAGCGCAGGCGTATCTCCCACGAGACCCTGGAGATATATGCACCCATAGCCAACCGTCTGGGGCTCAATCACATCCGACTGGAACTGGAAGAGCTCTGTTTCGCCTCGGCCTGGCCCATGCGCCACCGGGTGTTGCACAGGTCGGTGATGACCATGCGGGGCAACCGCAAGGAGGTGATGACCCAGATCGAAGATGCCCTGCAGAACTGTCTGGAGCAGGAGGGTATCCATGCCATGGTGGAGGGCAGGGAGAAGCACCTCTATAGCATCTACAAGAAGATGCGCGACAAGAAACTCTCTTTTAACGAGGTGGTAGACCTGTTCGGTTTTCGCATCGTAGTGGATACGGTGGACACCTGTTATCGCACCCTGGGTATTATCCACAATTTCTACAAGCCGGTGCCTGGCCGTTTTAAAGACTATATCGCCATACCCAAGGCCAACGGCTATCAGTCGCTGCACACATCCCTGATCGGTTCCCACGGTGTGCTGATCGAGGTCCAGATCAGAACCGAGGAGATGCATGAGATCGCGGAATCGGGCATAGCCGCCCACTGGCAGTACAAGACCGCAGAGGAGAACGCCGGCCTGGCCAATACCGCCGCCTCAGACTGGCTCAAGAACCTGCTGGATCTGCAGAAAGAGGCAGGCAACTCCATGGAGTTCCTGGAGAACGTCAAGGTGGATCTGTTCCCGGATGAGGTGCATGTTTTTACCCCCAAGGGCGGGATCAAGGTCCTGGCCAAGGGAGCCACCGTGGTGGATTTCGCCTATGCCGTGCATTCGGATGTGGGGAACCAGTGTGTGGCCGCCCGGGTAGATCGGCAACTGGTGCCGCTCAGGACCAAGCTGAACAGCGGTCAGACCGTGGAGGTGATCACCGCCGAAGGGGCCAGGCCCAACCCGTCATGGCTCGACTTTGTGGTGACCGGCAAGGCCAGGGCCAGTATCCGCGGCTATCTGAAGAACCTGAAACACCGGGAGGCGGTGGAACTGGGACGCAGGATGCTGGAGCGTGGTCTGGAGGCCTACGGCATGACCATAGAAGAGGCCGAGGCGGATGGGATCAAGACCCTGCTGAAGGACTTCAAGCTCAAGAGCATGAATGACCTGCTGGAGAAGATCGGCCTGGGCGATCGCATGGCCCTGATGGTGGCTCGACGCATAGCCGGCGATCGCAAGGTAGAGCAGAATGAAGAGCCGTTCCCGACCCAGTCGGCACAGCCGTTGGTCATCAGCGGCACCGAGGGTATGGTGGTGAGCTTTGCCAAGTGCTGCCGCGCCATCCCCTGGGACGACATAGTGGCGGTGTTCAGTCCGGGGAAGGGTATAGTGGTGCATCGTCAGGGCTGTCCAAACCTGGGCGAGTTCCGTCGCCACGGCGAGAACTGGATGGATGTGCGCTGGATGAATGATATCGATGGTGAGTTCACCACCGAGGTCGGCGTGGAGGTGGGGAGCAAGCGCGGGGTGCTGGCTACGGTTGCCGCCACCTTTGCCGAGATGGAATCCAATATCGAGAACCTGGAGATCAAGGAGCGGGATGGGCTCTCTTCCACCCTGGAGTTTACCATCAGCGTACGCAACAGGAAGCACCTGGCGCGCATCATCAAGCGGCTGCGCGCACTGCCCGAGGTGATGCGCATCACCCGTATGATGGGTTGAGGTCTTATCTAAAAGAAACAGGTCATTCCACCTTCCCCCCTGGGGGAGATGGCAGGGGTGAGGGGAAAACTTAAATCTACCAACCAGGTCAATCAGAAACAGATGAGCAAAGAGATCATAAACACACCCAAGGCCCCGCAGGCCATAGGTACCTACTCCCAGGCGGTAAGGCGTGGGAAACGGGTCTATCTCTCCGGACAGATCCCGCTGGTGCCGGAGACCATGGAGTTGATCGACGGTGACGTTGAGACCCAGATCAGGCGCGTATTCGACAACCTGCAGGCGGTGGCCCGTGCCGCGGGTGGAGATCTGCAGGACCTGGTTAAACTGAACGTGTACCTGACCAATATGGACGACTTCCCGCTAATCAATCAGGTGATGTCGCAATATTTCACCGAGCCCTATCCGGCCCGCGCCGCAGTCGGCGTGGCCGCCCTGCCCAAGGGTGCGGCCGTGGAGATAGACGGGGTGATGGAGCTTTAATATAACATCAAAATAGGCCGTCCTGGCCTATTTGCTGTACGCCCATAAAAATCATACTCAGGTGCGCGAACCTGTTAGATTTTTAAGGGCTTCATTGGCCTTCGGCCAATGGCGGCACATCCCTGTGCCGCTCAATTCCTAATCACCTGTTACGGTTACAGTTACCCGCCTATGGTGAGCGCGGGTGCGGTGTTCCCATAGATAGATCCCCTGCCAGGTGCCCAGGGCGCTTCGGCCGTTGCTGACCGGTATGGTCAGGTCCATCTTGCTGATTATGGAACGGATGTGGGCCGGCATGTCGTCCGGACCTTCCATGGTGTGATCAAACATAGGGTCGCCGTCCGGTACCAGCCTGGCCATGAACTGCTCCAGGTCGCTCCTTACCGATGGGTCGGCATTTTCGCACAGTACCAGGGATGCGCTGGTGTGATGGATGAAGATATGACAGAGTCCGGTTGTGATCCCGGAACTGGCGATGATCTGTTCCACCTCACGGGTGATATCATAGGTGCCGCGGCCACGGGTGCTGGTCTGGAAACTCTCCTGGTGCATCAGTGTGGACGGGCCCTAAACTTCACCGATCTTTTCCCGAATCGAATCCATCTTGCCCTGTAGTCGATTATCCTTACCTTTACGTATATCCAGTTTCAGGGATGAATAGACCCGATTACAACCGGCCTGTTCCAGGGTGGAGTAGGCGACCTGGATCAGTCCCAGCGCCTGCAGCAGATCATCCGTCTCAATGATGGTGCCCATGGAGGTAAGCTGATAGCTCATGCCGCTGTCACGTACCACCTTTATCACCTGGCTGACGTATTCACTGACGCTCTCCCCTTTGTCGGTGGGAAACATGGAGAATTCAAGTAGTACTGACATAAGGGCACCTCCAGGATTTTTAGTGTCTAAATCATTATTACAGCTATCAGCCGGCCATTGCAAAAACAGGAGAGGGATATTGCAACGATGAGATTGTGGTCGCTCCACCCGAAATATCTTGATGCCAGGGGTCTGGTGGCCCTGTGGCGCGAAGCACTCCTGGCCCAGGCGGTGCTGGCGGGCAGGACCCGTGGATACAGGAATCATCCCCAGTTGGATAGATTCAGGCAGACTCCCGATCCCCTGGCCACGATCTCGGTCTATCTGTGGGGTGTATATCAGGAGTCTTTGCGCCGTGGCTACGACTTCGACATCTCCAGGATTGCCCACCGGGTAGGGCGACAACGTATGCAGGTGACCAGAGGGCAGCTTGCCTACGAGATGGAACACCTTCGGAATAAACTAGAAAAGAGAGACGAAGTGGCCTTCAATGCGATAAAGAGTGTACGGTTACTAAAACCGCATCCTATGTTCGATGCGGTTGCGGGGGGTGTGGAAGAGTGGGAGGTGATGGTCTGACTGCAACTAACCGGATCGGGAAGCAACTCTATCATATATACTATGGATTAGGCGTTTAGTATGTGTGGAAATTCATGGCTCGGTCAGATAAAGAAATAGTGATCCAGGCAGGTCAATTGCAGCATTTGCTTGCCACTAATCTCAGGGCCACACTTACCAACTCGTTTTTGGCGCTGGTATTGGCCTATCTACTATCAGATGTGTTGCCGCAGCTAGTGATATTTAGCTGGGCGGCAAGCATGCTGCTGCTCAATATAATCCGTTCTTTCATCAGTCAATATTATCTTAAACATCCCGTTGACGATCCCAATGCCGTAAATCGGCGTCTGAACATCACGCGAGCAGGCATTATCCTGAGTTCCGTTGTGTGGGCCTTTAGTGTCGTGCTTATACCGGGTGAGGGATATTCGGAACACGAACTGTTTGTTGCCTACATATTTATGGGATTGTCAGCAGGTGCGGCAATGGCGTATTCGATCGACCTCGTCAGCGCGCTTGCCTTCCTTCTCGTTGCGGTCGTGCCGCTGATGGTAAAGTTTAATTTTGGGGATGATATGATATCCCTTGCAATAGCGGTGACCGGTTATTTCTACGTCATATTCATGGCATTGAGTGTCAAGGCATCTAATGTAAGCTTAACGGAAGGTGTTGTTCTGCGTGTGGAGGCGATCAAAAACGCAGAGGAGATAAAAGAGCTAGCGTTTTATGACTCGCTTACCGGTCTGCCTAATCGCCGCCTTTTATCAGACCGGTTAATACGATCATTCTTTTCCAACCGGCGTGCAGGGAAGCGTGGCGCTTTACTGTATATGGATCTGGATAATTTTAAGGTGCTGAACGACACACTGGGCCACGATATGGGCGATATGTTGCTTACGCAGGTTGCACAACGTTTAAAGAATAGTGTGCGTGAGAGTGATACGGTATCCAGGTATGGTGGTGATGAATTTGTTGTGATATTGGAAGGCCTGGATAAAGAGTATCAATTGGCCTTGCAGGAAGTGGACAAGATCACTAAACATATTCTCTCCAACCTGGGGCAACCCTACCAACTGGACCATGCCGAGCACATCAGTACCCCAAGCATAGGCGTGGCTTTATATGGGGAGCATGGCAAAACGCCGGATGAACTGATTAAGAATGCGGATATTGCTATGTACCGGGCAAAAGAGTCAGGGCGTAACACCGTGTGTATCTACGATAATAATGTCATCTGAAGACGCAACCTTTACAGACCACTTCTCCACCCTGGCCACCGGTTATAGTAAATACCGCCCAACCTACTCCGGTGACCTGTTCGCTTACCTCAGCAGCATATCTCCAGCCCATGATCTGGCCTGGGACTGCGCCACCGGCACCGGGCAGGCGGCGGTTGCCCTGGCCGACCTCTTTGATAACGTCATCGCTACCGATGCCAGCTCAAGGCAGATCCAACAGGCCAATAAACATCCATCCGTGGAGTACCGGGTGGCGGTTGCGGAGGACTCCGGGCTGGAGGCGGCAAGTATCGATCTGGTAACGGTGGCCCAGGCGCTGCACTGGTTTGACATCCCCAGGTTTATGCGGGAGGCGAAACGGGTCCTGAGGCCCAAGGGTATCATCGCGGTCTGGACCTACAACCTGTTTCGGGTTGAACCCGGGATCGATGCCATCGTGGATGATCTCTACTGGAATATCTTGAAAGGGTGCTGGGCCCCGGAGAGAAAGATGGTAGACGATGGGTATGCCGGACTGGAGATGCCGTTCCGGGAGATGGATCCACCACGATTTAGCATGAGTGCAAGTTGGACGTTGCAGCGATTGATCGGCTACCTTGGAACTTGGTCTGCGCTGAGTACCTATAGGGAGAGACAGGGAACAGATCCGCTGGTGGATATCTCTGCGCGGCTGCGTCAGATCTGGGGTGAAGCGGCAGCGGAAAAAGAGATATCATGGCCGTTGAGTCTAAGAGTGGGCAAGAATGAGTAAGGGACATCTGAATTGAATCTGGATACCAAGCCGGTCACCGCTATGAAGGGGGTGGGGCCGCGCAATGCCGAGCGGTTGCAGAAGATCGGAATAACCACGGTGCAGGATGTACTGTTCCACCTGCCTGCGCGCTATCAGGACCGGACCCGTGTCCTGCCGATCGGCGGTCTGCGTCCCGGCGATCAGGCGGTGATTGAGGCGACTGTGGAGTTGGCCGACATCAAGTTCGGCCGCCGACGCTCCCTGCTGGTTCGGGTCGCCGACGGCACCGGATCCATGACCCTGCGCTTCTTCCACTTTTCCAATGTACAGAAGGCCTCCCTGACGCGGGGGGTGAGGCTGCGCTGTTTCGGCGAGGTACGCAACGGCCCGTCCAGCCTGGAGATGGTGCATCCGGAATATCAGCATATCGATGTGGATCAGGATAGTGGAGTGGAGGATAGCCTGACCCCCATCTATCCTACCACCGAGGGTATGCACCAACTGAGCTGGCGCGCCATGACCGATCAGGCCCTGAAACTGCTGGAGCAGGATTCAGCGGGTCTGCCGGAGTGGCTGCCCCAGGAGTTGCTGACCGGGATGGGTCTGGCGGAGCTGGGTGCGGCGGTGCGTTATCTGCACCGGCCGCCGCCGGACGCGGATCAGGGGCTGCTGCTGGCAGGCCGGCATCCTGCCCAGAGACGCCTGGCCTTTGAAGAGCTGCTGGCCCATCAGCTGGGTCTGCGCAAACTACGCCGACAGCAGCGTATGTTTCAGGCCCCGATCATGGACGGATCGGGTGAATTTACCCGGCAGTTGTTGCAACAGTTGCCGTTCCGGCTTACCTCTGCCCAGCAGCGGGTGGTGCAGGAGATAGCAAAGGATCTGAACCAGCCCCATCCCATGATGCGTCTTATCCAGGGTGATGTGGGTTCCGGAAAGACGGTGGTGGCGGCCCTGGCCGCGCTGCAGGCGGTGGAGGCGGGTCATCAGGTAGCCATGATGGCACCAACGGAACTCCTGGCGGAACAGCATCTGCTCAATCTGCAGGGGTGGCTGGAACCGCTCGGGGTGCATGTCGCCTGGCTCACCAGCAGGCATAAGGGCAAGGCGCGTCAGGAGATACTGGCGACCCTGGGCGATGGTCGCGCACGGGTCATAGTTGGCACCCACGCCCTGTTTCAGGATGATGTGGAGTATCACCGTCTGGGTCTGGTGATCATCGACGAGCAACACCGTTTCGGGGTGCATCAGCGCATGGCCCTGCGTGACAAGGGGGCGGGGGAGAGGCTGGTGCCGCATCAGCTTATCATGACCGCCACCCCCATACCGCGCACCCTGGCCATGACCGCCTATGCCGATCTGGATCTCTCCATCATCGACGAGTTGCCTCCGGGTCGCAAACCGGTCACCACCGTGGTGCTGCCGAACACACGCCGGAGCGAGGTGGTGCAGCGGGTGCAGTCCGCCTGCAAACAGGGGCGTCAGACCTATTGGGTATGTACCCTGATCGAAGAGTCGGAGGCGTTGCAGTGTCAGGCGGCCGAGGATGCCGCCGCCGAGCTGGAGCAGGCCCTGCCGGATCTGCGGATCGGCCTGGTGCATGGACGGCTCAAGGCGCAGGAAAAGGAGTCGGTCATGGCCCAGTTCAAGCAGGGCGAACTGGACCTGCTGGTGGCCACCACCGTCATCGAGGTGGGGGTGGACGTGCCCAACGCCAGCCTCATGGTGATAGAGAATCCCGAACGCCTGGGTCTGGCCCAGATGCATCAGTTGCGTGGGCGCATCGGGCGTGGCAGTGACGAGAGCCACTGTGTCCTGATGTATCACTCTCCCATCTCGGAAAACGCCAGGGAGCGGCTCGGTATCATGCGTGAGACCAACGACGGCTTCGTCATCGCCCAGAGGGATCTGGAACTGCGCGGTCCGGGTGAGGTGCTGGGTACCAGGCAGACCGGGGAGATGCAGTTCCGTATCGCCGATGTGATGCGGGATCAGCCCATGCTGCCCCAGGTGCAGCAGGCCGCGGAGATGCTGCTGGAGCGTTATCCTGATAGTGTGGAGCCGCTGATGCGGCGCTGGATCGCCGATCGGAAGCGTTACATCCATGCATGATGGAATGCCAATGTGCAATAATAGGCGTTTCCAAGTTACAGGCCAGGATATCTGCAGTTGAACCAATTCGTAGCACATTCGACCCAGCTTGAACCCAACTGGATCAGGGGTAGGCAACTCAAACTGCGTCGTATACCGGGTGATATCTACGATTGGCTGATCGATCCGGGTTCACTTACGGCCCGTCTCAAGCGGTCCTGCAAAGAGGATTTCCGGGTACGGATGATTGAGCAGGGCTGGGGCCGGGCCCTGTACAGCGAAGGGATCCTGCTTGGGATGCGCCGGGGTGAGACTGCGGTGGTACGGGAGGTGGAGCTGGTGATAGATGGGGTCCCCTGGGTGTTTGCCCGCACAGTGATCCCGGCCTCCAGTCTGCATGGCCCGGCTAGGCGCCTTACCATGCTGGGGACCAAACCCCTGGGTGAGGTGTTGTTTGCCGATCCGCACACCAGTAGAGTGGTGATGGAAATAGCCTCCTTGAACAGGAGGCACAATCTATATAACAAGGCGGTGAGGAGCCTGGACAGACAACCGGAACAGCTCTGGGGTCGGCGCACCCTGTTTAGTCTGGCGGGTTCTCCCCTGCTGGTGAACGAGCTGTTTCTACCAACGCTGGTTTCAAGATGATACAGATCGACAATGAAAAACTGAAAGAGATCATGAAAAAGGTCCTGGAGCGTCTGACCCAGTACGCCAGATTGACCAGATTGCATCGCCCCATCGGTATACTGTTACTGCTGTGGCCCTCGCTATGGGCCCTGTGGATAGCGGCGGATGGCGCTCCACCATGGGGCATGGTCCTTATATTTGTCCTGGGTGTGGCCGTGATGCGTTCCGCCGGATGCGCCATAAACGACTTTGCCGATCGTAATATCGATGGTGAGGTGAAGCGGACCAGTGATCGTCCCCTGGTGACCGGACAGGTGAGCCCGAGAGAGGCCATCGGCGTGTTTATCGCTTTGTGTCTGCTGGCCTTTGGTTTGGTGCTCCTGCTTAACAGGCAGACCATATATATGTCCGTCGTGGCCGTGGTCCTGGCCGCGGCATACCCCTTCGCCAAGAGGTATACCCACCTGCCGCAGATCATCCTGGGCATGGCCTTTGGCTGGGCGGTGCCCATGGCGTTCATGGCCATAACCGAGACGGCACCACCGGTGGCTTGGCTCCTGTACGTGGCTACGGTCATCTGGGCCCTGGTCTATGATACCCAGTACGCCATGGTGGACAGGGATGACGATATACGCATCGGGGTCAAATCCACGGCCATCCTGTTTGGAGAGTATGATCGCCTGATGATCGGACTGTTCCAGCTCGCGGTGCTGGGTATACTGCTCTTGGTCGGGCATAAGGCCGGGCTTGGACTCTACTACTATCTGGGTGTGGCCGTCGCCAGCGGTTTTGCCGTCTACCAGCAGCAGCTTATCTGGGACCGGGAGAGAGATGCCTGTTTCAAGGCGTTTATGAACAACAACTGGTTCGGGGCAAGCGTGTTCATAGGCCTGGTGCTGGATTACACCATGAAGTGAATCTGAGAGAAGAAAAACGAGGAGCGGATTATGCAACTGACAAGCAACAGCTTTTCTGATGGCCAGGCCATCCCGGCGGAGTTTGCATTTTGTCGTCAGGATGTGGAGACCCACGCATCTCTTTCTGAAAATATAAGCCCTCATCTGGTATGGAGTGGCGCCCCGGAAGGGACCAGGTCATACGTGATCCTGTGTTGCGACCCGGATGTGCCGAGCAGACCGGACGACGTCAACCAGGAGGGGGGGACCGTGCCGGCCGATCTGCCACGGGTGGATTTCTATCACTGGGTGCTGGTGGATATACCTGCAACGGTCACAGAGCTGCAAGCAGGCGCCGATTCCAATGGGGTGACCGCTCAGGGCAAGGGGCAGACGCCGGACCTGCAGGGCGCGTTGCGCGGGGTGAACAGCTACACCGGCTGGTTCGCCAGCGATGCCGACATGGGGGGAGACTACTTCGGTTATGACGGACCCTGTCCTCCCTGGAATGACTCCATACCCCATCACTATGTGTTTACCCTGTATGCCCTGGATATCGAGAGCTGTTGCCTGGAAGGGGCGTTCGATGGTCCCTCCGTACTCAATGCGATTGATGGTCATGTCCTGGGAGAGGCCAGCATCACCGGTTTGTATAGCCTTAATCCGGAGGTGCAGATTTAATTTATTCCTTTTTCTCGGGGAAGAAGGACTGAGTATTGGGGGACACTGATTCCCTCGTATTAAGAGAATTACAACAATGAAAGATAATTTGCCACTACCTCAAGACAAGAAGCTGACTGTATTGTTTCGGGTCGAGTCAGGATCGTTGGGTCCTGACGGGGAAAAACATGTTGAGCCTTTTTGTGAGTTTGCCGAGAAGGAGTTGCTTACACTTGACTCCGACTATATCCACTGGGAGATAGCCCCACGAAGGGATAAGTCTCTACCGGAGATGGAGTTTAAGGTGAATGGCAGAAAGCTGTCCCATGACAAGGCGGCCAGATACCTGGAGGTGTTTGAACAGGACCTGGATGAGTTTGAACTGCATCTGGCTGGCAATATCTCGCGCCTGATCGGGGAGTTCATGGGGCATTAGATGATTATGTAGGAGCCAGCTTCAGCGGGCGATATATCATACTATCAATCGCCCAGGGGACTGGGCTCCTACAAAGATCTGGTAGGAAAGACCTAGATCATCTTCTTCAGCTCATACTCCAGAATACCCTCGGCGCCCATGGCCTTCAGTTGAGGGATCAGGCTGCGTACCTCGCTGCTGTCCACTACGGTCTCCAGGGCCAGCCACTCCCGGTCGAACAGGTGATTTACTGTAGGGGCGTGCAGGCTGGGCAGGGCATCTACTATCTCTTCCAGCTTGGCCGCCGGGATGTTCATCTTCAGCGCCACCTTTTGTCGTGCCGCCAGTGAGGCCTGGAGCAGCATGGCGATCTGTTCAATCTTCTGACGCTTCCATGGGTCAGCCATGGCGGCCTTGTTGCTGATCAGCCTGGTCTCCGTGTGCAGCAGATCGCACACGATACGCAGGCCGTGGGCTTTTATGGTGCTGCCGGTCTCTGTTATCTCCACCACGGCATCCACCAGACCCTCCACCACCTTGGCCTCGGTCGCGCCCCAGGAGAACTCTACCTCCGCCGCAATGCCGCGCTCCTCCAGATAGCGTTTGGTGAAGCCAACCAGCTCGGTGGAGATCTTCTTGCCCTGCAGATCCTCCACAGACTTTATGGGCGAGTCCTGCGGTACCACCAGCACCCAACGGCATGGTTGGTCGGAGCTCTTGGAGTAGACCAGCTCGCAGATCTCTTCAACATCCGCCTCGGTCTCCAGTATCCAGTCATGGCCGGTGAGTCCCAGGTCAAGGGTGCCGTTCGCCACATAGGGGGCCATCTCCTGAGAGCGGACCAGGGCGCAGCTTATCTCTCTGTCATTTATGCTGGGAAAGTAGTTTCTTGATCGTATCTGGATATCCCATCCGGCCTGGGAGAATAGTGAGATGGTGGCCTTTTCCAGACTTCCCTTGGGGATCCCTAGTTTTATTTGTGACATGTGTAAGACCTATATTTTCAATTATTTTTGATTGAACCGTTATTGTCCGCACTCTTCATCTGTTTGCCAAATAAATATGGAATTCTTCAGCAAACCGTATGATTTTATACCAAAATTACAAGGATCTTGAATGGATTTCCAGTGCCAGATGTTTTGGCTTAAGCGGAGGATTGCATCAGGTGTTGAAACGAAAAGGATATCTGCGCACGACACTTCTGGCGACCATCGCCATGTTATTTCTATTTATGGTGATTTGTGATGTCATCATATATCAGTATGTTCTCAAGGAGGAGTTGTTGAGCAATGGGGATAAGATGGAGGCCGTGCAGCTTGAGATTCTCGTGCTGTCTATTCTAAATGCCCTGATTGTTGCCATCACCATCTCTATCGCCATTAGATATCTGACCATTGCTCCACTCAATAGACAATTAACCAAGCGCAGAGAGCTAGTAAAAAAGATAAAACGAATCAGCAGGGAAAATAGAAGGCTGGTGGAGTCAGTGGGTGAGGGTATATTCAGTATCAGTAACGATGGTAGTTGCACATTCATAAATGATTATGCCCTGGCCATGCTTGGATTTGATCGTGATGAAGTAATAGGAAAAGACATCCATGACATGATTCACCATACGGATCCTGATGGGAACAGCTGCGCAAAAAGGGACTGTCAGATAATCTTCACGATAAAGACGGCCATTGGGGTGATTGTGGATGAGGATGTTTTCTGGCGCAGCGATGGTCGCAGCTTTCATGTTACATACTCCTCCTTTCCGCTGGAAGATGGCAACGTCCAGATAGGTGTGGTTGTTGTATTTCGGGATATAACCGCGCAACACAAAAGAAAGGTCTTACTTGAACATCAAGCGACCCATGATCCGTTGACCGGCCTGGTTAATCGCAGGGAGTTTGAGCGCCGACTAAATAGGGCGGTAGATACTGCAAGAGCAGAGCAAAAGGAACACGTGTTGTTATTTATGGATCTGGATAAATTCAAGCAGGTCAATGACGTCGCCGGACACAACGCAGGCGATGAGCTGTTGCGCAAGGTGGCGAAGAAGTTGTCGGCATTGATAAGGGAGAGGGACACCCTGGCCAGGATCGGCGGGGATGAGTTTGCGTTACTGCTGGAGAACTGCTCCATGGCTGCCGCCATGCGTATAGCGGCTGATATAACCGGCTCGATCTGTGAACTTGAATTCGCCTGGAACGGTGTGAGTTTTGTTATGGGGGTTAGTATTGGCATGGTGGTGATTGACTCGAACTCTGCCGGTTCGGACGCCATCATAGATGCTGCTGATGGGGCATGCTATATGGCCAAGCAGCTAGGTGGGTGTCAGATTCAGGTTTGGTCCCCAGAGATGCTTAGGGGTGATAAGGTGCATTGAAAAATGGATGTGGTTTTGACTGGTGCTGCAGGGTGTTAATTATTTCGGGGTAGGTT
>JBNKIR010000030.1:0-37434 GCA_050290785.1 Sedimenticolaceae bacterium | reverse complement strand
CCAAAGGGCGAGCCCCATGGATGGGGCGAGTAATCTAACTGCAAGCAGTTCGATTCAGCACAATAAAATTGTGCGCAGATATCGCTGCAATTGGCAATCCAAGAAGGGAAGATGGTGCCCAGGGACAGACAAAATCGTCTGGAACGATTTTGCATGAGCGAAGCGAACCCAAAGGGCGAGCCCCATGGATGGGGCGAGTAATCTAACTGCAAGCAGTTCGATTCAGCACAATAAAATTGTGCGCAGATATCGCTGCAATTGGCAATCCAAGAAGGGAAGATGGTGCCCAGGGACAGAATCGAACTGCCGACACGGGGATTTTCAGTCCCCTGCTCTACCGACTGAGCTACCTGGGCGTAGATGCGGAATCTCCAGTCGTGGAGAGGTGCGTATTAAAGCGGGCCGGGCCGGTAGAGTCAAGTCAAGAATCGTGTGAACCAGTAAAAACGCCCGTTCCCCTGCCTGAACAGCACGACATCACTGTGGGGTGTAGTCGACGGGCGCAGTGGTGCCATCACCAAAGAAGAACTGTTCCATCTGCTGCTCCAGAAAGACCCTGGACTTGGGATCAACCGGACTCAGTCGATATTCGTTGATCAGCATGGTCTGCTGCTGGAACCACATCTGCCACGCCTCTTTAGAGACATTCTCCAGGATGCGTTGCCCCAGTTCACCGGGATAGGGGGCCTGGTCCAGCCCCTCCGCCTCTTTTTTCAGTTTTACGCACTGCACCATCTTGCCCATATCTCTGCTCCAGCCATCTATAGTTCGTATCAGCGTATTATCTTACGCAACAACTCCCTCTTCAGCTTGTCCTTGTCCGACTCCTCTTCGCCATCCTTCTTCTCTTCGCCGATCAGTTTCTCTTCCAGCTTATTTCTCAGCTCCTCCTTCTGGGACTCCAGCAACACCTTATCCCATTTGACCTGCCACTTGGGGGAGGCGAAGGTGCCGGTAAAATGCACCGGTACGCCGATCTTCTTGCGCTCCAGTTCCTCCAGCCCGGCCAGATCATGGCCGCCCTGCCCCTTGGAGGTCTCCACCACAAAGACATTTACGGTGTAGTCCAGGGTCTCCCGTACCAGGTTGGCAGTACCACTGCCCGTGATCCGGAAGAAGGGGGAGAGGGCCTGGAGGTCGTCGTTGTACATGATCCCGTTTTTGATCTTTTCACTCCCCTTGATCTGAGAGAAGTCGGTCTGAACCGGACCATCCTCCTTGGGTGCCGGCTTCCCGGAGAGCAGGGCTTTGGCCCGGCGCAACTCCGCCGCCAGGTTTATCCCCTTGATGGCGCCCTTCAGTAGATTGAAGTCCATGGTTCCGTTCAGGCTGCGCTTGATGCTGTTGATGTCGTTGCCACTGGCGGTCAGATCGCCATTGAAGTGTCCCTCGCCACTTATGCGCTTCTCTCCCGCCAGTTGTGTGAGCAGAGGCTCCAGTTGCACCCCGGAGAGCTTGCTGGTCAACCTCAGTTGCGGCGTATTGCCACCGGCATGGATATTCAGCGTACCGCTGTAGTTCCCACCACTGAACGCACCTATCGTCTGTGAGCTCTCCAGTACGCCGTTTCTGGACTTGAGAGATACATGCACCTTCTCGGCCGGCAGTTTATTGAGCGTCATCCGCCCGATATCGATCGTACCGCTCAGATCGAGAGTGCGTAAAAGATCCACAGGTATCATCTGTCCACCTGTGGATGCCGTTCCGTCCCCGGACCTTGCCCCTGCAGTGGCGCCGCCCTGGGCGGAATCCTCAGCCATATAACGGTCCAGATCGATGGCGTCCAGATTCAGCTTAAATGTCGCAGCCTTACCCTGTATCACCGCATTACCGTCGACCCTGGTATCGTCCAGCTGGATCGCCAGTTTATCGATCTTGGTAGACATACCGCTGGAACTAAGGGTGAGGTTTGCCGCCAGCCTGCTCAGGGCCTTGGCATCGACCATTGCCGGGATCTCCATCCCCTGGCTGCCCATCCAGTCGCGCGGACTGAACTCCGCAACAGCGAGCTTGCCACTGAATTGCGGGGTATTGGTGTTTAGTTTCGTACCCTTGATGTCGCCGGTGATGTTGAGTGCTCCAGATCTGGCCTTAAGATCCAGGAGGGCGAAGGCATGTCCATCCAACGCCAGTAACAGGATACTGTCCAGCTCGGCCTGTAGCTTGCCATTGGGCAGTGCAGCCCCCTCCGCCTCCAGGGTAAGATTCAGACCTCGCACGTTGATCTGCCTGTCTGCCTGATTGAGTTCTACGGTGCCGCCCAGGCCAATCCTGGCATTCAAGGCAGGTTCCCTGCTCCGTAGCGACATCTCCATGCTGAGTCCCACCGGACTGCCGGGCACTATGGCACCGCTCTTCAGATTGAAATCGCTGATCTCATAGCTCTGCCCAGCCTGGGCGTCATCCCAGGTGATCCTGGCATCCTTAATGTCTATACCGCCGATGGCGAGACCCTCAAGGGCAGGGCCATCCTTACTCCCCTGTGTTTTTGCCCCCTTCTTCTGTTTTCCGCCCTTGGCCAGATCATCCCAGTTGGCGCTGCCATTACCCTTTCTGGCCAGGTTGAGGGCCACCCCCTCCAGACCTATGGTGTCCACCTCCACCTTTTTCTCCAGCAATGGCATCAGCTTTACCCGCAACGACGCATGTTTTACTGCTGCGAACGGCCCCTTACCGAAACCCTTGGCGTTGCTCAGCTCTACGCCATCTACCTGTACGCCGATCCAGGGAAAGACAGAGATATTCAGGTCGCCGGCGATCTTCAGGTCGCGTCCGGTCTGCTCATGCACCCGCTGAATTATCTCCTGCTTGAAGTCATTTGGATCCACCACCATGGGCACAACTACCACAGCGGCTACAACCAGCAACAGGGCCACGCCGATGATTATCCCCAGGACCTTGAAAAGCTTTCCCATCTCTATCTCCTTGGCAATACTGGATTGTTGTCGAATCTTGATCTATGCAATAAGGGCGCGACCGGGCTTTGCTGTAACTGCATTAGTTCAGAGTCTAGCAAAAAAGTTCTGAATAACTGCCCGACAAAAAACAGGGAATGGAGCGGGTAGCGGGAGTCGAACCCGCCTCACTAGCTTGGGAAGCTAGGGTAATACCGATATACGATACCCGCCTAGAGATGATACAGATCAGATTCTATTCCTCATCCTGGGGTCAAAGCAACTTGGAGAGAGCCCCCACCCTCGGCTAGAATATCTTCCGGGTTAATCACACCGGATGAAGGTCCCCATGCAGATATATCTGAACGGTGAGGAGAGACAGTTCTCCGAAAACATCTCCATGAGTGAATTGGTACAGCAGCTTGATCTGGGCGAACAGCGCTTCGCCGTCGAGGTCAACGAAGAGCTGGTGCCGCGCAGCACCTTTGGCCAATACCGCCTCCAGCAGGGCGATCGCGTGGAGATTGTCCATGCTATTGGTGGGGGATAACCAGAACAGACTTCAAACCTGAGCCCGACAGGACTATCCTTGACCCCATCGGCATAAGCCGCAGACCATTACCAAAAACAGCAAAAACGGAAGTAGAGATACCATGCCCGAACAGAAGAGCGACACCTTCACCCTAGCCGGCCGCGAATACAACTCACGCCTGTTGGTTGGAACCGGTAAATATAAAGATATGGATGAGACCGGTGCGGCCATCGCCGCCAGCGGTGCTGAGATCGTCACCATCGCCGTGCGCCGCACCAATATCGGACAGAACAAGGATGAACCCAATATTCTGGATGTGCTACCGCCGGACAGATACACCATCCTCCCCAACACCGCCGGCTGTTACGACGCCAAGACCGCGGTACGCACCTGCAAGCTGGCCCGCGAACTGTTGGACGGACACAATCTGGTAAAACTTGAGGTGCTGGGTGACGAGAAGACCCTGTTCCCGGACGTAATGCAGACCATTACCGCTGCCGAGGAGCTGATCAAGGACGGTTTCGACGTCATGGTCTACACCAATGACGATCCCATCGTCGCACGCGAACTGGAGAAGATGGGCTGCATCGCCGTCATGCCACTGGCCGCGCCCATCGGTTCCGGCCTGGGCATCCGCAACAAGCTCAACATCCTGACCATCGTGGAGAACGCCAAGGTGCCGATCCTGGTGGACGCCGGCGTGGGCACCGCGTCGGATGCGGCCGTGGCCATGGAGCTTGGTTGTGATGGCGTACTCATGAACACCGCCATCGCAGCCGCGCAAGACCCGGTCCTGATGGCATCCGCCATGAAGAAGGCGATCGAGGCCGGACGTGAGGCATTCCTGGCGGGGCGCATGCCGGCCAAACGCTTCGCCTCCGCCTCATCACCCATCGAAGGGATGTTCTTCTAGGGTCCTGCGACGCCTTACAGATGTCCGAGGGTAATATACAGAAGCGCAAGATCCGCAGCTATGTGTTGCGGGAAGGACGCCTGACGGCTGGTCAGGAGCGCGCCTTCACCGACCTCTGGCCCCGCTTCGGTATCGACTTCCGCCAGGGGCACCCTCTGGATCTGGCAGACATCTTCGGTAACGACCACCCAGTCATCCTGGAGATCGGTTTTGGTAACGGCGCCTCCCTGGCACAGATGGCCGCAGAACATCCACAGCAAAACTATCTGGGCATAGAGGTGCACCGCCCGGGTGTGGGACGACTGCTGCTGGATATAGAGGAGCGCGGACTGACCAATCTGCGCGTAATGCGTCACGACGCAGTCGAGGTGCTGGATGGTGGCATCGAACCGCAATCACTACAGGGGGTATATCTGTTCTTCCCCGACCCCTGGCATAAAAAGAGGCATCACAAGCGACGCATACTCCAGCCATCCTTTATCCTTCTGCTCTCCAAGGCAATCAGATCCGGCGGGATCTTTCATGCCGCCACCGACTGGGAAGAGTACGCACACCAGATGATGGACGCCCTGAGCGCCGTAGATCCCCTGTTCAGCAACACTGCAGGCCCTGGCAACTTCAGCCCTCGTCCCGACTACCGTCCTGTAACCAAATTCGAGCGGCGCGGAGAGCGGCTGGGCCATGGGGTGTGGGATCTGATATTTCGGCGCAAATAACCCGAAGATTTCGGCCGCTTCAATCAGGCTGCTTAACATCTCCCTGCGCCCGGATTATCCCCATCCGAAGCAACTTAAATACTAACGCAAGCACTGGCGCTCCGTGCATAAACAGGTCGAAGATATCCAGCGGGCGCACCAGCCCCCCAGCCACCAGCATCTTCAATTTTCCCCATAGATGCGGCTCCGGAAATATGGGTGCAATCCCCAGTGGGATGGCGACTATCACGAACATTATGACGGGGGTATTATCCAGCCGTTGCAGCAGGGTGGGGTTTTTCTCAGGCATCACAGCTCCTTCAACAGCTTACGGTACAGCTCGGCATCCTCTTGGGAAAAGCAGCAGGCGATGATCTTATCAAACCCTTCTGCCCCCTGCATTACATCGAGGGCTATCCCTGCAGCCTCAAGTTTAGGGTAACCGTACACCCCGGTACTGATACCGGGGAAGGCTACACTCTTCACGCCGTGCTCACGGGCCAAGACCAGGGAGTTCGCATAGCAGGCCCGCAACAGCTCCGGCTCCCCCCTGTGGCCATCCCTCCATACCGGACCCACGGTGTGAATGACCCACTTGGCCGGCAGCCTGAACCCAGGGGTTATACGCGCCTCACCGGTGGGGCAACCACCCAGCGCCCTACAAGCCTCCAGCAGTTCCGGACCGGCGGCCCTGTGGATGGCTCCATCCACTCCGCCGCCACCTAACAGACTGCTATTGGCTGCGTTGACTATGGCATCCACCTCAAGCCGTGTAATATCACCCTGTACAACCTCTATCTTATCCATGGAACCTGTACCTCCATCAATGATCCGCATAGCATAACATCCATGAGCTCACTATCCGGCCTAATTCTGATCACCCTGATTATCTGGTTCTGGCTGGACAGTGCACGTGCCCGCGAGCTGGCTACGGCCATATGTACCAGGGCATGTGACATGCGCGGGGTGCAGTTTCTGGATCAGACCGTGGCCCTACGCCGCATCGGAATAGCCAAAAGCGTAAACGGCCTGCGTCTGCGCCGCACCTTTCGCTTCGATTTCAGCGAAGAGGGGATAACCCGCCACACCGGTCACATCATCATGCTGGGGTCGAATCTGCAGGAGTTTAGTCTGGGACTCCCATCCATGAATCAATAAACCGTTGCATCCACACACGCGCATACGGACAATAAGACAAGTTTTACTGGAGATACCATGCAAGATTATCAACGGGAGTTTATCGACTTCGCACTGGAAACCGGTGTGTTGCGCTTCGGCGAATTTACCCTGAAATCCGGACGCATCAGTCCCTATTTCTTTAATGCCGGCCTGTTCAACAGCGGTTCCAGCCTGGCCCGACTGGGACGTTTCTACGCCCGGGCCATAGTTGATTCCGGCATAGAGTTCGATCTGCTGTATGGCCCGGCCTACAAGGGGATCCCCCTGGCCGCGGTCACCGCCGCCGCCCTGTTCGATCACCACGCCATCGACATCCCATACGCCTTCAACCGCAAGGAGACCAAGGACCACGGCGAGGGAGGCAATATCGTCGGACATCCGCTCGAGGGCAGGATCGCCATCATCGACGACGTGATCACCGCAGGCACCGCCATTCGGGAGTCCATGCAGGTAATTACAGATCAGGGTGCCACCCCCGCGGCTGTATTTATCGCCCTGGACCGCCAGGAACGGGGGCAGGGAGACCTCTCCGCCATCCAGGAGATCGAGTGTGAATATGGCATGCCGGTGGCAGCCATCACCCGCCTGCAAGACCTGATAGGATATCTGGAACAGCAGAACAGCACCGGAGAGGACCTGGAGCGCATAACCAGATACCGTGCTGAGTACGGCATATAACAAAGACCGAAGAGCGACCTAATCAGGAAACAGCCTATGGTGGAACAGACCAGCCTGCCGATCCCGGACCTGCTTATCGTAATCATATATCTGTTGGGCACCGCCGCATTCGGAGCCTGGTTTGTAAAACGCAACGACAGCATGGAGGCCTATGTGCTGGGCAGACGCCGCCTCCCCGGCTGGGCCATCGGCATCTCCATCCTCGGCACCTATCTAAGCAGCATCAGCTTCCTGGCCAATCCTGGCAAGTCCTACGCCAGCAACTGGAATCCATTCGTATTCTCCCTGAGTCTTCCCATCGCCTGCATCATCGCCGCATACTTCTTTATCCCCTTCTATCGCAAGCGGGTGGCGACCACCGCCTATCAACACCTTGAGGAACGCTTCGGGTACTGGGCCAGGGCCTACGCCGGGATCAGCCTGATCATGCTGCAGGTGGGACGCATCGCTGTGGTTCTTTACTTAGTAGCACTGGCGATAAGCCAGTTGCTGGGATGGGACCTGGTCAGCGTCATCCTGACCCTGGGGGTTCTGACCATCGCCTACACCGCCGCCGGCGGTTTCGAGGCGGTGGTCTGGACCGACGTGGTACAGTCCATAGTCCTGCTGGGTGGCGCCCTGCTCTGCCTGATCCTGTTATTGGCGAACATCCCCGGAGGCATGAGTGCGGCCATGGCCAGCGCCATAGAACAGGGCAAATTCTCTCTGGGCAGCATGGACTGGGATCTGGCGGTTCAGGGATTCTGGGTGGTCATGTTGTTTGGCATAGTTGAGAACCTGAAGAACTTCGGCGTGGACCAGAACTATGTACAGCGTTTTCTCTCGGCAAGATCAGATAAAGAGGCTGTGCGCTCCATGTGGATTGGAGGCCTCACCTACATCCCGGTCTCGGCCCTGTTTTTTCTCATCGGCACCATGTTGTTCATCTATTATCAGGCAATACCTGCTACTGACCTGCCAGCCAAGCCAGACCAGATTTTTCCATTTTTCATCGTTACCCAACTGCCTACCGGGGTGGTTGGAATCGTGATCGCTGCGGTGCTGGCCGCAGGCATGAGCACCCTGGACTCCAGCCTCAACACTTCCGCTACGGTCTGGGCCATCGATTTCTATCGCAGATGGAACGAACAGGGAGCGGATGATCGCACACTGCTTTCGGTAACACGCTGGACCACCGTAGTAATCGGGATAGTCGGCACCGGCGCCGCCCTCTTGATGATAGAGGTGAAGACGGCACTGGATGTATGGTGGCAGATCTCCGCGGTGTTTGGCGGCGGCATGCTGGGACTCTTCTTGCTGGGACTCATGGTGCCGACAGCGACCACCTGGTCTGCTCAGGTAGCAACTACCATCGGCATCCTGATTGTGGCATGGAACACCCTGTTACCTAAATTTTTCACTATGCCACCATGGGCCATTCTACCACTACACCCGTTACTGTTAGGATTGGTTGGGACTGCCTCCATCCTGGTGCTCGGATGGCTGTTGTCGCCAAAAAAGAATTAAATCTCATTACAACCATTTGCTATTCACTCACAGATAGTGATCGTCTATGCTATATCTATCGAATTTTCAAAGTATGACCACTATGCGATTTAGACATTTAGCCTACAGTATTTTTTTAACCATACTTCTGGTCCACCCTGCCTCTGCAAAGCTATACAAATGGGTGGACGAACAGGGCAAGACCCACTACACAGACAAGATACCTCCGGAACATGCGCAGCAATCCCGCTCTGAGCTTAATGACAAAGGCATCGAAATCAACAAGGTTGACCGGGCAAAAACAGCCGCGGAGATCGCGCAGGAAAAGGAGCTGGAAAGGCTAAGGCTGGAGCAGGAGAAGATAATAGAGAAACAGAAGGCTGAAGACCGGGTGCTGCTACGAACCTTCCGTAGCGAAGATGACATCATCATGGCAATGAACGGGAAGATCACCGCCATTGATGTGATGATCCAAATAACCAAGAGCAACATAAAGCAGTCCAAGGAACAGCTGGCCGACATGCAGGACAGTGCTGCAACCATGGAGCGCATGGGCAAAAAGCCATCGGCTAAGCTTTTGAAGGACATTGCAAGTACCAGACAGCAATTAAAGAACAACTACGCAGCTATCATCAACAGGGAAAAGGATAAGGAGAGAATCAAGAAGAAGGGGGAGGAAGACTTAGCAAGATTCCGTGAGCTTAAAAAGCTGGGGGCATCGAAATCCCCGGAACTAAAGAAAGATACACAGGCATCACAGATCGATTATATCGTCGACTGCAGTGACGCGAAAACCTGTGACAACTACTGGCAAAAAGCGAAAGAGTACACCCTTAAACACACCACAACAAAGGTCGAGCTGTCCAGCGAATCGGTAATTACATCCGCCTCACCGAAAAAGGATGCCGACATCAGCATTACCCTTTCCCGCATTGCCAAGGATGATGGTCAGGGTGAGCATATATTCTTCGATCTACAGTGCAAATCATCGAAAGGTGGCGACGCATTCTGTGAAAGCAAAGAGGTCAAAGCGATCAAGAGCGGTTTCAAAGGGTATGTCTTAGGCGGTCCCCAGGCCGCTAAATAGAGCGGACGCGATAATACTCCACTGCCTCTCCCAGCCATCAAGAGGTCTCTTGTTAAACTGAGAGCGCAGAAACCTGTGCATACGTCCTTCAATAAAGCTCATCATAATATCCACACAGTCCTCAACCGCTATCGTCCCTGCGGCATTGTCCCGCAATCTGGATTCACGGATAACCTGCTTGAGCTGCGTCTCCAGCCTGTCAAAAAACTTCTCAACCCTGGACAACAGCCTATCCTCCTCACCCACCAGGGCATCGCCCAGAAGCACACGAACGATACCCGGGTTACGTTCCGTAAACCCAAGCAGGAGATAGATGATCTGGGCACAACGGGTGGCGGTGTCTTTTTCTTCATCCAGAATCTGATTTATGCGGGAGAACACCGCCTCTTCAGCAAAGTCTATCAAGGCGTCAAACATCTGCGCCTTGCTGGCAAAGTGGCGATAGAGGGCCGCCTCCGTGATGCCGGTTGCCCGCGCCAGAACCGCTATGGTTATACGACCACCGGGATTACCTTCCAGCTCTGCCGCCAGGGCCTCAAGAATAAGCTGCTTACGCGGAACCTTGCTGCTCATCGATTTATCTGGCACGGATCAACGTACCCACACCCTCATCGGTAAACAGCTCAAGCAGCACCGCATGCTGCACACGCCCATCGATGATGTGTGACGAATTAACTCCAGCCTTCACTGCATCCAGGGCACAATGGATCTTGGGCAACATGCCGCCATGGATAGTGCCGTCCGCCACCAACTCCGCTACCCTTGAGGCCGATAACCCGGTCAACAATGTACCGTCTTTATCCAGCAGGCCTTCAGTGTTGGTGAGCAGAATCAGTTTTTCCGCCTGTAACACCTCAGCCATCTTGCCGGCAACCAGATCGGCATTTATGTTGTATGAAATGCCTTCATGGCCAATTCCTATCGGCGCGATGACCGGTATGAAACCACCATTAACCATCATGTCCACTACGCTGGCATCAATACTCTCGACCTCGCCTACATGTCCCAGATCTATGATCTCTGAGGCATCCAGATCCGGGGCGTCTTTTTTGATCTCCAGTTTACGCGCATGGATAAGCCCGCCATCCTTGCCGGTCAAACCTACGGCGCCACCGCCATGCTGATTGATCAGATTGACGATATTCTTGTTCACCAGGCCGCCCAGGACCATCTCTACCACATCCATGGTCTCGCTGTCGGTCACACGCATACCCTGGACAAACTCACTGCTCATGCCCAGACGCCCTAACAATTCACCAATCTGCGGACCACCTCCATGCACCACCACCGGATTTATGCCTACAAGTTTCATCAGCACAATGTCGCGGGCGAAACTGTTTTTCAGCTCTTCATCCACCATGGCGTTTCCGCCATATTTGATCACGACGGTCTTGCCCTTAAATCTCTTTATATATGGCAACGCCTCTGTCAGCACATGGGCAACATTACGCGCCTGCTCTGTGGTAAGACTCATATCTATCTGCTTCCCGGTTATGTTTGTTTTCAGCTGCGTTTAGATTCAGAAGGGCGGCTTCAGTTCCGGATCAATCTTCAACAACTCCTGTCTGAAGATATCCTGCACATGCTTCATGCCATTAACATCATCCGCCTCGAACCTGAATATCACCGCCGGCATGGTGTTGGACGCCCGCATCAGACCCCAACCATGCTGGAACTCGGCACGCAGACCATCGATCTTGATCAATTTCGCTCCAGGCATATCGCCGTTTGCAATCATCTTCTCCACCAGTTCGAAGTTCTTTCCCTCTGCTGTCGACATGGACAGTTCAGGTGTGCTGATGCTTTCCGGCAACTCGGCAAACACCTCTGCGGAACTGCGTGAATCGCCCGAAAGGATCTCGAGCAGTCTGGCGCAAGCATAGATGCCATCGTCGAAACCATACCAACGCTCCTTAAAGAATATGTGACCGCTCATCTCGCCAGCCAATAACGCCCCCGTCTCACGCATCTTGGCCTTGATGAGTGAGTGTCCGGTCTTCCACATTATAGGCCTGCCGCCATTGGTGAGTATCTGTCCGGCAAGATGACGACTGCACTTAACGTCGTAAATTATATCTGCGCCCGGCTGGCGCGTAAGCAGATCTATGGCGAATAGCATCAACAGACGATCCGGCCAGATGACATTTCCATCTGAATCAACCACGCCTATGCGATCGCCATCCCCATCCAGCGCAAGCCCGATATCCGCCTTGCTGGCCTTGACCGCCTTTATCAGTGCCGCAAGATTTTCCGGCTTGGAGGGGTCAGGATGATGGTTGGGAAAATCCCCGTTAACATCACAATACAGCTCGGCTATCTGGCATCCCATCTGCTTAAACAGTATCGGCGCAACTACCCCGCCCACCCCATTTCCACAATCAAGTACTACCTTAAGAGGCCTTGCAATATGCACGTCCTTCACAATGCGGTTCAGGTAATCTCCCGCCAGGTCCTGCTCCGTCCTGGATCCTTCCCCCTGCAGAAGATCGCCACTGGCCACGCGCTGCCCCAATGCCTTTATCTTCTCCCCTGACAGGGTCTCCCCGGCAACCACTATCTTCAGGCCATTGTAGTCAGGCGGATTGTGGCTGCCAGTCAACATCACACCGGAATTACTGCCAAGAAAGTGAGTGGCGAAATAGAGAAGCGGCGTAGGAACCATACCTATATCCAGGACATCCCTGCCACTATCCATCAGACCACGACAGAGCGCTGAAGAAAGTTCAGGTCCGGATTTACGTCCGTCCCGCGCCACTATCACGGTCTGCTCTCCTTCGTCATAGGCCATACTCCCTATGGCACGACCCAGTTGATAGACCACATCCGCGGTAAGGTCCTGACTGACAACACCCCTGATATCATAATTGCGAAATATTACCTGTGGCAGCGTGTTTCTGACCTCAGGTTCCGGCGCGTCCGCTATCCCCCCTTTGACCCCGGCCCTGGGTAGCCCGGTGGATCTGTCAATTTTACTTTTTCTGGTTACTTTCGGTTGACCCATATTATGCATATCCTGTTTCATATGCCCCAACTGATCCAGAAGCTCCTGCAACTCAGGCACCTTTGCGGAATAGCCGGTCATGTGTTTACCCTGTAACAGCCTCTCCACAGACCTCAATATCTGCTGTTGATCACTGACCAATGCGCGTTTAAAACCACGCAAGATAATCACAGTAGCCAACAAAATCAGGATCAATCCGACCGCAAGCACTACGAACAGAAATACGCCACTACCCCAGTTGATACTTACATCACCCGCCTCATAGACTATGCTCCAAATCGTACCTGGGACCTTAATATCATCCGCCCTTTTTGAAACACTCTTACCGGCAACATTAGTAGCAAGCACCAGCGGCGTGTCACCCACAACCTGTTGAATATTTACATATCCGTTGTCCTTTCCCACCACCGCTATGGACTGATTGATGATATCCATAGGCAGTGATAGATGGATCACACCCACAACCTGTCCGTTTTGGCTATTGATCACTGGAGCTGCTATGGCAACATGCTGATGTTCAGATCTGAACTGGTGCACCTCCGCAGCGGATGCCACACCGCTGCCCTCTACCCTCCTCAACATGGCCAGAGATGCAAAACCCAGCTTGGGACCGATTCCGGTATCCAGCTCATCCCATCCGGCTGGGAGCAATCTCACGTACATGGTCCCCGGCAGTTTTTTCTGCAGTTCCTGGCCCCTGGTTTGCAACAGTGATCTGTCGTTGGCCGCAAAATCCGCCAACAACCGTCCATCTTTAGACATGGAATTCAATAACTGTCGATAGATGCGGATCTGGCTGGAGATATTGTTGGCCACCCCTACGGCACCGACCATGACCTCACGATCTCTGCTTCGCCCCTGCTCTACGACCTCAACCACCTGGAATGTAAACCAGCAAGCGGCAAAGGTAGCAACAGCTATAACAAGGACGGAGACGGTTAATTTTGAGGCCACTCCACCTCTTGCGTGATCAGCAGGGGCGGCCTTTGCAACCATTTCTTTTAGTTTTGCAGCTCCAAACATCTTCTCTTTCCCCAAGTCTGCCATGTCCCTATGCCTATATTGATTTAGAAACCTAGCATTTGTGCTGATCAGGTACGGCCGGAATGCCCAAAGCCACCAGCGCCTCGCTCGCTGGCGTTGAACTCCTTAACCACTTCAAACCGGGCCCTAATTACCGGGACTACCACAAGCTGGGCGATACGCTCCCCCACCTCAATACGAAACGCTTCGCTGCCACGATTCCAACAGGATACGAACAACTGGCCCTGGTAGTCAGAATCGATCAGGCCAACCAGATTACCCAGCACGATGCCGTGTTTATGCCCAAGCCCTGAACGGGGCAGGATGATTGCCGCCTGATGCGGATCTTCCACATGAATGGCCATGCCGGTCGGAATCAGTTCGGTCTGCCCAGGTTGTAGCTCCAGCGGCCCATCCAGCATGGCCCGCAGGTCCATACCGGCCGACCCCTCGGTCGCATACTCAGGCAAAGGAAAATCCGCACCCAGGCGCTCATCAAGTATCTTCAGTTCAATTTTTCTCATGATATTTTTCTTCTATTAGCGCAGCCAGCTCACGGGCCAGCTCGTTCTTATTCATCATAGGCAGATCCGCCGAACCGCCATCCCAGGATACGGTTAGCGCATTGATCTCACTCTCAAATCCACCTTGATCGCCTCCAACCAGATTGGCGGCGATCATATCCACCCCCTTGGCCCGGCGTTTCTCCTCGGCCAATTGGGCGAGACGCTCAGTCTCAGCGGCAAATCCAACCGTAAATGGGGCACAGGGACTTGATGCCACCTGCAGCAGGATATCAGGATTTTTCACCAGACTCAGTTCCAATCTATCCTCAGACTTTTTGATCTTCTGCCCGGCTACATCTTGGCAGCGATAATCGGCTACGGCGGCACAGGCGACGAAGATGTCACATCCATCCAATCTGGACATGACCTCCCGCTCCATCTCCAGAGCGGTCTCCACATTCACCCTGTCCACTCTCTGCGGGGCATCAAGGGAGACAGGACCACTCACCATGGTCACCTTTGCGCCGGCATCGGCAAGGGCGGCAGCCAGGGCATAGCCCATACGGCCGGAACTGCGATTACCCACATAGCGCACCGGATCGATCGGCTCCCGGGTGGGACCGGCCGTCAACAGGACATTGACCCCGCACAGAGGTCCGGCGGGAAAACCGGTCTTCAACTGCTCCAACAATTGATTCGGCTCCAGCATACGCCCCGGACCCGTCTCACCGCAGGCCTGCTCCCCCTCCGCCGGCCCCCAGATCTTCACCCCTCTTTGCACCAGGACCTCTACACTGTCCTGGGTGGCCCGGTTCAACCACATCTCACGATTCATGGCCGGCGCCAGTGCTATGGGAGCGGTGCAGGCCAGACACAGGGTGGATAGCAGATCATTTGCCACCCCGGCAGCCAGGCGTGAGATAAAATCCGCCGTGGCCGGCGCCACCAACACCATATCGGCCCAACGCGCCAGCTCGATATGGCCTATGGCCGCCTCCTGCTCAGTGTCAAACATCTCCAGGCGCACGGCCCTTCCGGAGAGGGCCTGTAGCGTTAACGGGGTGATAAAGTTGGTCGCAGCAGGGGTCATAACCACCTGCACCTCGGCCCCTGCCTGTATCAGCAGACGCACCAGTTCCGCCGACTTATAGGCGGCTATTCCACCGGTAACGCCCAAGAGGATCCGTTTTTTATTCAACTCTGACATAATCGTACCAAACCATCCCATCTATTATAGAAAGAGATTAACTCAATGCCGCACTCACTAAAAGGTTAACCATAGCAACTCGACCCCTTCTTGCCTCATATAACAAAGAGACATATTATCCAGGGAAAGTAATACAGCAACCACTACACGGAGGTAGTCATGGCGATAACGGACTGGCCGGCGGACGAGCGCCCGAGAGAGAAACTGCTGAAACGCGGGGCGCACGCCCTGTCAGACGCCGAACTTCTGGCGATCTTCCTACGCACCGGAATCAAAGGCAGGACCGCGGTCGACCTTGCCCGCGACCTGTTGGATGACCATGGTTCGCTACGCGGCCTGCTGGCGGCCAGTGAGCTGGAGTTCTGTTCCAGCCGGGGACTGGGCAGCGCCAAGTACGCCCAGTTGCAGGCAGTACTGGAGATGGGGCGGCGCCATCTATGGGAGACCATAACCCGTAACGACTGTCTGACCAGCCCGGATGACACCAGAAACTATCTGACCTCCCGCCTGCGGGAACAGCACAATGAGGTGTTCGCCTGCCTGTTCCTGGACAGCAAAAACCGTATTATCGAGTATGAAGAGCTATTTTTCGGCACCATCCACGGGGCCAGCGTACACCCGCGCAAGATCGTACAGCGCGCCCTGCGGCATAACGCCGCCGGGGTCATCCTGGCCCACAACCATCCATCCGGGGTAGCAGAGCCCAGCCAGGCCGACCGCCATATAACCAGACGGACCAGGGAGGCGCTGGACCTGCTGGATATCAGGGTCCTGGACCATCTGGTCGTTGGTGATGGAGAGATCGCCTCTCTGGCGGAGATGGGGTGGATATAACCGCCGTTTTCGTGATTATTGGCCACAAACACTTGTATCCACGACCCCTATCTGATATAAATCCGCCTCTTTCACCCCCTTGCGGGGAAGAGATAGCTGATTTTTGAGGATTTAACGATGTCCAAAGTGTGTCAGGTCACGGGTAAAAGACCGATTACAGGCAACAACGTATCGCATGCCCACAACAAGACCAAACGCCGTTTTCTGCCGAATCTGCACCATAAGCGTTTCTGGGTAGAGGACGAAAAGCGTTGGGTAAAGCTGCGCGTATCATCCAACGGCATGCGCATCATCGATAAGAAGGGTATCGACAGCGTACTGGCTGATCTGCGTGCCCGCGGCGAAAAGGTCTAAGGGAGAACATCATGCGCGATAAGATCAGACTCGTGTCCAGCGCCGGAACCGGCCACTTCTATACCACGACCAAGAACAAACGTACCATGACCGGCAAGATGGAGATCAAAAAGTTCGATCCCAAGATTCGCAAGCACGTCATGTACAAGGAAGCGAAGATCAAATAATCTTCGTTCCCGATCCAATAAAAACACCCGCCTAAGGCGGGTGTTTTTTTCTGCGACAGACTTCACCTACTTCTTGGCGCGCCCCGTCACACGGGCAAACCTGGTGCCGCGACAACCGGCACAGGGGGGGATATGTCCGGTCTTGTGAAAGTGCATCTCCTTGCCGCACTCTGAACAGACCAGGGTGCCAGGCCCGGTGATCTCTCCGGTGTGGTAGAGGGATGCGTCCCTGGCCTGCTCCGCGAATCTCCCCAGCTCCAGGCTGGTCTTATCCGCGACCTTGGCGAACATATCCAAAAGACGGTTTTCGATCAGCTCCATATCGAACCTAAACCAATCCCGAAACTCTTCCCCGGTCTTGTGCAGGAAGCCGGCGGCATCATGCAGGTCCCGCTCCACGTAGGAGGCGATCTTCTCCGCCTCTTCACGGGTCAGTTCATTCAGTTCAACCGCCTTCTCCCGCGCGTGCTCCAACCCCTTTTTCAGGGTAGGCAGTGCGGTCTCTTCCGCCTTCTCCAAAAGTTCATCCACGCGCTCCAACATGTTCTCATAGGCGATTACCATGCGATCCAGAGGATCCTTATTGTTATCCGAACTCATCTATCCACCCTCGTTCTTATATTTTGTCGATACATTCTATTTAAGAGTGTGAACCAAAGTGAGCAGATAGCAAGCGTAAAACGGCACTATTTCGACCTATCCAGACCTGTATCAAAATTCGCGCATACGGTATCCTTACACAGTTTTAGATTCAGTCAGGTGGACCAGCGACAATGCAGACTACATTCAACCCGGAAGAGATCGAGGCCGAGGCCCAATCCTACTGGGAAAGCAACCAAAGTTTTAAGGCCGTAGAAGACCAGCAGCGGGATAAGTTCTACTGCCTATCCATGTTCCCCTACCCCAGCGGCAAGCTGCATATGGGGCATGTGCGCAACTACACTATCGGTGACGTCATCGCCCGTTACCAGCGCATGCTGGGCAAGAATGTGCTGCAGCCCATGGGATGGGATGCATTCGGTCTGCCGGCAGAAGGCGCTGCCATCAAAAACAGGATGCCGCCGGCCCAGTGGACCTACTCCAACATCGAATATATGAAGGGGCAGCTCAAGCAATTGGGCTTCGGTTACGATTGGGGACGGGAACTGGCAACCTGTAAGCCGGACTATTACAAGTGGGAACAGTGGCTATTCACCGAGCTGTACCGCAAGGGCCTGGTCTACAAGAAGAACGCCGTGGTCAACTGGGACCCGGTGGACCAGACCGTGCTGGCCAACGAACAGGTGATCGACGGCCGTGGCTGGCGCTCCGGCGCCCTGGTGGAACGCCGCGAGATCCCGCAGTGGTTCATCCGTATCACCGACTACGCCGAAGAGCTGCTGGAAGAGCTGGACCGGATGGAAGGTTGGCCGGAGAAGGTGCGCACCATGCAGCGCAACTGGATTGGCAAGAGCCACGGGGTGCGCTTTGCATTCCCCTACGAACTGGACGGCAAGCCGGAGCAACTCTGGGTCTACACCACCCGCGCCGACACCATCATGGGGGTTACCTTCTGCGCCGTGGCCGCCGAGCACCCCCTGGCCCAGCATGCGGCCAAAGATAATCCGGAACTGGCTACATTTATCGACGAGTGTCAGCAGGGCGGCGTGGCCGAGGCGGACATGGCCACCATGGAGAAGAAGGGCATGCCCACCGGCATCTCCGTCACCCATCCACTCACCGGCGCACAGATCCCGGTGTGGGTAGGCAACTATGTGCTCTGGGGCTATGGTGACGGCGCGGTGATGGCGGTCCCGGCACACGATGAGCGGGATTTCCATTTCGCCCGGGAGTATGACCTACCCATCATCCAGGTAATCGATATCGATGGCGAGACCTTCTCCGTTGACGCCTGGCAGGATTGGTATGCGGACAAGGAGCGTGGTGTCTGCGTCAATTCAGACAGATACAATGGCCTGAACTACCTGGATGCAGTGGACGCCATCGCTGCCGACCTGGCCGTCATGGGGCTGGGCGAAAAGCAGATTCAATACCGCCTGCGCGACTGGGGGGTCTCCCGTCAGCGCTATTGGGGCGCACCCATCCCCATGATCCACTGTCCTGAGTGCGGCACCGTACCGGTGCCGCAAGAGGATCTGCCGGTAATACTGCCCGAAGATGTGGAGTTTGACGCCACCGGTGGCTCCCCCATCAAGAAGATGCCGGAGTGGTATCAGACCAAGTGTCCGCAGTGCGGCGGTGATGCCGAACGCGAGACCGACACCTTCGACACCTTCATGGAGTCATCCTGGTACTACGCACGCTACACCTGCCCCGACAACACAGAGGCCATGCTGGATGAACGGGCCAACTATTGGTTACCGGTAGACCATTACATCGGAGGTATCGAACACGCCATCCTGCACCTGCTCTACGCCCGCTTCTATCACAAACTGCTTAGAGATGCCGGACTGGTGGAATCCAACGAACCGTTCGAGCAGCTGCTGACCCAGGGCATGGTGGTGGCCGAGACCTTCTGCCGCACCGACCCATCGGGCCAGAAACATTGGTTCAACCCGGCCGATGTGGATGCCAAACGCGACGACAAGGGACGCATGACCGAGGCCTTGCTGCGCGATGATGGCAAACCTGTAGAGATCTGCGGCGTGGAGAAGATGTCCAAGTCCAAGAATAACGGTGTGGATCCACAGGATATGGTACAGAGATACGGCGCCGACACGGTGCGCCTCTACACCATGTTCACCTCGCCGCCCGATCAGTCCCTGGAGTGGTCAGATGAAGGGGTGGAGGGGGCCTACCGCTTCCTGAAGCGACTCTGGACCCTGGCGGTGAATATTGACGGAATAGAAGAGAAACCCATGCCCCTGTCTGAAGCCGTATCCAGCCTGCAACAGGACCAGCAGGAGGCCAGGCGTGAGATCCACGCGGCCCTGAAACAGGCGTCCTTCGACTACGAGCGGCAACAGTTCAATACGGTGGTCTCCGCCTGCATGAAGATTGTCAACACCATGTACAAACTGGGCGGCACCCCTGCAGATCACACCCTGCTGAATGAAGGCATGGGCATAACCCTGAGCCTTTTGGGACCGATCGCACCTCATACCACCCATTATCTCTGGCAAAAACTTGGATATGGTGAGAACATTCTGGAAAGCACATGGCCCCTGGCGGATGAATCGGCCCTGAAACAGGATACAATCCAGTATGTGGTGCAGGTAAACGGCAAGATCAGGGCCAAGATACAGGTGGCAGCCGGCGCGGATAAAAACAGTATTGAAGAGATCGCGCTGGCAGATGACAATATACAAAAGCACATCGGCGACAATCAGATAAAAAAGGTGATCGTGGTACCAAACAAACTGGTAAACATAGTCGCCTAAGAGTAGCCGATAGCAACAGAGTACAATTCAGGAGATAACAATGCATAAATCGATCCCAGGCATAAGATGGATCACACTCCTTCTCATTACGCTTTTTTTTAGTGGATGTGGTTACCACTTGCGCGAGGCCGCCCAGCTTCCAGCGTCTATCAGCCCCATCCTGATCAACGGCATCGGCCCCTATTCCGACCTGCATAGAGAGATTTCGAACAGGCTCCAGAGCGACACGGTCCAGGTCACCAGAGAGCGCGGCGAGGCCAAGACCATGCTGAACATATCCCGGTATAAGACGCAAAATCGCACCCTGTCCGTAGATGGCTCAGGCAAGGTGGCCCAGACCGAACTGAGGCACACCCTTGATTTCACCCTGATCGACGCCTCCGGCGCCACCCTGGTCCCAACCCAGAGCATCGTCGTGGTGCGGGACTACATAAATACTGAGGAGCAGAAGCTGGGCAAGGTCACCGAGGCAGACCAGCTCTCCGAGGGCATGCGACAGGAGTTGGCACGGCAGATAATCACCCGCATCCAGGCCCAGCTTAAGAAATCCAACTAGAAGATGCAGCTGCGTCTGCACGAGCTGGGACAGAAGCTAAAGCAGGGGCTGCTCCCGGCATATCTCCTAACGGGTGACGAGCCGCTACAGATGGATGAGGCGGCCGATCTGATCAGATCTACGGCCCGGTCGCAGGGTTTCTCTGACCGCACCATCCTGGAGGCGGATCGCAGGTTCGACTGGAACGAACTGGGGCAGCAGGCCGACAGCCTCTCTCTGTTCGCGGAGCAGCGTATCCTGGACCTGCGCATACCATCGGGCAAGCCGGGAACCGCCGGTTCCAATGCCCTGGTGGAGTACGCTCAACGCCCCCCAGAAGACACCATACTGCTCCTGACCCTACCCAAACTGGAGCGCAGTCAGAACAACAGCAAGTGGTTCAAGGCCTTGGATAAGATCGGGGCCGTAATCCAGATATGGCCCATTGAGGGGCCGCGCCTGCCACCCTGGATAGAGCAGCGCATGCGCAACAGCGGCCTGATCCCGGAGCCGGGCGTGGTGACCATGCTTTCACAACGCATTGAGGGCAACCTGCTGGCCGCCGCACAGGAGATAGATAAACTTCTGCTACTGCACGGCCCAGGGATAATCACCGTTGAGCAACTGGAGGCTGCGGTATCGGATAGCGCCCGCTACGACGTCTTCAATCTGGTGGACAGTGCCCTCCAGGGCAAGACCGCATATTGCGCCAAGATGCTAAAGGGTCTTAAGGGTGAAGGCACTCCGGCCCCGGTGGTGCTATGGGCCCTGACCCGGGAGATCCGTATGCTGGCGGAACTTGCCTATACCATAGGCAGAGGCAATTCACCGCAACAGGCGATCGCAGCACGGCGTGAGATCTGGGATAAGCGCAAACAACTGGTCGGGAGCGGACTGCAACGGCTCCCCATCAAGACCCTGCTTGGGCTGCTGGTCCTATGCGGACGGGCCGACCGGGCCATAAAGGGGAGGGAAAAGAGCGACCCCTGGCAACTGCTGCAGGAGATCACCTCCCGCCTGGCCGGAAAGACCATCATAGCCAGGCCATAAAGGCATCTCTTCGATAATAATACCCATCCCGGATTATTTGTTAGAATCAAACGATCTGACCCAACCACAGGCCCCACATAGAGATGTCGAACCAGATTAAAGATATAGATGCATACATGCAGGAACTAGGGAGCAAGGCCAGGGCCGCATCCAGGTTGCTGGCCGCCGCCAGCACCGCAGAGAAGAACAGCGCCCTGCTTGCCATAGCCGATGATCTGGACCTGAATCGGGATGCGCTTATTGCCGAAAACGATAAAGACATGCAGTCCGGGGCCGAGAAGGGGCTGGACGCCGCCCTGCTGGATCGCCTGGAACTCACCCCTGCCCGCATCGACTCCATGATCGAGGGCCTGCGCCAGATCGCCGCACTGCCCGACCCCATAGGAGAGATCTTCGACATGCGCTACCGCCCCACCGGCATCCAGGTGGGGCGCATGCGCGTACCCCTGGGCGTGGTGGGCATCATCTATGAATCTCGTCCCAACGTCACCGCGGATGCCGCCGCCCTCTGCCTCAAATCAGGCAATGCGACCGTCCTGCGCGGCGGCTCCGAGGCCTTTCACTCCAATCAGGCCATAGCCGGGGTAATTCAAAATGGCCTGGAGAAGGTTGGCCTGCCCGCTGACGCGGTACAGGTGCTGGCCACCACCGACCGGGAGGCGGTGGGGCGCATGATCGCCATGCCTGAGTATATAGATGTGATCATCCCCCGCGGCGGCAAGGGGCTGATCGAACGCATCAGCAATGACGCCCGGGTACCGGTCATAAAACACCTGGACGGCATCTGCCACATCTACATCGACGCCGAAGCGGACCTGGAGAAGGCGCTACAGGTCAGCTTCAACGCCAAGACCCAGCGCTACGGCACCTGCAATACCCTGGAGACCCTGCTGGTCTCCGAGGAGATCGCGCAGGACGTATTGCCAGAGCTGGGCAGGATGTACCGGGAGAAGGGGGTGGAACTGCGCGGCTGCGCTACCACCCAGCGCCTGGTTGAAGGATCGGTCCCCGCAACAGAAGAGGACTGGGATACCGAATACCTGGCGCCCATCCTGGCCATCAAGGTGGTGAAGGGGCTGGACGAGGCGATCGACCACATCAACACCCACAGCTCCCAGCATACCGACTCCATCATCACCGAGAACTACACCCGCGCGCGCCGTTTCCTGCGCGAGGTGGACTCCAGCTCGGTGATGGTCAACGCCTCCACCCGTTTTGCCGACGGCTTCGAATACGGCCTGGGGGCGGAGATAGGCATCAGCACCGACAAGTTTCATGCCCGCGGCCCGGTCGGGCTGGAGGGTCTGACCTCGGTAAAGTTCATCGTGTTCGGTGATGGGCATATCAGGAAATAGTCCCCGCCCATGATCGGCATCCTAGGCGGCACCTTTGACCCCATCCATTACGGCCATCTCCGTACCGCCATGGATGTGAGGGATGGCCTGGGTCTGGATGAGTTGAGGCTGATCCCGTTGCGAGACCCACCGCACCGCGGACCCCCCACCAGCACACCGGAACAACGTCTGGAGATGCTGCGGGCCGCGATCAGCGATGAGCCCGCCCTCACCCTGGATGACAGGGAGCTGAGACGCAGTGGAAAATCATACAGCCTGCTCACCCTGCAATCCCTGCGTGAAGAACTGGGAGATGAGACGCCTCTCTGTATGATCATGGGACTGGACGCCTTCCGGGGATTCCCTGACTGGCACAGGCCGGACAGGATCCTGCAGCTGGCCCATCTGGTGGTGATGCAGCGGCCTGGAGAGGTCAAATCTGATCTTTATCCTGAGCGGTTAACCGATAAGGCGGAAGGGCTGAGTTCTGAACCGGCAGGAAAGATCTATCTACAGCCGGTGACACAGCTGGATATATCCAGCACCATGATCCGGGAGATGCTCAGGAGTGGCAGATCCCCCAGGTATCTGCTCCCTGACCCGGTACTTGATATCATCGAAAGGGATGGTTTATACAAGAGATAACTGTATCTCCACCCCTTTTCGTATAGAATTGCCCCTTTTTTTGCGGAAATAGGCCTATGCTTAAATATAGCGGTCCTGTCCGCACCAACAGCCGACAGACAGAGATTATGCAAGTAGAAGAACTGCGCGACCTGGTCATAAAGACACTCGAGGACCTCAAGGCCCGTGACATCAAGGTGCTGGACGTAAGGGGTAAGACCAGCATCACCGACATCATGATCATAGCCAGCGGCACCTCCGGACGCCATGTTAAATCAACGGCCGAGGCCGTGGCCTTCCAATCCAAACTCGCGGGAGAACCGCCCATCGGCACCGAAGGAATCGAGGATGGCGAGTGGGCCCTGGTGGATCTGAATGATGTGGTGGTACACGTCATGCAGCCCAAGGTAAGAGATTTTTATCAGTTGGAGAGACTATGGGACATGGATGCCAGTCCGGAGGAGTCCAAGGTCTCCGAACAGTAGCCAGCCCCGCCACATGAATATCCACCTCATATCCGTTGGTAACCGCATGCCCAGATGGGTGGAAGAGGGATTCGCGGAATACGCCAAACGCATGCCGCCCGAGTGCAGCCTCAGGCTGGTGGAGATCGCACCGGGGCATCGTGGCAAGGGCGCGGATATCGCACGGGCCATACGGGATGAGGGTGAACGCATGCTCAAGGCCATCCCCAAAGGCTGCCAGGTCATAGCCCTGGAGGTAAAGGGCAAGGCATGGAGCACCGAACAGCTCGCAGACAGACTGGCCGTTTGGATGGAGAGCGGCAGCGATCTGGCCCTGCTGGTGGGAGGGCCTGAGGGGTTGGATGAGAGCTGCCGCAAACGCGCGGACCAACTCTGGTCACTCTCCCCCCTGACCATGCCCCATCCGCTGGTAAGGGTAGTGCTGGCGGAACAGATCTATCGAGCCTGGAGCCTGATGCGCAACCATCCCTACCATCGGGCCTAGTTCTGATACTATTAGCTGATTGGCAACGGACGAGAACAATAAGCAGCCCCGATGCAACCACTACTCCATCTTGCTTCCATGTCACCCCGCCGCAGTGAACTATTGCGGCAAATCGGTGTCGTTCATAGCATAATTAATGTAGATGTCGACGAGACACCGCATAGGGGAGAACAGCCCAAAGAGTATGTAGTCCGACTGGCGCGGGAGAAGGCGCTGGCCGGGCAGTCCAGGCTTGAAAATATCAGGCATGGATTGGTCCTGGCTGCCGACACCGCTGTCGTAGTCGATGCCGAGATATTGGGTAAACCGAGAGACATGGAAGAGGCCCTGCAGATGCTGCAGCTGCTGTCTGGCCGCAGCCACTGGGTCTATAGTGGAGTGGCCCTGGCAGGATACGGCATAGAGAGCAGTCTCAGCGCAACCCTTGTCAGTTTCCGCGAGATCACCAGCGATGAGGCCATGGCCTACTGGGAGAGCGGCGAACCGGCCGACAAGGCCGGAGGATATGCCATCCAGGGACTGGGGGCACTCTTCATCACCAGAATTGAAGGCAGTTTTTCCGGAGTTATGGGGCTGCCTCTCTTTGAGACGACACAACTTCTGAAACAGGCGGGAATAGATCCTTTGACACAAGCGGATGGAAAACCAGATGAGTGAAGAGATCCTGATAAACATAACCCCGCCTGAGACCAGGGTTGCCGTGATTGAAAACGGCGTGGTGCAGGAGATCATAATCGAACGCACCAGCAGCCGCGGGATAGTCGGCAACATATACAAGGGCAGGGTGTGTCGCGTGCTGCCTGGGATGCAGGCGGCATTCATCGAGATAGGCCTGGATCGGGCCGCCTTCCTACACGCCTCCGATATCGTACAACACAACCATGAGGGCAACGGCAGCCACAACATCACCGAGCTACTGCAGGAAGGGGAAGATATCATCGTGCAGGTAACCAAGGACCCCCTGGGTAGCAAGGGGGCCAGACTCACCACCGGCATCTCCATCCCATCACGCTATCTGGTATTCATGCCGTCGTTGAACGTGGTGGGCGTATCCCAGAAGATCGACGATGAGGATGAGAGACAACGCCTGCGCGAAGCCATAGATGCGGCCAGCAGAGGAGAAGACGGCAGACCGGGGAGATTTATCGCCCGCACGGTCGCCGAAGGCATAGACGAAGAGACGCTGTTGAAAGACATGCGTTTTCTCACCCGTCTCTGGAAGACCATCAAGGAGCGCCTGGAAACAGCAAGGCCCCGGGAGCTGCTGCACGAAGACCTGCCCCTGGCCATGCGTGCGCTGCGTGATCTGATACATCCCGAGGTGGAAAAGGTACGTATAGACTCCCAGGAGACCTGGCAAAAGGCCAAACTGTTTACCGATAAGCTGATGCCGGATATGGCCGCCAAGGTAGAATACTATCCAGGCGAGCGCCCCATATTCGATCTCTATGGCGTGGAAGATGAGATCCAAAAGGCCCTGAACCGCAAGGTGGAACTCAAGTCTGGCGGGTACCTCATTATCGACCAGACCGAGGCCATGACCACCATCGACGTAAATACAGGCGCCTTCGTGGGGCATCGCAATCTGGAAGAGACCATCTTCAAGACCAATCTGGAGGCGGCCCAATCCATATGCCGACAGTTGCGACTGCGCAACCTGGGCGGAATAATCATCATCGACTTTATCGATATGCAGGACGAAGAACATAAGCGGCAGGTCATCCGCGCCTTTGAGAAGTGCCTGGCCCATGACCACGCCAGGACCAAGATCACCGAGGTATCCAGCCTTGGCCTGGTGGAGATGACCAGAAAGCGGACGCGGGAATCCCTGGAGCATGTCCTGTGCGAACCCTGTCCCCGCTGTAGCGGCAAGGGCAGACTGAAGACGGCCCAGACCACCTGTTACGAAATCTTCCGTGAGATACTGCGTGAAGCGCGCCAATTTGAAGTGGAGTCCATGTTGATACTGGCATCACCCACCGTAATAGATCTGTTGCTGGATGAGGAGTCCACCAACCTGGCCAATCTGGAACAGTTTGTAGGCAAGACTATAAAACTCCAGGCCGAATCGCTGTATAGCCAGGAACACTACGACATTGTATTACTCTAACCACCACTTAAGCCAAAGGCCCGGATACGACGATTTCCCAAATGTACAATAGAGCCACCTCACAACCAGAGCGTACTGAACAGACCACATAGGCTGACGGATGATAAATATACTGAAATCCTTCGCCGCCAAGATGTGGCTTGTGGCCATCCTGCTCATAATAGCGATCGGGATATTCCTGGGCGGCGCACGCCTGCTATTGCCAATCGCGACCGAATACCGGGAAGAGGTGCAGGAGCTGGCCAGCAAGGAGCTGGGGCGCAAGGTCAAGATCGAGACACTCAGCACCGGCTGGCGCGGATACGGTCCGGAGCTGATCCTGAACAACGTGGATCTCATAAATCCCGAGACCGGTCAGGCATCCCTACACGTGAACGAGGTTCGGATTGGCATAGGCATCCTGGACAGCCTGTTCAACGGCTCCGTCACCGTACGCGAGATCTCCTTTTACCGCTCACAACTTCTCATCAAACGCCGCACCGACGGCTCAGTGGTACTGGCCGGTCTGGAAGATATCGAAGAGGGAGGAGAAGACAGCAGCGCGGTCTTCCTTCTGCCATTTCGCATCGGTCTGAAACAGAGCGACATCTACTGGGAGAACCAGGGCATAGGTGCGGCCCCGGTCCACTTTACCGATGTCGACTTCACCATCAGCAACGGAGAAAACAGACATCAGATAGAGGCCAGCATGCGCCTGCCGGGCAAGGACGGAGGCGGCATGCACCTGATAGCCGACATCAAGGGCGCCATCCAGCAATCAAACTCCTGGTCGGGCGAGATCTATCTGACCGGGGACCAGCTGGCGCTCTCCACCATCCTCAAGGCCCGCATGCCGGAAGGATCCACTTTTGAGTCAGGCAAGGCCAAGATAGAGCTTTGGAGCAAATGGATAAACGGACACCTGTCCACCCTGGAAGGCAGTGTCAGCTTCGATCAGCTAAAACTGGTCTCCATGCGCAGGATAGAAGACAAACCCATTGACCCCCTGGAGATTGAACATGCGGGGGGGCGCTTTAAATGGCAGCGCAATCGCGATAGCTGGCAGATAGATGTTGCCGACTTTGAGTTTAAACGTAACGGCAAATCCTGGCCGAAGGCAAATCTCAGTCTATTAAACAGATATGATCAGGAAGGAAATATACAGTTGCTGTCCGGTATAGGCTTTATGCGCACAGCCGATATCCTGGCCATTGCAAAGATGTTTCCCCTGCCGTCCAAAGATATTGACGATCTCATCCATTCGCTAAAGCCACAGGCAGATATCCGTTCCACCCAATTCCGTTTCCAGGATGGCCCTGATGGGCCATTGTGGTCTGCGCGGGGGAGGGTGGAAAAGGTGGCGCTGGACCCCTGGCGCCAATGGCCGGAGATACGCAACTTAGACGCCAGCTTCTGGCTGGATCAGGATCAGGGCACCCTTGAGTTGGGAGGTGAGGGAACGATCATCAATTTTCCCGGCCTGTTCAGAGATCCCATACAGGTCCAGGAATTAGGTGGCCGCCTGCACTGGAGCAAGACCGAGGATAATAATTGGCTGGTGCAATCCAGAAAGATCATCGCCAACAACAGAGACATCCAGACCCAAACACGACTCCGCTTAGAAATAAATCAGGACCAGAAAAAAACTCCGCTCCTGGACCTGCAAACCGACTTCCGGGACGGCGATGCCAGCACAACCCACCGCTACCTGCCAACCGGGATCATGGATGAAGCGGTTGTGGAATGGCTGGACAAGAGCATAGTCAGCGGCAGGGTCACGGATGGAAGCGCCATATTCCGCGGCCCCTTGGACGACTTCCCGTTCCCTAAGGATACCGGCCACTTCGAGGTGCTATTCCACACCAAGGATATGGTGCTGGACTATGAGACGGGGTGGCCGCGCCTTGAGCAATTTGCCGCGGAGGTGCGCTTCCACAACAACAGTCTCGCCGTCAGAGAAGGCAGCGGGACCATGTTAAACAGCAGGGTGCATAACCTATACGCCAGGGTCGATGATCTGGAGCACGCCTCACCCCTCAGGATCACCGGCAGCGCAGACGGACCCTTGAGTGACGAACAGACACTACTGACCAAGACATCTCTATCCAAAGAGTTTGGTGACGCAGCATCCAGGCTTACTGCAAGGGGTGACGCCCATCTTGATATCAAGCTTACCATCCCGATCGACAAGGGTGACTACCAGGCAAGCGGTAAGCTGCGGATAAAAGATGCAGACATAAACCTGGACAACTCAAAATTTCCTTTAAGCAAGGTCGACGGCGCCCTGATATTCAATGAGGATGGCATCAGCGCCAAGGGCATAAAGGCAGTCATACTGGGAGAAAAGATAAGGCTGGACATAACCCCGGACAAGGCTAAAGGTTCGGCACTGATCAAGGCGCTGGGATCCATATCCGGAACCAAACTGAACAAACAGTTCCCTGACATGGGTCTCGACCTGCTCCAGGGCAGCAGCGAATGGGCCGTGCAATTCGAGGTACCTTCAATAAGAAAAAACAGAGGCAAGGTGGAGCTAAACAGTGTTACGGCATCTTCAGATCTGGTTGGTACCACTATCGATATGCCGGCCCCGATCGGAAAGAGCAAACAGCAGGCCAGCCCCGTACAGATTTCGACCGCCATCTCCAGCGGCGATACTCAGCAGCTCACCATTGATTACGGCAAGGTGGTAAACACATCGCTGCAATTCAGCAAAACAGACAAGGGAGGGGCCGTACTTGAGCGTGGCAGCCTGGTCTTCGGCGGCGGCAGGGCGATTGTACCAAAGGAGAAACAGCTGCTCCTTTCTGGAAGGTTGAACCAGTTCGACCTGAACCCATGGTTGGACTACCTGAAAAAAGATGGCAAACAGCAACTCCCGGAGATAAGGGGAGAAAACCTACAATTCGGCAAGCTGAAGATCGGTGACACCACCCTGGAAGATGTCAGACTAAGCTTCACCGATCGCAACAACACCATAGACCTGGATATCAAGAGCAACATCATAGATGGAAATATAAAGGCGTCACTCCCCCTCAAATCCAAGACGGTACTGGCCAACCTGGATAAACTTGCGTTAACCATAGACTCGACGGAAACCTCTGCCAAACTACCGCCGGACACCGAGTGGACCGATCCGCGCGACCTGCCGGGGGTGAACCTCACCAGCAAAAACACCCACATCAATGGCAAGAACCTGGGGCCACTCAAGCTCACCTCCACCAGCATACCGGAGGGGCTCAGACTTGACCTCATCCAACTCTCATCTGACCGGCTCACCTTGCATGCGAACGGTCGCTGGGTAAGGCAGGGAAACAGGACCGAGACCAGCCTGGGACTGAAGATGAAGACTGACTCCTTAGGCAAACTGCTCACCACCCTCGGTTTTGATCCGGGACTGAAAGAGGCGCCAGCCAAGATAGAGGCCGACCTGGTATGGACCGGCAATCCGCGTCAGTTCAACAAGACCGATGTCACCGGACGGGTCGAAATGCGTATCGAGGACGGTCGTTTTTTGGAAGTGAATCCGGGACTGGGCAGAATATTCGGCCTACTCAACGTAAATGCACTGACCCGCCGTCTGACCATGGACTTCTCCGACACCTTCAAAAAGGGGTTCACCTTTGACAAGGCGGAGGGGACATTCAACCTGGACCACGGAGACGCCTACACCAATGACCTTAGAATCGAAGGGCCGGCTGGTAGTATCGATATATCGGGCAGGACCGGATTGGTGAGTCGGGACCTGGACCAACTGGTAACCATAACCCCAAGCGTTTCCAGCACCATCCCGGTAGCAGGGGCATTGGCCGGAGGACCTGCGGTAGGCGTAGCCCTGATAGTGGCCCAAAAGATCTTCGGCAAAGAGGTGGACAAGGTGTCCACCTCAAAATACACGGTCACCGGGTCGTGGGATAATCCTAACATTGAAAAACTTAATCTGAATAATCCTTCCCCTTGAAGTAGACTTACGCACTTGCCGACTCAGCTAAACACCCATAAACAGCTGATGATGCTATCCTGGGATGATATCCCTTAATTCAACAGACAGGGTTATCGTTGTGTCCGAGAAACATAAAGTAGCTGCCATCCAGATGGCGTCAGGACCGAATATCAGCGCCAATCTACTCGAGGTCAAAAAGATCGTCGGTGACGCAGCGGAGGCAGGCGCAAAGCTTATCGTCCTACCGGAGAACTTCGCCTTCATGGGGGAGTCGGAGCAGGACAAACTGAAGCTGAGAGAAGAACCTGGCAGTGGACCACTGCAGGAATTCCTCAGCCAGCTTGCCGCCAGTCACGGCATCTGGGTGGTAGGCGGGACCGTACCCCTGACCGCCAACGACCCTAACAAGATCAGGGCGGCCTGCCTGGTATTCGATGACAAGGGCAACCAGGTCGCCCGCTATGACAAGATTCACCTGTTTGATGTGCATCTACTGGGCACCGGTGAGAAATACAGCGAATCAGAGACCATCGAATCCGGCAACGAGACGGTAGTGGTCGACTCCCCCTTCGGGCGCATCGGGCTGGCCGTCTGTTACGACCTGCGTTTCCCGGAGCAGTTTCGCAACCTGCTGGACGATGGCATGGAGATAGCTGTACTGCCGGCGGCCTTCACCGCCCACACCGGCAAAAGCCATTGGCAACCGCTGATCCAGACCAGGGCCATAGAGAACCTGAGCTATATGATCGCCGCGGCCCAGGGCGGCTACCACATCAACGGACGCGAGACCTACGGACACAGCATGGTGGTGGACCCCTGGGGTACCATCCAGGGCATGATCGCCCGCGGCAACGGCTATGCCATGGGAGAGATCGACCTGGATCTGCTGCACAACACCCGCCGCGCCTTTCCCGCACTTGAACACAGACAGATCACCTGCAGAATCGATGTCTGATCTGATAGAAATCGCACGCAACACCATCCTCACACCAGCGGAGCTGGATAACTCCCACCTGGACCGCCTGCTGGGACGACTCCTGGGTGGTAAGATTGATGCCGCCGACGCTTACTTCCAGGCCAGTCGCCTGGAGTCATGGATGTTGGAAGACGGCATCATCAAAGAGGGTAATTTCAATATCGAACAGGGTGTGGGGGTACGCGCCATATCCGGCGAGAAAACCGGTTTTGCCTACACCGACGAGATCCGCCTGGACACCCTGCTGGAGGCAGGAGAGACCGCCCGCGCCATCGCCAGCGGCGGTGGCAACAGCTCCATCAAGATCAACGCCGCAGCGGCCGGACACACCCTGTACCAGCCCGTGAATCCGCTGGAGAGCATCAGTGATCAGGCCAAGATCGAACTGTTACACAGGCTGGAGGCCGAGGCACGGGCGCAGGACCCAAGGGTGAAACGGGTCATCGCCAGCCTGGTGGCGGTGCATGACGTGGTGCTGGTGCTCTCAAGTGATGGCACTCTGAGCGGAGATGTGCGCCCACTGGTGCGCTGCAACGTGCATGTTATAGCTGAGCATAAGGGTCGTCTGGAACAGGGGACCGGTGGCGGCGGGGCCAGAGATGGCCTCCAGTTTCTGCTGGATCAGGATCGGGCTCTGGGCTACGCCAGGGAGGCGGCCCGTCAGGCCCTGCTCAATCTGGATGCAGAAGAGGCCCCGGCCGGCAGCATGACCGTGGTGCTGGGTCCAGGTTGGCCCGGGGTGCTGTTGCATGAAGCGGTAGGACACGGCCTGGAAGGGGATTTCAACCGTAAGGGCACCTCCGCCTTCAGCGGCCGCATCGGAGAGCGGGTGGCGGCCAAAGGCTGCACCGTGGTGGATGACGGCACCCTGCCGTGCAGGCGCGGATCCATCAACATAGACGACGAGGGCACCCCCTCCCAATACAATGTCCTGATCGAAGACGGCATCCTCAAGGGCTATATGCAGGACAGGCTAAATGCGCGCCTGATGGGTGTGTCTCCCACCGGCAACGGACGGCGCGAATCTTACGCCCATCTGCCCCTGCCGCGCATGACCAACACCTACATGCTGCCGGGACAACACCAACCGGAGGAGATCATCGCCTCGGTGGACAAGGGTCTGTACGCGGTCAACTTTGGCGGCGGCCAGGTGGATATCACCTCAGGCAAGTTCGTCTTCTCCACCAGCGAGGCCTATCTGATTGAAGGGGGCAAGGTCACCCGGCCGGTGAAGGGGGCGACCCTGATCGGCAACGGCCCGGAGGCAATGACCAGAATCAGCATGATCGGCAACGACCTGGAGTTGGACGACGGTGTCGGTACTTGTGGTAAGGATGGGCAAAGCCTCCCCGTCGGTGTGGGACAGCCTACCTTGAAGATCGACAACCTCACCGTCGGCGGCACCAATGCATAGATCAGATGACATGACACAGCGCCAGGCCCACCTGCAACAGTTGGTGGAGGATCTGCTGTCCGAGGCCAAGAGACAGGGCGCAAGCTCCGCCGAGGCGGCTGTCAGCAGCGATGCCGGTCTATCCGCCAGTGTCCGCATGGGCGAGGTGGAGACCATCGAGCACACCCGTGACAACGGGCTGGGCATCAGCGTCTACTTCGGACAGCGCAAGGGCTCTGCCAGCACGTCTGACCTCAGCCCCCAGGCCATCATAGACACGGTACAGGCCGCATGCAGCATCGCCAGGTACACCTCTGAAGACGACTGCGCCGGTCTGGCCGACGCAGAACTGATAGCGCAGGATATCCCGGATCTGGACCTCTATCACCCATGGGACATAAAGGTGGATACGGCCATTGAGCTGGGCAAGGAGTGTGAGGCCGCCGCCCTGGACTATGCCCCCCAAATCAACAACTCGGACGGCGCCACCCTCAGCACCCATAGCGGCCTGCACGTCTACGGTAACAGTCACGGCTTCATCGGCGGCTACCCCAGCAGCAGACATAGCCTGAGTTGCTCGGTCCTGGGTCAGGACGAACAGGGCATGCAACGTGACTACTGGTATACATCCGGCCGGGCAGCCTCGGACTTGCAAGGTGCAGATGAGGTCGGACGCAAGGCGGGAGAGCGCACGCTGGCCCGTCTGGGCGCACGTAAGATAGGCACCAGGCAGTCGCCGGTCATCTTCCAGGCAGACATGGCGGTGGGTCTGCTGCGCAACCTGATCGGGGCCATCAGCGGCACCGCCCTCTACCGCCAGTCATCCTTCCTGCTGGACCACCTGGGTAAACAGATATTCCCAGAATTTGTTCACATTCACGAAAACCCCCTGCTGCCACGCGGACTGGCCAGCGCACCCTTTGATGCCGAGGGCGTGGCCACCAGGGCACGGGACATCGTAGACCAGGGGGTACTCCAGGGCTATGCCTTGAGCAGCTACTCCGCCCGCAAGCTGGGGATGCAGACCACCGGCAACGCCGGTGGGGTACGCAACCTCACCATCGAACAGGGCGAACTGGATCTTGCCGGCCTGCTGAAAAAGATGGATCGGGGGCTGCTGGTCACCGAACTCATGGGCCAGGGCATCAACATGGTTACCGGCGACTACTCGCGCGGGGCGGCCGGATTCTGGGTCGAGGACGGCGAGATCCAATATCCAGTGCAAGAGATCACCGTGGCCGGCAACCTGAAACAGATGTTCATGCAACTGCTGGCGGTGGGCAGAGACATCGACCCGCGCACCAGCGTACGCACCGGTTCCTGGCTGATCGAGTCCATGACCATAGCGGGCGAATAGCACAACCATAACAATCATCCAAGCGAACAAGATATTGAGAGGTATGCAATGGGGAAATATGTAAGCGGCATGGCGGTATCAGAGCACGGCGATAAACAGAAGGTGCCACTCATCTTCATCCACGGCTTCCCCTACAACTCCACCATGTGGTCCCAGCAGATAAAGAGGCTCAAGGAGAACTACTACTGTATCGCCTATGACATCCGCGGCCTGGGAGAGACCCCTCCCGGTGACGGTCAATTCACCATGGAGATGCTGGTCGACGACCTGTTTGCCGTTATGGATGGTTTGGACCTCGACCGACCGGTCCTTGCAGGTTTCTCCATGGGCGGATACATCGCCCTGCGGGCCATGGAGAGGGAGCCGGAGCGCTTCCGCGCCCTCATCCTCTGCGACACCAGATCAGGCGCAGACGATGACGCCGGCAGACTGAAGCGGGCCGGGGCCATCTCAGTAATCAATCGTGACGGCATGGATCAGTTTGCCTCGGATTTTGTCCCCATGGCCTTCAGCGCGAACGCACCTGAAAGGATCCCAGACGTCTACAACAGCTTTCTGGAAAGGGCTCAGGCGGAATCACCCATCGGGGTAAAGGGGTGCCTGCTGGCGATGGCGGCCCGCACCGACACCACCAGTACACTCGAAAACATCCGTATCCCCACCCTGCTGCTGGTGGGTGAAGAGGACGGCATAACCCCACCGGAGATGATGCAACAGATGCAGGGGCAGATCCATGGTGCGGAACTGGTCACAGTTCCTGAGGCCGGGCACATGACGCCGGTGGAAAATCCTGAGGTAGTAAGCCAAAGTATCGAGGAGTTTCTGGTGAAGAACATATAGGCATCTGCCGGCACCACGCCTACAGACGAGATTTCAATTGATGAGAGATAAGGGGAATAGCATGCAACAAAACATTAAACATATCGCACTGGCACTTCTGCTGGCAGGGGGAGTAAGCGGATGTGGCGGCGATCCAGAGTGGGTCGAGATCTACGATGATTGCAAACTGAAGATGAACGCAGCCTCAGAGGACATAAAGGCCAACAGTGAGGATAATCCTCAGGCCAAGGCCATGGCCGACGCCATGGGCAACATGGCCATCGCCATGGGTATGGCCGCATGCGAGACCATCAAACAGATATGCGAACCGGACCCGGAAGGTGGCGCCTGCCAGACCATGGTGCAGGAGTATAAAAAGGATAAGGAATAAAACCAGACCTAAACATCTTCAGGGATTGAAGCGGATTTCCGCACAATCCCTGAAGAGGTGTGACATAGTGATACCATCTATAATGCAAGGAACATAGACCCCGCGATAAAATCGCAGGTAAAAATACTACCGGCCCATCTCATGGGGCAGTCCAGCCACCGTGGACTCTATCCACTCTTCCACCTCGGCGATGATCTCATTTGATGATTTACCTGTGGGATCGATCGGTTCTCCAATCACCATCTGCACGGTGCCGGGATATTTCTTCACCCCACGCCGGCGCCAGAAGACTCCGGCGTTGTGGGCTACAGGTATGATTGGATAGCCGGACTGCTCTGCGAGGATGGCTCCGCCCAGGCCATAGCGTTTACGCTCACCGGGGGACACCCTGGTGCCTTCTGGAAATATCATCACCAGACGGCCCTTTTTCAGTTTAGCCGTACCGTCGGTGATTATCTGTTGCATGGCTGAACGCCCACTGCTGCGGTTTATGGTTATGGATTGGACGGCGATTACGGCCAGACCGAAAATAGGCAGCCAGACAAGTTCGCGTTTCATAATCCAGGCTTGCTCGGGCGGGAAGAGTCCGCGCAGGGCCATGGTCTCCCAGGTGGACTGGTGTTTGGCCATGACAATGGCAGATCCCTCTGGCATATTTTCCCAGCCCGTTACCTCGTATTTGAGATTACAAATCTTATCCAGATACCACAGATTGAGCATGCCCCAGGCATTGGCTATCTTGCAGCGAGAACGAAAAGACATAAGCATGCCGATGGTTACGAGGCAGGTGGCAAACAGGAGGGTGCTGATGGTCATCAGGACGAAATATATTATCGATCGAAATAGCATCACTGTAGCTTGTCCTTATCTAAAACTGGTTTGGTGAGAAGCGTCTCCACAAAATCCGTCAGGTTCTGGAACACGTCTATATGTTGTTCGGGTGTAATCTGCTCGAGTGTCTTCCTGCCCTTGCCCGTCAGGACCAAAACCGGCTTGGCGCCAACGGCTATGGCTGCCTGCAGGTCCCGCAGGCTGTCGCCAACCACAATGGCCTGGTTTAGATCCACACCGAGCTCCCGACCTATCTGCAGCAACAGGCCTGGCTCAGGCTTGCGACAAGAACAGCCATCATCTGGTCCATGGGGACAATAGTAGATTCCATCCAGTCTGCCGCCATGCTCACGAATGGCCGCCTCCATTTTTGTATGAATGGCGTTTAATGCGTCCAGATCGAACAGGCCGCGGGCCAGGCCGGACTGATTGGTCGCCACCACCACCCGATAACCGGCCTGATCGAGACGGGCGATGGCCTCCGGGCTGCCGGGTATGGGCATCCACTCATCCGGGCCCTTGATGAATGCATCTGAGTCCTGATTTATTACGCCATCGCGGTCAAGGATGATTGTCTTCATGGCCATGCCGGGTTATTAAGCGACTACTCCATATCCCTGAATTCGGATACGCGGATACGGCCATTTATCATCTTGGCCTCACGCCGCATCAGTTTGTCCATCTTGTCCCAGAAGGCCAGGTTCAGATCGATATCCTGGGCGATACCGGTGCCCAGGATCAGGATCAGCAGATCGGCTATCTCCTCAGACAACGCCTCCTTGCTCTTGCCCTTGGTGACGCAGGATGAGATCTCCCCCAACTCCTCCGCCATGAGCGCTACGCGATAGGCCATCTCCTCACCGCCGGTCTCTCGGAAGCGGTGTTTGTCGTGAAAGGCCTGGACCGCGGCCAACATATCCCTGTATGAATCCTTCTGCATCACTGTAGTCTGGATAGGTCCGCAGCGCTCAGAAACAGGTCACTGAGGGTGTGGAGCAGGGCCAGGCGGTTGCGGCGTTGGCCGGCGTCTTCACAATTCACCATCACCTTGTCGAAGAAGCCGTCCACCGATTCACGCAGGGCGGCCAGCAGCTTCAGGGCCTGGGTGTAATCGCCCTGGGCAAACAGCGGCCCCACCACCGGGGTCAGTTCTGCGACCTTGTGGAACAGCTCCTTCTCCGCCTCTTC
>JBNKIR010000029.1:0-6309 GCA_050290785.1 Sedimenticolaceae bacterium | reverse complement strand
CATGTTGAAGAAGGCGTTGCAGGCTTTTGATGGACCAGATCCGGAACTGGCCCTTGAGGTTATTCAGATGGATATGGAACTGGATGAGGATTTCAAATCCGCCCTCAGGTATCTTTCCACATTTATCATGGAAGATTCACGCAGTATAGGGCATGTTGTGGAGACGGTACTGGGTCTGCGCGCCATGGAAAGGATGGGTGGGCACGCCAAGAATATTGCTGGCTATGTGGTGTATCTGGTCAAAGGCGTTGATGTCCGCCACGAAGATCTGGAGACTGTGGCTGGAGAGGTTATGACCTAACATGAGATGGTGATTGGTTATGAAAGAATTTAATGGCCTCTCGAACCGATCAGAGATTACGAATGTGAAAGCGGTATATCAGGACAACATGTTTCGTAAGGTACAACTCCATCACGTTGCTCGTACCAGCCCCGTGATTGATTGACCACTCGTACCGCCATTAACATCACCGGCACCTCAATCAGTACTCCAACAACCGTTGCCAGAGCCGCGCCGGATTCAAAACCAAACAGCGCTATGGCCGTGGCCACGGCCAGCTCAAAGAAGTTACTGGCTCCGATCAGGGCTGAAGGTCCCGCTACACAGTGAGGCGAGCGTACATGACGGTTTAGCAGATATGCCAGGCCGGAATTGAAAAAAACCTGTATCAGTATCGGTACCGCCAGCAGGGCTATGATCATGGGCTGTGCGATGATCATCTTTCCCTGGAATCCGAACAGCAGTATCAGGGTGGCGAGCAGGGCGCCCAGTGAGAACGGGTGCAGGGATTTAATCATCCTTTCAAGTCGTGATGGGCCATGCTCTCCCTTAAGCAATCTCTGACGCCAGACGTTGGCTATGACCAGCGGCACCACTATGTAGAGCAGCACCGATAGCAGCAGCGTGTCCCAGGGAACGGCGATGGCGGAGAGACCCAGCAGCAGTCCCACTATGGGGGCAAAGGCGAATACCATGATCACGTCGTTTAATGCCACCTGGGACAGGGTGAAGTGCGGTTCTCCACGCATCAGGTGGCTCCAGACGAACACCATGGCCGTACAGGGGGCGGCGGCCAAAATGATCAGGCCGGCGATATAGGAGTCGATCTGTTCGGCCGGAAGATAGTCATGAAACAGATGGCCGATAAATATCCAACCAAGCAGTGCCATGGAAAATGGTTTTACCCCCCAGTTTACGAACAGCGTAATCCCGACCCCGCGCCAGTGCTGCGTTACTCCGGTTAAGGCCTTCAGGTCTATCTTGAGCAACATGGGGATGATCATGAGCCAGATCAGGATTGCCACGGGCAGATTGATCCGGGCCAGCTCAACCTGTCCGATCTGTTGAAATAGATCCGGAAAGATATAGCCCAGTCCGATACCGATGGCGATACACAGCGCGACCCACAGGGTCAGATAGCGCTCAAAGATACCCATTTGACTGCTGTTGCCGTTTTCTTTGCTCATTACCCTATATCCTGTTCTTTCTCTAGACGTTCAATCAATGCAATAACGCGCTGCCTGATCTCTTCCCTGGTGGAACGGAACAGTTGCATGATCTCATCTTCCGTACCTGTGGCCTTGGCCGGGTCGGCGATGGGCCAGTGTTCTTTACGCGTATTTGCGGGCAACACCGGACAGTGCTCATCGGCGTGACCGCAGACGGTGATGAGCAGGTCAGCTGAGTTCAGCATCTCAGCGGTCAGTTGGGTAGATTCCTGATCGGATATATCCACCCCGGCTTCACGCATCACCTCGATGGCGCGGGGGTTTTTGCCGTGGGCCTCAATGCCGGCGGATGCAGCCAGTATCCGGTCACCGGCCAGCTTGCGGGCCCAGCCTTCGGCCATTTGGGAACGGCAGGAGTTGCCGGTGCATAGGAATAATAGTTTCAGCATGGTGAAACCATTATATATGTTGTACTGCTGACTTATATAGATGAATGTGGTTCGGGCTGGAACAACACGTGCTTAGAAGAAATTCTCCCGGATGCGGAGGATTTTTTACCGGCTTTGCGTGTTTTTACGCTGGATCTCTCCACAAAGGCCTCGGCCTCTGTGAACAGGGCCGGCTGTATCTGCGGAAACATGACCCCGATCTTCTGCTGTCTGGTCCAGATGACAAGGCCTGGAACTGAGATTGGATTGCCGTCTATATCAATTGACATCTCGAGCAGCATCCCGGTTGGGACTGCAAGCTTGTCTGTACTCAGGAGCATCCCGTATGGGGTGATGTTCTCGGCCTTCGCCATGATGTGGCGGTCACGGTGCATAATGTGGATATCCACATCCGCCTCTATATCCATGCGTTGATGAAATCGCTTTTCTATGGTCATTCCCTCTGTTCTCCTCAAGGTTATTGTTGTACATAAAGTATGATTTACAACTGTTTCAGTGATATGACATCTCAGTGAAGATTTCGTTATGTGACCTTGGTCCCAAGTTCCTCATCTTCTGAGCAGAGCTCCGGTGAGAACTTTACGGTGACGATCCTGAGCAGCGTCAGCATGGTGATGACCCCCATGCTCAGCACCACCTCGGTGACGGTGTAGTCTCGGTACCAGAGGCTGATCAGCTCCCCGATCAACACCACCAGTGCGGCGTCGAGGATGAGGGTCACCTTGACCCGGCCCAACTCCAGGTATGATTGCAGGGTGCGGACCAGCTCCAGGATGGCCAGTATGATCACCACGTCGATGATGATCTTCTCCGCCTCATGTCCCCATTCGCCGGTAATGGCTACGATGAGGTGTTGCATCAAGCTGAATATACCTGTGACCAGCCACAGGCTCAGGCATATCATCAACAGGCCTATCAGCACCCTGACCATCAGGGTGTAAAAATTTGGGCTCAGAATGAAAGAAGGGAAGTTGGGTTTTTGTGTTTTTACGTTTTCCATAATTGGCTTCTCCATAAAATCGGAGGGGCCATGATAGGTCTGAATTATTACGCCGATGTGACATGGTTATGATGCTTCTGTTTTTATCTTGAGAAAACGGTGTGTCGGTTGCTGTGCCCTGGAGTCGTCAATCGAAAAAAACGGGGCCCACAGGCCCCGTTTAACTGCTCAGATTCTAAACTATAAAAATCTAGAATTTGTGGATGATGCCCAGAGAGAAGGCATCCCAATCCAGATCATGGTTGCCGTTATCAGCAAAGCTATAGTCTGAGTAGGTTGCATAGAGCTTGGTGCGGCTACTCAGTTTGTGGTCTATGCCTACAGTCCATTGCTCCGCATCCATATTACCCCAACCGATTGCAGTGAAGGCATCGTCGTCTGCATCCATCTCACCGTAAGCGACCTTGAAGGTGTTATTGCCTGCGGTGTAGCTGCCGGAAAGCTGCCAGGAGCTGCTATCAGCATCCAGGGTGGCAAATTCCATATCCCGGTCTTCATAGATGAAACCCACATGGAAGCCATTGGCGGTGTAACCCAGACCCAGGCGCCATTTATTGTAGTCGTCGGTTGCGGTGACATTTGCGAAGTTGGCATCGTCTAGAGGATCCAAATCTACCATCCAATCTTCGGAGACACTTTCATACGCCAGAGACGCAAAGAAGGGACCGTTATTGTAGCTTGCGGCTATGGAGGTTGCCTCTACGCCGTCAGAATTAAGAGATGATGAAGGTATAATGGCACCTGCAACGAAGGAAAAACCGTTCCAGTTTGGGCTCATGTAGAACACGGCGTCAGGTGCGCGCACATCGTCAAAACCGAGCTGATTGTAGTCGCCGATGCTGTCGCCGAACAGCTCCAGGCTGGAGGTTGAACTCTTGAACGGTGTGTCTACCTGACCGATTCCGGCCACACCCCAGCTACCGGCCAGGGCGACGTAGGTATTGCGGTTGTTGCTAATGCTACCCAAGTCATCACCAGCAATGCCGAACTCCATCTGGAATACAGCACTCAGGCCGTTACCAAGATCCTCGGAACCCTTGATGCCGAATCTTGAACTATGGCTGTTTACTGCCCAACCGTCATAACCGTTGCCGATATCTCTATCGTCACCGGTACCCTGAATTCTGCGGCCAGGGATCAGGAAGTTGCCCTGGCCGTAATCGGTGGCACCAACATCATCACCAAAATCTATACTATCTACGCTGTAATGTAGTTTCCCGTAGACGGTTACATCGGCGCTTGCCGCCATTGGGACTGCGATTGCGAAGGCAACTGCAGTTGCTAAAAGCTGTTTTTTCATTTGTGGACTCCAATATATTTTTTTAGGAGTCGCTATCATAGGGTCCATCTGTTACAGGCATATTTCCGGAATGTTAAATACCACATGTTGTAAATATGTTGATTACACCTTGCTCACTATTCATCTATATAGCGCCTTCTTTTCGATTCCTTGATCTTGCTGATATCCACTAAAAGAAAGCCATCTGTACATCCGGAAAAATCCGGGTCTATGCCGAAGTCCAGGAACCTGACGCCCCCATCTTCACACAGATCGGAGTACTGCTTATATAGGGTAGGAATACTCATGTTCTGCATGGAGAGACGATTCTTTAGTTCCTTTAGATCACGGCTGAAGTCATCTCCTTGGAAGATATCCCTGAACTCCTCTAATGTCTGTTGGCCGAGTTGGCAGGGATTGTTGGAGGTGACCAGCTTCTGCGGATGGCTGAAATATGTGCCATAAAAATAGACCAGCATGTCCCTTGCGGCAGGCGGGTAGTTGGCGCTTATACTTACCGGCCCGAACAGGTATCTGATCTTCGGGTGATGCCTTAGATATGCCCCCAGGCCCTGCCATAGATAATCCAGCGCCCTGGTGCCCCAATAACCTGGCTGGACAAAGCTTCGTCCCAGCTCCAGAGAGTTTTCCAGATATGCATGAAAGGGCTGGTTAAACCGGAACAGGGTAGCTGAATAGAATCCGTCCTTACCGCTCTTATCCAGGATGTGGTTGCCTTCACCCAGGCGATAGGCGCCGACTATTTCCAGGGCCTCATTATCCCAAAGCACCAGATGCTTGTAGTATTGATCATATATATCCAGATCACGTCGTGCCCCCGTGCCTTCACCTACCTTACGGAAACTAAGCTCGCGCAGCCTGCCGATCTCGCGTATCACACTCGATTCCGGAAACCAGTCAACCAGGATGATCTGTTTGCCATCACTGGTCTCACCCAGCAGTTCGCCTGCACGCAACTCCTGTTTTAGCGCCTGGCGCGCCTCCGGATGTGCTATGCCGGTCTCGGTCTGGAATAGTCCCTCTTTCTTTGCTGCCAGACGATAGAGATGTTTACGCAACATCTTGGCCAGTGTTTTATTCCTGAGGCCATTCTGCTCAAGATATCTGATGGGTATCAGCTCTCCCACGCGAAATCCGATTACATTCGCCCGCTGGCGAAATATCTCCTGCATCAGGAACAGGGCTGAGAGTGGTTTGGATAGCATTGATATGCTGTAGAACCAGGCGGAATTACGCGCATCTATATGCACCGGAAGAATAGGCGCCGCAGTACGTTTGGCAAACTGCAGAAAGCCGTGTTTCCATTTACCATCCCGCACCCCGTTGGGGCGCAATCTTGAGACCTCGCCGGCAGGAAAAACTATCAGGGCCTCATCCCGTTTTAGACAATCAAGGATCTTTTCCACACTGCTTTTCTTTGTGGAGCCGGTGATGTTATCTACCATTAGCATCAGATCTTTAAGGGGATGGAATGCGGCCAGCATGTCATTGGCAATCACCTTTACATCCTTGCGTACAGTGCCTACCATGCGTATCAGTGACAAGGCATCCAGCGCACCCAATGGGTGATTCGCGACTATCACCACCCGTCCGGTCGGAGGTATGTTCTCCAAGTCATTCCTGGATACGGTGTAGTCGAGATCAAAGTACTCCAACACCTTCTCTATAAAATCCAGACCGGTAAGACCCTTGTGTTCCTCAAGAAATCTGTTGGTCTCTTTCTCGTGAAACAAAAGGCGCAGCAGACCTATGGTGGGCCTGGTTATCAGTTGGGGTTTGTTTGCGACGAGGGTTGGGAAGCGTTCGGTTATTACCTGTTCGATACTCAGCATACGACTCTCTCTCATTGTGTTTGCTGAGAACAGTACAGGCTTAATGTTGCAGTTGCTTTACGGTTTTATTGTGGAATTATTATTGTGTCAAATAGGTGTCTACTGGCCGGCGCCATGTGAGGGCGTGGCTCCTGTCCCCTTGGCCTCTGTCTCTTTCACTATATGCCTTCCGGAGAACTTGGCCGGGGTGATGTTGGTGAGGAATTGATCTACCGAGCGATCCCAAGAGAATCCCTCGGCGAATCTGCGGCAGTTTTCCGGCCTTACCCTTAGGGCATT
>JBNKIR010000028.1:0-17197 GCA_050290785.1 Sedimenticolaceae bacterium | reverse complement strand
AAGTAGGCGGTACAGCCCTGGGAACCGTGCACATAGGGCAGGGTCTTCTCGAAGCCGAGGGCACAGAGCACCGCACCCAGAGGCTGACAGGCCTTGGCCGGGTTGATGGTCAGGGCCTCACGGGCGAAGTTCAGCTCTTTGTACTCTTCCGTGGTGGTCCAGTTGAAGATCTCGTCGATCTTCACCGAGGGAACCTTGTCCTCGTACTTTTCCTTATTGGTCAGCGTCTCAACGTATTCCTCTTCACGAAACAGCGGATAGCTGGGTTTGATATCATCTACTACTTGGCTCATGGTCTTTCTCCCCCCGCGCCACCAATCTGTGGACATACGGGTCAGATAAATAAAATGTTTCGCTATGTGGGGTCGGAGTCAGACTCCGACCCCCGTTAACGATCATGCTGCTGCCGCTGACTCTTCCTCGCTCTTCAGCCAGGGTGCCTGCATACTGCTCCAGCAGGGATTATTGATGGTCATATCCATATCGCGGGCGAAGATGGCGAAGCCGTCGTAGCCGTGATAAGGACCGGAATAATCCCAGGAGTGCATCTGGCGGAAGGGGACACCCATCTTCTGGAAGATGTACTTCTCCTTGATGCCGGAACCGATCAGGTCGGGCTTGACCTTCTTTACGAACTCTTCGAACTCGTAGCCGGTGACGTCGTCGTAGATCAGGGTGGCGTTGCCCATCTCCTTGATGGTGCGGTCGTAGTCGTCGTTATGGGCGAACTCATAGCCGGTACCGACCACCTCCATACCCAGATCTTCGTAGGCGCCGATGATGTGACGCGGGCGCAGACCGCCGACGTAGAGCATCACCTTCTTGCCTTCCAGACGCGGTTTGTACTTGGCGATCACCGCCTCATACTCGGCCGTGTACTTCGCAATGACCTTCTCGGCACCCTCTTTGATCTTGTCGTCGAACTTCTCGGCGATGGCACGCAGGGACTCAGCGATCTTGGTCGGACCGAAAAAATTGTACTCCATCCAGGGAATCCCAAACTTCTCCTCCATGTGCCGCGAGATGTAGTTCATGGAGCGGTAGCAGTGCAGCAGGTTCAGCTTCACCGCAGGGGTGCGTTCCATCTCGGCCACGGTACCGTCACCGGACCACTGGGCGACGACATTCAGGCCCATCTCTTCCAACAAGATACGGGAGGACCAAGCGTCACCACCGATGTTGTAGTCACCAAGGATGGCCACATCGTAGGGACCGGCCTCTTCCTGCTCCTTACCCAACATGTGATCGCGAATGGCGTCGTTGGCGATGTGGTGACCCAGCGACTGGGACACACCACGGAAACCTTCGCAGCGCACCGGCACCACCGGCTTGCCGATCTCCTTGGCGGTATTCTTGGCCACCGCCTCGATATCGTCACCGATCAGACCGATGGGACACTCGGACTGCACCGAGATGCCCTTGTTCAGCGGGAACAACTGTTCTACCTCTTGCATCAGTTTGGCCAGCTTCTTATCGCCGCCGAACACGATATCCTTCTCCTGAAAGTCGGAGGTAAAGTTCATGGTGCCGAAGGTATTTACACCGGTGGCACCTACGTAATAGTTACGGCGTCCGGCGCGGGAGTACTGACCACAACCGACCGGGCCGTGTGAGATGTGGATCATGTCCTTGATCGGACCCCAGACCACACCCTTGGAACCGGCGTAGGCACAACCACGGATGGTCATCACACCGGGCAAGGATTTGCGGTTGGAGGTGATGCACTTCTTGGACTGCTCCACCGATTGATCGTTGACCGTTAGATGCTTGGCGCGGTCTTCTTTCGCCTTTTCCGGATAGACCTCCAGCACCTCTTGTATCAGGGCTGCGGCCTCTTCTTTCGTCAAAGTTGACATATCTTTCTCCTATCCCGCGCCACCAATCTGTGGACTACGGGTAATGGAAGTAACAACAATCTAGTTAATTCGTCATTCCCGCGTAGGCGGGAATCCATCCGGTTAATTCCCTTTAAGGAGCAGCTACCGTACAACTCTCGGCAGCAGCACTCTTACCGATGATGCTCTCGTCTTCCTCTTCCATCAGACCGAAGTCCATCAGCAGGTCTTCCAGTGCGTCCATGGTGATAGGCGTAGGGATGACGAAGTTTGTGTTGTCGATGATCTTCTGCGCCAGATCGCGATACTCCTGGGCCTGATTGGCAGATGGGTCATACTCGATAACGGTCATACGCCGGATCTCCGCACGCTGTACCACATTGTCACGGGGAACGAAGTGGATCATCTGGGTGCCCAACTGACGGGCCAGTTCCATGATCAGCTCATCCTCACGCGCGGTGTTACGGGAGTTGCAGATCAGACCGGCCAGACGTACACCACCGGAGTTGGCGTATTTCACGATACCCTTGGAGATGTTGTTGGCGGCGTACATGGCCATCATCTCGCCGGATACCACGATGTAGATCTCCTGGGCCTTGTTCTCACGAATCGGCATGGCGAAACCACCGCATACCACGTCGCCCAGTACGTCATAGAATACAAAGTCGAGGTCCTCTTCATAGGCGCCCTCTTCTTCCAGGAAGTTGATGGCGGTGATAACACCGCGACCGGCACAACCCACACCAGGCTCAGGACCACCGGACTCGACACACTTGATGTCACCGAAACCGGCCTTCAATACATCTTCCAGTTCCAGGTCTTCCACGGTGCCGGCCTCGGCCGCCATCTCCATGATGGTGTTCTGCGCCTTGGAGTGCAGAATCAGACGAGTAGAGTCGGCCTTGGGATCGCAACCGACGATCATGACCTTCTTACCCAGTTCGGCCAGACCGGCCACCAGGTTCTGAGTTGTGGTGGATTTACCGATACCACCTTTACCGTAGATTGCACATTGACGCAGCGCCATGTTATTTCTCCTTACACAATGAATATCTGATTGAGCGTACAAACAACAATACGCCCGGACACCCCCTAATCAGCAAGCACCGTGCCAAAATGCAAAAAATCTCATTAGCGACTGTTTTTAAAGGAGAAATAGTGTTAAGGTCTCACCCGAATTCTTGGTACGGTTCCCTACAAAAACCATAAAATTGTATGAATCATCACAGAGAAACAGAGAAGAAAGCGGCCTCGCTACCGGCCTCGGCCAGGCTCCCGGTAAACCGTTGCAACATACCTCCGGTGATCGTCGGCAGCCTGCGTTTTCAGCAGCACCCGGTAGCCATTGAGATAGACAACATCAAGACCCTGCATGCCGATCTGTTCCAGCAGTTGGAGGAGATCGCGCTGCCACATGAGCGGGCGGAACGCTTCCAGGACTACATGACAGTGCATTTTGTGCTGCATCAACTGGATGAAGCCGGGGCATCCAAGACCACCAAACGACGCAAGGCCAACTACCTGCGCATGGTGCGCGGCTGGTTCTTCGATGCCAACAGCCGCGAAGGCGCCGTACTCAAGAGCTGGGTCGAATCCCGTTTCGGTCTGCTGACCAGGTTCCATCGCGGCCCCATGCATCAGGACGACAACGACAGCTACCACCGCTTCCTGTATGACCGCAGCACCGGACTCTACGGCACCAACGCCCTGGAGGCCCAACTGGATCTGCTCTACAGCTATTGCCAGTACGAGTTGACGCGGCAGCTCCCTGATCAAACCCATATAAAGCTGTACCGCGGTATCAACCGGCTGGATGAACATGAGGTGTTGCTCAAGGGCGAGGACAAATGGGATCAGGTACTGTTGAATAATCTCAACTCCTTCACCAGTGAACGCGAACGCGCCGACGAGTTCGGTGACTACATCCTGGAGGCGGAGATCCCCAAGGAGAAGATCATGTTTTACGCCAACCTGATACCTGGCTGTCTCCAGGGTGAGGACGAACACCTGGTGATCGGCGGTGTGTATGAGGTGAAGATACACAGCTTCTAGGCTTTGTAGCGATTACGACAATCGCCCGGTTTATCCCTGTGCCCTTCTCAACAACCCCACCACTGCTTCTAACGTAACAGACTGATTCATATACATATAGCAAAGCTGGCCCCGTTATTGCTCTTATCTAATTAGTACGTCATCCCCGCGTAGGCGGGGATCCAGTAATTTCAAACATATAGATTCCCGCCTTCGCGGGGATGACGATACTAGCAACATCTGGGCGATAAGGGGCAGATACTTTGAGTACACGAACCATGGAACAGCTAATAGCAGGCATCCAAGACAACCAGATAGTCCCCTACCTGGGCTTCGGCGCACTGGCCGGTGTCACTGATCGGGACAACGGCGAACCCATACCCGCCGACAGCGACAGCCTGATCCTGGCCATGAACGGCGGCAGGCCCATGGCCCCGCGCCTGATGTATGAATTCCCCCGCGCCGCCATGAATGTCGAACACAAACGGGGCCGTGCTGCAGTAACCAGGTTTCTTGATGGCACCTACGGCCAGCGCGGTTGGACCCGTGCGCCGCTGCATGACTGGCTGCAAACGATAAAACCGAACTATGTGGTCGACATCAACCGCGACACCCAGTTGCAGGAGAGTTATAGCGACACACCACATACCTTGATACGCGGCATCTCCCGCATCGCCGGCACCGATTACCGTTTCCGCATTCATCACTACGATGGAGAAAGGTACTCGGACAAAGAAATCGACCAGTCCGAGGTGGACCCTGCCCTGCCCATCCTGTTCAAGCCCATGGGCAGCCCGCTGCCGGATGCAACCTACATCGCATCCGATGCCGACTATGTGGATTACATCACCGAACTCATGGGCGGGTTTGCCATCCCATCTTTTCTGAAGGAGTACCGTAAAGGCAAGCAGTATCTGTTCCTGGGACTGCGCATGACCCGTGATACAGAACGCATGGTGCTGTCCGACATCACATACGCGGCAGCTGAACCTGTGGGCTGGGCGCTGATCCCGGAGCCCACGGAAAAAGAGCGTCGCTTCTGCAAAAAGATGGGGATCGAGATCATAGGGGCGGATATTGCAGACCTGCTTGCGTTGGTGACAGATGTAGCGGTAGATGCCTGAGAAAACAGTCCGCAAATGAACGCTAATAAATATATGCATCCCTAATCCAAGGCATGGGAACGACACAAGTCACAAACTGCATAACCCGTACAACATGACCAACTGGCGCTACAAAATTATGTGAGCCAGTTAACGGTAACTATCTATCACGCCTGTAATATTTCCACTTACAGATAGCTTCACGGATATGGAGAATGTTATGAGATACGCTACTGTTTTAGGATGTGTTATGTCCCTCTGCGTCGCATTCATCAGCAACGCCAACGCCGCCAGTTCCTCTTATAGTGGCACACTTAATTTAACTGATTACACCTATACGGTTAACTACTATGGAACTGCCATGCCTGCTGCTGCAGACATGATTCGATTTGATTTAGGTACTGGGTGGAGCGGGCAGATGGATATAGTTCTCGATGCCGGAAACTTCGGCGGCTTTTCCATGCTGGGTATGGCTTTAACCACCGACCCCAATGATGCCCTGTACAGTGACCCAAGCACCTTTCTGCAACTGGCTACTTCTTCTGATATAACAGGATTTTTTAACGATAACGTTGCCGGCTGGGTGTTTTACCTCTGGGGCAATGATTTCATTCCATCAGGTGAAAGCACTAACATTACGGATCATTTTTCTCCAATGCAGTTCAATCCATTAGAGCACTACTACGCATTTGTCGCTGGTGGAGCAATCTCACCGTATGGAAGTAATGTCGACGTAGGTCTTACCGTAAGCTCTGTCCCGGTCCCGGCAGCTGTCTGGTTGCTCGCATCAGGGATTGCCGGATTAATCGGCATAGGCCGACGCAAGGCGTACTCAGTATAAAATCAGAAACAGATAGTCCTCACACCCTCTGTCACAGCATGGGTGTGAGGCAAAATCATCTTCATAAAAAAAGCAAGCCGCAAATACACGCAAAGCACCGCAAAAGAACGCGAATAAACACCCCCCTCTCCCTACCTCTCTCCATGGAAAACTGCTCCAGAGTTGGAGAAACCAAACTTGAGTGATAGTGTGATGGGGAGAACCATACCCCAAAACATAGTCATCCCGCGGCTTGACCGCGGGATCCGGGAAGGTAGATACCCCAAGACAAAGAGAATATTTCCGCATGTCTCTTTCCTATTTATTTGCGACTGATTCAGGGTTGGTGTGTAATCTCGATATATGCACTATTGAATATAATCATACAGATATTCAGAACCCATACCACGTTAGACATAGCACCATTACCACAAATGAACCCCACCAAAGTCCAAAGAGAAAAAGTTAAATCCCTAACCGATCTCCCGAATATAGGGCCGACAATGGCGGATGACCTTCGTCTACTGGGTATCTATGAGCCTGAGCAGCTCAAGGGAAGATCTGCCTATGACATGTACGACCGATTGTGTGAGATTACAGGAAACAAACACGATCCCTGCGTGATTGATGTTTTCCTATCTATCACAGACTTCATTAATGGTGGCGAGGCCCAGGCCTGGTGGAAATATACCCCACAAAGAAAGTCTTTTCTGGATAGACAATAATCGCATAATAGTTTGGAATATATGTATGGGTAGCCGTAACGAGGAAAACCAATGACTGATTCAGAAGCAAACGCTCCACTGATAGATCCGAATGACCCGCGCTACCATTTGGGCGTGGAATCAATGGACACCACCCACCAGGAGTTTATGGCCTTGGTAAACAGCCTGGGTAACGCTACCGATGAAATGTTCAATGGGTTATTCGAACAGTTACTGGAACATACAGAGGCACACTTCACGGCAGAGAACCGGCTAATGGAAGAGGTAAAATTCCCACCCATCCAGATCCACATGGGTGAACATCAACGCGTACTGGAAGAGATGCGACGTATCGGTAAGCAGGTTGAAGACGGCTCCATCGCTACAGGCCGCACCTTTGTGCTGACCATACCGCAATGGTTTAGGGAACACGCAGCCACTATGGACAGCGCATTGGCGGCGTGTGTGAAGGCTTTTCCGGGTAACCGGTGATTGCATAACAGCATGCATATTGACGATAGAGAATTAAAACTATTCAGAACTCTATTCGTCGCTGCCGCTCTATGGAATCTAACCGGCGCCATTTTCGGCTACTTCAATACGGCATTCACCTTCGAGAATTTCTTTGGCAGGGAACTGGCCGATCCATTGATCTATGCTATCTACAAAGGCGCATGGGGTACTACCTTTGTATATTTTTTTGGTTATCTGATAGTTGCGCGCGACCCGCTCAAACATACCGGAATAGTCATAGTGGGAGGAATAGGCAAAGTTGGTTTTGCTTTAAGCCTCCTCCAACTATATCTTACAAGCTTGGCCAAACCGGTAGTACTCCTCGTTGTCGTTGGTGATTCCATTTTTATGGTATTCTTCTTCTACTATTTCTTCCGGTTATATAGAGCTAAATTGAGAATTATTTAACTTGGTAATAAACGGAAAACATAGCCAGGATATATAGCATATGAATAATAATCATGTATGCCCTGTTGCGATAGCGGGAAGCCTCGACACCAGGTTCAGACGAATATTTCAAAACCCTCAGACAATACTCAAGCCATATCTTAAGGAAGGCATGACGGTTTTGGATATTGGATGCGGACCAGGTTTCTTCACGCTTGATATCGCTCAGATGGTAGGAGAGTCAGGGCGAGTCATCGCTGTGGATATGCAGGAAGGGATGCTACAAAAACTAAGAAAAAAGATTCATGGAACCGAACTTGAAGACAGAATCGTACTGCATAGATGCGAACAGGATAAGATAGGTATTGAGGAAGAGGTTGATTTTATTCTGGCCTTCTACATGGTGCATGAGGTACCGGATCAGGATAAATTCTTCAAGGAGATAAAAACTCTCCTTAAAACCAGCGGAGTGATGTTAATAGCGGAACCACCGCTGCATGTGTCATGGACAGCATTCAGTAATTCAATAAGAAGCGCAAAGAATGCCGGACTAATAACACGCAAAGGACCGAAAATACCTTTTAATAAAACGGCGATCATCAGATCAACCCTTAAATCAGGATGGTGAATATGGAAGTACTGGCCATTAAAATAGGTGGAACACTCTCAATCTTATTGGGTATAGGCCACTGTTATTTCTATCGTGGATTTAGATGGGGAAAGGACCTGCAAAAGATCAGCGTACTCAATGCCAGGGTTTTCTACACCATACATATCTTTCTTATCCCGATGTTTTTTCTTTTCGGCTATTTGTCCTGGTTACATTCACCGGAGTTGGCCGGAAGTACGTCTATCGGCATCACATTAACTGTTTTCTATTCTCTGCTTTGGCTTGCACGTGGCAGCTGGCAGATCGCCTACTTCAGACCTTCTAAGTTGAATGGTGTTGGAGGCCTGGTACGCTTGCATTATTTCCTTGTTATTTATTTCTTTGCCATGTGGGTAGCGTACACCATCCCAATTTTCAGCCGTTTTTTATAATTCACTCAACTACTGTAAATTCCGGTCATTACTCCATAGCGGGCACCACCAGATTACGCCCGCCCTGCTTGGCCTGATACAAGGCCGCATCCACAGCTTCTAGCAGATCCGCAACGGTCTTTCCGTGTTGCGGCGCAGTTGCCACTCCGAGCGATACGGTTACTCCAGGCAACACTCTACCGTTATAAGTAAGTGGCAGCGCCTCTATGGTGGATCTGGCCTTTTCCGCCACGGCCAAAGCGCCGTCCAAATCGGTCTCCGGTAACAGCAGTAGAAATTCCTCACCACCATAGCGGAACATGGCGTCATGTTTACGCAACAACTCCCACACCGTCCGCGCCAATGTCTTAAGCACATAGTCACCGACGATATGTCCCAGTTCGTCATTGATACGTTTGAAGTGATCGATATCGAACATAATCAACGACAGCGGATGGTCATGGCGTTTGGCCCGTGACAACTCTCCTTGCAGGTCGCCCTCTAGACGGTGACGATTATATGCGCCGGTCAGGGCATCATGTTCGGCATCGTGCTGTAACTGATGGTTCGCCTCCTCCACCTCTTCGGTCAAGGCGCTGACAAACTGAAACAGTCGACTGGTAATACGAATATGACGCATGCGATAGCGATCATTTTCCAATTGATCTCGCACTCCGTCTTGTTGGACGGATGCCAGCCCCTCGCGCATGGCGACCACCACCTGGCTGGAGTTAAACAGCTGCATCTTACCGCCCAGTCGAATAAATTCACCAGAGGTAAAAAAACCGGCGACCGGGGCAAGTTCCTGGAACGGCAACGTTTCCAGTTCAGTATCCTGCTGCAGAAAGAAGCGACGACACACGCAGGAGTATATAAGTATCGCTTCAGGACAAAATGCCTGCAGGACGGCGTAGGTCCCACGGGTATCTTCCATAATGGTATCGATATCCAGATAGCCCAGGCGGGCCTTTTCTCCGCTGCGCACATCCGCCACCATAGTCACCGCGCCTTGCTCATCGCATGATACCGGGTTGCGCGCAAGGGTAATTCCATCGCGCTCAAGCAACAATGGAAACTCCAACAAAAACAACTCCTCGCCCGGCTCGATGCTGAGGTAGTGGCTATAGACATTAAACGCCGGGCGGTTATCGATGGTGCGTATTTTATTATCCTCTACCTCGGTAAGGGTCATGTGCGGCCCCAGCGCCTCCCAACCGAAAAAGAGATCTGTTTCTATTCTCAGGGTTTCGCTCTGAAAACCGATCGCGCACACCCCTGACTCATAAATACCATTGGAACCAAATTCCAGAGATTTACCACTTGCGCTATCCTGCACCGCACCACCACCAAACAAAGTTACCCCAGGCAAATGCCTCTCTATACCGTTGAGCAGACTGGTACAATCCACCTCGGCGGGAGGCGCAAGCAGCAACACACCTTGCAGGTGTTCGAGACCCGAAAGTGAACGCCCAATATCATCGCCGGTCGCATACTCGTCCCCTTGATTGCAGTCACGGAACACCGGATGCAGTTCAGTGGAAGCAAAACAGAGAACCGATACCACCGTCGCGCCAACCAGCACCTGACCCTCTGCAATCTCACCACTGGATGAGACGCCGGCCACAACGGCATTTGGCAGATGAATCTGAATCTGCTGCAACAAAGAGTCGATCCATGACTCGTCCATGACCCCGGAAAAGACCTGAACCAGGACAGAACTGGCGTGAGTTGTAGCATCAAGCACATCGGCCCGTGCAAGGAAGTCCGCAACCTCATCAGGCGTATTGACCTTTACAATAAAATGCTTCATTACCGAATAGATGCTTATTTACTTATATTAATAACCAGTCTAGTCCTACTATAATCCTAGTCCATAGAATCAAAAAGTTTCTACCGGACACACAAATAATGAAGATAGCATACACACCCATCGGCACCATCCACAGCCCGTTTCAAGAACTTGCAGACATGCCGATTCAACCAACGGGAGCCGCTGGCGTCAAAGGCACTATTGAAGTGTTCGAGGAGTTCCTGGACGGGCTGGCGGATCTGGACGGATTCTCCCACATCATCCTGCTCTACCATTTCCACCGCAGCGAAGACTTCAACCTAAAGGTGGTTCCATTTATGGATACAGAACCAAGGGGCCTGTTCTCCACCCGCGCACCCAAACGACCCAATCCCATCGGCCTATCCATAGTCCAACTGGATCTGGTGAAAGACAACATACTGCATATTCGCAATATAGATGTACTGGACGGCACCCCTCTGTTAGACATAAAACCCTACATCCCGGAGTTCGACGCCCAAAGCGACGTACGCACGGGCTGGTTCAAACAGTCAAGAGAGACCGTCTCTGAATACAGATCGGACGAACGCTTCAAATAGGCACTACCTTTAACAAAGCATGGTAGAAGCAATTCATCCGGTTGGATAAAATTAAAGCAACAAAAAATATAACCAGGGGATAAACAAGTGTTTCGATATATAAGCATTGCAGCCTTAATCCTGTTTAGTGCAGTCGCACAGGCCGCACCGGTCACAGTAAGCTTTAGTGGCACTCTTGACATGTTCAACACCGGACCTTTTGCCGCCGGCACCACCTTCTCCGGCACCTTTGAACTGGATTCATCGGTTGCCGTCTCGCCGGTAAACCGCTTTCCGGGTGCAGTTGACAATCTGCAACTGAATATTGGTGGGAATTTGTTCTCTGCGAATAACGGTGATCTTCAGCAGGTTGACCTAATTGTAGGCCGGGCATTGATGTTCTCATTCCCTGTAGGTACAACCTCTGGAAGCTATAATGGATACGACTTCGAACGTATGAGTTTTGAATTAAGAGGGCCAGACCTGCTTTCCGATGTCAGTCAAATGCTGTCCACAAATCTAACAACTTCCGACTTTACCTACATAACAGCGAATTTTGACTTTGGTGGGGTTTTGGATTGGGTGCTTGCCGGAGGCCATGAGTTTAATAGTGTAACTGTAAACGCCGTACCTATTCCGGCATCACTCTTTCTCTTTGCGCCATCTCTATTGGGATTATTGGGACTTAGCGCCAGACGCAGGAAATCAGATATATAAGCATTGTTTTCTTGCCATACTTAACCAACAATACAGTAAGACACATAGTATTGAGGTCAGCATAGCAAAATGAAGAAAGAGAACTTTCCCTTCATCGCCCTGGGCATGGGTCTGTTGCTCATATTGGTTGTGCTGCAAGGCAGTGCGGTGCGCGATGATGGCAGCACACTCGTTCCACTGCTGACTCTTTTAGTGGTCAGTGAGTTTGCCTTCTTTGTAAATGCCATCGGCGCATATATAGGTATTAAACATACTCTGGCAAACGGCCTTAGGCCGCTCTATGGGATTGTTACCCTGGTCTGTATTTTATTGGCCCTGTTCTTTGCATGGACCGGTATATCCATGTGGCCGAGCTGAACAGCAGGATCAGGCCAGACCCAACCTCTCCTGCTGCAGCTTATCCCGTACCGCCATCAGCACCTTACCAAAGGTGTTGTGCCCTCTCCCATCTCTGCCGCACCCCCAGTAGTAGTCATATTGACTGGTCTCGACGATCTTCTGATCCCCAGTTGCCAGCAACGCATCGGCCACATCCACATGGGTTCGACACTTGATATAGATGCCGCGCGTCATATAGGTCTCCTTTACCTTGGCCCAATCCTTGCGCATGGACTTCTTGTTTTTATCCGCAAGCTTGGCCGCCTTGGCAGGATGATCTGCATGCAAAATAGCTTTGCGTTGTTCTTCAGACTCGAATTTCATTGCCTGATAATAGTGCTCTGCCGAAGGCCACGCCTCTCCATCCAGTTCAAATCCATGTTTGGAGTAGCTGGAAAGCGGGTTCAATGGATCGCTACGTGACACATATACAGGCGTTGGTTCGGATCTGGAAAAAATCATAACTTGTCCCATTGCTCCTGTGCTAATATCCAGGCAAATCATGGTGATTTATCTAATCAAATAAGATACAGCTGCAGTATTACATGCTGATGGGATTATTCACACCTCTCTCATTTTTTCAGCACAGCATATCCGCAGCGATTAACAGCTATCTGTATATTGGAGATGAAAAATGAGGGAAGAGATCCTGCTTAAGCCTGAATTGCGTTATGGATGTCCGGCAGCCGACCAACTGCTGCTGAATCGATTTTTCTCCGTAGGATATTCATACTACTTCCGCCAGGCCAAATGGGCGTTGGAGATAGTTGACCCGGACAGGAAAGACATGGATGAGGTCCAGCGCCTGAACAACTTCCGTTCTGACTTCAGGATCCCAAAGAGTTTCCGGGCAGATCTCAGTGATTATTCAGGCAGCGGCTATGACCGGGGACATCTTGTTGCCAGCGCCAACCAGATTGATGAGGACATCCAAAACAGCGAGACATTTCTACTATCCAACATGTCTCCACAGACCCCGCAGTTCAATCGGCAAAAATGGCGTGAACTGGAGGAGGCGGTAAGGGAATTGAACCATAAGCCATCGGTCCTGGAGACCTACGTAATAACCGGACCGATCTTTGATTTTATGGAGCCAGTCACCATGATTGGCGAAAACGATGGAAACGGAATATCCATCCCGGTTCCCAGTCACTTTTTCAAGTGCATATTAACAGAAGAGAAAAACGGCAATTTGAATATGTGGGCGTTTAAGATGAAGAACGCATCTCTCGATGATGAATTGTCAGAGTACCAAGTGACAACCACATACATTGAACGGATGACGGGCATGCTTCTTTGGAGCAATCTAACCGGACCGGAGATTGACGAAGAGAAGAATAAAGTACGTAGCTTTTGGGACTAACCAATCAATAAATGGAACCAGCTTATGACAAGGCATAATTGCGCCAGTTGCCAGCTTCGAAAAAAATATGACAACAGACCAGATTCATTTGCCGGCAGATTGTGGCGTTGGCATATCAACTTCTGTCCCGGCTGGAAAAGGTATTTTGTCTCGCTTCCTGCTGGAGAAAAGTCGGATCTGGCGGATAGATACAATTTCAGAAAATATCAGTAACAACGCCACTCTGCATAATCAATCCAGGCAGTCACCGTAGGTCAGACGCTCTGTTACAGGTCTAAGGACGAAATCTATACGCTGGATCTTCTTGATCCCGGCTTACGCCGGGATGACAAGAAAATAACTCATGGGCACTTATAAACAAACAAGCAAAAGATAATAGAGCGCAGCTGTAATTATTACGACTTTCTATTAACAACCCTGCATCTGGCCCTGATTCCAGACAACCCGGCCAGACCAGCCGCAAACAGGATCATAGCCCCCGGCACAGGTACGGGTGAAGCATCTCGGTGAGAGGTAAGTGATGTTTCGTCTCCATCCAACCTCACCGTAAAGATCCAAGACTCCTCGGCAAGCGACCAGGATGCCATATCTGCATCTAGGGCTTCCTGTGTATTAACTCCGTTGGCACCCCACCAAGCCATTCCGGCGGAACCGATCACTCCATCGATCACATCATCGCCATCGGCGTCATAATCAATCCATTTCGTCGGCTCTATCCAGGTGATTCCGTAATAGTCGTTATAAAAATCCCAGGCAGCTCCATCCCATATGTTGGTCAGACTCATTTGAAAGCGACCGGTCCCTTCAAGGGCAGCAACGGTCTCCCCCTCAATGTAGTAGATCCAGTGAAGCCTCTTCCCCAGGTCCCCGAAGCTGTATACCACCTCATCCTGGATCTCAAAATCAGTGCTTCCTACATTGAGAGGATTGATACCATTGCTCATGTTCACAAAGGATCCAGCAGCAACCCCGGCATAAGCATTTGCTTCCCAACCTGCATAGTCAGGTGATCCGTAGACGTTCGGTGCTGAATCGACATAGATGGAAACTGTAGCCGCCTGGACCAACCCGGCAAGAAGAAACAGCAACCCCGACAGAAGGACAGATAGTAGTCTCGTTCTCATTATTTTTTCCCCCGATATTAATTACGCGACCTAATCGATATCGATAATTGCGATTCTAGGGATTTGACGCTCCAGGCGTCATCCTCTTATATATTCCCAGCTATTAAAATTTCTCTTCCCTGACTTGGATTATCCATAAAATATATACGGTATTCAACAGCCAAACCTTAGCAGCACCATACTGGTATGCTTCCAGCCATTCGTGACATAAAACTCCAACGCACCGCTATTCCCAGCATCCGCGGCAAGCTGCAGTCTGCTTAGTCCATTATCTTTGGCCCATCGCTGCATTGCATTCAGCAACGCCGTACCTATGCTTCTTCCACGCTTGTCCTGATCTACCACCACATCCTCAACCTGACCCACACGACCGCCCTCGGCCGTCGAGATAAGTATCTGCACAGTCACCATCCCTACGACCCTGCCCTGCTCCTCCGCCACCAGGACCTTTGCGCTGGATGATTTCAGCAACAACTCCAGCCCTCTGCTCTGCTTTTCGTCGTCGGGCGAAAAATCATCTTCGATGGAGAATAGTTGAGTGAGCAGACACGACATATCGCCTACGTCAGATGATTGTGCGGAACGTATCTTGATGGAACTGTTCATGGCCGCTGTTCAGCCAACGCCAACAGATCCAACGCCTGTTGTTCGCAATCCACCCTGATACCGACATCAAGGGCCTTGAGCCACTTTTTCGGGATGGCGTCCACCCCATAGTACGCCCCTGCCAACATACCTACGATTGCGCCGGTGGTATCCGCATCACCTCCTCTATTCACCACGTCGATCATTATCGATTCAAAACTATCGTGGGCAAAAAAGGCCTGAAACACCGCCTTCAGAGTGTGTACGATCCAGGCACTGGGATTTTCCGCCGTCTTGCGGTCATAGCGGTAAGGTTTGTGCTCCGCCACCAGGGCGTCTGCAATCTCATGCAAATCTGCCTTGGACGCACCCTTGATGGCCTCTACCGTCATACGCAGGACCGCCTCGGTACCTGCATCCGCCTGCGGGTTATTGTGGGTTATGTGGGACTGCGTACGGGACACCCTGATCAACTCAGACAAAGGTGCATTCCAATATGCCAGCGCGATCGGTACGGAACGCATGCAGGCGCCGTTACCCGCATCATATTCGTTTTCCGGGACGCTGGTTTCATTGCTATTACGGTAGTGGACTATTCCGCGCCGCACCGTATGACCAATATCTACCGGCTTGCTGCGCATCCAATCGCTGAACGCATCGGCCACCGCATCGGGAACCACTCCGCTATTTTCTATGATCGATCGCCCCAGGGCCAGACTCATCTCGGTGTCGTCTGTTACGCAGCCGGATTTCAGGTGCAGCCAGCCCCCACCTATGATCTTGTTATGGACTCCGTATTTGTGCTTGATTTCGCGGGGCGTAAGAAATTCCGTAGTTGCGCCCAGGGCGTCACCCACCGCAACGCCAAGATAGGCGCCAACAGCTCGTCTTTGTAGATCCTTCTGCGTGATGCTTGACGAATACAGCTCAGCGCGTCTGCTAAAAGAGAGCATCAATCCTCCGGCCCGAAGCACTCCTGATAGTCATTACATACCTCGCAGCTCGGTGCACGACATACATAGACGCCCTCAGTCGAACAGAGCTGCTTATAGAGGAACTTCTTCCACTTCATGTCCCTGTTGTTCGATGCCGCCAGGGATTGAAAGTTATGGATAAACAGTCGTGACAGATCCTCGCGCGTCCACAGCCCCAGATCCTGCCACAGATGATCATTGCCCATACATCCGGCCACCAGCAGCTGCGCCATCCACATCTCGGATTGATTGCCCTGGGTGCGACCCTGCATCAGTAGCTGATATAGATCATCCGTCTCCGGCGCACGGGAAAGATCCAGACTACGACCCGGGTTGGGGATGGTCTCTATATGATACTCCGGAAAATGGTAGGCCATCATGCTCATGAAGGTCTCTGGGTCCAGACCCAGCCAGTCCGGTAGTGCGCTCTCGTTCACCGACCAACTGGCATAGATACGCGCCAGCAGTTCAGTGTTCTCGTATCCGTAGCTATGATCAATCCGACTATGATCCAGCAACCAGAAGTAGATATTTTTGCGTGTCTCCATACTGGTCTTATCTGAACACATTACCCAACCTCGTATAAATTAAACCCTTATCTCAACGCGCCTGGATCTCAGCCATGGCGGCCTGCAACTGTAACGGCGGAATACCGGTCAACGAGCCGGGGGGATTAAGGGGCTGCCCCTGACTGTTCAGTATCGCCCCCTCGACCGGACAGATGCTGGCGCACTGTGGATCGGCATACTCTCCGGCGCACTCGGTGCAGCGCTTGGCCTCAATCAAAAAATGTGGTTCGGCTGCAACTATGGCCTTACTGGGACAGAGCGGCTCGCAGGCCCAGCAGTTGACACAACTCTCGATGATCTTGAATGCCATGCTCTCTCCTCAAGCTCTCTTTTGAACCGGAAAACTACCGGGGCTATCCGCCAACTGCCCGTTGGCGCGCATCTCCTGATAGACCGCGGCTATCGCCTCTTCGATGGGTTCGTCCGCATGTTCGCCATTGGGCTGAATACCTGCGGCCTCCAGTTTTTTCCAGGGGGCATACCCCACCTGGGCACAGAGCAGTACCTCACACCCATCCAGAGATCGAATGATCTCCGGCATCCTGCTTTCGCCACTACCGCAATCACTGGGACCGGTGCAGTAGTTATCCGCACGACGGATGCCGATAAAACGCACATCGGTGGCGCTGGCCTCATACACCAGAAACTCCTTGGCCTTGCCGAAGTGCTGATTGATTAGTCCACCGCCCTGGGTGGCCACGGCCATC
>JBNKIR010000027.1:0-45053 GCA_050290785.1 Sedimenticolaceae bacterium | reverse complement strand
GCCATCGCCGACGGCGCCCTGCCCGGCGACCCCAACACGGCGCATATCCAGGATTACGGTAATACCCTGGCCGCTGCCGGTCTGGACCGCGGGGTGCTTAGCCCCATGATCCTGCCCAACTACGCCACCGACGACATCCGTACCCAGAGGTGGGACGTGAAGTCCCCGGTGATCTAAGGGCCTGCTATGACTATGCAAATATTCATCGACGGAAACCATTTTTTCGTAGGACAAGGCGCACTGAGCGCCATGTACCTGCCGTACATAAGCGAAAGTGCAACACAGTCATGCGGGAAAATGGTCCCGTCCCTCCGGGTTGGCTCTCAAATGAGGCCATCCCGTGTTGCGCATCGCTTATTTGGATCAACCAAACTGCACTCTGCGCGCCTTGACTGGCCTCATTTGAGGGCCAACGCTGGGTATTCGCATAGTCATAGCAGGCCCTGACCATGGCCAAGATAGGTGTCTTCGTATGTGACTGTGGCAAGAACATCGCCCGTACCGTCGATACGCCGGACGTGGCCGAGTGGGCTCGGGAGCAGCACGGTGTGGAGTTCGTGGAGAACCACAAGTTCATGTGCTCCAACCCGGGACAGGAGGCCTTCAAGAAGGCCATCAAGGAGAAGGAGCTGGACGGCTGTATCGTGGCGGCCTGCAGCCCCAAGATGCACGAGAACACCTTCCGCAACGCCGCCGAGGCCGCGGGGCTGAACCCCTTCCGGGTGGAGATCGCCAATATTCGCGAGCAGTGCTCCTGGGTACATGACGACCAGGAGATCGCCACGGCCAAGACCAAGGACCTGACTAAGATGATGGTTGAGCGTATCAAGTTCAACCGCCCGCTGGAACGCTACCGCATGCCGCTGACCAAGCGCACCCTGGTAATCGGCGGCGGCATCGCCGGCATCCAGGCCTCCCTGGATCTGGCCAATGCCGGCTACCCGGTCACCCTGGTGGAGCGCGAACCATCCATAGGCGGCAACATGGCGCGCCTGTCGGAGACCTTCCCCACCCTGGACTGCTCCCAGTGCATCATGACCCCCAAGATGGTGGAGGTGGCCAACCACCCCAACATCACCCTCTACACCTATTCCGAGCTGGAGAAGTTGGAGGGCTACATCGGCAACTTCCGCGCCACCATCCGCCTCAAGGCCAAATCGGTCGACGCCAGCAAGTGCACCGGCTGTGGCGACTGCTGGGAGAAGTGCCCCTTTACGGTGGAGAGCGAGTTCGACATGCATCTCACCGAACGCAAGATGATCTACATCCCGTTTCCACAGGCGGTACCCACGGTACCGGTGATCGACCGCGCCAACTGCCCCAAGTTTGAGAAGGACAAGTGCGGCCTGTGCGCCGACGCCTGCGAACCCAAGGCCATCGACTTCAGCCAGCAGGACCGCATCATCCAGGAGGATATCGGCGCCATCATCGTCGCCACCGGCTTCAAGCTGATGCCCAACGTCTACCCGGAGTACGGCGGCATCCGGCCCCAGCACATGATCCCGAAGAAGATGACCAAGAAGCTGAAGAAGGAGCAGCCCCGCTCCACGGCCGGTCGTCTGGTGGATGTAATCAACGGCCTGGAATTCGAACGCCTGGCCTCGGCCTCGGGGCCCACCGGCGGCGAGATCCGCCGTCCCTCCGACGGCAAGAAACCAGAGTCCATCGCCTTCATCGCCTGCGTGGGTTCGCGCGACTGCAACAAGGGCGTGGAGTACTGCTCCAAGATCTGCTGCATGTACACCGCCAAACACACCATGCTGTACAACCACAGCGTGCACGATGGCAAGGCCTATGTCTTCTACATGGACATCCGCGCCGGCGGCAAGGGCTACGAAGAGTTCATCAACCGCGCCCAGCGCGAGGGCACCGAGTATATCCGCGGCCGGGTCTCAAAGCTGGTGAAACAGGGCGACAAGATTTTAGTAAAAGGAGCCGACACCCTGCTGGGCCAGCCGGTGGACCTGGAGGTGGATATGGTGGTCCTGGCCACGGCCATGACCCCCCAGGAGGGAGCGGATGAGATGGCCAAGAAACTGGGCATCAGCTACGACCACTACGGCTTCTACTCAGAGCAACACCCCAAGCTGATGCCGGTGGACTCCTCCACGGGCGGGATCTATCTGGCCGGCGCCTGCCAGGGGGTCAAGGACATACCGGAGACCGTGGCCCAGGCCTCGGCCGCCGCCTCCAAGGTGTTGCAGATGTTCTCCAAGGAGGAGCTGCTGCGCGAGCCCGAGGTGGCCGTGGTCAAGCAGGCCGACTGCATGAACTGCTGGGATTGCCTCACCGTCTGTCCCTACAAGGCCATCAGCCAGGCAGAGATCAAAGACCGCAACGGCAATGTCATCAAGCTGGCGGCGTCGGTCAACCCCGGCCTGTGCCAAGGCTGCGGCCTGTGCAACACCGTCTGCCGCTCCAAGAGCATAGAACTCCAGGGCTACACCGACCAACAGGTACACGCCCAGATCACCGCCTTTGAAGGAGCCTTCGTGTGAGCAAGAAGATCGAACGACACGATTTCGAGCCCAGGATCATGGCCTTCGTCTGCAAGTGGTGCACCTACTCCGGGGCCGACCTGGCCGGCACCAGCCGCATGGACTACGCCCCCAACGTGCGCGTGGTGCGCCTACCCTGTTCCGGCCGCATCGACCAACAGTTCATGATCAAGGCCTTCGAGCAGGGGGTGGACGGGATCATCGTCTCCGGCTGCCATACCGGTGACTGCCACTATAACGAGGGCAACTACTACGCCCGCCGGCGCAATCTGACCTTTCGCCAGCTACTGGATTTCCACGGCATAGACCTGCGGCGTCTGGAGTTTTCCTGGATCTCCGCGGCCGAGGCCATCAAGTGGACCCAGGTGGTGGACGAGTTCACCGACCGCATCCGCGAGCTGGGCCCCCATAACACCTATGGTGACATGTTGGACCCCTACGCCGAACGCTTGGTCAAGAGCGAGGTCAACGCATGATCAAAGAGCTGCGCAAAAGGGCCAAGGAGCTCCTGGAGTCAGGAGAACTGGAAGTGGTCATCGGCTATGCCGAGGGCAGCGATCCGGCCCGCACCACCCCCATATTCTGCCGCAAGCCGGAAGAGGTGGACAAATTGGTGGTGGACGGCCGCTGTGTAAACTCCCTGCCCCTCTATCTGAACAAGCGGCACGAATACCCGCGCAAGGGCTGGGGCAAGACCGGCATCGTCGGCAAGGGCTGCGACATCCGGGCCATCACCCAGCTGATCGCCGAAAACCAACTGCAGCGCGATGAGGTATACATCTTTGGCTTTCCCTGTGACGGGGTGGTCTCCCACCCCAACAACTGGGACGGCAAGCTGACCGCAGAGAACACCGCATCCAAATGTTCCGGCTGTGACGTAAAGATCCCGGTGGATGCGGACTTCTACCCCGGCGGCGGGCTGCCGACCCAGGAGCGTCCCGGACCCTATCGGGTCACCTCTCCGCATGTCCTGAACCTGATGGAGATGGAGATCAACGACCGCTTCGCCTTCTGGAGCGAAGACTTCGAGCGCTGCTTCAAGTGCTACGCCTGCCGCGAGGTGTGCCCACACTGCTCCTGCAACATCTGCATCACCGACCGCACCCAGCCCAACTGGCTGGACCAGGCGGCACATAAAAAAGGGGTGTTTGCCTGGCACATGACCCGCGCCCTGCACCTGGCGGGACGCTGCACCGGCTGCGGCGAATGCACCCGCGCCTGCCCTGAGGGGATCCAGGTGGATGCGTTCAATCAGCGCATGAAACAGGTGATCCAGGAGAACTTTGATTACAGATCCGGCTACTCGCATGAGGAGAAGCCCTCTCTGATTACCTTTAAGGTGGACGATCGCGAGGATTTCATCCGCTAGGCCCAGGACGATTATGATAACCGCAAGCATAAATAAGAGTGATTTCGCTACATGCATAGAGCTGCTGTCCCAGGCCGGCTATCGGGTCATAGCGCCCAGGATGCAGCCCCAGCTGGATAGTCCGGACGCCGTCGATCTCCCCGTCTTTCAGGAGATACGGCCCGGTGATGCACACGCCATCGGACAGGGCATCCCCATCAACGGCGTCAAGGAGTTCCTGTTCGTCAAACATGAGCCGCTGTTTGCCTTTCAGCAGAATAACAAGAAGGTTGAACTAACCCCGGTCAGCCACGACTTTCCCAAGACCGTCATCATCGGCGTGCGCCCCTGTGATGCAGCATCGATCGCCTCACTGAATGCCATCTTCTCCGCCGCCAACGTGGGTTATGACGATAGCCTCTTCACCAAGCGGCTGGAGCAGACCTCCTTCATCACCTACTCCTGCACCGAACCGGACGCCAGCTGCTTCTGCACCTCGGTGGGGCTAACGCCTGATAGCAGCCAAGGCTCCGACCTGCATATGACCGAGATCGGCAACGGCAAACTGCATGTGGAGGAGATCACCAAGGCCGGCCGGGAGCTGGCCAAGGCCCTGCAACCGATCCTGGTGGACGAAGGCGACATCATGGCGCGTGACCAGGCAGGAAAAAAGGTGGCGAAAAAGGTTGCTCGCCAGCGCCGGGTCGATCCGATTCGCCCCTGGCTGGATGACGGCATGAACTTCGACGACGAGATGTGGCAACGCCTGGGAGAAAAGTGCCTGGGCTGCGGTGCCTGCAGCTTCGTCTGCCCTACCTGCCACTGTTTTGATATCGTGGATGAAAAACGGGCCGGCAAGGGCTATCGGGTCAAGTTCTGGGATTCCTGCCAGTTCGATCACTTCACCCTGCACGCCTCCGGGCACAACCCGCGCGATTGGCAGTACAAGCGTTACCGCAACCGCTTCAGCTGCAAGTTCAAGATCTACGAAGAGAAGTTCGGCGCCCAAGGCTGTGTCGGCTGCGGTCGTTGCGTGCGTAGCTGTCCGGTAAACCTGGATATAACCGAATACATGCAGGAAGTTGCACAAAAGGTAGCCCTGGCCCGTGCCAGGTCTGCAGAGACATATTAACCCGTAGCACAGAGGAAACTACCCGTGTCCAATATCTACCAGCCTCATCTGATGACCATACGTAGCGTCATCCAGGAGACTCCGGACATCAAGACCTTTCACCTGGTGTTCCAGGATAAGGGGATGCGAGAAAAGTTCAGCTTCCAGGCCGGCCAGTTCGCCGAATACTCCGCCTTCGGTGCCGGCGAGAGCACCTTCTGTATAGCATCCTCCCCCACCCGTATGGATCATATCGAGTGCTGCTTCCGCAGGACCGGCAAGGTCACCTCCGCCCTGTTCGAACTTTCGGAAGGTGATACCATCGGCCTGCGCGGCCCCTACGGCAACGTGTTCCCGCTGGATGCGTTCGAGGGCAAGAACCTGATCTTCATCGGTGGCGGCATCGCCCTGCCGCCCCTGCGCTCGGTGATCTGGAACGTGCTGGACACCCGAGACCGCTTTGGCGAGGTATCCATCGTGTACGGGGCGCGTAGCGTACAAGACCTGGTTTATAAAAGAGAACTGGCGGAGTGGGATCAGCGCTCTGATGTGACCCTGGTAAAGACCGTAGACCCGGGTGGTGAGACCGATGACTGGGACGGACATGTGGGCTTCGTCCCCACGGTGCTGGAGAACGAGTTCGCCCCCAAACCGGACAACACCGTCGCCATCGTCTGCGGACCGCCCATCATGATCAAGTTCACCTTCGAGGCCCTGGAGAGACTCGGCTTCAAACAGAACCAGATGATCACCACCCTGGAGAACCGCATGAAGTGCGGCCTGGGCAAGTGCGGGAGATGCAACATCGGATCAACCTATGTCTGTATCGACGGCCCGGTATTCTGGGCGGAGCAGCTTGCCGCCCTGCCCCAGGAGTTTTGATAATCATGACACCAGAAATACCCACTGGAACCATGTCCCTCCATTAAACACCACCTTTTACGCGTCTAATTGACTGGAACGGCCATCTATAATTACCAGCACCGTACAAAAAACGGCCGTATGTGTGGATTTTTCCTTCCGGCTAAATAATAATAGCCGGCTTGCGCCTTAAACCATTGCACATCTATGGTGCGTCGGAAACAGAGTTTCAAACCGAGTATTTAGTACAGAAAGACCAGAAAGGTCCTGGAGGCTGAGATGTCTAAACCCAACATGGTATCCGTTGATGGAATCGAAGCGGCTGCCCACGTTGCTCACAAGACCAACGAAGTTATCGCGATCTATCCGATCACCCCGTCATCCGGCATGGGTGAATTGAGTGACGAGTACTCAGCTAAAGGAAAGACCAATCTCTGGGGTTCTGTACCGCAGGTAGTTGAGATGCAGCACGAGGGTGGCGCGGTAGCCGCCTGCCATGGCGCGGTCCAGACCGGTGCGTTGACCACCACCTTTACCTCGTCCCAGGGTCTGCTGCTGATGATCCCCAGCATGTACAAGATCGCCGGCGAGCTTACTCCTTTTGTAATACACGTGGCTGCACGTTCCATCGCCGCCCAGGGCCTCTCCATCTTCGGAGACCACAGTGACGTCATGTCTACCCGCTCCACCGGTTTTGCCATGCTGGCCTCCAACAACCCGCAGGAGGTGATGGATACCGCGCTGATCACTCAGGCCGCCACCCTGGAGTCACGCATCCCCTTCATCCACTTCTTTGACGGCTTCCGCACCACCCACGAGGTAAACAAGGTGGAACTGGTGGAAGATAGCGTGATGGACCAGATGCTGTCGCACGATCTGATCCGCGCCCACCGCGACCGCGCCATGAACCCGGACAAGCCGGTGATCCGCGGTACCTCGCAGAACCCGGACATCTATTTCCAGGGACGTGAGACGGTAAACAGCTACTACAACGCAACCCCAGCCATAGTCCAGAACGCCATGGACAAATTCGCAGGACTCACCGGACGTCAGTATCACTTGTTCGATTACTACGGCGCCGAAGATGCCGAGCGGGTCATAATGGTCATGGGCTCTGCTGCCGACACCGTGAAAGAGACCGTCAGCAAGATGGTTGCGGCCGGTGAGAAGGTCGGCGCAGTCATAGTCAGACTCTATCGTCCATTCTCCCCGGAGCATATGCTGCAGGCCCTGCCGGTCAGCGTAAAGAAGATCTCCGTACTGGATCGTACCAAAGAGCCTGGCTCCGATGGCGAGCCCATGTATAAGGATGTGATCACTGCCATCGCCAACTATGTGGCCACCGGCGGTGACAGATTTGCCTCCATGCCACGCGTGGTCGGCGGTCGTTTCGGCCTATCCTCCAAAGAGTTCACCCCGGCCATGGTCAAGGGAATCTTCGATGAACTGGCCAAGGACGCGCCGAAGAACAACTTTACCGTCGGCATCATCGATGACGTCACCCACACCAACCTGGAGTGGGATCCCAGCTTCACCACCATCAATGCGGAGAAGGTCACCCAGTGCATGTTCTACGGCCTGGGCGCGGACGGCACCGTGAGCGCCAACAAGAATTCCATCAAGATCATCGGTGAGGGGACCGATCTGTATGGTCAGGGCTACTTCGTGTATGACTCCAAGAAGGCCGGTGCAGTTACCGTATCGCATCTACGTTTCGGACCGGACCCGATCAACTCACCCTATCTGATCGGACACGACCAGGCCGACTTTGTGGCCTGTCACCAGCCGGTATTCCTGGAGAAATATGAGATGCTGGACTACGCCCGTGAGGGTGGCGTATTCCTGCTGAACTCTCCTGCGCCCGCGGACCAGGTGTGGCAGACCATACCACGCAAGATGCAGCAGCAGATCATCGACAAGAAGCTTACGGTCTACACCATCGACGCCTACAAGGTGGCCGAGGAGACCGGCATGGGTCGCCGCATCAACACCATCATGCAGACCTGCTTCTTCGCCATCTCCGGCATCCTGCCCAAAGACGAGGCCATTGAGAAGATCAAGCAGGCCGCTGAAAAGACCTACGGCAAGAAGGGTCCTGCCGTGGTCAAAAAGAACTTCATGGCCATCGACGCCAGCCTGGCCAACATGCACCAGGTGGAGATCCCCGGGTCGGCCACATCCGACTTCGAACAGATCCCGCCGGTCATCCCCAGTGCACCTGAATTCGTACAGAAGGTGTGTGGCGAGATCATCGCCGGACGCGGCGACAGCGTCCCGGTCAGCATGATACCGGCCGATGGCACCTGGCCCCTGGACAGCTCTTCCTACGAGAAGCGCAACCTGGCCCGCGAGATCCCGGTGTGGGATGCGGAACTCTGCATCTACTGCGGCAAGTGTGTGTTCGTCTGCCCCCATGCCGCCATTCGCAGCAAGGTATTCGACGTGGCAATTACCAAGGATGCGCCTGCGACCTTCAAACACATCCAGGTCAAGGGCAAGGAGTTCGCCGAGGGCGAGCACATCACCTATCAGGTGGCGCCTGAGGACTGCACCGGTTGTACCCTCTGTTCCGACATCTGTCCGGCTGCGGACAAGGAGAATCCTGAGCACAAGGCCCTGGATATGATGCCCCAGCCACCGCTGCGTGAATCAGAGCGTGAGAACTGGGAGTTCTTTATGAGCATCCCGGACTACGACCGCACCAAGATCAACTGGGGCACCATGAAGAGCGCCATGCTGGCCCGCCCCCTGTTCGAATCATCAGGCGCCTGCGTGGGTTGCGGCGAGACCTCTTATATACGTCTCGCCACCCAGCTGTTCGGTGACCGCATGGTCATTGGCAACGCCACCGGCTGCTCTTCCATCTACGGCGGCAACCTGCCCACCACCCCTTATGCCACCAACGCAGAGGGCCGGGGGCCAGCCTGGAACAACTCACTGTTCGAGGACACCGCTGAGTTCTCCCTGGGCTTCCGCGTCTCCATCGATTCCCAGGCCAGATACGCCAGGGTGCTGCTGGACAACATGCGTAGCGAAATAGGTGACGAACTGGTCGATGCCATACTCAATGCAGAGCAGGCCAGCGAACCGGAGATCTTCCAGCAGCGTGAGCGTATCGAACAGGTCAAAGAGAAGATCAAGACCATCGACAGCGATCAGGCACGCAACCTGGAGGCCGTCATCGGCAACCTGGCCAAGAAGAGCGTCTGGGCCTTCGGTGGAGACGGCTGGGCCTACGATATCGGCTACGGCGGTCTGGATCATGTGCTGGCCTCCGGCCAGAACGTAAACATCCTGGTCCTGGATACCGAGGTCTACTCCAACACCGGCGGCCAGATGTCCAAGTCCACCCCCAAGGGGGCCATCGCCAAATTCGCAGCCGGCGGCAAACCAAGCCGCAAGAAGGATCTGGGCATGATCGCCATGGCCTATGGCGACGTCTATGTAGCTCAGGTGGCCTACGGCGCCAAGGACGTACGCACCCTGAAGGCGTTCCAGGAGGCCGAGTCCTACGATGGCGTCTCCATCATCATCGCCTACAGCCCATGCATCGCCCACGGCATCGACCTGGCATCGAACCACCAGCAGCAGGACATGGCGGTCCGAAGCGGACACTTCCCGCTCTTCCGTTACGACCCAAGACTGGTGGAACAGGGCAAGAATCCGCTGCAGTTGGATTCCAAGGCCCCGGATCTGGACCTGAAGGAGTTCATGCAGTCCGAGACACGCTTCAGCCACCTCTCCCGCATCGACCCCGAGGCGGCCGACAGGCTGGGCAAAGATGCCCAGGAAGAGATACTGACCAGGTTCAAGCACTACCAACAACTGGCATCCCTGGCCGTTATCAAGCCTGAAGAGGGCTAAACCACAGATATGCGCCGCCCGACAGGGCGGCGCTCTCTCTGCTCTCCACGCGACAACCCCACACCTAACTCTATTTTTTTCAATAGTAACGATTAATTCAGCTTTTTTTCAGGCATTTACGCCCATATTCCCCTCAATCACCGCAATACAGAAGAATTTGACTTGAGTGTAATGCCCAAGATTAAGTATTATGTAATGCTAATGTAGAATATGGTAATACAGCGGATATTACTGTAAGCGTCCATTACCCATAACCACTTTCACGGACAGATGTGGCGGCCAGCAATCGCAGAAAATTCCGTCTTTTACCCTAAGTAATATGCACCTTTGCTCTTTTTAAGGAGGGGCCCGGCGTGAGTAATGAATCACTGGAAGCAAATGTAGACCCAGAGCTGGTCAACCAATGGATCCAACAAATAGGCGGTGACGTATCTGCAGCTGTGCCTCTGCTACAGGCCATCCAGGGCGAGTACGGCTATCTGCCGCGTGACGCCATGGATCTGGTCATCGCCAACACAGACATTAACGCCAGCCAGCTGTTTGGCGTAGCTACCTTCTATGCCCAATTTCGCATGCGGCCGGTGGGTCGACACCTGATCAAGGTGTGTCACGGCACCGCCTGTCACGTCCGTGGTGCAGACCGCCTCAACACCTCCCTGCGCCACATCCTGGCGATTGAGGACGAAGAGGAAGATACCGCCCCCAACGGCAGCTACACCGTGGAAGACGTGGCCTGCGTTGGCTGCTGCAGTCTCGCCCCCGCACTGGTCATTGACGACCAGATCACCGGTAACCTTACCGGTGCCGATGCCCAGCGCGCCCTGAAGAGACACGCCAAGACCCACAACGAGGTGCTGCCAGGTGACGACAGCGCCAACAAAAAGAAGGCCGGAGCTGAGCAAGATGCAGCAGGTGAGGAGGCAAGGCCATGAGTGACGGCAGATTAGAGATCATCGTCGGAGAGGGCACCTGCGGTCGCGCCTCCGGCTCAGACGAGATCCTCGCGCTATTTCGCAAGAATGCCCCTGAGGCCAACATCCGCAGCGTAGGCTGTGTCGGCATGTGTCACGCCGAGGTTATGGTAGAGGTGCGGGATGAGGGCGGTAACTCCCACATGTACGGCAACGTCGACAAAAAGGGCGTTGGCAAGATCCTGAAGTTCCACCGTGGTGAAGATGAACTACCGGAAGAACTCCTCCTCTCCGCCAGTGACAACCCGGACCTGGAGGGTGGACAATATCTGACCCGTCAGACCCGTCTGGCCCTGCGCAACGTCGGCACCATTGACCCTACAGACATGCAGCAATATCTGGATCGCGGCGGCTACAAGGCCATCGAGAAGATCATCAAGGGCGGCATGACGCCGGAACAGGTTATCGAAGAGGTGAAGATCGCCGGCATCCGTGGCCGCGGCGGCGCGGGCTTCCCCACCGCCACCAAGTGGACCTTCGCCCGTGGTGCCGAAGGGGACAAGAAATACCTGATCTGTAACGGTGACGAGGGTGATCCCGGTGCCTTTATGGACCGCTCCCTGCTGGAAGGCGACCCGCACAACATCGTCGAGGGCATGCTGATCGCTGCCTACGCCATCGGCGCTAGTGGCGGCTACGCCTATATCCGTGCCGAATACCCACTGGCCGTTAAGAATTTTGGCAAGGCGATCGAAGACGCCACTGCCGCCGGTTACCTGGGTGACAACATCATGGGTAGCGACTTCAGCTTCCAACTCAAGATCAAACAGGGTGCAGGCGCCTTTGTCTGCGGTGAGGAGACGGCGCTGATCGCCTCCATCGAGGGCGAGCGTGGCATGCCCCGCATCCGTCCGCCCTTCCCGGCCATCAAGGGGCTGTTCGGCAAGCCCACCATCATCAATAACGTAGAGACCCTCTCCAACCTGCCGTGGATCATCGACAACGGCGGTGCGGCATATGCCGCCATAGGTACCGAGGACTCCAGGGGCACCAAGGTATTCGCCCTGGCCGGCGCCATCAAGCGCGGCGGCCTGGTGGAGATCCCCATGGGCATGACCCTGCGCGAGATGATCTACGACATCGGCGGTGGCTCCCTCACCGGCAAACCGCTGAAGGCGGTGCAGTTGGGCGGACCATCCGGCGGCTGCATACCGGAATCCATGTTCGACACCCCCATTGAGTACGCGTCTATCAACGCCACCGGCGCCATCATGGGGTCCGGCGGCATCATCGTCATGGACGAGAAGTCCTGTATGGTGGACCTGGCCAAGTTCTTTCTCGACTTCACCCAGATCGAGTCCTGCGGTAAGTGCACCTTCTGCCGCATCGGCACGCTGCGCATGAAGGAGATCCTGACCAAGATCTGTGATGGCGAGGCCAGCATGGAGGATATAGACACCCTGGAAGATCTGGCCAACAGCATCAAGCAGTCCAGCCTGTGCGGACTGGGCCAGACCGCACCCAATCCGGTGCTTACCACCCTCAAATACTTCCGAGATGAGTATGAGGCCCACGTCAAGGAGCAACGTTGCCCGGCCGGTGTGTGTAAAGGGCTTATAACCCATACCATAGACCCCGAGATCTGTACCGGTTGTACCATCTGTGAGCGTTACTGTCCGGTCAGTTGTATCACCGGCGAGAAGAAGAGGGGCGAGACCTGGAAGATCGATCAGGAGGTCTGCATCAACTGCGGCATGTGTCTTGAGGTATGCAACTCAGACGCCATCACCGCTGCATGATCCAACGCAAAGAATTTAAAGAGGATTAGTAATGAGTGACATGACTTCCATTACCCTTAACGGCAAGCAGATCGAGGTCAAGGCCGGCTCGACCATCCGTGAGGCCGCCGAAGCACAAGGCGTACATATACCGACCTTCTGCCACGATGACCGGCTGAAACCGTTCGCATCCTGTTTTCTCTGCGTGGTAGACGTGGAGAACGCCCGCGGTCTGGTCCCTGCCTGCTCCACCCAGGTGGCGCCTGGCATGGTTATCGAAACCGATAACGAACGTGTAACCAAGAGTCGCAAGATGGCCCTGGATCTGATCCTGTCAGACCACGCCGGCGACTGTATCGCACCCTGCGAGGCCACCTGCCCTGCCAACATCGATATTCAGGGCTACATCGCCCATCTGGCCAACGACGATCCGGACGCGGCGGTACGCCTGATCAAGGAGCGCAACCCGCTACCGGTGGTGTGCGGACGCATCTGCCCTCATCCCTGTGAATCCCAGTGCCGTCGTGGCCTGGTGGACGAGCCGGTTGCCATCAACCCGCTGAAGCGTTTCGCATCCGAGCACGACCTGGAGAGCGGTCCCTTCCTGCATGAGGCTGGGGCTGATACCGGTAAAAAGGTAGCCATCGTCGGCGGTGGTCCGGCCGGACTTTCGGCCGCCTTCTACCTGCGCCGCATGGGACATGCCGTAGAGATCTTCGAGGCCCTGCCGGAACTGGGAGGTATGGCCCGCTATGGTATCCCCCGCTTCCGTATGCCATGGGATCTGATGGATAAGGAGATCAAGGCCATCACAGATCTTGGTGTGAAGGTCAATTACAACCAGCGTCTGGGCACGGATTTCACCATTGCCGATCTCAAATCCAACGGATTTAACGCCGTACTGCTGGCCACCGGCGCCCACAAGCCCAAGCCCATGCGGGTCGAAAACGAAGAGGCCGAAGGTGTCATCGGCGGCGTCGACTTCCTGCGCGAGGTGGTGTTGGGCAACATTACCGATATCGGCAAGAAGGTGGCGGTAATCGGTGGCGGTGACACCGCCATGGACTGCGCCCGCGTATCCCGCCGTCTCGGTGCCGATGTCACCCTGCTCTATCGCCGCACCCAGGCCGAGATGCCGGCCCTGGAGATCGAACAGGAGGAGACCATCGAAGAGGGTGTGGATATCCGCTTTCTCACCGCCCCAACCAAGGTGGTCCTGGACGAAAGCGGCCGTGCCAAGGGCATGGACGTTATCACCATGGAACTGGGTGAACCGGATGACTCCGGACGCCGCCGCCCCGTGCCTATTGCCGGTAGCGAGGAGTTTATGCCGTTCGATACCATCATCCCGGCCATCGGCCAGGAGCCGGACATGGCCTGTATCGAGGGTGAGACAAATGCGCCAGAGATAACCAAGTGGAACACCTTTGTCTACGATGAGGTAACCCAAATCACCAATATCGACGGCGTCTTTGCCGCAGGTGACTGCTCCTTCGGTCCAGACATCCTGATTCGCGCCATCGCCGAGGGACGTCGCGCCGCCCAGGCCATCGATCTATATGTGGCTGGCTCGCCGATCACACTGACCAAACCCTACGCCATCAGCCGAGGCCGCCTGGAGCAGCTCAGCAGCGATGACTTCTCTCCCCGCTTTGAACACAAAAAGCGGGCACTGGAGTCAACCCACCCGGCCGATGTGCGCCTGGCCCATGGCGGATATAACCCCATCAACGTGGGTCTGGACAATGTGCAGGCCGTGGCCGAGGCCACTCGCTGTATAGAGTGCGGCTGCTCCGCCCGCTTCGACTGCGATCTGCGTCAATACGCCAGCGACTATGGCGCAAGCGAGAAGACCTTCTGTGGCGAGAAGCGCGCCTATGACGAAGACAGGCGCCATCCCCTGATCCGCATCGAGGCGGATAAGTGTATTACCTGTGCCAGCTGTGTACGGGTCTGTAGCGAGGTGCGTGGCATCTCCGCCCTCAGCTTTATTCAGCGCGGCTTCGGCACCAGGATCGGCCCGAACTTCGATGATCCGCTACAGGATACCGGCTGTGACGCCTGCGGCATGTGTACCGACGTATGCCCCACCGGCGCTATCACACCTAATACCGGCAAAGAGGCCGGCCCCTGGATCTGGTTCAGCAAGAGCACCAGTTGTACCGCGTGTGACCGTGGTTGCGGCATCGATGTACACAGCCAGGAAGGTCGTGTGGTCAAGGTGCAGAGCATAAACAACGATCCGGTAAACGGTGCGGTGATCTGTGCCGAGGGCCGGTTCAGCTATCAGCTGTTGGCCAAGGGAACGGTCGAGGCCGACCTGAACCAGGCCAGGCAGACCCTCTCTTCCGCCGCCAGCAAGGCGATAGTGGTCTCTCCACGCCTTACCGTGGAGCAGATCTATGCATCTGCCCAACTGGCCAAGGGCTTGGGGGCATCGATCAACTATCTTTCAGGAGACACTGGTGAGGTTATGAGCAACACCAAGGTCCGCGGAGAGGCCAACCTGGCCCTGCTCAAGCGCCTGGGCGCCACCCCATATGATGGGGCCACTGTAGACTGCATTCTCTCCGTTGGCTCTGGCATAAGCAGAGCGCAGGCCGGCAAGGCCAGCATCATCGCCCTGGCCACTCCTGGCGTCGCTCCTGAGGCTGACCAAATGCTGCCGATGGCCGATCCCCTGACCATAGACGGGGCCTTCCTGAACCGTGATGGTGATCTGGCCATCCTCAGAGGCTCCATCCAGGATCCTGAGGACAGGGCCGGACTGAGTATGCTCGCAGCTCTTGCCGATAACTCCGACCTGGCAGATCTATCCAAGGTCCGTGCTACACTGGCCGGCGAGGTATCTGAGCTTGCCTCCCTAACCAGCATGAACGGCGAACGCCTGATCAGCACTGACCTCTCTCCTGAACTGGGAGGTGTAGCTCCTGATTCCCGCGAGCTCGCCTTTCGCGCCCATCTGGAATCTATCGGACTTTCCTAAGCAGGTATCAAAATAACCGGGCCTTCTGGCCCGGTTATTTCTTTCTCCCTCTTTCTTGGATTTACATTACTGCCTGGATCACTGATATGGGCACTTGCTGCGCCGGACCCTGGTCTTTTTAACAGACTTTGTCCGGGATGTGGATTGAACCCTCTTGGGTATCGGCGGGGCCTTAACAGTCTGCACTGTATTGAAGTTTTCTGTATTAATGGAGGCCCTGCGCCCCTCTTTAGGAGGCGGCTTCTGGGTATAGTGGATCTTGCCATTTTCGTCGATCCATTTGTATATACCAGCCTCTACTGGCAGCGCCAGAATAAGGCACAGCAAACAGATCTCTACTATTTTAATATGGCACATAACCTTACAAAACATCTCCATGATATTACTTCGCAATATAAACTCTGCTGTACTAGCCTGTCCAGATGCGGTAAACATCGACTCTTGTGAATCAAATCATAAAGCCTCTTATAAAAGTGGGCTAGAATAGAAGGTATTGTATGCATGATTTGTCGAATCAGATTCGATAATGCCCTATTATTTATATTGACCCTTATCCAGAGCACTCACCGTGAAAATAAAAACGCTCCTACTCGTCCCGCTCATAGCCATTGCTATCGCATATATAGGCGTGAAGGGCTATATCTACTATAAGACGAAGGAAGGTCTGGATAAAATAATTACACTGGCATCACCGTATGTACAGATAGACTACACAGATGTGGGGTCTGAATTGACCGGATCTGTTTCTATCGAACATATTCGCATTACGCCAACCGGAACCTACGATGAAGTCACTATCCAAAAGCTTACACTATCCGGAGATGGGCTTGGCTTTTTACTGGACATAGCCAAAGGGTTTAAGGGCAACGAGATACCGGCGCATATGAATATCTCTTTCAAGCAACTTGAAGCCCCGGTTTCCAGTTCATTCATCTCAAAGATCACATCCTCGTTCAGTCCAGATGACCACAAGAAAGAGATTGATACCTGTTCCATACCTGGTATCTTGAGTGCCGCAGGACTTAAGGATCTTGGACTTACTTCCATATCTCTCGATGGAAATATCGGATACATCTATGACAAAGAGGCCAGTCAGGCAGAATACTCCCTTAGGTATAACCTTGCTGGTGTAGAATCATCTCTATTTGAACTAAGACTCAGCCAACTCTCTGTTCAGGGGATGATGGGTCTCGGCAAATTACCCGTTGTAGAAGAGGTGCGCATGATCAGGCAGTTTGAGCCAGATTATATGTCTAAGGCTGTCGAGTATTGTGCAAAGCAAACCAGCCTGCCACCTAATGAGTTCATTGATGATCTATTCACTCAATCCGATGACTACTATCTTAAGACCTTAGGGTTTATACCCGGCTTGGGCCTGAGTGATCTTTTTAGGCAATTAATAACCGATGCGGGCACTGTTGAGATTCGAGCAGCACCATCCAGTGAGATCTCTCCAGCCTTGCTAAAGGCATACAGGCCAGAAGACCTTGTAATATTGTTTGGGGTAACCGCAAGCTATAACGGCACTCCGATTACTGACCTGAGTTTTTCCATGCAATCCAGCGCCCCAAAGGCCACGGAAAAATCTCCAGAAAGCATTGCAGGCAGTGCTACACCAACCCCTATCCAGTCAGCACCAGTAATCAGCAAGCCTGCCCCAAAGCTCCGTTACTTGGATACAGATATAGCCAGCCTGAAAAACTACATCAACTACAAGGTGCGTGCATATACAATAAATAACGCGATCCCCAAAGAAGGGATTCTTGATTCGATAACCAACAACACGCTTAACATTGAGCATCTTTTGTTCAGCGGGAAAATGACTTCACATCTGAATATCGACCGTATTGAAAGGATCGAGGTACTGAGGAAAGAAGAACCGGAAGACAATTAGGGGTGATTATGGCAGCCTCTGTTTGTTGCCATTTTCGTCGATGCGTATAAACGTCACCTCACTTGAAAATACCAGGTCACTCTCCTCCTCTGTATGCAGTCGGAAAACGCTTACCAGATATCTTACGGTGGTATTCCCCACCTCTAATTTATTAACTGCAAATTCAAGAATCGATCCCTCTTTAACGCTTTTGATAAACCTCACCTTGTCCATACCGATGGTGACAAAATTGCATCCGGGGTACTCTAGGGTCGTCGCAATCCAGGCATATTCATCCGCCCACTGCAGCAGATTACCGCCAAACAGAAATCCATAATGATTCAGATGCCCTGGAAGTACCAGTTTATGGTTAATCATTTAATATACGAGCAGCAATAGTCGGTTGGAGATATGATCCTGATGCCGAATGTGGCATTGGCTGGTACCTCAAACGATTCTCCCCCACGCACTGCCAACCACTCCTCGCTGTCAGGCAACAGCACCTCGATCTCGCCAGACATGATCTCCATCACCTCTTTATCAGCCGTATTGAACTGATATTCACCCGGAAGCATGAAGCCCAGGGTCTTGGTAGTGCCATCAGCAAACTTGACAGTTCTACTGCAGACATTGCCATCAAAATATACATTGGCCTGTTTTACTACTGTTACATTCTCAAATTCAGACATATCTTCTCGCTCTGATAAAAATTAACCTGGCGCTGATTGTATCCTAATAGGCTGTTAACTCTATAGCTGTTTACGCTCAAGTACATGCTTCACACAAAGAGAAAGGCCGACTTCGGTTTCCCGAAGTCGGCCTTTTATTACATCAGCTATTAATGCTTAGGCGAAGCCCAGACCCATCTCGATGTATCCGGTAGGGCATACCTCTTTGCAGATGTGGCAACCGACACACTTGAAGTAGTCGGTCTCCACATAACGACCCGTGGCCTTCTGATCCTTCTTGACCCTGATCACGGCGTCCTGCGGGCAGTAGATAATGCAGTTGTCGCACTCGAAGCACATGCCGCAGCTCATGCAACGTCCAGCCTCTTTCTTGGCATTCTCTTCGCTCAGACCGCTGAAACGCTCGGACATGTTCGCCAGTACATTGCTCGCATTGACTTCAGTCTCTTCACGTTCATAGGCCGGCTCATATTCGAAATAGGCCTTAAACAGCTCTTCGTGCTTGACCACTTCGGCATCGGCGCGATCTTCGAAATTATGGATGGCAAACTTGGCCTGGAAGGTGCCCCAGTCCTGTTTGTGATCGTATGCCTCCGGCTCCAGGTTACGCACCTTCAGCTCTTTCTCCATATCAAAGTGATGCACATCCACCTTGGGACGCTCATTCACATGCCCCTTCTTGAGATAGGAATCTATACTCTCGACGGCAACAGATGCATGTCCAATAGCGGTGGTAAGAAGTTTAGGGGTGACGGCATCACCACCTACGAAGTGTCCTTCCTTGCCCTTCACCTGCATGGTCCTTTCTGCATCTATCTGAGCCCAGCCGTTATCCAGGGACTCAATACCCTCTAAATTGCCCTTCTGCCCGGTGGCGCCAACGATCATGGTGCACTCGATCTCAAAGGGTTCGCCGTTCTCTACCATCTCACCAGTCGACCAGTCAACCGGCTGCACCTTCAGGGCGCGGGCACGGCCATTCTCGTCCAGGATGGCCTCTATCGGGGCCAGGCTGTCGTGGATCTCCACGCCTTCATCCTTGATGGCCTTCAGTTCATGGGCGGTACAGGGGGCCTTCTCAATCGGACGACGATAGACCAGCCAGCAATCCGCCTCTGCACGCTTTGCGGCATCGGCATCGGTATGTTCCACCTTGCCTGCGAGTACGTTCTCAGCATAGTTGGCAGGATCGGCATCGGCTACGTTACCGATACGCTTGGCGACAGCGGCCACGTCCATGGCGGTATCACCACCACCTATGACCAGGATACGCCCGGACAGATACTTCAGGCGTCCCTCGTTGAAGGCCTTGAGGAAGGTCATACCATCGGTGACGTTCGGGGCCTCGTTGCCTGGGATCGGCAGGGCCTTACCCACGACACAACCAACACCCCAGAATATGGCGTCATACTCTTTTTCCAGATCCTCTACGGAGACATCACGGCCCACACGGGTATTGAGCTTTACATCAACACCAAGGTCCAGGATGCGCTGAATCTCAACCTCCAACATGTCACGCGGCACACGATACTCAGGCAGACCGAAACGGGTCATACCGCCCAGCGCATGGTACTCTTCGAAGATGGTCGCGCCATGACCCAGACGGCGCAGAAAATAGGCTGCGGCCAGTCCGGCAGGTCCACTACCTACAACGGCAACCTTCTTGCCGGTATCAGCAGGTGGCGCATCAAACTTGATGTTGTTCTCTCTAGCCCAGTCACCGATGTACTGCTCGATGGAGTTGATCCCAACAAAGCCGTCCACCTCAATACGGTTACAGCTATCCTGACATGGAGCGGGGCATACCCGACCCATAAGTGCGGGGAACGGGTTGGACATGGTCATGCGGCGGAAGGCGTACTCTTCCCAGGCCATGCCCTCAGGCGGCTGATCCAGTCCGCGTACTATAGAGAGCCAGCCTCGGATATCATGACCGGACGGACATGCATTCTGACAAGGTGGTGTACGTTGTATATAGGTCGGGCAGATATATGATTCGCCGGATTTGACGACATCTTCATCCCACGGCACATGATCGTTGTCGTTATCTTCATAGCGCCGAAAAGTAAGATTAGTATCGCTCATTTTTTCTACTCCAGGTTCTTTTGCACATACCTGCGGCTGGCAGGACACATCCGAAAAAGTAATTTAGTAGATGTTAATAAATTAATGGAACTGCATACATTACCTTGGAAATAAAGATTTCTCAAGGAAAAATAGGTCCGGGTCAGTAAGTGAACTGGAACCGGACGATCCCGTCAAACTTTTATATCTGATCCAGTCATTAGTAATTGTTATGCGGGGATTTATTGGAAGTGGTTAATATATTAAATTTCCCGCAATATCAATAAGTAACGTATATATTTCACTCCCCATCAAAGGACGGCATGATCAGATTCCAGTCTGCCTTCGTGGCATCCCCATCCCAGGGCGGCTTTCCATAATAGAGCGCCCCATCCACAGCCACGGATCGAAAATTTGCCGATAACAGCGTCGCCTTGCGGAAATCCACCTCACGCAGATTGCAGGAATTAAACTCTGCATCCTGCAGCTCCGATTCACGCATCACCACCCGCGCCAGATCACTGGAATCAAACCTTGCCCGACTCATATCGCAGGCCAGCATCTCCGCATCCTGCAGATTAACCTTGTCAAAGGTCGCCTCTTGCAGATTGCAGATAAAGAACTTCACCTCGCTCAGGTCCGAGCCGCTAAAGTCCGAACCGCTTAGAGACACCCGCTGAAACAGCCCCTGACTCAGGACGACACCCTTGAGGTTCACCTCGTCCATCTCTGCATCCTGCACAAAGAGAGAGGTGAGATCCGATCCTTCCAGATTGACCCCCCTCAGATCGCTCCCCGTAAGAAGAGCGCCCGAGAGGTTCAATCCCGAGAGATCCAGGCCGTGCAAATCCAAAAACGATATATCCGCATCGACCAGGTTCCCATCCTTTCCCCTGGCGTTGAGCAGACTCTCCCTGTCTGCAAACCGTTCTAACGGTTCATCCACAATGCAGGCGTATCAGGGACGGTTTGCGTCTACGATCTTGTTCAGATCGTAGTCCTTGCTACCACCCACCAGCTTGACCAGACCGGCCATAGCCTCATCCAGGGTCTCGCGCTCTTCTTTGTACAACAGACCAACCGGGGCCTTGCCGCCAGGACGACGGGCCAGACGCATGGCAGCCTCAACATCGCTGGTGTCGTGCCCCTCCGGCACGTCTTCCACGATCTCACGGAAGAACTTGGCGGTATCGATCTTGTTGAAGGTCGGGCACTGGGAGAAGATATTCACATAGGCAAAGCCCTTATGCTGTAGCGCCCCCTTGATCATCTCGGCACACATGGTGGGGTTACCGGCAAAGGCCTGGGCCACATAGGTAGCGCCGTAGGTGAGCATGTACAGAATCGGGTTCAGCGGTTCTTCCACACCGCCGTAAGGGGTGGTGTAGGCCTTCATCTCACGCCGGGAGGTGGGAGACACCTGACCCTTGGTGAGGCCATAGATACCGTTATCCATCAACACATAGGTCATGTTCACATTCTTACGCGCCATGTGCGGCATGTGACCGCCACCGATGGAGAAGCCATCGCCGTCGCCGCCGGTGATCAGGATCGGCAGATCGGGACGCGCCAACTGGGTACCAGTGGCCACTGCGCCGGCACGGCCATGCAGGGTGTGCATCTTGTAGGACTGCACGAAGTAAGGCAGACGCGAGGAACAGCCGATACCGGATATGTTGATAAAGTCCGAAGGCTGGATGCCCAGCTCAGACAGGGAGCGATAGACACTGGCCAACACACCATGATGACCACAGCCAGGACACCAGACCGGCTTGACCTCGGACTTGTACTCCTTAGGCTTCATCTCAACCTTATTGAATAGTTCAGTAACCATTAGCTGATCTCCTTAACCTTGTTCACGATCATAGCGGGGGTAAACGGGAGACCGCCGCAGATGGTATATGGTATGGGCTTGATGGAGGTCTCGGCCCGAATAAAGTGAGAAAGCTGACCCTGGAAGTTCACCTCCGGCACCAGGATCTTCTTACAGGTGGCGGCAAACGCCTCATACTGCTCCACCGGCATTGGGTACATCAGCTTGGGATAGAAGCCCTTAACCTTGTAACCCTCTGCCTGCAGACGATCTATGGCCTCGCGCACCACACCGATGGTGCTGCCCCAGGTGATGATGCCGATATCGGCCTCACCCTCGCCGTCGACCTCGACCGGTGGATACTCATTAATAACCGCCTTGATCTTTTCGAACCTCTTGACCGCGTTGGCCTCGTGATTCTCCGCGGTATATTTAGGTGCGCCAGACTCGGAGTGCTCCAGACTGGCCGCCACGTGCATACCGCCCGGGGTACCCGGATCCACCATGGGTGAAATAAAGTTATCGGTCATCTTGTAGCGCTGGTACTCGCCTGCTCCGTCCCAACGCACCCGCTCCACTACCTCGATCTCATCCGGCTTGGGCGCCGGGATGGTCTGGGTGGCGAATGCCAGGGAGCCGTCGGAGAGCATGATGACCGGGGCCTGATACTTATCGGCCATGTTCAGGGCCTGCACTGTCATGTGCACACAGTCGTTCACGTCTTCTACCGACAACACGATGCGCGGGGAATCGCCATGGCCACCGTGGACGGCGATAAACAGATCTGACTGCTCATGCTTGGTGGGCAGACCGGTGGAAGGACCACCACGCTGTACGTCCACGATCAGGGCCGGCAACTCGGCCATGGTGCTCATACCGATCATCTCGCTCATAAGCGCCAGACCCGGACCGGAGGTAGCGGTCATGGAACGCTTACCGGCAAAGGATGCGCCCATCACCTGAGAGATGGATGCGATCTCATCCTCGGCCTGGATCAGGGTGCCACCGGTCTTCGGGATATTCTTGGAGACAAACTTGGCCACCTCGGTAGCCGGGGTCAGGGGATAGGCGGAGAAGAAATCCAGCCCGCCCAAAATGGCGCCCATACCCACCGCCTCGTTACCGGAGATCACGATCACATCCTTGGGATCTTTGGCATCTGCTACGCGCCACTTATCGGTCTTCTCATGTACCTCAGCCAGCTTCTTGCCCTCGGCAAAGGCCTTGAGGTTGAACTCCAGGATATCTTCACCCTTGGATTTGAACTTGTTGGTCAACACCTCGATCAGGGTCTTTTCCGGGATATTGAACAGCACCGACAGGGCACCCAGGGCCACCATGTTCTTGGAACGGTAAGAGCCAAGATCCTTAGCGGTCTGGGACATGGGGATGGCGTAGGCAGTCACGCCCTCCGGGATCTCCGGCTCAAAATCACCGCCGGGGCCGTCGTATACAAAGGTTGTGCCTGGGGTCAGGAGATGCTTGTTAAGTTCGTAGGCCTCGCCATTGTAGGCGCAGAATACATCAAAGGTATCGCCCTGGTTATAGACACGCTCCGCACTGGCACGTACCTGATACAGACAGTAGCCGCCCTTGATCTCGGCCGGAAAGGTCTTGAAGGTGTAGATCTCCAGACCGGCGCGCGCGCAAGCAGCCGAAATAAAATCACCAGTGGAGACGATGCCTTCACCGCCCTCGCCAGCGATTCGTATGATCAGATCATTCTTTTCCGTCATGGGACTCCCCTACAGTTAAACAGGTCCGGATGGTTACCAAGCGGTCAATTCTACCGGATTGTAAAAAATTTATTGATTAAAATTTTGCCGAATACAGAGGTAGCTACCACACCTCTGGAGAGACCTTCAGACGCTCGACGGGCTTATCGCCAAGCAGGTGATCATCGACTATCGCGCTTACGTCCTCTTTGGTCACACCACCGTACATAACACCCTCGGGATAGACCAGAACTACCGGACCAGAATCACAGCCGCCCATGCAGCCGGCGCTGGTCAACAGGCATTTGCCCCAGAGACCCTTCTGCTCAAACTGTTGTCCGAACTCGGCCATGATATCGCCAGCACCCTTCTCGGTGCAGGAGCCACGGGGATGACCGGCTGGCCTGGATTGGGTACAGACGAATACATGTTTTTCTGGTCTTGCCATAATTCAGCCTCTTGTTAGTAGTATCAATTCAAACCCGCAGGGCAGCAAACCTATACATAGTATTAAAAATGTATGGGCAAAGAATAATAAAAGATTCTTACCCTACATCAGATTACGCTAATACTATAATATTTTAAGATTGTTCAGCCCCTCTTTTCTTTAATAAAACCGCCAGCCTATCCTTGACCCCCTAAATAGTGGCCAATATCCCCTCCACGCTGGCCTTGGCGTCACCGAACAGCATGCGGGTGTTCTCTTTATAGAACAGAGGATTCTGCACACCGGCATAACCTGTGGCCATGCTGCGCTTCATCACCACCACCGTCCCGGCGTTCCACACCTCCAGCACCGGCATCCCGGCTATGGGGCTGTTGGGATCGGTCTGGGCGGAGGGGTTCACAATGTCGTTGGCCCCGATCACCAGCACTGCATCGATGTCGGGAAACTCGGTGTTGATCTCGTCCATCTCCAGGACGATGTCATAGGGCACCTTGGCCTCGGCCAGCAACACGTTCATGTGTCCTGGCATGCGCCCTGCCACCGGATGGATGGCGAAGCGCACACTGACGCCATGGTCGCGCAGCTTTTTGGTGATGTCGTAGATGGTGTGCTGCGCCTGGGCCACGGCCATGCCGTAACCCGGGACTATGACCACCTCTTTGGCGTCCTTCAATAGCTGCCCCACCTCATCTGCCGATATGGGTGTAACCTCGCCCTGCTCTTCTTCACCTTCAACGGATTGCACACCGCCATCGGAACCAAACCCACCGGCGATGACCGAGAGGAATCGGCGGTTCATGGCCCGACACATAATATAGGAGAGGATGGCGCCGCTGCTCCCCACCAGGGCGCCGGTGACAATCAGCAGATCATTGGAGAGCATGAAACCGGTGGCTGCCGCGGCCCACCCGGAGTAACTGTTGAGCATGGAGATCACCACCGGCATATCGGCACCGCCGATGGCCATCACCATGTGCACCCCGAAGGCGAAGGCGATCAGGGTCATCAGGATCAACGGCAACAGACCGCCGCCAACGCTCTCGGCCCCGACAAAGCCCACACCCAGCCAGATACAGATCAAGCCCAGCCCCAGGTTCAGCCAGTGTCGCATCGGCAGATAGAGCGGCTTGCTGGTGATGCGGGCGCTGAGCTTACCGAAGGCGATCACCGACCCGGTAAAGGTGACGGCACCGATCAGGACACCGAGATAGATCTCCACATCGTGGATGGTCTTTTCCGTCCCGGTGAAATGGGCCTCGGGATCGAGATAGCTGGCAAAGCCGATCAGCACGGCGGCCAGACCAACAAAGCTATGCAGGATAGCGACCAGTTGCGGCATGTCTGTCATCTGCACCCGGGCGGCGACGATGATGCCGATGACGGCACCGATCACCATGCACACCCCCAGGATGCCGTAGCTGGTCACCTGGGCGCCGGCGATGGTGGCGACCAGGGCGATGGCCATGCCCAGGATGCCATAGACATTGCCGCGTCTCGCGCTCTCCTGGTTGCTCAATCCACCCAGGGCCAGGATAAACAGGATGCTTGCGGCGATATATGCGGTGGTAAGTAGACCTTGTGTCATTGTTTTTCTCCTCTACTTACGGAACATGCGCAGCATGCGCTGGGTTACGAAGAAGCCACCGAATACGTTGATGGTAGCGATAAGGATCGATATGGCGGCCAATATCACCACTATCCAGCTACTGCTGGATACCTGTAGCAGAGCCCCGATCACGATGATGCCACTGATGGCGTTGGTGACACTCATCAGGGGCGTGTGCAGGGCCGGGGTCACGTTCCAGATCACCATATAGCCCACGAAGCAGGCCAGGACGAAGACGGTAAAATGGGAGAGGAACGCGGGCGGGGCGACTGTCCCCAGTCCAAACAGGGCCAGGGCGGCAACGGCCAGGAACAGCCAGGCCCCGAGGCCGGAACCCCTCTTTTCCTGTTCGGTGGTAGGCGTGACAACAGGGGCCGCCTGTTTCGGTGACGGCGCCGCCTGTAGCTTGGGCGCGGGTGGCGGCCAGGTGACCTCGCCATCCTTGACCACGGTGGCCCCGCGGATCACCTCATCCTCCATGTCCACATTTATCTGTCCGTCCTTCTCCTTACACAGATCGCTCAGGAGGTGACGCAGGTTGGTGCCGTATAGCTGGCTGGACTGGGCCGCCATGCGGGAGGGGAGATCGGTATAACCGATGATGGTCACGCCATGTCGGACCACCACCTGGTCCGGCTCGGTCAGGGCGCAGTTGCCGCCCTGCTCGGCCGCCAGGTCCACGATCACACTGCCGGGGCGCATGGACGCAACCATATCCGCCGTGATCAGCTCCGGCGCCGGTTTGCCCGGGATCAGTGCCGTGGTGATGATAATATCCACATCCCTGGCCTGTTGGGCGAATAGCTCCATCTCCGCCTTAATAAACTCCGCGCTCATGGTCTTGGCGTAACCGCCAGTGCCACTCCCCTCCTCTTCAAAATCGAGCAGCAGGAACTCGGCCCCCATACTCTCCACCTGTTCCTTCACCTCGGGGCGGGTATCGAAAGAACGCACCACCGCACCCATGCTACCTGCGGCGCCGATGGCGGCCAGACCGGCCACACCGGCGCCTATGATCAAAAACTTGGCCGGGGGCATCTTGCCTGCGGCGGTGATCTGTCCGGTGAAGAAGCGCCCGAAGTTGGCCGCGGCCTCAATCACCGCCCGGTAACCGGCGATGTTGGCCATGGAGCTAAGGGCATCCAGCTTCTGGGCGCGGGAGATACGGGGCACGCTGTCCATGGCCAGTGCCGTGGACTTGCGTTGGGAGAGCAGCTCCAGCAGATCCGGGTTCTGGGCCGGCCAGATAAAACTGATCAGGGTCTGGCCCTCTCGCAGCAGTTCCGCCTCGTGCAGATTCAGGGCGGGGTGGTATTCAGGGGCGCGCACCTTGAGGATGATGTCTGACTGATCCCACAACGCCTTGGGAGCCTCAATAATCTCCGCCCCCTCTTCCCGATAGGCCTGATCCAAAAAATCAGCAGCCACTCCTGCGCCTGACTCCACCAGGACCTCAAAGCCGAGCTTCCTGAGCCATTTGATGGTCTCCGGGGTCGCCGCTACCCTCTTTTCATTTGCATGGATCTCCTTCGGAACCCCTATCCGCATGGACATATCTCTCTCCTCATCGCCGTAAGCATTCTTGGTTTTATATAAATACCAAGTAAAAGCATAGGTCATTTAGAAGAATTAACTATGGCTATCTCGCATTTTTACCAGAAAATATCCGTGCATAAGAAAAGGCCGGACACCCCAGGGGCGTCCGGCCTTTCCGTACCTATGTGACTAGAGATCAGCCGTTGTAGGTCCGCTTGAAGTGCGCCAACGCACCACCTGCCTTCAGGATTTCGATATCCTTCGGCTCGAACGCGGCCTCCAGCGGGATGGTCTCTCCGTTCACCTGCATGGAGAGTTCGCCTTCCAGGTTGGATACATCAATGGATACCGTATCCCCCTGGCTTACCTTGTCGTAATCCTCCATGTTCTTGAAGGTGAGGGGCACGATGCCGAAGTTGACCAGGTTGGCCACGTGGATACGGGCGAACTGGGCCACCACCACGGCGCGCACACCCAACCAACGCGGGCAGAGGGCGGCATGCTCACGGGAGCTGCCCTGGCCATAGTTTTCACGACCAACCAGCACGCCATGACCGCCGGCGTCACGATGGGCTACGGCCCGATCGCCAAAGGTCGGATCGATCTGGTTGAAGGTGGCCTGCATGGCGTACTCCTTCACGTTGGAGCGCAACGGCAGATAGATACCGGCCGGCTGTATGTCGTCGGTACTGATGTTGTCGCCCATCTTCAACAACACCTCGCCCTTCAGGGTGTCCGGCAGCGGATCGAAGTCCGGCAGCGGCATGATGTTGGGGCCCTGTACCGGCACCACCTTCTCTGCCTCTTCCTGTGGAATCGGCATTACGAAGGAGGCGGTATCGTCCACCTGTGGTGAATCAGTAAAGTCCACGCCCTCGGTCGGAACGGTGATGACACCGGTCAGGGCGCTGGCTGCCGCCACGCCTGGGCTGACCAGATGCACCTCGGCGTCATCGGTGCCGGAGCGTTTCGGGAAGTTACGGTTGAAGGTGCGCAGGCTCAGGCCCTTGCTGACCGGGGAACCGCCCTGGCCGATACAGGCGCCACAGCCGTTCTCCATGATACGCACACCGGACTGGAACAGGGAGGTGACATAACCGGCGTTGGCCAACTGGGTGGCCACGGCGCGGGAGCCCGGATACAACAGGGTATCCACCACCACCCGCTTGCCCTTCAACATCTCGGCGAAGGTGGCGATGTTCTCATAGGAGCTGTTGGTGCAGCTGCCCACACACACCTGATGGATCTTGTCACCGGCGCGCTGGGAGACCTTCTCCACGTTGCCCGGAGATGGGTAGATGGCGATCAGCGGCTCCAGCTCGTCCAGATCGATGTCGATCTGATCGGAGTACTCCGCGCCATCGTCGGCCGCCATCGGCTTGTAGTCGCCACCACGGTTACGGCTCTCCAGATACTGCTTGGTGCGCTCGTCACTCGGGAAGATGGAGGTGGAAGCGCCCATCTCGGCGCCCATGTTGGTGATGGTGGCGCGCTCGGTCAGGGAGAGTGAGGCTACACCAGGACCGGCATATTCAAAGATCTTACCCTTGCCGCCCTTTACGCCGACGATGGAGAGCATCTTCAAGATTACGTCCATGGCCATCACGCCCGGCTTGAGGGAACCGGTGAGGTTCACCTTCACCACCTGCGGCATCGGCAGCTTGTATTCGCCGGTCGCCATGGCCAGGGCCACGTCGTATCCACCGGCGCCGAAGTAGATGGCGCCCATACCACCGGCGTTCACGGTGTGGCTGTCGGCGCCGATTCCGGTCATGCCCGGCTTGACGAAATTCTCGATATTGAGAAAGTGGCAGATACCGGTTCCAGGCGGCGAGAAGATGATGCCCAGCTTCTTGGATACGGTGCGCAGATACTCATGGTCGTCCGGATTACGAAAACCGGACTGCATCATGGAGTGATCCACGAAGTTCACTGAAAGGGGCTTGACCCGTTTTACCCCCATGGCCTCCAGTTGCAGCATGCACATGGTGCCTGTAGCGTCCTGGGTAAATGCCTCGTCGATCTTAAGCGTGACCACCTGGCCTGCCGGCGGCAGATCTCCCCCACCCACCAGGTGTTCAGAGAAGATCTTTTCCGTCAAATTCATCGGTTTCATATGTCCTCACCCTAAAGCGTTAGTTACTGTTTCCGTAGATACGTAATAAGTAGTTATTGCCATGAAAAACAGCGGACAATCATACTTCGATATCTTCTGAAAGGTCCAACCATAAGAAATGCAAAAGCTGTTATGTTTTTTAATCCTTCGGGTTTCAAATACAACGAATAATCAATAACCCAGAACGGTCAATCCCTGTATATTTGCCCATTCATGGTATATTAGGGTACATTAATAATCCATCAATTACTAATACTGGTTATTAAACATATGAATATTGAGCCGCAAGTAACGGTTACCATCAATGGTAAGGAGATCAAGGCGCCGTCCTCGCTTTCCACCATCCAGGCACTCTGGTACGCGGGCTACCCCCGGGTACAGAGCGTCGGCTGCCTTGAGGGTGTGTGTGGCTCCTGTCGTATCCTGGTTCGCCGCGCCGATAGTAATGAAGTAACCATGGCCCTCGGCTGTCAAACCTTGATTGAGGAGGGGATGGAGGTGAACTTTCTGGTATTCCCCACCCCCACCCATCACACCTACAATCTGGAGGAGATACCCAACTCCTGGGAGGTGCAGACCCAGTTCCACCGGATATTTCCGGAGGCGGAGAACTGCCGCACCTGCGACGGCTGCACCAAGTCCTGCCCCAAGGGAATTGAGGTGAAGGAGGGAGTGGCCCTGGCCAACAAGGGACGCTTCCGTGAGGCGGGAGAGCTGTTTGTCGAGTGCGTTATGTGCAACTTCTGCATGACCGCCTGTCCTGAGTACATCGCCCCCAACCATGTGGGGCTGTTCTCCCGCAGAGTGACCGCTTACTTCCACACTCGCCCATCCAATCTGATCAATCGCCTGGAGAAACTGCGCAAGGGCGAACTCACGATCGATATAGGTCAGGAGTAACCCATGTCCAAAGCATTTTCATATAAAGACGCGCTCAAAAAATACAAGCCGCTGGAGCAGCGGGCCCCTGCGGTAGAAGAACTCAGCACAGAAGATCTGCTGAAACAGTACCACCCTGACCACTATCAGGACTCCATGGTCACCCTGCAGGTTGGTCCCAATAAGGGAGACAGGTGCCATCGCCAACTGGCTGAAATGCTCCAGGCAGACGCCAGAATAGATGAGGCCGATCTGGCCGGCGCGCCTATCAAGCAGACGGATATCCTGGTGATCGGCGGGGGCGGTGCCGGTTGCGCCGCCGCCCTGGTGGCGGCAAAGTCCGGCGCCAAGGTGACCCTGGCCACCAAGCTGCGCCTGGGCGACAGTAATACGGTGATGGCCGAGGGCGGCATCCAGGCCTCCATCGAGAAGGAGGACACCCCACAGGCCCACTTTCAAGACACCCTGAAGTCGGGGCATTTTCACGGCAACAAGGATCTGATCGCCAGCATGGCCTCGGACGCGCCGGAGGTGATCCGCTGGCTGATTCAACAGGGCATGCAGTTTGACCTGGACCAATACGGCGACCTGCTCCTGCGCCGCGCCGGCGGCACCACGGCCGACCGGGTCGTCTACTATAGAGACTACACCGGACTGGAGATGATGCGGGTGCTGCGCGAGGCGGTGTCCAACAGCAGCATCGAGGTGTTGGACTACAGCCCCGCAGTGGAGCTGCTCTCCAACCAGAATGGAAACTGCGCCGGGGCCGTGCTCTCATCCCTCAAGGAGTGCAAATACATACTGGTCAAGGCCAAGGCCGTGATCATCGCCACCGGCGGCATCGGGCGCATGCACCTGGACAGCTTCCCCACCTCCAACCACTTCGGGGCCACCGGCGACGGCCTGGTGCTGGCCTACCGATTGGGGGCCAAGATGCTGGACCTGGACTCGTTTCAATACCACCCCACCGGTTTGGCCCACCCCCATCACATGGCGGGCCTGCTCATCACCGAAGGTATCAGATCGGCTGGGGCCTATCTGCTGAACGGAGAAGGTAACCGCTTTGTGGACGAGATGAAGACCCGTGACCATGTATCCTCCGCCATCCTCAAGGAGTGTGCGGAAGGCCGTGGTATCCGTGCCAGTGAGGAGGCCATCGGTGTCTGGCTGGATACGCCGGGACTGGAACTCAGATCACCCGGACTGATGGCGCAGAGATTTCCCAAGCTGCTGCAACTGGGCAAGAAGTGCGGCATAGATCCCAAACAGACCCCTCTGCTGATCTACCCCACCCTGCACTACCAAAATGGTGGGGTGCAGATCGACGAAAACGGCCAATCCACCGTGCCCGGACTCTACTGTGTCGGCGAGGTGAGCGGCGGCATCCACGGTAAAAACCGTATCATGGGTAATGCCCTGCTGGACATCATCTGTTTCGGTCGCCGGGCCGGCGCCCACGCCGTGGCCAACTGCAGGCGTCCCGGACACAAGAAGATCTCCATTGATCACTTGAGCTCACTGCGGCGCACCCTGACCATAGCCGGGATGCCCATGGATCAGAAGGGACCCATGCTGTTCCCGGAATGCGCCAAGTTTGATGATGACTCCGACTACGACGGCCTGCGCCAGAATCGTAGGATCAAGGCCGCTGGCGAGGATAGAACATGAGTGAACTGAATCAGGTATTGTTTCGAGAAGAGGTACGGGTCGGTGCCAACCTGGATGTCTGGATGGCCCACGGCGGTGGTGAAGGCCTGCGCAAGGCCCTGCATGACCCCTCCAGCATCATCCCCCTGATCAAGGAGGCAGGTCTGCGCGGACTTGGTGGCAGTGGATTTCCCACCTATAAGAAATGGGAGTTCGTGGCCGCCAACCATGCCCCGGAAAAGTATCTAATCTGCAACGGCAATGAGGATGAGCCGGGCACCTTCAAAGACTGCATCCTGCTGGAGGAGACACCCCATCAGGTGATAGAGGGTGCGGTAATTACAGCAATCGCCAACGGCATCAACCGTATCGTCTTCTATATCAACCCGGATCAGACCGCCTCCATCGCCAGCATGCGCGAGGCTGTGGAGCAGTGGAAGGCCTCTGACCTGAATCGTGAAGTGACCATATTCCTGGGAGAGGAGATGGGCTACCGGGTCATGGAAAGCTCCGGTCACTACATCGGCGGCGAGGAGACCGCGGCCATCGAATCGGTGGAGGGCAAATTCCCCTTCCCGCGCGGCAAGCCCCCCTTCCCGGCGGAGTCCGGCGTCTTCGGCTGTCCCACCCTGGTGAACAACATCGAGACCCTCTCCAACGTCTCCCACATCGTCAGGAACGGTGCGGAGTGGTTCCAGAATCTGGGCCTGGGAGAGACCAGCGGCACCAAGATCTACTGCCTCAGCGGTGACGTACTCTACCCGGGCGCCTACGAGCTACCCATGGGTACCAGACTGGTAGACCTGATCGAGACCTATGGCGGCGGCATGCTACAGGGCAAACACCTCAAGGCGGTGTTCACCGGCGGACCATCCAACACCATCCTCACCCCGAAGGATCTGGATGTGCATCTGGATTTCGATTCGGTGGCGGAACGTAGATCCGCCCTGGGCACCGGGGCCATGATCGTTGTCTCAGAGGGGACAGGCATTGTGAAGCGGGTGACCGAATACGTGAACTTCTTCGCCGCCTCCTCCTGCGGACAGTGCCCGCCGTGCAAGACCGGCACCTACTATATCTCGCTGCTGTTGAGCAAGATTGATACCGGACAGGGCAGCCGCGCCGACCTGGACTCCCTGATCAATCTGTGCAAGATCCTGCCCAACTCCGGACGCTGCCATCTGATCAACGGCGCCATCAAGGTACTGGACAGCTCCCTGTATCATTTCAAGGACGAGTACGAGCAGGCCATCAGACTGGGTAGACTATAACTCTAAGAGAAACACCTGAAACGCAAAAAGGCGCCGCATGCGGCGCCTTTTTGTTAAAACGGGATAAAACCGATTAGCGGCTGTATCTCTTACGGAACTTATCGACCCGACCAGCGGTATCCATAATCTTCTGCTTGCCGGTGTAGAAAGGGTGGCAAGAGGAACAGACCTCAACGTGCAGTTCCTTACACAGGGTGGAGCTGGTCTCGAACTCGTTACCGCAGCTGCAAACCACCTTGATCGGTTCATATTTAGGGTGAATATCCGGCTTCATGTCTGCCTCTTCAAAATCTATCTTTAAATCACCATTCCACCCCAGAGGTGGAGAGAATCGCGAATTCTATTGGAATAGACCGACGGACGCAAGGGGAAACCCCGTATTTTTCCGTATGATTAAAGTTCCCAGCGGATTTTGCCGACACCCTTGGCAGGACAGCCATCTTCAGGACCCTATGCAATCACCCCCAATAAAATTGGTCATCCCCCTGATTCTAACCCTGGCCAGCGCATCGGCCCTGGGCGCAGATTCCCCTGTCCGGGAATACATGGCGCCGCTGCACGACTCGCAATGGCTGGCCTCAGAGGAGAAAGGAGAGTGTCTGCTGCAACACGACATACCCGGATTTGGTGACATCACCCTGCGCCAAAGCAAACAGGAGCCACTCAGCTTCGAACTGCGCGTCTCCCAGGACGTGAGCCTCGGGACCCAGTGTCATGTCGCGATCGGCCCTCCCTCATGGCGGCACGACATGTCCACCCAGGATCTTGGCATGATCAAGATAGTACCGGGAGCCAAACATCTGCAGGCCAAGGGAAGCGCGGCATCCAAGATCTACCAGGGACTGGAGGCGGGGATGATGACCAGCTTCGACTGTGAAAGGAAAGACACACCTCTATCCAAGGTGCGGGTAGTGATATCACCGGTGCGCTACCTTATCGCCCTGCCCGATTTTCAAAGATGCGTTACCTCTCTGGCCAGCAAGAAAAAGACGGCATCCAAGGCCGCACCTAAATCCGCAAGCAAAAGTAAAAAGAGGCAGTAAAAGGAAAGGCGTCTATTTCTTAACTGAGACCAGATAGACCCCCAGACCCACCACTGCAATCCACAACCCCATGGCCGCAGCACCAAACTGCTCCCACAGAGAATTGAAATTCCACAACATCAGGAAGCCCACACCGAGGATGACATTCCCCAGGATAAATCTAGCCTTTTCGTCCAATTTCTCGCCCTTTGTTATAGCTCATTAAATATGCCTTATTGCACCGATTCTACCTTCGGAACGCCTCATTCTCTACTCTCAATTGCGCTGGCTCTGATAATTCGAATCTTGTGGTATAGTCTCCACTTGTAAATACGGAAGACATGTAGGCCGCATCTTGGAGAAAAGGGATGAAGCACATATTTGGATATATCGGCATATCCGTTTTGCTCTTTCTGGCAACCACGTTGTATGCAGGGACCTACCCCTTTGGCAATCCGCGTCCAGTACCCATTGATAACCTGCCTACAGGATATGGCGGAACCACTATCAGTACAGAAGAGCCATTCATCTCACGAGACGGACGCTTCCTATTCTTCAATACCTGGGAAAAGGAAAACAATAAGGACCTGCACTATGCTGAGTGGAAAAACGGTCGTTGGCTCTATCGCGGTGAGATCGGCCCAGGCGTCAACTCAGCTAAGGAGGTAGAAGGCAACCCTACCATGGATGCTGAGAATAACTTTTTCTACATAGATTCAGAAACAGATACAATGGCACGCAGAGCCATATTCAGGCCATCTACAGGGAGCATCGCCAATCTGCGCGATGAACATGGCATACCGGAGAGGATAGTAAAGCCATTTAAACATCTTATTGGCAATATCGGGGTTGAGGTCAGTGCAGATGGCGACTATCTCTATTTCTCACGCGCCACCTGGAAGATGTTCTTTTTCAAGCTTGGCCCCTTCCAGGATTCAGACCTTCTCTTTGCCAGGCGACAAAATGGACGATATGTTTTTGACGAAACGGAGGCCATGAGGATTATGCAGAACATAAATACGCCGGACATGGAGTATGCAGCATCCATTTCAGGAGACGGGCTGGAACTGTTTTTTACCCGTACCTCATTAACGGATATAAAAGAAGCAGGCGCTCTCCATTCACAAATCATGCATGCCACCCGTAGCCGTCTTGATCAGCCTTTCTCTCAGCCACAGACTATTGATGCCATCGGCAAAGGTGATTTTGTCGAGGGACCAAGCATTGGGCCGCATGGCAAAGACCTTTACTACCACAAAAGAGAGGGGGAGAAATTCAAACTCTACAAGGTCACAAGGAGGCAATAACATGTCCGACGACCCACAACAATCCCTGGGCCAGGCCGGGGCCGGGCTACCAAAGGCACAATCATTTTTTCTGCGCTACATCGGCTTTCCGCTGTTGAGAACATCCACATCCTGGGAGAGAGGGCTGGGACTATTCGAGGCAGAGGGCCACAAGGTACTGCAACTGGCAGAGGGGCTGGATCAGGAACAGTTGCACACAAAGGTTATGGTCCCCAGGACCCTCGGCATTGAAGACAACTCCCGCTACTACTCGGCCGCCATGGTGCTATGGCACATGACCTATGTGGGTGAGACCATCCGTGATGGCATCATCTCCCTAAGCCGCGGTGAAAACCTGGACTTCACCGTCAAGATCAAAGACTTCAAGCCCTTCGTAGAGATCGAAGCCAGCGTCATTGACGACTATAAGAACTTTCTTTCCGGCTTCCGTCCGGCACTGGATAACCAGGTCTGGGACCGCTATATCAAGAACTATCACTCCCACCCATGGTTCGGCCCCCTCAACCCCCACGGCTGGTTGATGATGGGCGCGGTGCATCAGTGGGTGCACCGCCGGCAGATGGAGAACATCGTCAAAGGCCTGGCATAAACAGCGCCACCAGTTCATTGAGAAACTCCCTACCTTTGGTAGTGGGGCGAATCAGCTCATCCGTGACCTCGAGCAGACCCTTATCCCTGGCCCTTTTAAGCCCTGCCTCAATCACATGCAAAGAATGCCCGGTGCGCCGTTGAAATAGATCCGGATGGAAGCCCCGCCTCAGACGCAGGGCATTCAACATAAACTCCAGGGGCAGATCCTGAGGCCCCACCTGCTCAATCCGTGAAGATGACGCATCGATAGATCTCATATATGTATCCGGGCCTTTAGGCCTGCGGGTGCGCATGATGCGGCCACCGGCCGCATCGCTGATCTTGCCATGGGCGCCGGCACCTATGCCCAGGTAGTCTCCGAACTCCCAGTAGTTGCGATTGTGTCGACACTGCCGACCTCCTTGTGCGAACGCGGATACCTCGTACTGAATATATCCGGCCTTCTCCAATAGGGCATGACCAGTGGACTCTATCTCCCACACGAGGTCATCGCCCGGCGTCGCCGGGGGGATGGCGTAAAACATGGTGTTGGGTTCGATGGTAAGCTGATAATAGGAGAGGTGCTCAGGCCCCAGGGAGATGGCCTGGGCCACATCCGCCTTTGCGCCATCCTGATCCTGTCCCGGCAGACCGTACATAATATCCAGGTTCAGGTTCTCAAAACCGGCCGCCCTTGCGGCAGCCACCGCCGCCAGGATCTCCTCCGGTCCGTGGATCCTGCCCAGGGCCTGCAACTGCTCCCGGGCAAAGCTCTGCGCCCCGATGGAGAGACGGTTCACCCCGGCCTGGCGATAGCCCCGGAAGTGCTCCCGATCCACCGCGCCGGGATTGGCCTCGATGGTGATCTCTACATCCGGCGCGAGAGACATCCTCTCCCTGATCCCATCCAGCAGACGGCCAACGGCCGCACCGGAGAACAGGCTGGGGGTCCCGCCCCCGATGAAGATGCTGATCAGCTCCCTATCCTTTAATAAGGGGTCATAACCCTGATTAAGGGTGTAATCCAGGTCCCGCAGCAAGGCCTCTACATAGGCATCTTCTTCTATGGCGCCAGCCTGCGCATGGGAGTTGAAGTCACAGTAGGGGCACTTCTGCAGACACCAGGGGATGTGGACATAGAGCGCCAGCGGCGGCGCCTCTGGCAGTTCCATCAGATGGCCTGCAGGTTAGCGTAGGCCACCACCAGCCACTTGGCCCCCACCTGTTCGAAGTTGACCTGGACCCGGGCGCTTCGGCCCTGCCCCTCGGCGTTCAGCACCACCCCATGGCCGAATTTAGGGTGGGCCACACGCTGACCCAGGGAAAAACCGGTGCTCTCCTCGGCCATATTGAAGCCACCGGCCGGGGTGACCACCGGGCGGGAGATATCGGGACGGGAGCGGATCTCCTCTACCAGATCCAACGGGATCTCCCGCAGAAAGCGTGAAGGCATGGGATAGCTGTCCGAACCGTGCATGCGCCTGCTTTCGGCATGGCACAGATAGAGCTGCTGCATGGCCCTGGTCATGCCCACGTAGCAGAGGCGCCGCTCCTCTTCCAGCCGTTCCGGGTCGTCGCTCGACATGCTGTGTGGGAACAGCCCCTCCTCCATGCCGCCGATAAAGACCAGCGGAAACTCCAACCCCTTGGCGGAATGCAGGGTCATGAGCTGGACGCTCTCTTCGTACTCCCCGGCCTGGGTATCCCCCGCCTCCAGGGCGGCATGGGCCAGAAAGGCATCCAGCTCTGTTATCTTTTCTGTTGAAATGGGGTCAGACCCCATTTCCTCTGGGCCATCATCCACAGATATATCATCAAACTGGCGTGCGGCATTCACCAGTTCCTCCAGGTTCTCAATGCGGTCCTGGCCCTTGCCATCGCGGGATTTCTGCAGGTATTCCACCAATCGGCTCTGATTCAGCACCTCGGCGGTCAGATCGGCCAACCCCATATCGGCCGTGGCCACCGCCATCTCTTCGATCAGTTCGATAAACCCCTTGAGGGCATTGGCGGCCCGCGCCGCCATCTTGCCGCCACGCAACAGCTCCTCGCTGGCCTGCCACAGGGAACAACCGAAGTCGCGGGCGTGGGCCCGCACCGCATCCAGGGTCCGCGCCCCTATCCCACGCGGCGGTTGGTTCACCGCCCTCTCGAAGGCGGGATCGCTGTGGCGATTGGCCACCATGCGCATATAGGCCAGGGCATCCTTGATCTCGGCCCGTTCAAAAAAGCGCAGCCCGCCATAGACCCGATAGGGGATGCCGCCCTGCAGCAGCGCCTCTTCAAACAGTCTCGATTGGGCGGAGGTGCGATAGAGGATGGCGATGTCGTCCCGCTTGTTGCCGGAGTCTATAGCATCGGCGATCCGCCCGATCACGAAACGGGCCTCATCCACTTCGTTGAAGGCGGCATAGACCCGCACCGGATCACCCTCTCCCCCGTCGGTCCAGAGATCCTTGCCCAGGCGTGAAGAGTTGTTGGCGATGACGGCATTGGCCGCCTGCAGGATATTCCCGGTAGAGCGGTAGTTCTGTTCCAGCCGCACCATGTTGGTCTTGGGGTAGTCGCGCTGGAAAAAACGTATGTTCTCCACCTTGGCCCCGCGCCAGCCGTAGATGGACTGGTCGTCATCCCCCACTACAAACAGATTGTCGCGCTCGCCCGAGAGCAGGCGCAGCCAGGCATACTGGATAGAGTTGGTGTCCTGAAACTCATCCACCAGGATGTGGGCGAAACGCTCCTGATAGTGCCGCAGGATATCCGGCCGGTCCCGCAACAGCTCGTGGGCACGCAGCAGCAGTTCGGCAAAATCCACCGCCCCGCCCTGATCGCACGCCTCCTGATAGGCGCGATAGATGGCGATCATCTGCCGCTGATAGTGGTCACCGCCATCATCCAGATGCTGGGGGCGACGCCCCTCATCCTTCTGGGCATTTATGAACCACTGGGCCTGGCGCGGCGGCCACTTGGCGTCATCCAGGTTCATCTCGCGGATGATGCGTTTGATCAGTCGTTGCTGGTCGTCCGAGTCCAGGATCTGGAAGGTCTTGGGCAGACCGGCGTCCTGCCAGTGGGCGCGCAGCAGTCGATGGGCCAGGCCGTGGAAGGTGCCGACCCACATCCCACCCACCGGCTGGCCCAGCAGATGCTCGATGCGATGGCGCATCTCCCGCGCCGCCTTGTTGGTGAAGGTGACCGCCAGGATACTCCAGGGGGAGGCCCCCTCGACACCGGTTATCCAGGCGATGCGATGCACCAGGACTCTGGTCTTGCCGGAACCTGCCCCGGCCAGCACCAGTGTGCTGCCCGTCGGAGAGGTCACCGCATCGCGCTGGGCCTCATTCAGCCCCTCTAATATATGTGAAACATCCATCGCCCCATTCTATCAGGGACGAAATGGAATTCACGACTGAGAATCGAATCCCGAGCAAAAAATACAAATATCACTCAATTTTCACCTGCATCGGCCGATTACCAGCTACAGTGGGCGGAAACAACTCGACTTTGCTGATAAAACAGGTAAAACTTGAATCCTACTCCATAGAATTAGAATAAGACCGTATCCAATAATAACAACGATGCCGGAGTCACCGTGAAACCAAGAGTCTCTACAGTCCAGGTCATCGACAGCCTAGCGGAAATCACCCGTTACCAGGATCGGGAGATATTGGAGCGGAGCCTGTTGGAGACCCTGGCGGAGATAGTCCCCTCTGAGGAGTTTCGTCTCTATCGGATTCAGAGTCCACCCCCCAAACTGGAGTTGCAGATAGTTGCCAATAAGTCTGCGGACCGCGATGTAATCAGCGAGGCCCAGACCGATCACCAACTCACCGTCAGTCTGCAGCAGGCCATAGCCAACGCTATTGCGAGTGAAGATGTGGTCACCTTTGATTCCGATGAGCACCACCATATAGGAAACATCTTTCCGGTATCCGATAAGAACGGCAACGTCTCGGCGGTCCTGGTGCAGTTTACCCGGGAGATCCGCTTTGATGACCAGAGGATCGTATTCGGACTGCTGCGCATCTACTCCAACTACCTCAACCTGCTGCACGAAAACGTCCGGGATAAGCTTACCGGACTACTGAACAGAGAGACCCTGAACAAAGAGATCCTCAATATCCTGATGGAAAAGTCCCATACCAGACAAAAGATCCAGTCCAGGGGGTTCAGGCGCGCCGCTGATGAGGTCCAATACTGGCTGGGGGTGATAGATGTGGATCACTTCAAGACCATAAACGACAGGTTCGGCCACCTGTTCGGTGACGAGGTGCTCATCCTGATGGCGGGGTTTATGACAGATGTCTTCCGGGACGATGACCTGCTGTTCAGGTATGGTGGCGAGGAGTTTGTGGTTTTGATCAAGGTGCTATCACAGGAGGACGCCTTCCATGTATTCGAGCGTCTGCGCACCAGGATCCATGAGCACTCCTTCCCACAGATCGACCACATGGCCGTCAGTATCGGCATGGTCCAGATCGATGCGCAGGGGAGCAGCTCGGATGTGATCTACTCGGCCGACAAGGCCCTCTATTACGCCAAGGATAACGGCAGAAACCAAACCTGTATATATGAAGAGCTGATCAGCGCAGGCAAGATTACGCATGATCAGAAGATTAAGGCCAAAGAGATCGATCTGTTCTAATCACATCAATGGCCATACATCACAGATGGTAGCCAGGTAACAAGCTGCGGAAAAGCAAAAACTAGAGCAAGGCCTACTAGTTGTAAAATAATGAATGGCGCAACCCCACGGTATATTTGAGTCAATCTCACATCCGGAGGACAGACGCCCTTAAGATAGAACAGTGCAAACCCTACCGGCGGGGTCAAAAAAGAAGTTTGCAGAGTAACCGCCACCAGTAGTGCGAACCACACAAGATTAGGTCTATCAACAACACCATATCCCTCCACACCTAAGTCCAAAGTGGCAATGACCGGACCCAATAACGGTAATATGATCAGACTAATCTCTATCCAGTCGAGAAAAAACCCGAGGATAAAAACCACCCCCAGCACAACCAGAATAAGGCCATAAGGTCCAAGCTCCAACCCAGTCAGAATGGATGCTATCAATTCATCGCCACCACACTCCCGCAGCACCAAGGCAAATACCGTGGCGCCAACAAATATGGCGAAGATATAGGCGGAGGTGTTCATGGTGTTCAGCACGACCTCCCTTAGCACCTCCCAATCCAGACATCTATTCACCCTGGCCAATAATGCAGCGCCAAGCGCACCGATACCGGAAGCCTCGGTAACCGTTGCAACACCCATAAATATCGAACCAAGTACCGCGAGTATCAGCAGTGCCGGAGGCAGGATGTCGTACATAACACGTAATACATCTTTAAGCTCTATAGGTGCGTGTTCGGCGGCAAGAGGCGCATGCTGGGGTTTGATCAGACCGTAAATGAGGATATACGACAAATAGAGTAGCCCCAGAATAACGCCTGGGAAGACCGCACCCATAAACAGATCCCCTACAGACACACCTAACTGATCGCCCATGATGACGAGCATTATGGACGGAGGAATCAATATACCCAGGCAGCCGGAGGCGGCTATGGTGCCCAGGGCCAAAGGTTTGTGATAGGACTGCTTGAGCATGACGGGTAGTGACATCACTCCCAGAAGCACCACAGACGCACCGATAATACCGGTTGATGCCGCCAATATGATACCAATCAAGGTCACCGTAATCGCGAGTCCGCCTTTGACGCGTCCAAATAGTTTTTGCATCGAATACATCATGCGTTCGGCTACGCCGGATTTATCCAGCATCAACCCCATGAATATGAACATGGGCAACGCCACCAACACCCAATTGTCCATGATATTGAATATGCGCCCTACCAGCAGACCCAGCGTGTTGTAATCAAGCCCGGTAACAGTCCAACCAACACTATCCGTCACATAGGCGACACCGGCGAACGCGATCCCCACTCCCGCCAGTACCCAGGCCACCGGAAAGCCGGTAAATAGCAAAGCCACAAAGGTGGCGAACATTGCTATGACAAGGTAATTCTCCGGTTCAAGATGCATAATCATCTTCCCCGCTTGTCTGCTCGTACTCGTCACCCTGTTCTATCGGGTTTAAATGAAAAAACTGCCGTAGTGCGGATACCCGTCCCGGATAGATATCATCCGGCTCTTTCCCATAGTGCAGCAGCAGCAACACCTCCTGGATAATGCGGGCCAGGGCCGCGAGTAGCATCAATAACAAGCTAAGCGGGATCACCGCCTTGATAGCCCAACGATATGGAAGCCCGGTCGGATTGGCGGAAGATTCGTCGATGCGCCAGGCCTCCCATACCCAACCAAAACTGTGATCCAGCAAAATAAACATAAAAGGCATTAACAGAAATAAGATCCCGAGAATCTCGATAATATGTTGGGCCTTACGAGACAGGTTCATATGGATGATGTCGACCCTTATATGGGAGTCGTTGGTGATCGAGTAGGCCATGCCGAACATGAATGCCACTGCATACAGATGCCACATCAGTTCTTCCAGCGGCACCAAGCCATGTTTAAACCCATAGCGCATAACAACCTGGGTCAGAATGACAACAATCAAAACCACGTTTAGCCAGGCAGTCGTTTCCGCTATACGTCTTACGATTGTGTTTAAGAAATTGACAACCGGTATACGATATTGAGGCTGGCTCGATCCCGTAGCATTCATTATCAGCACCTCGCATTCAATCACCACAGTGACAGAGGCATCCCTCTGTCACAGATGGTGATTTGCGCTATTTAGCCACCCGCTTGGTGCCTGGTCGCGGTAGAAAGGCCCACTCATTCCAAAGCTTATAGTCGGCGCGAAACGCCTGCAGATTGTCATAGATGCGCTTGAACTCAGGGTCCTTGGCGCTCTCTTCAGCTACGACCTCATCCCACTTGGCTTTAAACAGACCTAGCATCTCATCCGACCAATAGCGGTTTTCCACTCCCTTTTTGACATTCTCCTTCATGACAGGGAATTGAATTGCCTCTCCCAGGGCCAAACCATCAAGCATAGCCGCCTTACAACCAAGCTCGACCACTGACTGCTGATGCTTATCCATCTTTTTCCATGTGTCCTTGTTGATGAGCAGATCAAACATGGTCGCCGGTTGATGCCAGCCTGGGAAATAGTTGTATTTAAGGATCTTGTTAAATCCGAGCAGCTTATCAATCGCCGGCATGGAAAATTCAGTGGCATCAATCGCCCCCTTTTCCAGCGCCGGGAAGATCTCTTTTGAAGGCAACAACGACGTGGAAACACCGAGCTTCTCCATCACCAACGCTCCCAGACCGAAGAAACGCATACGCAACCCTTTTAGATCAGCTGGTTTATCAATGGGTTTGGAAAACCACCCTGAGGTCTCAGGCGCGATGACTGCGCAAGGGATTGAATGGACGTTGTAGCCGGCCTTGTCATAGGTCTCCTGCCATAGTTTGCGTCCATCGCCATAATAGATCCAGGCGAGAAACTCCGGCGCATCCGGCCCGAAGGGCACAGCAGAGAAGATAGCGCCTTTCTGACCAATCAGCCCGGTATTGTAACCAGGCGTAGACCATCCAGCGTTAACTTGGCCCTTGGATACTGATTCCAGTATCTCCTTCGGTGGCACTAGCTTACCTGGTTCGTAGATCTTCATCATCACCGAGCCACCTGACGCCGCGTTAATGCGCTCAGCCAACCATTTCGGGGTAGAGCCCATACCAACCAAGTGGGTACCAAACCAAACTGGCACCTTGAGCAACACCTTCTCCGCCGCAAGAACGGGATTGACGGCCAGCGCAAGCATCAGTGCTGCCGCACTGCTCAACATAAGTAATGATTTCTTCATATGACCTCCTCTGTAGTTTTAATAATGGCCAAGACATTTACCAAGCGGTATATTGGTAAGGCCAATTATTTTGCAACGAATTCGCAGGATGTCAAGGTAAAATTTTTACGGTACCGGCATATTCGCACAAATATATACGTTTTGGAGCTTGATTTTACTATTGATTGTTTTACAATTTATGGCAATTGGTAATACCAATCATGGAGATATAATGAAAAGAACCACACTCTCGGATCAGATCGCCGGGCAGTTACAAGAGATGATTACCGAGGGTCAATTCAAGCCAGGGGAACGTCTGCCTGCAGAGCGTCAACTGGCTGAACGTCTCGGCGTTTCACGTCCGTCACTGCGCGAGGCCATTAAGAAATTGTCCAGCAAGGGCCTGGTTGATTCGCGCCAGGGAGGCGGGACTTATGTCCGCGCAGCACTGAACGAAGGGCTGAGCGACCCTCTACTACAACTTATCAGAGAGCACCCCGAATCCCGCTACGATGTGCTTGAGGTAAGACATGCCTTGGATGGACAGGCGGCCTATTATGCGGCACTTCGTGCCACTGACGCAGACCGGGACAATATCCGACGCGCCTTCGATCATATGATCGAGCTACATAAGCTAGGAGATGACCCTATTAATGAGGCGCGGGCTGATGCCGCCTTTCATCTGTCTATCTCGGAGGCCTCACATAACATCGTCATGCTACATACCATGCGCAGTCTTTTCTCAGTTCTTCAAAGTTCAATCAAAAACAGCCTGGATAAAATGTATACCATCCCGCGAGTATTCGAACCTCTATCTGCCCAACACGAAAAACTGATGCAGGCTGTGCTCGCCGGCGATCCGGATGCGGCACGCCAGGCCGCCCAAACCCATCTGGTATTTGTCGAGGAATCTTTACAAGGAATCGACCAAGAACGGGCGCGTTATGAGCGATTTCTGCGTCAGGCGTCGGTCGTTAATCCGGATTAATCACACATGCCAAAGCCCGTTGAAATCTATTTTTTCGGCACCTGCCTGATCGATCTGCTCTACCCCAAGGCCGGGCTGGCCGGTATGCGGTTGATACGCGACGCCGGGGTAAGGGTTATCTTTCCAGATGACCAGACCTGCTGCGGGCAACCCGCCTTTAACTCCGGGTATCGCGATGAGGCACGTGCCGTGGCCCGGTCGTTGATGGATTGTTTCCCCAAGGATATCCCCATCGTCGTCCCCTCCGGCTCCTGCGCCGGCATGATCAAGCACCATTGGCCGGAGCTGTTTGCCGGGGAGCCGGATGAAACCCAGGCGGTGGCTATCGCCGCGCG
>JBNKIR010000026.1:0-3187 GCA_050290785.1 Sedimenticolaceae bacterium | reverse complement strand
AGAGTTCTTTTCCAACGTGCTGTTTTCCGGTACTGTACCCACTTTAGTAGTGTTAAATCATCGCATTCTGTAATGCAGATGTCAGCCAATAATTAGACTGGAGTATTAAGGCATTCCTATGGGCTTCTTACAAGATAAACGTATCCTCATCACTGGCGTGGCCAGTAACCGTTCCATCGCCTGGGGCATAGCCAAGGCCATGCACCGCGAGGGCGCGCAGCTCGCCTTCACCTATCAGACCGATAAGCTGAAAGGCCGGGTGGAAGAGTTTGCCGCCGAGTGTGACTCAAACATCACCCTGCCGCTGGACGTGGCCAGTGACGAGCAGATCGAAGACGTATTCACCGAACTGGGCAAGGTCTGGGACGGCCTGGACGGCATAGTCCACGCCATCGGTTACGCCCCGCGTGAAGAGCTGGAGGGGACATATATAGAGTCCGTGACCAGAGAGGGCTTCGCCATAGCCCACGATATCAGCTCCTACAGCTTCGCCGCCCTGGCCAAGGCCGGTCGCGGCATGATGCAGGGACGTAACGGCTCCCTCATCACCCTGAGCTATCTGGGCGCCGTACGCACCATCCCAAACTACAACGTCATGGGTGTGGCCAAGGCCAGCCTGGAGGCCAATGTGCGCTATCTGGCGGACTCCATGGGACCGGAGGGCATCCGGGTCAACGCCATCTCCGCCGGACCCATACGCACCCTGGCGGCGTCCGGCATCAGTGGCTTCAAGAGCATGCTGAGTGAGGCGGAGAAGACCGTACCCCTGCGCCGCAACGTGACCATCGACGAGGTGGGTAATGCCGCGGCCTTCCTATGCTCGGACCTGGCATCCGGTATAACCGGCGATGTGCTGTATGTGGACTCCGGTTATCACATAGTCGGCATGATGAAGAACTAGCTGATACATAGGATCCCCCGCAGTACATGGGGACGAGAAACGCAAAAGGGCGGGTTATTTAACCCGCCCTTTCTATTTTCCTGCTGGAAGAATAGCCTACTCTTTCTCTTCCGGGATAACGATATTCGATCTCTCCCGCTTGTTTTCGACCAGATGTTCGTAATTGATCTCACCGGTTATACGCCCCAAAGACGCCTTGATCTTCGATACCCCATCGTCCGCAGCCTTTTTCTCTGAGCCGTCAATGACCTCATGGAGTGCGATTACGGCATAATCTCCGTCCCCCAGGGCCGTTGCGTCATAGACCGTGGCTTCACCCTTAGGCCTTGGCATCCTGAACAGGGTCTGCAGCACCTCACCAGGGGTATTGGAAGAGTCACGACCCACCTCGGCCAGTGCCTTGAGTTGGGCCTTGTGCTCTGCAGCCGCCTTTTGCATCGATAATCCCTGCCTGAGTGCAGTTACTATTTCGACGCCCTTCTGCTCCGCCTGTTTCGAGGCGGCGCGCTTCTTGAGTATCAGTTCGATATCACCACGTACCTGCTGCAAGGGTCTGATCTGTGATTCCTCATGCTCCGCCACCCGCAGGACCAGCACATGTTCCGGCCCCAACTCCAGCACCTCGCTGTTGTTGCGTTGTATCAGGACATCCTCGCTGAACATGGCCGTAACGACCCGTCCGTTAGCCAATATGCCTTCGCCGCCATCTCTCCCAATCCAATCGCTCTTTTGCACCTTCAGGCCCAGGGCATCGGCCGCCGGCTCCAGGCTGCTCGGATCTTCATAGGTCAGATCTGCCAACTTCTCCGCATATTCGTAAAACTGACGTCCAGCCTCCTCTTTGCGGTAGGCCTTTATGAGATCATCCCTGGCCTCTTCGAAACTCCTGCCCTTGGGCGCCCTTATATCTGTGACCTTTATGATGTGATATCCGAATTGGGTCTTGACCAGATCGCTGATTGCGTCCTTATTCAAGGCAAACACTGCATCTTCGAATTCAGCGGCCATCACACCTCTACCGAAGAATCCCAGATCACCACCCTGTTTTGCCGAGCCGGGATCCTGTGACAACTCCTTTGCCACCTTGGCAAAATCTTCACCGGACTTGACCCGCTTCAGCGCATCCTCCGCCGCTGCGCGTGCCTTGGACTTGGTTGCGTCATCTGCCGAGTCTTTAACCGTTATCAGGATATGGCTGGCGCGTCTCTGCTCAGGAAGCATATAGTCGTCCTTGCTATGCTCATAGTACCCGCGCAGATCTTCCTCCTTTACCTCTACGGTCTTGGCCAGATTCTTGATATCCAACTCAAGATATTCCAGCTTTACCCTCTCAGGTGACATAAAGGATGATTTATTGGCGTCGTAGTAGGTGGCAATCTCCTCAGGATCTACCTTGGCGTCTGCCAGGAATCCCTTGGCCGGTACGATAAGATATTCCATCTTGCGTCGCTGCTCCTTCAGACGCAGAAGATCGGTCAGTTCTGATTGGGTGGTTATCTCAGAAGAGACCACCGCCCTCTTCAACTGTTCAGATACCAGAAACCGCCTCATCTCCATCTCATAGCCATCCGTAGTCAGCCCAATACCGCGTGTGGCATCCTCATAGGCCTTCTGGTTGAATCTTCCGCCCACCTGAAAGGCGCGGTTGTTCTTGATCATGTCACGCAACACCTCGTCGCTGGCACGCAGATCAAGCTCCATGGCCTGCTGATAGATAAGTTCGCTCTTGATCATGGATGCGAGCGCCTCTTTTCTTAACAGCTTGTCATCCAACAGCTCAGGACGATAGGAACCACCAAGCTGCTGACGCAGTTGCTCACGAAAGCTACGGTAGTCACTCTCAAATTCACGCTCGGTGATCTCGCGATCATTTACCGATGCCTTTATGGCGGCAGACCCACCACCCAGATATGACTGTATGCCCCAGAGCGCGAATGGGATGCTGATCATTATTACAATGGCCCAAGCGATCCAACCCTGTGCCTTTTCTCTTATCGACTGCAGCATTTCTGTTATCCCGTAATCAGTAATAGATCTTTTCAGAGGCGCAATAAAAACGGGGCATCACAAGGATGCCCCGATTCTATCTCAAACATTGGCGGAGTGGACGGGACTCGAACCCGCGACCCCCGGCGTGACAGGCCGGTATTCTAACCAACTGAACTACCACTCCAAAACCTTGGTGGGTGCTGCAGGGATCGAACCTGCGACCCTCGCCTTGTAAGGGCGATGCTCTCCCAGCTGAGCTAAGCACCCTGAGAAAGCGCGCTAGTTTACGGCATCCTT
>JBNKIR010000025.1:0-14123 GCA_050290785.1 Sedimenticolaceae bacterium | reverse complement strand
CCGCTTTCGTTTGCCCTATTTTGAACATGTCCGAACTGCTGAAACAACTGAATCGTCGCCGCACCTTCGCGATCATCTCCCACCCGGATGCCGGTAAGACCACCCTCACCGAGAAGTTGTTGCTGTTCGGTGGCGCCATCCAGTTGGCCGGTACGGTGAAGGGTCGCAAGGCGGCGCGCCACGCCACCTCTGACTGGATGGAACTGGAGAAACAGCGCGGCATATCCGTAACCTCATCGGTGATGCAGTTTCCCTATAATGATGCGATCGTAAATCTGCTGGATACACCGGGGCACGAGGACTTCTCGGAGGACACCTATCGCACCCTGACAGCTGTGGACTCGGCCCTGATGGTGATCGACGTGGCCAAGGGCGTGGAGTCACGTACCATCAAGCTGATGGAGGTGTGCCGTCTGCGCACCACCCCGATCATCACCTTCATCAACAAGCTGGACCGCGAGGGCCGGGATCCGATGGAGATCCTGGACGAGGTGGAGTCCGTGCTTAAGATCCGTTGTGCCCCGCTGACCTGGCCCATAGGTATGGGTAAGAGATTCAAGGGGGTGTACGACCTGCGCAGCAACACCACCCATCTGTTTACCGCCACCCACGGTGGCAAGATCCAGGAGGGCGAGCTGATCGAAGGTCTGGATAATCCCAGGCTGGATGAGGTGATCGGCGGTCAGGCCGACGAGCTGCGGGAGGAGATCGAGCTGGTGCTGGGCGCCAGTCACGAGTGGGACCAGGAGGCCTATGACCGTGGCGAGCTGACGCCGGTGTTTTTCGGTTCCGCCATCAACAACTTCGGTGTAAAGGAGCTGTTGGATGCCTTTGTGGAGTATGCCCCGGCCCCGATAGCACGCCAGACGTTGCAGCGCGATGTGGAACCGTCTGAGCAGAAGTTCTCCGGTTTTGTGTTTAAGATCCAGGCCAATATGGACCCGGCCCATCGTGATCGCATCGCCTTTCTGCGGGTCTGCTCCGGATCCTATAAGAAGGGCATGAAGATGCGCCATGTGCGTATTGGTAAGACGGTGCAGGTGAGCAACGCCATCACCTTCCAGGCCGATGAGCGCAGACATGTGGAGGAGGCCTGGCCGGGTGACATCATCGGCCTGCACAACCACGGTACCATCCAGATCGGCGATACCTTTACCGAGGGCGAAGATCTGAAGTACGAGGGCATACCCTATTTTGCCCCTGAGCTGTTCCGCCGCGTGGTGCTGAAGGACCCGCTACGTCTCAAGGCGCTGCAGAAAGGCGTGGTACAGTTGTGCGAGGAGGGGGCCACCCAGGTGTTCCGTCCCATGCGCAACAACGACATCATCCTGGGTGCAGTAGGTGTGCTGCAGTTCGACGTGGCGGCGCATCGCCTGAAAGACGAGTACAGCGTAGAGGCGATCGTGGAGAACATAAACGTCGCCACCGCCCGTTGGGTGCAGTGCGATGACCCCAAGATGCTGCAGCAATTCAAGACCAAGGCCCATGACAATCTGGCGCTGGATGGCGACGATCAACTGGTCTACCTGGCCCCGACCAGGGTGAATCTGGATCTGACCATGGAACGTTGGCCCGACATCCGCTTTCTGGCTACCCGCGAGCTATAACGCGGTGATTCTGTAAGGTTTTTCAGAAAAAATCCTTTAATTCCAGTCGGTTAGGAACTGGTTTCCTGGCTATTTTCTCAAGAAAATTCCCCCCTGGCCGCCAGTTGATTTACCAGTATGAATTTTATGGTGGGCGCTATGAAGATCGTCGACTCCAATCTGCAGATGGTCAGCAACCATCTATCAACCCAGCGGGACGAGCAGCGCGAGTCCCTCACGGTCTGGCGCGACGGTCAGGACGCGCAGGCGGTGAGCGGCCCGGTGAACCGCGCGACATTTGACTCCATGGCGGAATCACTGCGAATGGAGTTCCAACAGGTGGATATCTCCGCCCAGGCCAGTTCTCTGCAGCCGACCAAGGCCGTTGTGATAGATGAGGAGCAGCTCGATCCTCTGGATGAGCTGAAGCAGTTGTTGATCAAGCTCCTGGTGGAGCAGCTCACCGGTAAGAAGATCAAGCTGGCTTCACCCTCCGAGGTAGAGGATGTTGAGGCATCGGCCGAGACAACCGATGTGCCGGACCCCAATCAGGCCCAATCAGCAGATGACGGTCGCCAGGGCTGGGGGTTGGTCTACGACTACTACGAGTCCCACTACGAATCCGAGACCACCAGCTTCTCCGCCCAGGGCGTGGTGCATACCGCCGATGGCAGAGAGATCGAGATCAGTGTCGATCTGAATATGAGTCGGGAATTCTATTCGGAGCAGAGGCTGAGTCTGCGCGCCGGCGACGCCCTGAAGGACCCGCTGGTAATCAACTTCAGTGGTACTGCGGCGCAACTGACCGAGCGCAGCTTTAGTTTTGATATCGATGCGGACGGAACGTCTGATCAGATCGCCTTTGTGGGATCGGGCAGCGGTTTTCTGGCCCTGGACAAAAATGGAGACGGCGAGATCAACGACGGCAGCGAGTTGTTTGGACCGCAGAGCGGCAACGGTTTTGCCGATCTCTCCAAGTATGATGCCGATGGCAACAACTGGATCGACGAGAACGACAGCATCTATGACCGTCTGCGCATCTGGTCCAAGGATGAGTCCGGTAATGATCAACTGGTGGCCCTGGGACAGCGCGGGGTAGGGGCCATCTATCTGGGGCATATCGATACCCCGTTCCTGCTAAAAGACGCGGCCAACGATACCCTGGGTGCGGTGCGCGATTCAGGGATCTACCTGGAAGAGGATGGAGGTGTAGGCACCATTCAACAGTTGGATCTGGTGGTTTAACCTAGCCCCCCCTTCGCTTATCGTTCCCACACACCGGCGCAGGAACCGGCAGCTCTTTTGTCGCAAAATTTTCATATTTTTCAACCATACTCCTTTCTATCAACAAGGAATTTAAAGGAGTTGGCAATTGCGCCATGGGTATTCGTCAAAAAACCAAGATTATTGCCACTGTCGGCCCATCCAGTGATTCCATCGAGATCTTGAAGGAGATGATTCGGGCTGGGGTCAGTGTGTTTCGTATCAACCTCTCTTTTGGTACAGGCCCGGATCAGGCCGAGCGGGTTGGGCTTGTGCGCCAGGCGGCGGGAGAGGAGGGAAGGCATGTGGCGATCATGGTGGATACCCGTGGGATAGAGATCCGGACCGGCAGGTTGGAGGGAGAGTTGGTAGAGCTTCAGGCCGGCGATGACTTTGCGCTCTATTGCGATGGCCGTGTTGGTGATTCCAAAGGCGTTTCTGTCTCATATCAGGGGCTTTACGGGGATGTTGATTCCGGGACCGCCATCCTGCTTGATGATGGTGCGATCGAGCTGGCGGTGGTTGCCATTGATGAGCGTGTCATACAGTGCCGGGTGATTCATGGAGGCACCCTGCGTCACAATAAAGGGGTCAATCTGCCCAACACCCAGCTCGCCGTGAGTGCGGTGAGTCCGGAGAACCGTGAAGTGGTGGTGCAGGAGATGGGGTTCGCTGCTCGGCATGGTATTGAATATATCGCGGCATCATTTATTCAGACTGCCAACGACATCCATGAACTGCGCATGGTTCAACAGGAGTTCCGAGTAGACATCCCCATTATCGCCAAGATCGAGAACCGGTCTGGGATAAATAACCTGGATGAGATCGTCGAGGCCGCCGATGGCGTGATGGTGGCTCGGGGAGACCTTGGCGTGGAGCTGCCGTTGGCCGAGGTTCCGGGGATGCAGAAGAAGATCATTCGGGCTACTGTCTCACTCGGTAAACCGGTGATTACGGCCACGGAGATGCTCTCTTCCATGGAGCGCAATCCCAAACCCACCCGGGCCGAGGCCAGCGATGTGGCCAACGCCATCTTGGACGGCACCTCCGCGATCATGCTTTCAGGAGAGACGGCCATAGGTAAATATCCGGTAAAGGCGGTGCAGACCATGGCGGAGCTGGCCGAGCAGGCAGAGGCCTCCCTGGCGGAATACGGTTTTTTGCAGACGGTTAAGCCGAACCCATCTAATAAAGTGACCGACGCGATCAGTACGGCGGTCACCAGTATGGCAAAACGGCTTGATGCCAAGGCGATCTTCAGTCTTACCGAGACCGGATTCAGTCCCAGACAGATCTCACGGCATCGGCCAGAGTGCCCGATCTTTGCTGTTACCGCGTCCGATGCGGTAGCCCGTAAATTGGCCCTGAACTGGGGGGTGCTGCCACTGCTCCGCACAGGCGAACTCAATGATGAGGAGAAGATCGGCTATGGCATTGCACGCGCCCGTGAACTGGGTTATCTCTCCAGCGGGGACCTGGTACTGACCGTTGCCGGTAAGTTTCAGACGGCTGGCGGAACCGACTACATCCGGGTTATGACCGTAGAGTAGGCATATAATTTACTCATTCCCACGCTGGAGCGAGGGAACGAGAAAATCGCCCGTAGGAGCGGGCTCCTACTTTTTCATATCCTCGATCTTGATCCGCCACTCCGCCGGTCCGGTCTCATGTACGGAGTTGCCCTTGCTGTCCACGGCCACGGTCACCGGCATGTCCTCCACCTCGAACTCACGGATCGCCTCCATGCCCAGGTCCTCGAAGGCCACGATGCGGGCGGAGCGGATCGCCTTGGAGACCAGATAGGCCGCGCCTCCCACCGCCATCAGGTATGCGGCCCCGTGCTGTTTGATCGATTCGATGGTCTTCGGACCACGTTCCGCCTTGCCCACCATGCCGATCAGGCCCATATCTCCCAGCATCATGTCGGTGAACTGGTCCATGCGGGTGGCCGTGGTGGGGCCGGCCGGGCCCACCGCCTCGTCCCGGACTGGATCCACTGGTCCCACGTAGTAGATGAAACGGCCATTGAAGTCTACGCCATCCGGTAGTGGCTCTCCCTTCTCATGCAGTTGTTGGATGCGCTTGTGGGCGGCGTCGCGTCCAGTCAGCAGTTTGCCGGATAGCAGCAGGCTCTCGCCCGGTTGCCAGTTGGCGATCTCCTCTTTGGTGACCGTATCCAGATTGACCCGACGGGCATTGGCGGCGCCCTCCAGTGCGATCTGTGGCCACTCGTCTATGCTGGGCGGCTGCAGATCCACCGGTCCGCTGCCATCCAGGGTGAACTCCACGTGGCGGGTGGCGGCGCAGTTGGGGATCATGGCGATGGGCAGGGAGGCGGCATGGGTCGGATAGTCGTTGATCTTTACATCCAGCACGGTGGTGAGTCCGCCCAGCCCCTGTGCCCCTATACCCAGGGCGTTCACCTTCTCGAACAGCTCCAGGCGCAACTCTTCCACCCGAGTCTGGGGTCCGCGGGCCTGCAGTTCGTGGATGTCGATATGCTCCATCAGGGACTCCTTGGCCAGGAGCATGGCCTTTTCGGCCGAGCCGCCGATGCCGATACCCAGCATGCCGGGCGGACACCAGCCGGCGCCCATCTTCGGAACGGTCTCCAGCACCCAGTCCACCAGATTGCCGGATGGATTGAGGATGGTGAATTTGGATTTATTCTCCGAGCCACCGCCCTTGGCCGCCAGCTTTACCAGCAGTTTGTCGCCCGGGACGATCCTGGTGTGGATCACCGCCGGTGTGTTGTCTCTGGTGTTCTTGCGCGCCCCGGCCGGATCTGCCACCACGGATGCCCGCAGCACGTTATCCGGGTGGTTGTAACCGCGGCGCACCCCCTCGTTGACCATGTCCTCAAGGCCCATGTCGCCCTCGAACCGCAGGTCCATACCCACTTCCAGAAAGACCACTACCATGCCGGTGTCCTGACAGATGGGGCGCTTGCCCTCGGCGCACATCCTGGAGTTGACCAGGATTTGGGCCATGGCGTCCTTGGCCGCTGGGGACTGCTCCATCTCCCAGGCCTTGGTAAGGGCCTGGATGTAGTCCGCAGGATGGTAGTAGGAGATGTATTGCAGACCGTCTGCAATGCTTTGGATGAGGTCTTCCTGGCGTATCTTAGTCATGATTATGGTTACCCATCGTTGAATTTCTGTTGTTATCCCGACGATTCGGGATTGTGTGTTATGTCACTTTGTTGTCAGTTAAGCTGGTATTATACTTAAAGGTGTGGCCATGGAAACGGTATCTGTCATCGGGTGTTATCTGGTTGAGATTAATGGCGGCAAATGTCTGATTCTGAAGATAAAAAAGACAAGCAATGGCCTGATATGAGTGTCAGCGGGCTAGAGGCGGATATTGCCTATTTCGATGCCAGACTCTCCATGTTGGATGATAAGGTCACCACTACCCACCAGGAGGCCCAAACCAAGGCATATAAGGCCCTGGAGTCTGCCCTGATCGGCATGCTGTTGAAGGTGCGCATGCAGTCTGGCAGCGAATCTAAACGCGTTAAAAGGAAAAAGAAGCCAGGCGCTGATTGAAATTCCACCCTTTATCTACCTCAGGCAGGCATTTATTTAACAAGCCCCTGAGGGAATAATATTCCCAATAAAATTACAGATTTACCCCATTTAGGCGATGTGTATCACGCTATCTGCAACTACCATCCTTAACTAACAATATTGAGCATGGTTGGCATAGGATGTGCCAAGGGTCCTGAAGGGCATCCTGTTATGAAATTTGATCTTAAGAGTTTCGCTATCGTATTTGCTGTAGCGGCGCTGTTGATGCACACAACGGCCTTGGCCTACACGATATCAGTAGGCGGTACGGCTTTAACGAATGAAGGTCTCACCACCTCTGTGTCTGGGGCCACAGTGATTGATTTTAACTCAGGCGACATGCCGACAGGCTACTCCGGTGGCGCCGTCGTGCTTGGGGACTCCAGCCGCAACTGGGCCTCCCCACCTGATGACAGCTCATATTACTTCACGGTTGGCCCTCACACTGAAGGCAGAGTAAGGCCGAGTCAGTCGTCACCAGGGACAGCAACTTTTGGATCCCTAAATCAATATTTTGGATTTTATGGCGGATCTCCGGATGACTATAATTCCCTTGAGCTTTGGAATGATGATACCCAGGTCGCCGTATTCAGTGGAACCTTTCTCTCAGGTGTGGCAGGTTTGGATGACAACGGCAATCAGGAGCAGGGGGCCTATTGGAATATCTGGGCGGAAAATGCTTTGGAGTATTTCAATATCGTAAAATTTGTATCGACAAGCAATGCATTTGAGACAGACAATCACGCCTATCTCGCTGCAGTTCCTCTTCCTGCCTCCGCCTGGCTGTTTGTATCAGGCGTACTGGGACTGATAGGTTTTTCCACCCGCAGGAAAGCCGCCTGATAACAGAGTAACATTCACGGAAAACCCCGCAACTATAGGCGGGGTTTTTCTTGTCCGGCTATCGTTTAATTGAGGCATCGATTTCTTTTTCTGCCTCAATCCAGTCATTCAACTCATAGCCTCCGCTATGGCCGCGTCTCTCTGCGATGTAGTATGCCGCGGTGCGTATCATCTCCATTCGCGTCTCCGCGCTGACCTTGACCTTGTGCTTGGATGTCTTGGGGTTCTTGGCCTTGCTCTTCTCCTTCTTGGATTTTTTGTCTTTCACGACTTTTGTCTTGTTCTTTTTCTTCTTTTCATCCTTGTCCTTCTTTTTTGCCTTCTGCTTGTCTTTAGACATGATTTCCTTGCCTCCTTAAGAAGTTGCCCAGGCGTTGTCGCCGGGTGGAGAGTCTAGCGTAACTGCAAGCCGTTTCCGGTTTATTACAACGGCATTAATCGCGGCGTCTATTTCGACAACGCCCAGATGCCCAGCTTGAGCTTTTTTGCCCTCTGCATAGATTTTGAGTATAGACTGTTATCCAGTACTGTTTGAAAATTGGGCTTATGGACGGCAAGTCCTATGCTCAACAGTTGCAGATTGATATCCGACTCCCCCAGAAGCACCTTGCCCAGTGGTTGTCCCCAGCGATTTCTGACGCGAAATTCAACGGTAACCGGGCGCCCTGCTACCAGGGCGGTTAGTCTCTTTTTCGCAGCGCGTCCCAGGCTGGTCGATAGGGGAGGGGCCTGTATCCCCAGCAGTTGAATCTGGATATGTTGGTTATCAGAGGTTGATAACACCAGCTTGTCACCGCTGATGATCTGGGATGGGCGGCCAGTCAGGGTTGCCGCCATCGCCTGCGACGACAGAAAAAGTGCTATCAGAAGTATGATGTGTGGTTGTTTCATTTCCTGATAAATGGCGCCCCCGACACGATTATTCGCCGCTATGCGGCTCACCCCTGCGGGGCCGCCGTCGCTTTGCTCCTGCGTTCTGCGCAACCTTTGGTTGCTTGTCGAACGTGTGACCTTACGATGAGGAGGCCATGGGCGAATTTATCTCCTTATATTATAAAGCAAGTTGGCGCGTACGCCCTGCGCTTTAGTGACTTAAGATAACTTGTTTGCCCTCACCGTTACTTTGTTGGGTCGTGATCTGATGGTAATCGCGCCAATTTTTAAACGAGCGTCTGAGAGCATCTCAGGACCCCGCAAAAATGTGACGCAGTTCCGGTATTTCTGATAACCAGTTATTTGTCTATGGGTGTGTATGGTAAGTTACCGATGCGTTTGGGATCTGTTTTGGGTTTCGAACTATAAGTGTTATGGATTTTGGATGTTGACACGCGTATTGGATAATAAAAACGGAATATGTCGGTAGTTAATCTTATTTCTTCCATCTTGGTTTTCCTGTTCAGGCGTTTTTCAGTTATGTGTAAACGTCAGGGTATCTTGTTGTTTCTACTGCTATTGATCTCGCCGTTTCTGAATGCCGCTACAGTTCAACAGCAGATAAATGACCGGCTACAACAGGAGTCACAAAAACGCATCTATGAGCGACTGAAGCAGCAGCAGCGGGAAAAGCTCACTCCATTCCAGACGCCGGCTAAACCAGCTTCCGCTCAACCCGGTGACGGCCGCTGTATTTCGGTTGATGTTATCGATGTTATTGGCGCAACCTTGTTGAGCCAGGATCAAATCAATGAGGTGATCAACAAATATGCTGGTCGTTGCCTTTATATTCAGGACCTGGAATCCGTGGCAGGTGAATTGACTGCACTTTATATCGACAAGGGGTTTATCACATCCATGGCCTACCTAAAGGAGCAGGATGTCTCTGATGGCCAGGTTGAGATCAGTGTCATGGAAGGCAAGGTTGAGAAGATCGGAGACGAATCTCCTGGTTTGCGCACGGCATTCATTGGCCTTAAAGGGGAATATCTGAATTTGCGTGATTTTGAAGTATCTCTTGAGAGGATCAACCGGCTTCCTTCTTACCACGCCAAGCTTGATATGCTGCCAGGAAGCAGTGAAGGTTGGAGTGTGGTGGATGTGCCTATAGAGCGACAGCGTCCCTGGCGCGCCACGCTGTCGGCAAATAATTACGGTTCTGATGAAACAGGTGATACTCAGGCATCACTCAGCCTGCAGTGGGATAATCCGCTTGGACTGTTTGACCAGCTTACCTTACAGACAAACGGTACTGTGCCACATGAAGAGAGGTTAAATACCGGAAGTAAGGTTCTTAGTTACTCCATACCGTTCGGGAGGCTGCTCTTTACTTATAGCTACAGTGATTCTGAATATAAACAACTCGTCGAGGTAGGTATGAGCGAGTTGCAATCAGAGGGACGCAGCAAAAGTCACGACTACAGTGTCGACTACCGGCTATTCCACAACGCCAAACATAGGTTTGATCTCGGTGCATACATAAACACCTATAAGACCGAAAACTATATCGATGATGTTCTTCTGGAGGCATCCAGCTATGATTTGAGCAAGGCAGGGATTTCCCTAAGCTATCTTTACCAGGTTGATGGGCTTACAACTGCACTGCGGTTGACATACATAAAAGGTCTGGATGCATTTGGTGCCGAACATCAGACTGAATTGAATGAAAAGTATGAGGCCTGGCAACTGGACGGTACTCTGGTAAAACAGATTGCCAAACTCACCTACATCTTAACCCTGCATGGTCAGTACACCGAATACTCCCAGTTTGGAGCAAACCAGATCAGTGTTGGTGGTCCTTATAGTGTCAGGGGATTTAGCGACAACGGTCTGAATGGTAATACCGGTGCCTATCTGCGCAACGAACTGACCATTCCGATGGTGCGGCATGACAATGGCTGGATGGAGCTATATTTGGCCCTGGATGCCGGATGGGTGAAAAAGGAGCAAGATACCACGGGGGGTAATATTCTCGGCGGTGCTCTGGGTATGCGGGCGAATTTGATGGGATTGAATCTTGACCTGTTTTATTCTGCGCCGCTGGATGATCACGATGCCCCTGATAACCATGACTTTGCCGGGCTATCACTGAGTTATCAGTATTAGGACAGTAGCAATATACAAGTTGAGAAAAGCGTGTCTGTTTCATACGGGCATGTGACTCAAAGGAAAAAGGAAAAGGACTATGTACAGATCCAAGTCTTCTGCATTCTTGTTTGGGTTTTTCTGGTGTATCAGTGGCGGACTTTCTGCCGGTCCGGTAGATGTTGATCCAGCCACCCCTACGGTCACAGTGACCAGTGCAGCCAACGGCGTTCCGTTGATAAATATCGCCAACCCCAATGGCAACGGTCTGTCACACAACAAGTTCACAAAATATAACGTAGAGTCTCAGGGGCAAATCCTCAATAACGCCACCGGTCCCTCTTCCACGCAACTAGGGGGGTGGGTTAATGCCAACCCCAATCTGACCCGTTCAGCTAACACTATCCTTAACGAGGTTACCAGTACCCAGCGTTCTCTGTTAAACGGTTACATTGAGGTGGCAGGGCAGAAGGCGGATGTCATCATCGCCAACCCTAACGGCATCAGTGTTAATGGCGGAGGCTTTATCAACACCGGTAGGGCTACCCTTACCACCGGTCAACCACAGTTCAACACTGGTGGTAGCTTAAATGGGTTCAATATAAGCGGTGGCGACATACTTATCGAAGGGCAGGGTTTTAATGCCAACAATATCGATAGCGCCGCACTGTTTGCGAAGACCATACAGCTGAATGCGGCAGTATACGCCAAGGATCTCAGAATCACAGGTGGCAGCGGTACGGTCGATATCAATGGCAACCTTATCAGTACGGCAAACACCGGTACCGGTGTCTCCATTGATGCCTCCGCCCTGGGTGCTGTGTATGCCAATAGTATTACTCTGATAGGCACAGAAAAGGGGGTTGGTGTAAATCTGCCGCCCGAGATCAAGGCCCAAAACAATCTGAACATCACTGCCGGTGGCCGTATCTCTTTTCAGAAGGTATCCGCCAGTACTATCACGGCCATGAGTGATGCTGATATGCGTCTGAGTGACCGGGTGCATGCTAATGCCGTCAATCTTGATGCCACAACCACCTTGGCCCTGAATGACGGTAACGCTATTCTTTCCGCAAGCGACACCATGGTGCTGGCCGCAATGGTTTTGGATAACCAGGGTGAGATATTGGCAGGATTCGATGAGGCGGTAGAGAGCCAAAATATCGCTGCAACGGCAATACTTTCTGTTGGTACGTTTGAAAATCAGGGAAACTTGCAGGCGGCTGGTACGCTGGATATCACTGCCGATAGCGTAAACAACAGGAGTGGCGGCAGTATTCAGTCCGATAAGGAGTTTACCCTAAATGCCGATAGCATAAACAACGCTGCCGGTGGCGATATATCCGGTATCGAAAATCTCATTATGCGCGGTAAGGGTTCTACCGCCGTTGCCCTGTTGGACAATGAGGGGGAGATCAAAGCCAATAATATAGATGCAGAACTGACACAACTGGATAACAAGGGCATATTGCACGGCAGTAATAGCCAGATACTCAATGTTGGAGCCAGTATAGACAATGCAGTTGGTGCCGAGATCACCAGTGATGGGGCGCTCGATATCAACAGTATCCAGGGTGCCAGCAGTACCGCCGTTATTGACAACAGAGGCTTGATAAGTGCTGAGGCGCTGGATGTCGGTGCTGACAGTATCACCAATACCGGTGCGTTCTACAGTCGCAGCAATCTCAAGATCAACGCCAAGAATCTGGATAACCGTGAGACCATCCTCGGCGATACCGGTGTTCAGCTTCTGATCATCGACACTCTCAAGAATAGAGCAGATGGGGAAATACACAGCGGTGGCGATCTGCTGTTGGCAGCCGATGAAGGCAACGGCAAGACGGTCCTGATCGACAACCATGGTCTGATCCAGGCCGAGGGCAATATCAATGCCTACGCCAACACCTTTAATAATACCTCCACGGCCCCCAGTACCAGCTCTACCACAAGTCAAACAGATCATGAAGTAATCAATCGTGGAAGTCAGTATGACTATGACATAGTAGATACCTATGAAATCGTGGAGGAGGTGACCTCTTCCACGCCATCAGCACGTATCCTGGCCGGTGAAGATATTCTGGTTGATATGGATGAGCTCAACAACGAGTATGGGCTGATCGCGGCTGCCGGTGATGTCACCCTGACAGGCGGTACCGTCAACAATGTTGGAACCGTGCTGACTACCACCACCAGGGTAGTAACCAGGAAATACCGCAAAGAGAAATATTGCGATGACTATTTTCTATGGTGGTGTATAGATTACGATTATCGAGCGGTCTTGGTTGATACCAATACCTCGAATGCGGTTGCCCAGCAAGCATACAGTGATACCTCCATTGTTGCAGGCGGTACTTTAACCACCGATGTCATTACTCTCAGTAACACCGGCGTAACTTCCTATGATGGCGGTCTCTACCGTATCGGTGCACAGAGTCTCGATAGTGCGCCTACCGCCGGCAATGGCAGCCTCAGCGGTACCAACCTGGTTCCCACTCTGCCTGCAGGCAGTTATGGCGTCTTTATCGTTAACACCGATCCCGGTCATCCCTACCTGATCGAGAGCAACCCACTGTATACCGATAAGGGGAATTTCTTTAACTCCGACTATATGCTGGATCAACTAGATGGATTCGATTCAGACAACCCATACAAAAAACTTGGGGACGCGGCCTACGAGACCCATTGGGTGGCAGACCAGGTTACTGTGTTGAGCAAGCAGCGTAGATTGTCACAGTTTGGTACCGACACCGAACAGTTCCAGGGGTTGATGAACAACGCCTTGGCCTTACAGGAGGAGTTGGACCTTGAGATCGGCATCAGCCTGAGCCAGGACCAGATCGCCGCCCTGGACCGATCCATCGTCTGGATGGAATATATGGATGTCGGTGATCAGACGGTATTGGCCCCGGTGGTCTATCTGGCCGGTGATATCAATAATCTTCCAGCCACTGCCGCCGGCCCTCAGATCAGCGGTGGTGAGGCGGTAAATATCCAGGCAGACAATCTCAACAACCAGGGCGATATCCGCTCCGCTGGCACCATGGCTGTCAGCGCAGGACAGATCGCCAACGATGGTGGCCGTATCCAGAGTAGTGGCACCATGGCCATGCAGGCCCAGGGCAGCATCGTCAACACCAGCGGCGAGATAGCGGCTGGTGGCAACCTGGATATAGAGGCAGAGCGCCTGGTCAGCGATCGTTATAGCCAGGAAAAGACCTATCGTTACACCAAAGGATCAGAGATCCAGACTGAATTGGGAGTAGGCTCGCGCATCAGCTCCGATCAGAACGTCAATATCAGCACTGGCCAGGGCGTAAAGGTAACCGGCGGCACGATTGAGGTGGGAAGCAGCGTCAGTATCGACGCCGGATCAGGTGATATCCAACTCCTCTCTGCCGAGAAGAACCGCACCTATGGTTTTAAAGACGGTGGAGTTGAAAGTCGTGGCAGCAGCAAGGAGCAGTACGGTTCCGGCATCCAGGCCGGGGCTGACGCCACCCTTGCGACTCAGGGCAATGTCCACCTCCAGGCATCGTCCATCCAGACCGCAGATGCCACCAAAATAACCGCCGGTGGTGATGTTGTACTGGACGGTGCGGAAGAAGAGAGCAACAGCTGGATTAAGCGCAGCAGGAAAGAGAGCGGTTTTTTCAGCAGCACCAAAATAACTGAGGTCGACGCAGAAGATGTCCAGACCTACGCCGGCAGCGGCATCAGTGCCGGAAGCGTAGATATACAGTCTGAAGGCAAGATCGAAGTTACCGGATCCCAGATAGTTGCCGACGACGATGTGCAGCTTGTATCGGCAGACGACATCATCATCCAGGCCGGCCAGGAGAGCCAA
>JBNKIR010000024.1:0-27151 GCA_050290785.1 Sedimenticolaceae bacterium | reverse complement strand
GAATCGAACTGCTTGCAGTTAGATTACTCGCCCCATCTGACCCACATGGACGTGGGGAATGCAGATAATGCAGGAGCAATTATCTGCCCTGGGGCTCGCCCTTTGGGTTCGCTTCGCTCATGCAAAATCGTTCCAGACGATTTTGTCTGTCCCTGGGCACCATCTTCCCTTCTTGGATTACCAATTGCAGCGATATCTGCGCACAATTTTATTGTGCTGAATCGAACTGCTTGCAGTTAGATTACTCGCCCCATCTGACCCACATGGACGCGGGGAATGCAGATAATGCAGGAGCAATTATCTGCCCTGGGGCTCGTCCTCCTCCAGGGCGGAGGTGTGGACATAGTGGTCAAACTCGGCGATGTAGACGGCCACCTTGTGATCGTCCACTCGTGCCTTCAAAAAGGCCATGACCTCGTCGCAATCTCTGTGCGTGGTTTCGGCCTTGGGTAGTTCCAATGCATAGACAAGATACTTCTCCTGCAGCAGGGTTTGCATCATTACTTCGTTCTCCATAAAGGCGATATTTCAGACTGTCGTGCTGAGGAATTACGGGGGATGCATTGAAGTGTATCAATTTTCATATAGGGTGGAGGTTTGAATGGGCGTCGCCGCACCCGAACAGAAAAAAAGATAATTCACAAACAGCCCAAGTGATTTTTCTGTCATAATCTGCCTTCTGTTTGGCCGTTGTCGAGACATATATCGTGGAGTATCCGCTGGTTCTGGCATTTGTCGTCGGTTTTTTTAGCGCTGCACACTGTTTTGGTATGTGCGGTAGTATTATGGGCGCCCTGACCTTGAGTCTGCCATCTGAGGTTCGTGGTGGCGTGAGCAGGTTTTTGCTGTTTTTGGTGCTGTATAACATGGGGCGGATCCTTACCTATGTGGTCATGGGCGTTGCCATAGGTTTCACCGGTCAGCAGTTGGGCGGCGCCCTGGAGGGCGAGGGGTGGAGGCAGGTGGCCAGTATCGTGGCCGCGGTTACCATTATCCTGATCGGTCTCTATCTTACCGGCTGGGTGCCAATCCTGCGGAACATGGATCGTCTTGGCGGAGGCCTGTGGAAGCTGCTGGAGCCGGTCGGGCGCAAGCTATTGCCGGTGAGGACCCCGCAGGCGGCCTTTCTGTCCGGACTGGTCTGGGGTTGGTTGCCCTGTGGCCTGGTATACTACGCCCTTATATTGGCCCTGCCCCTGAGTGATCCGCTGACGAGCGGTCTCTTCATGCTGGTCTTTGGTGTGGGGACCCTGCCGGTGATGATCGGGACAGGCATTTTCGCCGGCAGTCTGGCCCGGCTGGGTAGGAGTGAGAGACTCAGGCAGGTCGCCGGTGTGATGGTAATCCTGGTGGGTATTGTTGGCCTACTTTTCGGAGCGGATATTTTTTTGGTACCATTAAACGGTTAGCCCCTAAAATATTATAAAAAGTGCAGGTGTGGATATGATTAGAGGTAAGAGCCCATCACTATTGGAAGTGACTAATGCAGCGCGGGTTGTTGCTGCTACCGGCGTAAATACCATGCTATATGGCGAGACCGGCACTGGTAGAGAGTTGTTGGCTAGGTTTATTCATGCCCACAGTTCCAGATACCAGCAGCCATTTGTGTCTGTCAATTGCGCATCTATCCCGGAAGACCAGGTAGAGGCCCTGATCTTCGGTTGTGCCAGGGGTGCGGCAGATGGGCATAAGGGGTATCTTGATGCTGCGGCCAACGGGACCCTCTATCTGAGCGAGGTTGAGAAGTTGTCGCTTGATGTGCAGGCCAAATTGTTATGCTTTCTAAAGTCTGGCGAGCTCTTCCCATTAGGGTCTCCCAAGCCGATGAGGCTGGATGTGCGTCTAATTGTTTCCAGTCAGATGGATCTCGGAGGCGAGGTGGAGCAGGGTAGATTCCATCAGGATCTCTATTACCATCTGAATGTGGTGCCGCTGAAGGTGCCGCCCTTGAGAGAGCGTCAGGGAGATATTCCGATCTTGCTGGGGCACTTCGTCAGCCTGTTTTCCGCACGCCATGGCTTGAAATCACCGCACTTTACAAAAGAGTCCCTCGGTTGCCTGAAGCGTTACTCCTGGCCAGGGAATGTGCGCGAACTGAGGAATCTGTGTGAACGCCTGGTGATTCTGCTGTCGGGACAGGAGGTTGGAATACAAAACCTTCCTCAGGAGTTACGTGTCGAGCCTGCATTTGAAGGCAAGGGAGATTCCATCGTGACCCTGCCGGCTGAAGGTATATCGCTGGCCGTGGTTGAAGAGAGTCTGATAAGACAGGCCCTGGAACTGGCCAGAGGTAATCAGAGTAAGGCAGCCAGATTGCTTGGTATCAGTCGCGACACATTACTCTATAGACTGAAAAAGTTTGCCATAACCTGATTTGAACCAGGCAATACTTCACCCTATTTTCATTTATCGAATGCTGAATTATGCAGGGTAGAAGCAGTCTCAAAACCTATCTGCGGCTGCTGTCGTACGTGCGGCCCTATATTCCGCAGTTTCTTGTCAGTGTACTGGGCTACATATTGTTTGCCTGGACCATGCCCGCCTTTGCCAAACTTATAGAGTGGTTTGTAGAGGGGTTGCAGGGCGGAGATGAGAAATATCTTTACTATGTCCCAATCCTTTCGATAGCCATAGCCCTGTTTCGTGGGGTTGGCTTCTATCTGGGAAACTATTTTCTGGCCAAGGTCTCACTCGGGGTGGTGCATGACCTGCGAGTGCATCTTTTCAATAAGCTGCTGGAATTGCCCAACAACTTTTTCGATAGAAACAACTCCGGGCATCTTATCTCCAGGATCACCTACAACGTAACCCAGGTCACATCTGCAGCCACGGACTCGGTCAAGACCATTATCCGGGAGGGGCTAACCATACTCTTTGTGCTCGGATATCTGCTGCTATCCAACTGGAAGCTCACACTGGTCTTCCTGGTGGTTATGGCCATCATGGCGGTGATTGTTTCCCATGTGGGAAAGCGGCTGCGCAAGTTGAGCCACAAGATACAAAATGCCATGGGAGATGTGACCCATGTAGCATCTGAAAGCATAAATGGAAACCAGGTAGTGCGCAGTTATGGCGGTGAGGAGTACGAGAAGAAACGTTTCCTCAACGCCAGTGGGAACAATCGGCGTCAAACCATGAAGATGGTGCGGGTAACCGCCATCAATACACCAGTGCTGCAGTTCCTGGTGATCCTGTCGGTCGCTGTGGTTATGTTTCTGGTGCTGCAGATGCGGGCAACGGGCACCGTGGCTGAACTGGTGGCCTTTGTTATGGCCGCCACCATGCTGCCCAAACCGATACGTCAGCTAAGTGAGGTCTATGGCAATATCCAGAAGGGTCTGGCCGCATGTGAGACCATCTTCGACCAGCTCGATGAAGAGGTGGAAGAGGACTTTGGGACCGTTGAGCGGGATAGGGTGTCTGGCCATATCAGCTTCAGGGGGCTTGAGTTCAGCTATCAGGGATCTGCACAGAAGGTTTTGCAAGGGATCGATCTCGATATAGCATCGGGCGAGACGGTGGCTTTTGTGGGCCGATCCGGCAGTGGCAAGACCACCATCACCAATCTGCTGTTGCGATTTTACCAGCCAACAGCCGGCGAGGTACTGGTGGATGGTGTACCGATCCAGGATTTCAAACTGCGTAATCTACGGGAACAGATAGCGCTGGTTGGGCAAAATACCACCCTGTTCAATGATACCGTGGCGCGCAACATAGCCTATGGTTCTCTGGTGGATAGGGATGAATCCAAGATTATTCAGGCCGCGGAGGCGGCGCATGCCATGGAGTTTATCAATCGCATGGACAGCGGCTTGGATACGATTATCGGAGAAGACGGGGTCCTGCTTTCCGGTGGTCAACGCCAGCGTTTGGCTATTGCGCGGGCCTTTCTCAAAGATGCGCCCATATTGATCCTGGATGAGGCCACATCCTCGCTGGATACCGAGTCCGAAAGAAATATCCAGGATGCGCTGCAGCATCTGACCGTAGGTCGAACCACCCTGGTGGTGGCGCATCGCCTCTCCACCATCGAAGGTGCGGACAGGATCGTAGTCCTGAAAGACGGGCGTATCGTCGAGAGTGGCAAGCATGATGAACTGCTGGCCCTGGATGGCGAATATGCCTCCCTGTATAAGGCCCAGTTAGAGTCTGATACGGGAGACGAGAGCGAATAGATCAGACCAGATAGCTGGACCAGTCCTCTTCCAGATCACCGAAGACAAAGAAGTCCGGGTTTAACAGTGACTCCTTGCGGTTGTAGCGCAGCGGCTGCATCCTGGTGTCGGTGATTCTGCCCCCGGCCGCCTCCACAATCGCCTGCGCCGCTCCGGTATCCCACTCTGAAGTGGGACCCAGGCGTGGATAGATATCCGCCAGACCTTCTGCCACCAGACAGGATTTCAAAGAGCTGCCCATGCTGACGATCTCGTGTTCCCCCAGGTTTTCCAGGTATCGCTTCAGACTCTCCCCGGCGTGGGAGCGGCTGCCGGCAACCCGCACAGGTGAGCCGCGCTTGGGGGTTACTGAGATGGATTCCGCCGGTCTGTCCGGTAGCTGTTTGTACGCCCCGTTACCCTGGGAGCCGTAATAGGTGACCCTGGATACCGGTACATAGATGATGCCGAGGACAGGACGCCCGTCCTCTATCAAGGCGATATTGACGGTAAATTCGCCATTGCGTTTGACGAACTCCTTGGTCCCGTCCAGGGGGTCGATCAGCCAGTAGCGCTCCCAGGTCTTGCGCAGGGAGTAAGGTATCTTGGCCGACTCTTCCGAAAGGATGGGGATCTCAGGCGTTAGCTCCAGCAGTCTGTTGGTGATGACGTTATGGGCGGCCAGGTCTGCCTCTGTCAGTGGGGAGAGGTCGGATTTTTCATACACGGAAAAATCTGTCCCATAGATCTTTAGGATCGCCTCGCCGGCGCGCATGGCGATATTGATCAGACTATCTATTGGCGGTAGTTGCTTATTCATGGGGTCAGCAGTGTTATATATCGAAAGGTAAAAGTCTAATCCTGTCTTACCTTGCCAGCTCGCGCACCAGAAACAGAGCGGCGATGGAGCGGGCCTCGGTAAAGTCATCCTGTTGCAGCAGCTGGTCTATATCATTCAGTTTCCAGGGCACCACCTCTATCTCTTCAGGCTCGTCGCCAGGTATCTTGTTCGGGTAGAGGTCGCTGGCCAGCACTATATGGGTAGTGTGACTCAGGTAGCCGGGGGCGATGGAGAAGGAGTGGATATGCTCTAGTCTGTGGGCCCCGTATCCCACCTCTTCCTGGATCTCGCGATCCGCCGCCCTCAGCATGTCTTCATCCTCCTCGATATGGCCCTTGGGGAATGCCAGTTCATAGCGGTCGGTGCCGGCTGCATATTCCCTGATGAGCAATATCGTCTCACTATCCAGTAACGGCACCACAAGTACCGCTCCCTGCTTGGATCCGATAATGCACTGGTATCTGCGCTGCTCGCCGTTGGCGAACTCCAGGTCCAACTCCTCTATATTGAATATCCCGGTGTGGATGATGCGGCGACGTGAATGTATGCTGGGTTTTTTTGACATAAGGCTTCCGAAACTCTCTTTATTCAGTATAGTGTACCTGCAATCCGCCTATTCGAGTTAACACCCGTGAAGAATATATGCCTATGATCGATTGGCAACAGATCGATACCGTATTTCTGGACATGGACGGTACCCTGCTGGACCTCCATTTTGATACCCATTTCTGGATGGAGCATGTCCCCATGAGATATGCGGAGACGCATGGGCTGACCCTGGAGGAGTCAAAGCGCAGGCTGTATGCCCGTTTTGGGGATGCTGAAGGTACCCTGAAGTGGTACAGCGTGGATCACTGGAGCCAGGAATTGGGGCTGGATATTGCACTGCTGAAGCAGGAGGTGGACCATCTCATCGCCGTACACCCCCATGTGGTGGACTTTCTGGATGCCATGCGCAAGCTGGGCAAGCGTACCCTGCTGGTGACCAATGCGCATCAGAAGTCTCTGGAGCTGAAGATGGACCGGACCAAGCTGGGCGGCCATCTGGATGGGGTGGTCTGTTCCCACGACCTGGGGTATCCCAAGGAGGCAGCCCAGTTCTGGCAGGAGCTGCAACGGGTGGAACCCTTTCAGAAGGAGAGGACCCTGTTCGTGGATGACAGCCTCTCTGTCCTGCGGTCGGCGGAGCAATATGGTATCGGATGGCTGTTGATGGTGCTGAGGCCGGACACCAGGGGGCCGCTGAAGGACGCGGAGCACTTCTCCGCCATTCACGATTTCTCGGAGATCATGCCGGGCTAGTCACTTGGCCGGATAGTTTCCCCACTTCTTAAAGCGTTTCTTACAGTACTTCAGCAGATCGGCGTAGTTCTTAAAGTGCAGTTCAAACCCGTCTTCCGCCGGGGCGTCATATTCACACCAGTCGTTTTCGTAGTCGCGGCAGATCTGGGGCCTGGTTTCATAGATGCCACACTTTCCGTCCTTCTGGATATGTTCGCATCTACCCTGAAACAACAGATACCACTCCCCTTCATCCCGGTAGACCTCCACCCCCTCGTGGGAGATCTGCCACAGCAGGTGGTCAAAGTCCTCCTTGGAACGCGGGGCCTCGCCCAGTGATTCGGTGGTGTAGGTGCAGCACTTGGTGTTGGCGCAGCGGGAGCACTTGTCTTTGGTCTTTTTGCTCATGGGGATTTAATCTTTCGATTCCGGTTTGCGTGGCCTTCTGCGGCGGCGTCTCTTTTTATCGCCGTCCTTGCTATCGCCCTTATGCGAGCCTGATTTGTGTTTGTGCGAGTCTCCCTTGTTCCGTCCTTTGTGTTTGCCGTGGGTCGGATATTTTCTGCTCTTGGGGTCGATCTCGGCCAATAGCTCATGGGTGACCGGCTCCATCTCGATACGGTGACCGATGTAGCTCTCAATGTCAGGTAGTGAGAAAGAGTAGGTCTCACAGGCGAAGCTTATGGCGTCACCACTGGCGCCGGCCCGAGCGGTGCGGCCGATGCGGTGCACATAGTCTTCCGCGTCCTCCGGCAGATCATAGTTGATCACATGGCTCACATCGGGGATATGCAGACCGCGGGCCGCCACGTCGGTGGCCACCAGCACCGGGAGGTCGCCGGACTGAAACTCGCCCAACAGACTCATGCGCTTTTTCTGGGGAACGTCTCCGGAGAGTACCGCCGTCTTGAATCCATTTCCCTCCAGAAAGCCCCACACCAGATCGGCTACCCGTTTGGTATTTACGAAGACGATGGTGCGTCTTGGGTCCATATGACGCAGCAACCCGATAAGCAAAGACACCTTCTCGTCGTTGGCAGTCATATAGCAGGTCTGCTTGACCTTGTCGGCGGTGACCTTGTCCGCCTCTATCTTGATCTCCTCAGGGTTGTTCATGTGCTCATAGGCCAGTTCGGTCACCCGATAGGAGAGGGTGGCGGAGAACAGCATGCCGAGACGATGTTGCGGTTTAGGCATGCGTCGCAGCAGATAGCGTATATCCTTGATGAAGCCGAGATCAAACATGCGGTCTGCCTCATCCAGTACCATTACCTGTACCGCCTGGAGGTCGAAGACACCCTGTTTGAAGTAGTCGATGAGGCGGCCCGGGGTTCCGATCAGGATATCCACGCCATCCTGAAGCTGTTTCCTCTGCTGTTCGTAACCGGTGCCGCCGAACACCAGGCCGAGTCGAAACCCGGTATGTTTGCCCAACACCTCAGCATCCTTATGGATCTGGATGGCCAGTTCCCTGGTGGGGGCCAGCATCACGGCCCTGGGTTGAGTTGGCTTCCTCTCTTCCATGGCCGGCTTATCCAGGAGATATTGAAAGCATGCCACCAGAAAGGCGGCGGTCTTTCCTGTCCCGGTCTGGGCCTGTCCGGCCACGTCCCTGCCCTGTATAGCTATGGGGATGGTCTGGGCCTGAATAGGCGTGCAGAAAGAAAACCCCGCTTCTTCAATGCCTTGCGTGATTTTTTGATCCAGCTGAAAACTGCTGAAAGTGATTTCTGTTAAGTGCTTGTCTGTCATGACGCGCTAGGATACAGCAATTTCCCTGTGGTTGGGACTTGCAATGAGTATTAGTTTCGTTTGAAATAACATTTCGGGCGCTTGGGGAGAGCGCGATTCTGGATAGATGCTTCATTGATACCCCATAGAATACTTTCTTGTAGATATAAAAACGCCGGTGCGATTCCGCACGTTCAGGCGCAACTACCTAACTGATTTGGAGAAATAGCTAGTGAGTGAGCAGATTGTTCATGTGACGGACGACTCTTTTGAAAGTGACGTGCTTCAGTCCGGTGAGCCGGTTCTGATTGATTTTTGGGCGGAGTGGTGTGGTCCATGCAAGATGATTGCGCCAGTGCTGGAAGAGGTGGCTGGTAAATACGCCGGCCGGGTCAAGATCGCCAAACTCAACATAGACGACAACCCGAATACCCCGCCGCGCTATGGCATCCGTGGTATCCCGACCCTGATGTTGTTTAAGAACGGTGAAGTTGAGGCCACCAAGGTGGGTGCTGTGTCACTGTCGCAGTTGACTGCATTTATTGATAGCAATATTTGAGTTTTGATCTAAACTGCTAAACAATTAGTTGGCGGCGCTCCAGGAGAGTGCTAGAATCTCAGCATTCGACACGCTCCTGAGAGTGCTGTTGCAGCGATAACAGTAACCATCCCAAACAATACGTTTCCCTGAATTTAGTGCGTACACCACCTTAGGCGTACTTTTACACCTTCCTGTATCAAGATCAAAATATCGAATAAACCATGAACCTTACAGAACTAAAGAAAATGCCGGTCTCAGAACTGGCCGAACTTTCCCGCGAAATGAACATCGAGGGGCTTGGACGTTCACGCAAGCAGGACCTCATCTTCGCCATCCTCAAGGCCCATGCAAAAAAGGGCGAGGATATCTATGGCGATGGTGTGCTGGAAATTCTCCAGGACGGGTTTGGTTTCCTGCGCTCCGCGGATAGCTCCTATCTGGCAGGACCGGATGATATCTACGTATCACCCAGTCAGATAAGGCGCTTCAGCCTGCGTACCGGCGATACCATTGAGGGCAAGATACGTCCCCCCAAAGATGGCGAAAGATACTTTGCCCTGCTCAAGGTCAATCAGATCAATTTCGATAGTCCCGAGAACGCAAAGAACAAGATACTGTTCGAAAACTTCACACCGCTGTTCGCCAACTCAAAATTTGAGCTGGAGTTGGGCAACGGCAGCACCGAAGATATAACCGCTCGTACCATAGAGCTGTGTGCACCAATCGGTAAGGGGCAACGCGGGTTGATCGTGTCACCGCCCAAGGCGGGCAAGACCATGCTGATGCAGAATATCGCCCAGTCCATCGCCCACAACCATCCGGACTGTCATCTTATAGTGTTGCTCATCGACGAGCGTCCGGAAGAGGTGACCGAGATGGCGCGTTCGGTGCGGGGAGAGGTGATATCCTCCACCTTCGACGAGCCGGCTGCCCGTCATGTGCAGGTGGCCGAGATGGTGATAGAAAAGGCCAAGCGCCTGGTGGAACACAAGAAGGACGTGGTGATCCTGCTCGACTCCATCACCCGTCTGGCGCGGGCCTACAACACAGTTATCCCGTCATCAGGAAAGGTGCTTACCGGTGGTGTGGACGCCAACGCCCTGCACCGTCCCAAGCGTTTCTTCGGTGCCGCGCGTAACGTGGAAGAGGGCGGCAGTCTGACCATCATCGCTACCGCTCTGGTGGAGACCGGTTCCCGTATGGACGACGTGATCTACGAGGAGTTCAAGGGCACAGGCAACATGGAGGTGCACCTGGATCGACGTATCGCGGAGAAGCGTATCTTCCCCGCCATCAATATCAACCGTTCCGGCACCAGGCGTGAGGATCTGCTGATGAAGGAGAGTGATCTGCAGAAGATGTGGATCCTACGCAAGATCCTGCACCCGATGGATGAACTCGCGGCCATGGAGTTTCTCTACGATAAGCTGAAGGTCACCAAGACCAACAACGAGTTTTTCGACGCCATGAAGCGTTGATGTTGTGATCTGTTGTTAATGGTAAAGGCCATCCCGAGGGGTGGCCTTTTTTGTTTACCCAGATTTGGGGGGAGAGAATAAAAACTATAATATTGGAATCCAAACAACCATGGCTTGTGCCTTTCTCTACAAGAATCGAGATGCTCAGAAAATTAACCGCCAATACCGTCTATATAAAAGTATTTCAAGATCGTTTTGAGATGCGCCATATAGAATCCAGAAAAACAGGCTTTACTATTTCCCCGAAGGCTTTTACAACCAACCGCCTGTTAGTGGGGCAGTTTTCCGAAGCCGAAGAGGCGTTACGAAATGGAATGAAGGGACTAGGAAAGAGTAAATGGTCGCTGGTAAGTCCAGTGGTGGTAATCCATCCTATGGAAAAAACAGAAGGAGGACTGTCTCAAGTTGAAGAGAGAACATTTAAAGAGCTAGCAATGAGTGCTGGCGCCAGGAAGGTCGTCGTGTGGGTTGGACACGAGTTGACTGACTCTGATGTGTTATTAAAAGCAAACGGCAAATAAACCAAGACCGTAGGGCAATGAAATCAGTGGGCATTGTGCCGAATGTAATAAACGCAGAAATAGCTTTTTGCTTTCACCTCTAACCTGCATCTCCATACTTCAGGGGGCAGGTAGTTAACAGCAACTAATTATCGGATGCCTCAAAATTAAACCGCTCCGCGTCCTCCTCCAGCAACTGTATCAGGGTATCCACTACTCTGGAGTCGTATAACTTACCGCGGTTGGCGCTCAGCTCCTCCATGGCTTTTTCGATGCCTCTGGATGGTCGGTAAGGACGGTGGGCGGACATGGCCTCGAATACGTCCGCCACGGCGACGATGCGCGCCTCCAGACAGATCTCGTTGCCCTTGAGGCGGAAGGGGTAGCCGGAGCCGTCCAGTCTCTCGTGATGCTGCAGGATGATCCCCATAATGGGCCAGGGGAACTCTACATCTTTGAGGATATCAGCACCTGCCTCTACGTGGGTCTGGATGACCTTGTATTCAAGTTCGGTCAATCTGGTTGGCTTGACCAGTATTTCGGCGGGAACAGCCAGCTTCCCGATATCGTGGATACTGGCCCCCAGCTCTATTCCTTCGATCTTAAACGGATCCATCTTCAGTTTCTTTGCAATTGTGGTAGCGATATTTTTAACCCGTTGCTGGTGTCCAGCCGTATAGGGGTCGCGTGCTTCCATTGCCTTGGCCACGGCGGCGATGGTCCCCGTCAATGCGTTTTTGATTTGATCCGTCTTGCTGATCAGTTCCTCTTCAACTTGTTTGAGCTTGGTGATATCTATGCCTGTGCCGAGAAATCCTGGTTTGCCGTCAAGATTGAATGGTGCGCCGGTGAAGAGATAGGGGATCTCCTCTTTATCTTTATTCAGGACGCGGGTCTCAACCTTTATCTGTTCTCCTCTGGAGATGGCTTCCAGGGCGTTTAGGACGGTCTCGTGTTGTGACTCGTTGAAGAAATCCAGCACTGACATACTCTTTAGTGCATCATCGGAGTAGCCTAGATCTTCCAGGTAATGTCTGTTCCAGCGCACCAGGCGTTGCTCACTATCGACCAGATACACTATCCCAGGAACGCTGTTGATGATCTCATTGCCGAATTCACGCTCACGCTCCTCGCTACGCATAAGGGCCTCTGTAACCTTGGCGCGCTCCCTTTTCTCTTGCTCCAGTTCCAGGGTGCGCGACGATAGATTCTCATACATATCCAGCATGGTATCGATGAATACCTCGATGGAATCACTCATCTCGATCTGGATGCGCATCTTGGCTTCCTGAAGGCTCTCACCTTTATACATGGCGTGAATGACCTTGGCCATGCGCATGTCATCATCCAGTATGTGATGCGCCAGCCAGCAGATCAAAAAACGGAGAATCTTTTCATATAGTCCTGTTTTATCCCCGGCTTTCTCTTTCTGTTGAAATTCGTGTACATCGCTTATGAATTTGCAGTGGGTTTTGTGATGGCTAGTCAGCCACTCGTCTCCGTGAAATCGCTTTTCCCAAATATTTTCCTCGGATTGGAAGTGGTGGTTGGCATAACTAAAAAGCTCGTCAATCACCTTGTCTATCTCTACCAGATCGTCTCCCTGCGCCAATTTGGAACCCATCTTATTCAGCAACACGACCAGGCGCTGGTGTTGTTTATCAATAGATGCAATCTGGGTTTCGAAAGAACGGCTCCATGGAAATACTTCTCTAAGGTTTAGCTTTTCAGGCATGCTGGCAACTCCTGAGCGGTTTGGCGCAAGATAGATGCGATCCTTCAATTGAGAATAGTACACAACCTGTGTGGCGGAAACCTTCAGGACCCATCAAGATGTTATACCCTCCTAACTAGTTTATTATCTAACCCCTAAGGTCTTACAAAGGAGCATATATGAACACCCAGCTGCGACCGGCACGCGCGATGATCCTGGCGGCAGGCCGTGGCGAGCGTATGCGCCCACTTACCGACAGTGTGCCCAAGTCCATGTTGAAGGTGGGCGGCAAGCCCCTGATCCAGTATCACCTTGAGGCCCTGGCCCGCGCCGGTTTCAAAGAGCTGGTGATCAACCATGCCCATCTGGGGGAGCAGATCACGACCTATCTCGGCGATGGTAGTAGATATGGTCTGCATATCACCTATTCACCAGAGACCGGGCAGGCTCTGGAGACCGGTGGCGGCATCTTCAACGCGCTGCCCCTGCTTGGAGACGGACCGTTTCTGGTGGTGAACGCGGATGTGTGGACCGATCTGGATTTCTCATCTCTAGAGATCGAACAGGGAAAGCTGGCCCATCTGCTCTTGGTGCCCAACCCCCCGCATAATCAGAAGGGGGATTTTGCCCTGCAGGATGGATTGGTGACGGAAGGTGACGGCAATTGTTTCACCTTCAGTGGTATCGGTATATATCACCCCAAGCTGTTTGCGGATTGCAAGCCTGATCCGTTTCGTCTGGCGCCCCTTCTATATAGATATGCGAAGCATGGCCTGGTGGGCGGGCAGTTGTATGACGGCCGCTGGGTGGATGTTGGTACGCCGCAGCGTCTCAAGGCCCTGGATGCGGCACTGCATGGCGGGTTGTTGGATAGGGCCTGAATCAATCGGGTCCGGCTCTTATGGCTATATGTACGCTATCTTTATAACTAGAGCTTTAAAAAATAGTTCATCCGACTTTTTTGCTCCGCGTTTGGAACGAGCGGGTTGATATATGGGACAAGAGATATCCGATAGCCACTTTGATCCTGAAGACTTCACTCTCTTCGAAGAGCGCCTGGGAAGGGAGACCCTTCTCCTGTGTCGTTGGTTGCAGGAGGGAAGGTTCGGGTCCGGTCCCAACATGGGGGGATTTGAGCTGGAGACCTGGTTGGTGGACGGGTCGGCGCGGCCGGCCGGCATCGTTGAGAACTATCTGCAGAGACTGAATGATCCCAACGCGGTGCCTGAGCTGGCCACCTTCAACCTGGAGCTGAACGGTGTCCCACAGGCATTACAGGGCAGTGCCCTAAGTGCCATGCAACAGGACCTGGTCCAGACATGGGAGAGGTGCAACGCGGTGGCCGCGGAGCTGGATACCCGTCTGGCCATGATCGGAATCCTGCCCACTGCCCGCGAGTCGGATTTCACCCTGGCCAATATGTCGCCTCTGCATCGCTATCATGCCCTAAACGAACAGGTTCTGATTCGGCGTGGTGGTGCGCCGCTCAAGCTGGAGCTGGAGGGGCGTGACGAACTATTGCTGGAGCATAACGATGTGATGCTGGAGGCGGCCGCCACCTCGTTTCAGATCCATATGAAAGTGGATGTGGATGAAGGGGTTCGCTTCTACAACGCGGCCAAGATCCTGGCCGCCCCGATGGTCGCGGTCAGTGCCAATTCGCCTTACCTGTTCGGGGCCGATCTCTGGGACGAGACCCGCATCCCGCTGTTTGAGCAGGCGGTGGCGGTGGGGGATTCCAGTCTCACCCAGCGCGTGACCCTGGGGGTGCGCTATCTGGAAAAATCCATCGCCGAGTGTTTTGAGGCCAACTGGCGTCGCTATCCGGTGCTGTTACCCCGTCTTATGGATGAGCCGGAGGAGAGCCTGTCACATCTGCGGCTACAGAACGGCACCATCTGGCGCTGGACCCGGCCCCTGATCGGGTTTGATGCCGATGGTGAACCTCACATGCGTCTGGAGCATCGCGTGGTGCCTGCGGGGCCGTCCATTGTCGATTCCATAGCCAATGCCGCCTTCTTTTTCGGTGCGGTCTCGTCCCTGGGTCGGCAGCAGGAGCCGCCGGAGCGGCTGCTGCCGTTTGCACAGGCGCAGGCCAATTTCTATGCCGCGGCGAAAGATGGGTTGATGTCAGAGATACAGTGGATCAACGGCAAGTCGATCAATATGCCTGAGCTGTGCAGCGAGATACTGCTGCCCATGGCCCGTTCCGGATTGCTCTCCCTGGGGATAGATCGGGATGAGACGGAGCACTGGCTGGGGATCATCCGGGACAGGGTGGGGTCGGGCCGTAATGGCGCGGCCTGGCAACGGGCCTGGGTTGAAAGGCATGGGAAGGATATGCGGGGACTGACCGAGACCTATCTGGAGAATCAGGACAGTGGTCGGGCGGTGCATGCATGGAAGGTATAGAGGTATCTTTATGTTGAGGCAGTTGGACCAGATACCCACAGGCCTCCTGGATCTGGATGCGACCCAGCTTGAGGGGGTCCTGGGTGGGCCCACGCTGATCCACCTGTCTGGGCACAGGGGGCCAGCCCTGTTTGTCTCAGTTCTCATGCACGGCAACGAGACATCCGGCTGGAACGCCCTGCGCCTGCTGCTGCAGGGGTATCTGCCGGGCGGCGGCAATCGCGTGTTGCCGCGCTCCCTGAGCATCTTCATCGGCAATGTCCGGGCCGCGGCAGAGGGATTGCGCCACCTGGACAGTCAGCCGGATTACAATCGGATCTGGCCTGGTTGCGATGCGGCAGATACCCCGGAACGCCGGATGATGGCGCAGGTGATAGAGATCATGGAGCGGCGCGGCATATTCGCCAGCGTGGATCTGCATAACAACACCGGATTCAACCCCCACTACGCCTGCATCAATGTCCTGGACAGCAGGTTCTTTCATCTGGCCACCATGTTCAGCAATACGGTGGTCTACTTCACCCGTCCGCGCGGGGTGCAGTCCATGGCCATGGCCCGGCTCTGTCCTGCGGTCACCCTGGAGTGCGGCAGGGTGGGCGAGCCTCAGGGTGTGGAGCATGCCCGCGCCTATCTGGAGAGCTGCCTGCATCTGCCGGAACATTCGCAGGAACCGCTGGGCCTTAAAGAGATAGAGCTGTTCCATACGGTGGCCATAGTGAAGATCCCGGAGCGCTATAGCTTCGGACACGGTGTCAGCGATGTGGATATCCGCCTGGCCGATGAGTTGGACCGGTTTAACTTCCGGGAGCTGCCGTCCAGGACGGTATTCGGGCATATCCGGCCGGGTCTGGGGCTGGGTCTGGAGGTGACGGATGAGCAGGGTCGGGATGTCTCGGAGCGTTATTTCGAGCTGATGGGGGATGATATCTGTCTGCGGGTGCCGGTGATGCCGTCCATGCTGAGTCTGGATCACAGGGTGGTGCGCCAGGACTGCCTCTGTTATCTGTTGGAGCGCTACGACGACCACCTGTCGCAAAAGGACGCCATCTGACGTTTCCAGGCCATTGGGCCAGGTCTCATCCGGAAAAAATTTCTTCCGCTGCCCTTGATTATGCAAAGATTGCCCTTATCATTAGCACTCACTAGGGGAGAGTGCTAACGAATAGGCGCCATCCCGGCTTTTAAAAATCCATAAACATTATGTAAGGAGAACCCAGTAGATGAACATTCGTCCGCTGCACGATCGTGTAATTGTACGCCGTAAGGAAGAGGAGACTACTACTGCCGGTGGTATCGTGCTCCCTGGTTCAGCAACCGAGAAGCCTATGCAGGGCGAAGTCCTGGCCGTAGGCAAGGGCAAGATCCTGGAGAATGGTGATGTACGCCCGATGGACCTCAAGGTTGGAGATATAGTCCTGTTTGGCAAATACTCCGGCACCGAGGTGAAGATGGGAGATGAAGAGATCCTGGTGATGCGCGAAGAGGACATCATGGGTGTGATCGAGGCCTGATCCAAGAGGCGCATTGCCTCCACCTGGAACATCACCAGACCAAATCAATCAACGAATACTGAATAATCTAAGGAATATTGCTATGTCAGCGAAAGATGTGAAATTTTCTGAAAGCGCCCGCTCCAAGATGATGAAGGGCGTGAATGTCCTGGCCGACGCCGTGAAGGTCACCCTGGGTCCCAAGGGCCGCAACGTGGTGCTGGAGAAGAGCTTTGGCGCCCCCACCGTGACCAAAGACGGTGTTTCCGTGGCCAAAGAGATCGAACTGAAAGACAAGTTTGAGAACATGGGCGCCCAGATGGTGAAAGAGGTTGCCTCCCACACCTCTGATGTGGCCGGTGACGGCACCACCACCGCAACCGTACTGGCCCAGGCCATGGTTCGCGAGGGTCTGAAGGCGGTTGCCGCCGGCATGAACCCGATGGATCTGAAGCGTGGTATCGACAAGGCGGTTGAGGCGGCCGTGGGCGAGCTGAAGTCCATGTCCCGTCCCTGCTCTGACGACAAAGAGATCGCCCAGGTAGGCACCATCTCCGCCAATAGCGACGAGAGTATCGGCAACATCATCGCCGAGGCCATGCAGAAGGTGGGTAAAGAGGGCGTCATCACCGTGGAAGAGGGCTCAGCCCTGGACAACGAGTTGGACGTGGTCGAGGGTATGCAGTTCGATCGCGGCTATCTCTCTCCCTATTTTGCCACCGATCAGCAGAGCATGAGTGCCGAGCTGGAGGAGCCGTTTGTGCTGCTGCACGACAAGAAGGTCTCCAACATCCGTGATCTGCTGCCAGTACTGGAGGCCGTGGCCAAGTCCGGCAGGTCCCTGCTCATCATCGCCGAAGATGTGGACGGCGAGGCCCTGGCCACCCTGGTGGTCAACACCATCCGCGGTATCGTCAAGGTGTGCGCCGTCAAGGCCCCGGGCTTTGGTGATCGCCGCAAGGCCATGCTGCAGGATATTGCTATCCTGACCGGTGCCACCGTGATCTCGGAAGAGGTTGGTTTGTCATTGGACAAGGCCGGCATCGAAGAGCTGGGTACCGCCAAGAAGATCCAGGTAACCAAGGATGAGACCACCATCATCGACGGCGCCGGTTCCGAGAAGGATATCCAGGATCGTGTCGAGCAGCTGCGTGGCCAGATCGAAGAGACCTCCTCCGACTACGACCGTGAGAAGCTGCAGGAACGTGTAGCCAAACTGGCCGGCGGTGTTGCCGTGATCAAGGTCGGTGCCGCCACCGAGGTGGAGATGAAAGAGAAGAAGGCCCGCGTCGAAGACGCCCTGCACGCCACCCGCGCCGCGGTGGAAGAGGGCGTGGTCCCCGGCGGTGGTGTGGCCCTGATCCGTGCCCTGCAGGCCCTGAAAGAGCTGACTGGCGATAACCACGACCAGAACGTCGGTATCGAGCTGGCCAGCCGCGCCATGGAAGAGCCGCTGCGTCAGATCGTGGCCAACGCCGGTGAAGAGGCCTCCGTGGTTGTCAACAAGGTGGAAGAGGGCAAGGGTAACTTCGGTTACAACGCCGGTTCCGGTGAGTATGGCGACATGATCGAGATGGGCATCCTGGATCCGACCAAGGTGACCCGTACCGCGCTGCAGAATGCGGCCTCCGTTTCCGGTCTGATGATCACCACCGAGTGCATGGTGGCCGAGGCCCCGAGCGAGGATAAGGGCGGTATGCCTGATATGGGTGGCATGGGTGGTATGGGCGGCATGGGTGGAATGATGTAAGCACCAGCTGTCTATCCGGCAAACAGAAAGCCCCGCATCTCTGCGGGGCTTTTTTTGTGCGTTTACCAATGAAAAACAGCCTGGATTAAAAGACCCGCGTAGGCCTCGTGCTAACTACACCACGGGGTCGCGGGTCCTTTGCGGAGGACGTTATTTTGTCCGCCTTCAAATACAGTATAGATCAAAAACCTGCTTGTGCCAGATGATGTTGTGTCTGTGTTTAATGGCAACAAAGATGTCCCTACTCTACAATAGATTTTTTCGTGGGTGATGTAATAACTAAAGGGCAAACATGCAGGCAGACGAACCTATAGATCCATCCCGGCAGGCGGAGAGGCAGTGGCAGCACTGGCTGGAGCAGGCCGGCTCGTCCGGACTGGGGGAGAAGTTTACGCATGAGTTTGTATCCGAGCTTAAAGTGGTATGGGAGGCCAGCGACTATGTGGTGCAGAGCTGTATGCGCGATCACGGTCTGCTCTTGGCCCTGCAGGAGAGTGGCTGCCTGCATACAAGCTATGCAGAAGGTGAGGTCGCGCTTCGTCTGCGCAAAGAGCTGGAGACGGTCGAGGATGAGGAGTCACTGCACAAGGCCCTGCGTATATTCCGCCGGGTGCAGATGGTGCGCATCATCTGGCGTGATCTGGCCGGCATAGCCCCCCTGGCAGAGACCCTGGAGGATCTGTCCGCACTGGCGGACGCCTGTGTGGATCAGGCCCTGGAGCTGCTCTACGCCTGGGCCCTGGACAAGCATGGGGTGCCGCGGGATGGGGACGGGGTGCAGCAGCATATGCTGGTGCTGGGCCTGGGCAAGCTGGGGGCGCGAGAGCTGAATCTCTCCTCCGATATAGATCTCATCTTCGCCTATCCACACGGCGGGCAGGTGGACGGCGCGCGCAATCTCACCAATGAGCAGTTCTTTATCCGTCTGGGGCAACAGTTGATCAAGGCCATAGGCCCCCAGACGGCGGATGGCTTTGTGTTTCGTGTGGACACCCGCCTGCGTCCCTTCGGCGAGTCCGGTCCCCTGGCCATGAGCTTCGACGCCATGGAGGAGTACTATTTTTCCCAGGCCAGGGAGTGGGAGCGCTACGCTATGATCAAGGCCAGGGTGGTGGGCGGTGACCGGGATGCGGGTCAGATGTTCATGCAGATGCTGCGCCCGTTCGTCTATCGGCGCTACCTGGACTATGGGGCCATCGAGTCCATCCGCGATATGAAACGCATGATCAACAGTGAGATGCACAAACGGGGCATGGACGCCAATATCAAGCTGGGTCGGGGCGGGATCCGCGAGATCGAGTTCATCGGCCAGGCCTTTCAGCTTATGCGCGGGGGACGGGACCCGGATCTGCGGATCCGTCCCATCCTGCAGGTGCTGGAGAGGCTGGGGGCGAAGGGACAGTTGCCGGAATTCGTGGTACAGGAGCTGGCCTCTGCATACGAGTTCCTGCGTCTGGTGGAGAATCGCCTCCAGGCCTGGCAGGATCGCCAGACCCATCAGTTGCCGAGTGATCAGACCGGGCAACTGCGGCTGGCGCGGTCCATGGGGTTTGCGGATTGGGAGGGCTTTATTACCACCCTGGAACAGCACCGACAGCGGGTGCAGGGTCATTTCGATAAGGTGTTTGCCGCCCCGCAGACAGAGCAGGATGGGGGCCGGGAGGAGTCGCCGTTCCTCTCTCTGTGGCGTCAGCGACTGGATGAAGAGCATGCAGTGGAGGTTTTGGCGCAGGCCGGCTTCGATGATGATGCGGCATCCGCCCTGAAGATGCTGGATGATTTTCGTGACAGTCGCGCCTGCCGCGGTCAGGGTCAGCGCGGTCAACAGAGGATGGACCAGTTGATGCCGATGTTGTTGGAGGCGGCCGCCGGTACGGAAGAGCCGACTATCGTCTTGGAACGGCTACTCAGACTGATGGAGTCCATCGCCCGGCGTACGGCCTATCTGGCGCTGCTGGTGGAGAACCCCCTGGCCCTGTCCCAGTTGGTGCGCCTGGAGGGCGTCAGTCCCTGGATCGCCAGCCAGATCACCCGTCATCCCATCCTGCTGGATGGGTTGCTGGACCCGAGGCAGCTGTATACGCCACTGATGCGCGATGACCTGGAGGCGGAACTGGATACCCTGTTATCCGCCGTGGATCAGGACGACACCGAGGAGCAGATGGAGCGCCTGCGTCAGTTTCTGCAGGGCAATAAATTGCGTGTGGCCGCCGCCGATATCACCGAGGTGATCCCGTTGATGGTGGTGAGCGACTATCTCACGGAGATCGCAGAGACCATCGTGGCGCGGGTCCTGGAACAGGTATGGGCCTATCTGGTGGCGCGGCATGGCAGGCCGACAGGTTTGCAGGAGTGTCAGGGCAAGGGGTTTGCGGTTATCGCCTATGGCAAGCTGGGCGGGATCGAATTGGGCTATGGCTCCGACCTGGATATGGTGTTCCTGCACGCCAACTCCGATACCAACGCCGTGACCGCTGGCGAGCGCCAGATCGCCGTGGATCTGTTCTTTGCCCGTCTGGGACAGCGCATGATCCATATGTTGACGGCGCGCACCCATTCCGGTCTGCTGTATGAGGTGGATATGCGCCTGCGGCCCAGCGGCAACTCGGGGATGCTGGTGAGCTCCCTGGACGCCTTCGACGGCTATCAACAGAACAAGGCCTGGACCTGGGAGCATCAGGCCCTGCTGCGGGCCCGTCCCATAGCGGGTGACCCTGCGGTTATCGCCCGTTTTCAGGAGATACGCAGGGCCGTTCTATCTCAGCGGCGCGACCCGGAGAAGCTGCGCGGCGAGGTGGTGGAGATGCGGGAGAAGATGCGAGCGAGCCTGGATAAGAGTGACCATGAACAGTTTGACCTGAAGCAGGGGCCTGGTGGTATCGCAGACATTGAATTTATGGTTCAATACGCGGTTCTAAGGTGGGCCTGCGATCACCCCGATCTGCTTGATTGGACGGACAATATCAGGTTGCTCGATGGGTTGGCCCGGCACGGAATATTTACGGATGAGATGGCGCGGTCGCTGGCGGATGCCTACCGCAGTTTTCGCTCCGCCTCACACCGTCTGACGCTGCAGGAAAGGCCGGCGTTGATTGCCCGGAACGGGCTGAAAGAAGAACGTGAAAAAGTGAAGGGATTCTGGGATTCCTTGATGCTGGCAGATGTATAGCCGGCATCGGATGCAGGTCGTTTATTAGCACCGATTCGCAGCGCATTTTTCCAGGGCCGGCATGGATCGGCGGGTCCGTGGCAGGTGCGTGCTTCAGGTGAAATTGAGGAAAGAGAAGATGCAAACAATGGCAGATCGTGACGGGGTGATTTGGCTGGACGGGGAGTTGGTTCCCTGGCGCGAGGCCAAGACCCATGTGCTAACCCATACTCTGCACTATGGCATGGGGGTATTTGAGGGGGTGCGCGCCTATAAGACAGATAAGGGTCCTGCGATATTCCGTCTCCAGGAACATACCGATCGCCTGTTTCGGTCGGCCCATATCCTGGGGATGCCTATGCCCTTTGATGTCGAGACCATCAATCAGGCCCAGTGTGCTGCAGTGAAAGAGAACGGTCTCAATTCCGCCTATATCCGGCCCATGTGTTTCTATGGTGCCGAAGGCATGGGGCTGCGGGCGGATAATCTCAAGGTCCACGTCATGGTGGCGGCATGGGATTGGGGCGCCTATCTGGGAGAGGAGGAGCTGGAGAAGGGTATCCGCATCCGGGTCTCTTCTTTTACTCGTCACCACGTGAACATCACCATGTGCCGGGCCAAGGCCAACGGCAACTACATGAACTCCATGATGGCCCTGCAGGAGGCCCTGGCCTGCGGCTATGACGAGGCGCTGCTGTTGGATGCAGAAGGATATGTGATGGAGGGTTCGGGGGAGAACATATTTATCGTACGTGACGGCGTCATATATACTCCGGATCTGACCTCCGCCCTGGACGGGATCACCCGCAAGACGGTGATGGCCCTGGCGGATGAGATCGGCATCAAGGTGGTGGAGAAACGCATCACCCGGGATGAGGTCTATATCGCGGATGAGGCGTTCTTCACCGGTACCGCCGCCGAGGTCACGCCGATCCGTGAGGTGGATAATCGACCCATCGGCAACAACGGACGTGGCCCCATCACTGAGCGGTTGCAGAAGATGTTCTTTGACCAGGTGCATGGGCGCAGGGATGAGAATCCCGAGTGGCTGACCCTGGTTTAACCCGGATCAATATCAAACTGGATAGCTAAGACCCGTTTTGAGCGATAATGATCGCATTCTGGTAGTAGGCCCATCCTGGGTGGGGGACATGGTGATGGCGCAGAGCCTGTTCAAGGCGCTGCGCCAACAACGACCTGATGCCGAGATAGATGTGCTGGCACCAGGATGGAGTCTGCCCCTTCTGCAGCGCATGCCTGAGGTGTCAGATGGCATTGAGATGCCGGTCGGACATGGCGGCCTGGAACTTATGACCCGCTATCGACTGGGGCGCTCCCTGGCTGGGCGTGGATATACCCAGGCCATACTCCTTCCCAACTCGTTGAAGTCTGCCCTGGTCCCATTCTGGGCCAGGATCCCAAGGCGTACCGGCTGGGTGGGAGAGCAGCGCTACGGCCTGCTGAACGATATCCGCAAACTGGATAAAACCAGGCTGACCATGACGGTGCAGAGATTCGTGGCCCTGGCCTATCCTGCGGGGACAGATATTGCCGGAGAGATACCTATACCCAGGCTGGAGGTGTCAGATTCGGATATTGCAGAGGCAAGGAGTGCGCTCGGTCTGGATAGGCCTGATAGGCTGCTGATACTCTGTCCTGGTGCGGAGTACGGTCCGGCCAAGTGCTGGCCCCAGGGATATTATGGGGAGCTGGCATCCAGGATGATCGGGCAGGGGTGGTCGGTCTGGCTGTTCGGTTCGGAGAAGGATAATGCCGTCTGCGCTGCGGTCAATGCCGCAGCAGGTGGGCGTTGTGAGGATCTAAGCGGTCGTACCAGCCTGGCCCAGGCGGTGGATCTGATGTCGCTGGCCCATGCGGTGGTGAGCAACGACTCCGGTCTGATGCATGTTGCGGCGGCGCTGGACAGATCGCTGGTGGCGATTTATGGGTCATCCGATCCCGGTTTTACGCCACCGCTGAATCCGCACAACAGGATTTTGCATCTGGGTCTGGATTGCGGTCCCTGCTTCAAGCGGGAGTGTCCCGAGGTCCATCTGAACTGCCTGAAGGGTATAAGTGTAGATATGGTTTATGCTGCGTTGCAGCAGTTGGTTGAAGGAAATTGATCTGATGACGAAGAGTGAAAATGTGGTCTGGCAGGAGCAGGCGGTCTCCCGCGTCCAGAGAGAGGAACAGAATGGCCACAAGAGTTTTGTGATCTGGTTTACCGGGTTGTCCGGTTCCGGCAAGTCTACTCTGGCCAACGCGGTAGAGGCCGAGTTATATAAGCTGGGGTGCAACTCCTTTGTATTTGATGGGGACAATGTTCGCCACGGCCTGTGTGGTGATCTGGGCTTCAGCGAAGAGGACCGGGTGGAGAATATACGCAGGGTAGCTGAGATGTCACGCCTGTTTATTGAGGCAGGTATCATTGCCTTGACCGCCTTTATCTCCCCATTTCGTGCGGATCGACGCAAGGTGCGTGATCTGATGCCTGAGGGTGACTTTATCGAGGTTTATTGCGATTGTAGCCTGGAGACCTGTGAGCAGCGGGATGTGAAGGGGTTATACAAGAAGGCCCGTGCCGGAATCATAAAGAACTACACCGGAATCTCTTCGCCCTATGAGCAACCGGAGTGGGCCGAGATAGTGGTAGATACAGATAAGCTGAGCGTGGAGGAGAGCGCTGCGCTGATCCTGGGGTATCTACGGGATCAGGGGTATATCCCCTCCGCCTGAATCAATTTGCAGGTTTTTATTTAAAACGGAACAGAGATCCATTTGAAAGTTCTGATCGTAAAGACATCATCCCTGGGGGATCTGATCCATACCCTGCCTGCGGTAACGGACGCATCGGCGGCCGTGCCCGATATCAGTTTTGACTGGGTTGTGGAAGAGGCGTTTGCCGAGGTTCCGTCCTGGCATCCGGCGGTAGAGCGGGTGATCCCGGTTGCGATCAGACGCTGGCGCAAGGGCTGGATCAGTTCCTGGCGTGCGGGTGAGATCAAGGCCTTTCGCAAGGATCTATGCCAGCGGGACTATGACCTGGTCATAGATGCCCAGGGTCTGTACAAGAGCGCGCTGCTGGCGCAGATGGCCCGCGGGGTGCCTGTAGGCCTGGATGCCGAGTCTGCCCGTGAGCCGGGGGCCGCCCGTTTCTACCAACGTGGTATCAATGTGGCGCGAGACCTGCACGCCATAGAGCGGGTGCGCTCCCTTTTTGCCCAGGCCCTGGGTTACGACAGGCCGGGTGGCGCGCCTGATTATGGAATCGCGACGGCTGGCAATATAGTCCCGGGCAGACCCTATGTGGTGTTTCTGCATGGGACCACCTGGATAACCAAGCTCTGGCCGCTGGAGTATTGGGTGGGTCTGACCAAGATGGCCGCATCCAAGGGGCTTCGGGTGTTGTTGCCCTGGGGGAACGAAGATGAGCGGCGACGGGCGCAGCAGATCATGGATCGCGCCGGTCATGGCGAGATCATGCCGCAGCTTTCACTGAGTGAGATGAAAGACATCCTGGCCGGGGCGGCAGGTGTGGTCGGCGTGGACTCCGGCCTGGCCCATCTGGCGGCCGCCCTATCGGTTCCGGCCGTTACCCTGTATGGGCCCACCAAGACCGATCTGACCGGGGCGCTCGGGGGAGCGCAGACCAATCTACAGGCCGAATTCCCCTGTGCGCCCTGTATGCAGAAGGCATGTACCTATATGGAGCCTTCTGAAGTTGTCCCGGCATGTTTCGGAGAACTGCCACCGGAGAAGGTGTGGGCGGGGCTCGAATCCAGGATGGCCGAGGTGAGCGGATGAGGATCGCCTTCGTGGTATCGCTCTGGTTCCCCTTCGGTGGCATGCAGCGTTCGCTGCTGCGCATTGCCCAGGCCTGTGTGGCCAGGGGGCATCAGGTGGATATCTACACCGGGGAGTGGCAGGGAGAGAGGCCGGACGATATCGGCGTGATCGAGCTGGATACCAGGGCGGCCACCAACCATCGCAGTAATGACCTGCTTGCGGAGCGTTTTGCAGCGGCCATCGCCGATCAGGACTATGCCTGCCGGGTGGGCTTTACCAAGGTGCCGGGTCTGGATGTCTATTATGCGGCCGATCCCTGTTATGCCGCGCGGGTGGAAGAGACCAAACACCCTTTGTATAAGTTGTTGCCCAGGTACAGGGCCTTTTGTCGCCAGGAGGGGGCTGTCTTCAGTCCGGGGGTGACCACGGAGTTGATGCTGATCGCCCATCAGGAGAAGGATAAGTTCATCCGTCACTACGGGACCGAGCCAGGGCGCTTCCACCTGTTGCCGCCCGGGATCAACCGTGAACGTCTTATTAGCGCAGATGCCGACAAGGATAGGGCGGAGATAAGGGAGGAGTTCGGGGTTGCCGCTGATGGGCTGCTGCTGTTGGCGGTCGGGTCCCGTTTTCGTACCAAGGGGATAGATCGGGTCATCCAGGCTCTGGCGGCACTGCCGGATGCCCTGAAACGGAGATGCAGGCTGCTGGTGGTGGGGCATGGCAAGGCGGGTCCGCTGCAGCGGCTGGCGGCGAGCCTCAAGGTGGCCGAACAGGTCATATTTGCCGGTACCAGGGATGACGTGAACCGCTTCTACCGGGGCGCAGATTACCTGATCCACGCCCCGCGCAGTGAGAATACCGGGACCGTGCTGATCGAGGCCATGATCTGCGGTCTGCCGGTACTGGTCACCGAGAACTGCGGTTTCGCCGGGCATGTGGCTGCGGCAAATGCGGGGATCACCATCCCGGAACCATTTGAGCAGCAACGGCTCAATAATGGTCTGCTGGAGCTCCTGCAGTCCGGTTCCAGGGAGGAGTGGATGGTCAACGGTCCCGGCTATTGCGAGAATACAGATCTGTACAGCCTGATCGAGCGGGCGGCAGATGTGATCATCGAACGCGGTGAGCGGAACCTGGGCCAATGCTGAAGATATACGACCAGTACCGACCCTCATTTCCAGAGACCGCTCTGGCGGGGCTATGCACGCTTGACGGTGAGGTGTTTAAGCGCATCCAGAACCGGCGCACATTCAGGATAGAGAGGGAAGGCCGCGGCTTTTTCATCAAGTGTCATCACGGCGTGGGTTGGGGTGAGATCTTCAAGAACCTGTTGCAGCTGCGCCCTCCTATACTTGGGGCCGGCAACGAATGGCGGGCCATCCATCGCCTGCGCGAGTTGGGCGTGGAGACCATGACCCCGGTGGCCTACGGGCGCGAGGGCTGGAATCCGGCCGCGATCGATTCATTGCTGATCACGGAGGAGCTGCAGGGTTGTGTGAGTCTGGAGGACTATACCGATGGGTGGCGGCAGAATCCGCCTGCCCCCAGCCTGAAATGGATCCTGATCAGACGCCTGGCCAGGATCGCCCGTACCATGCATGAGAACGGGGTAAATCACCGCGACTTCTATCTGTGTCACTTCCTGCTGCAGCAGCCATGGGACGGGACGGAGGCCGGTCTACATATCTATGTGATCGATCTGCACCGGGTGCAGATGCGCAATTCCACGCCAAGACGCTGGGTGGTAAAGGATATCGGATCGCTCTGGTTCTCGGCCATGTTGCTGGGGCTTACCAGGAGAGATCTGTTGCGCTTTATGCGCGCCTACCGTGGTGTCTCACTGCGTCGAACTCTGAAAGAGGATGCGGCGTTTTGGTCGGAGGTGGAGGTCAGGGCCAAGGCATTGGATGCGACCAGGCCCGTACCCAGGCCCAAAGGAGATGCGGCGTGAAGGACTACATCACCCCGGAATGGGAACATATCCTGCGCTTCAATGACCTGGATGGATTCGATGCCCTGTGGGAGCTGAAGGCCGACTGGTTTGAGCCGCCCAATGCGAGGCGGGGTGGCTGGAGCGGTGTTGCCAGGGTTGAACTGGGCCTGCCGGGCGGGGGCAGGGAGGCGGTCTTCTTGAAAAGGCAGGAGAATCATACCCGTCGGACCCTGCGCCACCCAATCTTTGGCGAGCCTACGTTTGCCGGTGAGATAGAGAATATCCTGCTGTTGCGGCAGGCCGGCGTCCCGACCATGGATCCCCTCTACTACGGGCAGCGCAAGGTGGCCGGAAAGTGGCGGGCAATACTGGTTACCAGAGAGCTT
>JBNKIR010000023.1:0-49608 GCA_050290785.1 Sedimenticolaceae bacterium | reverse complement strand
GTTGTTGTAGTTGTATGCATCTATCCTCCCATTATCATCAAAGGCCCCCGGTCATGCCGGGGGCTCGCTCGATCAATGACTGCTTGAATGCAACGCCGGTTTGGGCAGACTGTTCCAGTCCACATCCACCTCCTTGTGATTGGCCCGATGCAGATCACCGGTATAGGCATAACGCAGGGTCTCTTCGTAGTCCTTCATCGACTCCTCCACACTCACTTTGACATCGCCGTAGTTATCTCCCGGCTCGGCCTTGGAGACGGTAACGACGGTATCAAACCAACCCTGGGATCCGCCGATTGGGTCGACCGCCAGACGGATGATGGGATTGGGGTGGACCCCCTTGTCGTTCCACCAGACGTTGTTGGCGATATCCGGATCACCGCCCTGGACCCAAACCTCTGCCGCCTGCTTCTGCTTAAGCTGCGCCAGACGACCGTAGGCGTTATGACCGCAAGCGGTGGAGATGGCTACCACATCGGGATGTATACCCTCGGTGACATGGGCGCGGGTGACGATATGGCCCAGCTTCGAGGCGACCCGAATGAGATCACCGTCCTGGATACCGCGGGCGGCCGCCGTCTTCGGATTTATCCAGGCCGGGTTCTTGTGATAGAGCTCGGACAGATACTTCAGGGATGCGGTGCGACTCTGGGTATGCACATTGACCTTATAAGTGGTCAATACCAGCTCGTTGGGCTTCTTGTTGCGTGACGGCAGACGTTTGTAGACCGGTAGTGGATTAAAACCGTATTTACGATAGCTCTCTTTATAGAGTTCGATACGGCGTGATGGCGTACCGAAGCCCACCATATTCTTGCCGTTTACCTGTACGCCGATGGCATGACCATCCTTCCTAATGGTACCGTTTCCATCTACGGTCGCGTACAGCATATCTGATCCGGAAACCTCCTTGGTATAGAGGCCATAATCCGGATCCACCTCGTTGCCGTTCTTATCCACGATCTTGGCGCTGTTCTTATCCACCTCACCGTAGATTGGCCATACACCCTTCTTCTTCATGAAGTCCCAGCCGCCATCTTCCTTGAGACCCGGGATGTTGTCGAAGTGGGCCTTCATCCAATCCTCGACCGAATTGAATGCGAAGTACTGCTTGATGCCCAGTGAACCATCAGGATCCACCTTATGGATGACATCGATCAAGGTCTGGCGGAACTCCTGGGTGCCACCCAGAGGCTTCACCACCGGTTGACGGATGGAGAGACAGGGGTAGAGACCGCCCGGCATGGACTCCGGATCGTGCCGTTCCAGATAGGTCACATCCGGGATGATGAGATCCGCCAGTTCCGTCGTCTCCGACATGTAGGGACTGAAAGAGGCCAGGAAAGGTACCTGTTCCTCATCCTTCAGCAGGTGTTCCCACACATGACTGGAGGGATAGGTATAGACCGGATTGTCGTAGTAACACATCCATACCGAGACCTTGGCCTCACCCTTTTTTACCATATAGGGTGCGTGGGTGGAGACATGGTGCGACGCCAGAGGATAGAGCGGCGGCGTAGCGATGGCGCTCGGAGTCTTACCCTTGGGTGGTTCCGGCTGCGGTTGCGGCCAGCCCATACCCCGTGGCAGACAGTAGCCACCCTTCTTCTCCACGTTACCCGTGATCACATTGAGCATGTGGATAGCCGCTTCCTGGTAAGCGCCCCATAGGTGCTTGCATGGTCCGCGGTAAGAGAAGGTGGTCGCCGGCTTGGTGGTGGCGAACTCACGGGCAATACGGCGTATATCCTTGGCCGGCACCCCGGACTCCTCTTCGGCAAACTCAGGCGTATAGGGCTTGAGATGCTCGATGAGCTGATCGGCGGTGACGTTGGTCCAGTCACGCACGAAATCCTTATCGTAGAGCCCATCGTTCATGATGACATGGGCCATGGCCAGGGCGATGGCGGCATCGGTACCCGGATAAGGGAAATAGGCCTCATCGGAAAAACCAGCGGTGTTGGATGTGCGTACATCGAAACTGACCAGCTTGGCCTTGTTACCCACCACTCCATCCACCAGACGCTGGGCGTTGGGGTTCATGAAGTAGGCGGTCTCCAGGATATTGGAGCCAAAGTTGAGGATATACTTGGTATTGGCCCAATCGCAGGACTCGATATCCGGTCCCCAGGACGGTTCCAGACCAACCTTCTTCGACGACTCACAGATGTTGGTGTGATTGAGCATGGCATTGGAACCGAGGGCATGCATAAAGCGTCCCACGGCGCCGCCACTGCGGTCGCGTCCCCATTTGAACACGATCTCGTTGAGGATCTCCGGTTTATTCTCAGTGTTGGCACGGTCGATCACCTCGCGTAGCTTCTGCGCCAACAGGGTGGTCGCCTCATCATAAGAGATGCGCTTCCACTTGCCTTCGCCACGCTTGCCGGTACGCAACAGCGGTGTCATGATCCGGTCCGGATCGTACACATGGAGAAAACCTGAGTTGCCCTTGGCGCACAGCTTGCCGCGGGTGTTGGGGTGGTCCATGTTGCCCTCGAGTTTAACGATGCGGCCGTTCTCGACGAAGGCCACACCGCCGTCCTCGATGTTACAGGCCAGACAGGTGTAAGGTACGGCCTGGCGTTCGGCGCCGGTGGTGGACGAGAAATCCTTGCCCCCCAAATCCTGCTCCATGGCAACCAGACGGCTGCTGTAAAGTCCGGCCACTCCTGCTGCTGCACCCACGGTGCCGCCGATCTTCATGAAATCGCGGCGGGTAAATTTAAGACTATCGCTCATCGCTTTAATCTCCTTCAGTAATAGATCTGGGTGAGCTGACCTGCGTTGATCAGTACCTCACGGAAGCTGTAAGCACCAACCGCGCTCAGCACTGCGGCCAAGGTCAGGATCTTGGGATCACGCCCCAATTTGGGCATGGCCACCAGCACCAGAGGCACCAGGATGCCGATCAGGAAGGTAAGGCCCCAATAGCTGAAACCGAACTGCTGGTTGATGATATTCCAGGCCTGCTGCTTCTCACCGGAGCCGTAGTTGAGCGTCACCCACTCGGCCAGAAACAGGGCAAAGGTCACCGCCAGGGCCACATAAAGGAACAGGTGTAGAAACTCCACCGTCTTCTCATCCATCTGTCCACGAAACAGTTGAATCACCGCCGTCATGGCCGTGCCGGAGCTGATCGACAGAATGACGAATAGCAACGGGATAGTGGCGTTACTCCACAACTCGCGAGTCTGGTGCACCATCAGATCCAGCCCGGTGTAGAGCGGCATGGACAGGGCCAACAGCGACCCCAGGATGCCGATCAGACGCATAAGCTTTTCGTTCTCTTTCTTCATGCCATAGAAGAAGCCAATTATGCAGAGGCCGAACAACGGCAGGAACAAGGTCCCCCAGGATAGAGGAGATGTCCAATGAAAATAGAGCATCGGATAGAGAAAACGGGCAGGCTGTCCCAGGTCAAAAATCAGTAGTGGACCGCAAATAAGCAACAGGATCATCGCGGTGATCAACCCTACCCGTTGAAACGGCACCATGGACTGGGCGGCGCCACTAAAGAGATTGCCAAAAACCGCCGGGGCCGCGGCATAGACGAAGGTCATGGCCGCTACGCCGATAAGAAAGAAGTAGATGACAATATCGCTCCCCCAGGGTGCAATGTTGTAGCTCATATATTCGAACATGTCATTTCCCCCTATAGGACGCCGGAGAAGAACTTGCTACCGCGATTGTGACGGTAGAAAGACTCGGCGTCGGAACGAGCCGCATGCGAGACCGGTGAGTTGTGGATCTGTTCGGTCTGGGAGCGGTCCGGTTTGATGTAGTAGACCTGTGGACTGGTACCCTTGTTGGGCTTTAACACCACGGTCTTTTGTCTTGCCACCAGATTGGAGACCTCACTGTTGGGATCGTTGAGATCGCCAAAGATACGGGCACGGCCGAGGCAGGTCTGGACACATGCTGGCACCATGCCCTTCTCCACCCGGTGATTACAGAAGGTGCATTTATCCACCACTCCTCCAATTTTCACCCGGTCGCGATTCTTGGGCAGCACATGACGTGCATTGTAGGGACAGGCGGCGAGACAGGTACGGCAAGCGATGCAGCGATCATAGCGCTGCAGCACAAAACCATCTTCGTGCTTATAGGTCGCCTCGGTGGGACAGTTACGGACACATGGCGGGTTGTCGCAATGGTTGCACAACCGCGGCATGAAGTGACGTTTGGTATTGGGATAACGACCGGTATCTTTGACCTTGACGATGGTACGCCATACACCCAGCGGCACATCATATTCAGCCTTATCGGCACAGACGCAGGCCATACAACCTATACAACGACGCAGATCGATGACCATGGCCCAACGCTTCTTACCTGGTACCCCCAAAGACGGATCAGCCTGGAGACCAACGGGCATGGGATTTCCTCCTAATGCTTTGTTGTTGAAATTAACGCCGTGACCACTGCAGATGTCACGATACAAACAAGGTCAAAGCACTTCCCATACCACAGCTTTTTAGTATGATTTATAACGCGTTGTTTATACTACAGTATTCCATTTTTCACCCTGTATCGCTCAACTCATTCTCGATCTGCAAGACAGGTAAGACGTTACCATCCTGTAACGGAGGTTATTTGAATATCACTCAAGGTATTGATTTGGAGGGTAAATTAGACTGGTAGCGTATCATCGACCAACTGTTACCGATAGGTAACTGGATGCATGATCAGCCACCGGTCATGGACATGAATCTTACTACCCGGGTTGGTTGCTCATTGAATTCGTGGCGTTCCGGCTTTAGCTCGATTGCCTTTAACAGATGTTTGGTCAATGCCTCATCACTACATCCCGCACGCAAAATGGCGCGTAATGGATAGCGGTGTTCATCCCCCAGACAGGCGATTAGATCACCTTCTACCGAGAGACGTACACGATTACAGGTTGCGCAGAAGTGTTGCGACATTGGGGTGATGAAACCTATATGCGCATCAGAACCTGCAATCCGGTAGTAACGGGCCGGTCCTGCGCCAGGCAATATGTCCGGTATCAACTCATAACGCGACATGAGACGACGGCGTATGGTCTCGAGGTCCACATACCTGTCCTGCGCACCCTGACCGGTGGCACCAACCGGCATGGTCTCAATCAGGCGTAAGGCATAGCCGCGTGCGGCGGCGAATTCGAAGATATCTTCAATCTCTCCGTCGTTCACGCCACGCATCACCACCGTGTTCAGTTTGATAGGCGAAAAGCCCGCCGCAGCGGCCGCCGCCAGACCATCCAGGACCTTATCCAGCCTGCCACCACCGGAAATGGTCTTGTATGTCGCAGGATTGATGCTGTCCAGGCTGACATTGATCCTGCGCACCCCGGCACGATACAGCGGCTCTGCCAGCCCCGCCAATCTGACCGCGTTGGTCGAGAGAGATAGATCCTCGATACCTGGAATATTGGCCAGTCTCTCCACCAGATCGACTATATTGCGTTTGACCAGGGGCTCACCACCGGTCAGTCGCAGGTGACTGACCCCCATACGGGCAAATTGCGTGACGATGCGCTCGATCTCGGCAACACTCAACCAATCATCCGGTTCGGAAAAATCTGTATGGCATTTTGGCAGGCAATATTGGCAACGCAGGTCACAGCGATCGGTTACCGAGATACGCAGGTAACGTATATCGCGGCCAAAACGGTCTGTTAGTAATTGTTCTTGTCCCATCAGTTTTATTCATTATGAAGATGATAACGAGCCTATGCCTGCAATATTCGATCCATGGCAAGAGCGCCCATGGTTTGGCCGCATATACCTGCTAAAGGTTACTGGACAGAAACACCAAATCAAAAAGAGTTACCGGACGGTAACGATACAGACGGCTATCGCCCCTATTTTACTGACTTAATCTCCTGGCGTTCTATTTGCATAGATTCAGTTCGTCATTGCAGAACTACTATGAGACAGATATGAGCATGAAAGCAGCCGGTCAACTGCCCTATGGAGGGCATTACAACTGTGGATGTGAACGAGCAACAGATAAACTGCGTGGCTACGATGAAGCCATCTCGCAATTGTTGGATGCCGCTTTACCATTAACAGAGGTCGAGACCCTGCCGCTCGAACAGGCGTTAGGCCGAATCCTGGCCACACCGGTTCGCAGCAGCATCAATGTCCCTGGCTGGGACAACAGCGCCATGGACGGATACGCTGTTAGCTTTGAGGATATAACCGGCGAAAGCACCAGACTGCCGATCAGTCAACGCATCCCGGCCGGACATGCCGGCGAACCCCTACTGCCAGGCACCGCCGCCCGTATCTTCACCGGGGCGCCGCTGCCGCAGGATGCCGACACCGTGGTCATCCAGGAGGTGTGCGATCAGGACGGTGACCATGTGATCATCAAGGAGCTACCCAAGAGAGGCGCCAACGTGCGTCAGGCCGGTGAGGATATCGTCGCCAACAGTTGCATCATCGACCCAGGTACCAGACTGGCCCCGCAACATCTGGGTCTGGCCGCATCCGTCGGCGTGTCCGAGGTCACTGTCTACCGCCGACTCAGGGTGGCACTATTTACCAGCGGTGATGAACTGGTCGATCCAGGTAATCCTTTACGACCGGGTCAGATCTACAACTCCAACCGGTTCACCGCAACCGGTCTGTTACAGGCTCTGGGTTGTGATGTGATCCAACTCGGCAGCGTAGAAGATACCTTGAACGCAACTTGTGACGCCCTGGTCCAAGGGGCGAAGAAAGCCGACCTGATCCTCGCCTCCGGCGGTGCCTCTGTGGGAGAAGAGGACTATATCAAACCGGCAGTGGAGAAACTGGGATCACTGGAACTCTGGAAGATCGCCATCCGACCCGGCAAACCGCTGGCCTTCGGACAGATTGAAGATACCCCGTTCATCGGCACCCCAGGCAACCCGGTATCCCTGTTCGTCACCTTCCTGCTGTTCACCCGCCCCTTCATCCGAAAGATGCAGAGGTGCAGCGACCTGTTGCCAACACCGCTTGAAGTAGAGGCCGCATTCGACTGGCCCAAACCTGACCAGCGACGTGAATTCGCCCGTGGCCGACTTACCATCGGCACTGATGGTAAGGCACTGGTCACCACCTTTCCCAGCAGATCGTCCGGTGTGCTCAGTTCCGTCACCTGGGCCAACGGTCTGGTGGTGATTGAAGAGAATCAGGTCATACGAGCCGGAGACAAGGTGCAATTCCTAGGCTTCAATGAACTGCTGTCATGATCAGGATCCTGTACTTCGCCAGTCTACGTGAACGCATCGGCATCGCCGATGAAGAGATTGAGCTGCCTACCGTAACCACTATTCAAGGCGTCATGGAGATACTCAAATCCCGCAACGATGTCTGGTCCGATATCTTCAGCAGCAACACCAAGGTGCTGACTGCCCTCAATCAGGAAATGGCCTCTATAGATGCACCGATAAAGGATGGCGATGAAGTGGCATTCTTTCCACCGGTAACAGGCGGATGACCTGGGGCAACAGATGCTGAGACCTTTCATCATCTTACTACTGGCATTGATCTGTTCATCGGCTGTCGCGCTGGACGAACTTGTCGATAGTGCATGGCTCAAGGCCAATAAGGCATCGAAGGATTTGATCCTGCTGGATATACAGGACACGACAGAGTACAGGCGTTCACATATTGCAGGTGCCATCAATGCTCCCTATGCAAAATGGCGCACGGACAAACAGTCCAATAAATCGGGCATGCTCCCTCCCATAAAGCAGATGGAACAGTCCCTTGGCGAACTCGGAATCAATAACGAAAATACAGTGGTAGTCATAGCCGGAGGAAACCGACCGGGTGATATGGCCGCAGCCAGCCGCGTGTTTTGGACATTGAAGATATTGGGACACCAGAAGGTCGCCATACTCAATGGCGGGCTGGTGGATTATGCCGCTAATTTTTCCGGCGAGTTAGAAACCATCAACCGCTCTCGGCCAATAGGCAACTACAAGGCAAATCCAGACTACAGCATACTTGCAAACAGCAGAGACATACTCGTTGCCTTGCAAAACAACACCCAATTGCTTGATGCCCGCACCTTGGGTGAATATGTCGGGGTCATAGTTGCAGGCCCTAACGAACGCCCAGGGACAATACCAAGTTCTAAGCACCTTCCGTTCGACTGGATGGTCAACACCAGCGGCCACATACGCAATAGAGATGAAATAGTTACACTTTACAAATCAGCAGATCTAAATCCAGACAAGGATGAAACCATCCATTTTTGTCATAGCGGGAATCGCGCCGCCCTCACATGGTTTGTAGATTACGCCATCCTGGGTAATCGCAAAGCCAAACTATATGATGCCTCGATGAGCGAGTGGGCAACCAGAAAATCGCTTCCGATGGAATCGCAGATCACATTCAAACCTACAACAAATGATTAATGATGAGACACGCGGTCAAGCAGCATGGTAAAAGCAGTTTGTATAAACAAAAAAGCCCACGTATCATCGTGGGCTTTTCATTTGGCGTCCCCAAGGCGATTCGACCTTATCCCCCGGTTGCTGGTAAGTTCAAAGATATTGTGTATTACTTAAATATCAATATGTTAGAAAGCGCTACTGGATAAATCCAAACAGTAATATAAGCTAAAGATACGCTGGAACAAGCTGGCGAAGCCTAGTGCTGATTCATATGGCAAAGCACCAATACTTGCCAATCCCTAGACATTCTGTGTGGCTCGAATTATGGAGGTACGGTCACTCCTCCATATACAAACTCACACTCAACGAATCAGATTATTAAAACTTTTACATGTCCATAGTGAGTTACAGTTAACACCCATGCAAGTGTTTCATCAAAAACATCAATATCGTCGACATCCGGATACCATATATCATCAAAATGATTTTCAAAATCAGAAAACATCATTTTATCTATGCTATCGTACCTATACCAATTTATAAAAATATAATTGGGTAATTCTATTCCTAAAGAAGACATAACATCTTTTAAGTTGAAACCTTCATCCTTACTACTAAACTCTTCGCAATCTTTTCCGAGCTTGGATACTTTATTAACTAACGTAATACCATCAGCTATCACATCAAAACCAAGCTTTGATGAAAGTAACGCGCGAATATCAGCGCAACTTTCACTATCTAAAGTAATATAGTTAGGAAAATTACCATCTGGCATTTCCTTATTAAAATTATCTATCTTAAACTTTTCCATAAAATTAATCCTCTATCGGTATGGCACCACTACGCCCACCTTTCCCTCGCTTACCCCCAGTATAGTCCCACCAATTGATATGAAATTTCGACTCTGGATTACCTTTAACAACCCCGTCATGAGGTGGATCTAGCCGATATCCTTTTTTGTAGTCTCCAGCTTGAGGACTTCCAAATTTACCGGGTTTGCCTTTTGGGAGCTTGCCCACTTCTTGGTGCACTTTCCCGAGCGCTTTTTTATAGGCAGTTAATGATGGTTTTAAACTCTTCGCAACCCTCCCAAACTTCCCAAAAGCCTTCCCAGCAGGCCCCAAAACCCCAGCAAAAGCAAACGCCGCTGTAGTCCAGTCTCCCTCATACGCATATATCGCACCATCAATTACCGAACTAACACTTCCAAGCCCAGGAACCCAACCCACCATATCCGCGGAGAAAATAAATTCAGATTAAATGCCTTTCTGCATAGTCAAGCTTCTTTTTCTCTGAGCCAGATATTTGAGATTTGACTGGACCGTATAGACTCACGACCTTTCTATAGTCTTTTTCCCTCCAGGCCTTTTCCGCTTCACTTCTTATAAATTTAAGATCTCTTGCAGCAGCGTACTCTTCACACTCATTAATTCGATGATCAATCAATGATTTGAACGCAAAACGATTCCCTTTCAAAAAATCATCCCCATATTTTTCCAGCAATACAGACAATCTATTGATGGCATTTCTCAAATGAGTCTGATCGCTTGCCTGTAAGAAACTATAATGTTCCTTTTTCTCAACCTCTTTGAACCGGAGTACTTCTCCTATGTTAAATGGTCGCTCTTGCCCACCATACAAAACACCTTTTTGGCCAATCTCAACATCAAGCTCGAATGAACGCCCTTGATCAAACAGAACAACAACAAAAACAGTATCGTTTTCATAGCGAACAGAATAATCATTTGCTTCAACACAATGAAATAAATAGGCTGACTGCAGAAAGTCAAAACTTTTTAAAACACTATCTTTGAAATCAAGCATTATCATACTGTATATGTTTTATTTTCCAGGTGGTTGATAAGCCCCATTCGATGGATTATATCTCCACCCACGAGACTCTAATAGCTGCCGCTCAGCATTCAGGAATCCGCGCGTCGGTATTTGTTGACCAGTCGCATTATCACGATACGAATCGTAAATAGGGTTACCCTGCCTCATCTCTCCACGCAAACGACCAGAATTTTGTTTCCAGTTCGCTTTTGGACTGCCTTTATCAGGCAAGTGGAGAAAACGATCCCCCTCTTTCCATCCATCTGCTTTTTTCGACGTTTTGTGACCCCATTTAAATAAGTTCAGACCTCCTCTATTCGCAGTCTTAGCAACCCTCCCAAACTTCCCAAAAGCCTTACCAGCAGGCCCCAAAACCCCAGCAAAAGCAAATGCTGCTGTAGTCCAGTCTTCCTCATAAGCATATATGGCACCATCAATTACCGAGCTAACACTTCCAAGCCCAGGAACCCAGCCCGCAGCATCCTTTAATAGACTTCGTTAGGCGTAAACTTCTATGGCGACTCCTCTTCTAAAGGTTCTCTGACATCATTTTCAAATTCCAGTTTAATCGCGCCGTATTTAGCAAAATTCTTCTTTGCTTCAATCAAACTTATTCCATTAGCACCGCCGTCGTACTCTGGATCATTATTTTGAACACAATCATCTTCCCAGTAGCATACGGGACAAATTTCATAACTACCGCATGGCTCTTCATCAAAAGTTAAGTAACCACAGCATGGACAAGGATAGCTCATCAAATAATATCTCCTACTGTTTATTCCAATAATCTATACCATCCTTTGGTCTAAACAATGTACGCGTCACACCATCCGCGTTCTTTACACCAAATGTATTTGTTTTTTGATTATATAAGAGAGTATCTCCGTTTGAGCGTGTTTTGGTTAACGTCCCTTTAGGTGGACTATTCACGAACTTTCTAGCACCTTCAACATACTGCTTAGCATTTTGGAATTCGGAGAATTCTCCTTTATGTTTTTTCCAATGGCTGAAGGCATTTTCGACTGCTGACTTACTTTTCGTCGAAGTCCACAGTGATCGTGAACCCTTAGCAACCCTCCCGAACTTCCCAAAAGCCTTCCCCGCAGGCCCCAAAACCCCAGCAAAAGCAAATGCTGCTGTAGTCCAGTCTCCCTCATAAGCATATATGGCACCATCAATTACCGAGCTAACACTTCCAAGCCCAGGAACCCAGCCTGCGACATCTAGTGCGTTATGTGCTTTTTCACTCCAACCAATAGCGTTACTACCACCTCCATATAATGCAGGATCCTCAACATATTTATATTGGGGTGGAGTAGTATACCAATTTACATCAATTGACCACCCAGAAACGGGGTCATAGTTAACTCCTCCGCCCAAATACCCATCATCAAAACTTGCACCAGAAGATCCATCTCCCTCCAAACCAAAGGAATCAAATGATCCTGTACCATAACCACTAGCTAACCCTCCAACCTCACGAATATCAAACCTCCAATCACCTTGCTCCCATTCCTTCTGATCCCAAGCACCTGTAGCGCTATAACCACTCGGATCTGTATATTTGAGGGGATTGTTGAGCACATAACTATAACGATTATAGCTCTGTTGATTATAAGGAAATTGTATTGTGGGGTCCGCACTGATAAAACGCCCTATAACCGGATCATACACACGTCCATTCATGTGGATCAGATCCATCTCATCTACGTGCTCATGTCCGGTAAACCCACGGTTGGTGAGCGCCGGTATCAGCGGTTCTCCTGTATTTACCCTCCAGTCCCCTCCTCGCCTGGCTCCGAACGGCTCATAGCTCATGCGGTCTATGATGCGGCCCTGTCCATCGGTTATGGTGTCTATTGAGCCCAGAGAGTCTCTATGCAGATATCTAGTCTCATCTGGCTGTGCTTCTCCATCATTTGTGGTTTTGACATGGATAGCCACAAGCTCGCCATCTGCATAGATGAAGTATTTATGCTCTACCTTGTTATTACTTTCTATACGCTCGTAAGCCTTGCCCAGATAGTAGGTACGTGACTCAGGAGTAACCTTGAGATATCTAACACGCTCAGAATCATATTTAAAACTAGCCTTTACACTGCCATCCTTCCTGAACTCAATGGGCTTATCAAAACTGCTCCAGGCAATACTTCTGCCACCACCTTGCAGCATGTTGCCGTTGAGGTCGTACTGATAGCCAGTGTGGTCAGCTCCCGCACTTAGCAATGCATGGGGACCGGCATTACCAGCTGTACGACCTTGATCACCATAGGTGTAATTGCCCACATCTGATTTATAGGTAATATTACCTATAGCATCGTAGCTATAATCAATGTTGTAGTCGTAATTAACACCTGCGATAGTTCCGCTTACGTAGCTACGAGTGAGACGATTTAATCTGTCGTATTCAAATGACTCGTTCAGTCCCTGTACCCGATCTATGCGGCTGGTTACGTTGTTGAGCGAGTTGTATTCATAACCCAACTCCCGGATAGGCGTAGCATAGCCAAAGCTACTGATAATATCGGTAAGCTGACCGGTAGCCTGGTTGTAGATATCCTGAGTCTCCAGGCCATTGCCAACTATGCTGGAAGTGAGCCTGCCTGCGGCATCTCTGGATTTAGCACGCCATAAATAAACATTGCCGCTGTCATCCACCATGGATTGATAATGGCTGATGTTTTCGTTCTCACCACCATAAGCATAACGTTGGAGTAGAATTTGCTGCCTGGCATAAAGCTGTTCAGCAACTTCTGTTAACTGCTCTGCCAAATCCAGATAACTATCGGCTTGGATATTTAAGATATCTGAAGCCGCATCCAATTCTGCTGCTATTGACTGCAGTTGTGCCTCCAGATCCGCATCCAACTCAGGGATGCCGCTTAGTGCCTGGTACTCTGCTGCCTTCTGCTGATAGTAGAACGCTGCATCTGCTACTTCCTGCGCCTTATTCAGGGCTGCCTCTGCATCGTTTATAGCGGTATCCAGCAAAAAGCGGATATGGCTTGTATCGTAGTCTCCTATCTGCGTACTGGGACTATATACCGCCTCCAGATACCCTTGAGCATTGTAGGTATTAGCTACAATGAAACCTTCCGGTCGGATCGTCTTACTGACCCGCCCCAGTTCATCATACTCAGTGGTGATACTAAGCGTCCTGCCATCTGCCGCAGAACTGGTGGTAATAGCACGACCAAGGCTATCGTAGGTTATGGTCTGCTGATAACCTACCGGCGCATCAACCTGCGCCAGCTTACCGATGCCGTTTTCTGCAGTATCGTAGGTCCAGGTAGTTATTCCTTCCGGTTCTGTGCGCTGCACCATACGACCCAACTGGTCATAAACCATGCTAACGGTCTGACCCTTGGCATCTGTCTGAGAAATCAGCTCACCATAGACGTTATATTGGTAGCTACGAGCCCCCATATCAGGATCGTTCATGGAGGCCTTCCAACCTCTGACATTGTAGCCAATAGCAACTACATTGCCTGCCGGATCGATGGTATTCAAAAGATTACCTGTGGGACTGTGGATGTAGGTAGTTACATTTCCGTCATGGTCTGTTACTTGGAAGAGATTATCCGCCTGATCACGGACCCTAATAGTAGTCTGATTCAGACTATTGGTCTCACTGACGGTCAATCCATTGTAACTGTAGGTTGTGCGATTACCTCCCGTTAGCGGATCAGGGTCCGGCTCATCGTCAGACGGCCTAGCCATGCTGAGCACACGATTAACATCATCATATGCGTAACGAGTCCAATATACTGCTCCGCCTTTATAATATGGTTGGGACTTACCACTTACCTGACCAACACTATTGTATTCAGCATCTTCATACACCAGAGTGCCATCAAACCCAGTTGCGACCTTGCGGATTTCGCGATTCTTCTTATCATGGAAGATTGTTTCCGGAGTACTGCCTGCACTTAGAGTTGTTGTGTATAAACCGGCATCCTGTGGTGCATCTTCCGGGCAACCGGTAACACCACATTGACCGTAGGTAATTGTGGTCCAGGTACCATCAGCACGGTCTTCTCTTATCTTGTTACCAAAGCCGTCATACTGCCAACTAGTGGTAAGACCATTTGGTCCGGTGAGACTGGTCATAACCCCAAAGCTGGCATCATAGGTGTAGGTCTCGGTATGACCAAGAGCGTTGGTGACTGAGACCGGATAACGTCCTTGGCTATCGTAGACTGTGGTAGTGGCACGCGACTCTACATCAGCACCGCTTAGAGTAACTACTGTCTGATTCCCAAAGTTATCGTATTCGTAATCGGTCTGTTGCCGCAATTCCGTATTATCCGGCTCAATAACCTCTTGTATCACCAGTCCAGCACTATTGTAGGCATAAGATGCACTACGCACCTCTGTTCCCTGGGGATTGCCATAAGTCTCTGTTGTCTGGGTTATATCGCCAATATGCCAGTTGGTTTCATCATTACTATATGTATTGACAGTGCTCCTGTTTTCATTCCAAGGCGCACCAGCAGCCACAACACCGACTTGCGTGGGATTACCATAATCATCATAGGTATTTGTTGTGGTAGTTGTGGTTACTAAGGCACCGCCGTTTAGTTCATATTTTTTCTCAATGAGTTGACTGATATATGGAAAATGTACATCTGGACCACTGGCAAGATCATGGGTAATAATGTCTGCCAAGGTAGAGGTAGTCTCACTCAGCAAAGTTCCATTAGAGTGGCGGACTTCAGCATGGGAAACCTTTCCTAAATAAGGGAAGTCCTGCCGGTATTCTATCTTCTTAACGATTCCGGTCTGTAGATCGGTTTCCTCACGCCAGGCAAAACCAAGTGAACCACGCCCTTTGATGTTTACCTTAAGGCCGCCATATTTGAATGAAATACTGTTTTGCCCCCCGATGCCGTTATCACTATCCACTTGAGTAACAACGTATGCAGGCACCTGAATATCTTTCTCAGTACCAGGTGCAGCACCAGAGCCTTTAGTGTAGATAGTGTTATCAGTAAGAGGCTTATAGCTGATTTGGGTTTTATCGCCTAAACCATCTGTGATTGAGTTTAGAAGGTCTGGCTTTATCTGATTAGTATTACTTACTGTGGTACGATACCCATATGTAAAAGTTCCGCTACTATCAGAATACGATGAGTATTCAGAAAGCAGATCTCCTTGCCCATCGCCATTAAAGTCTCCAGCCCAATGATAATAGCCAATAGAAGAGCTTAACAGATCGTTATAAGGGGCATATGTGCCGTCACCTTTAGAAACTAATGTTACATCATTCCTTCTAGTTTGATAGATTACATCAGCTAGCCCATCGGCATTAATATCTTCCACAATTACTTTATATATGCTTGCGTAGCGACGATCAAAATCCGGATCGTTGTATGGCTCAAATATCTCTTCAAAGGAGCCATCCCCTTTCCCAAAAAATGTTATCAACCCACTACCATCACTTGCAAAGCTAAATAGGTCTGTTATGCCATCACCATTAAAGTCCCCTGAATACACCAATCTTGTTGGTACTTGATAACTTGCATCTTCGAATGAGGCGTAGGCCTTTTGGGTTGTTTGAACTTTTTCTGCATACGTTCCATCACCCTTAGAGATAAAAACCAGCAAACGATCACCATCACCTGCATAGGTGACAAAATCCGTGCGACCATCCCCATTAAAATCTCCCGGAGTTAATATTTCTGGATGTCCATCTCTAAAGCTAGACCAATCGTAGACGCCGGTTTGTGTGCTTATGCTTATTTGATAGAATACCTCGCTAAATGTACCGTCACCATTAGAAATATATGTAGCTAAGCTATTAGTACATACTGGCGTACTGACACTTCTCTTAATGGCAACAATATCAGACAACCCATCCCCATTTACATCACCTGGATAATTCCAATCACACCACATATTACTAAATGGTTGAGACGGCGCATGTTCAAACGTGCCATCGCCTTTAGAAAATGAGATTTCATGCTTATACTGCCCATAATCACCAACCCAACTATATAAGTCCGTTAAACCATCTCCATTATAATCTTGAGATAGACTTGTAAAAGGAAACCCTTCTTCCGTTAAATCAATATCTTGTAATACATTAAAGCTTCCATCTCGCCTAGCTAAAAACAACCTTAAGATCTTTTGAGGCCAGTTCTCATAGTTAAGTCTGACCAGATCTGTCAGGCCATCACCGTCATAATCTCCCGTACAAAAACCATCATTCCAAGTACCATTTATACTGGCATCATTAGTCTCAGCAACATCTTCAAAAACATGTTGGTCTTGATCATGCCAAGTTAACGTCGTAGCTGGTTTACAGTCATAAGCACCACACTCCGTTATATCTTTTATGCGTGAACGCTTGGTAGCAGCGCCATACTCATATACCAAACGATACTCTTTTACTAGATTCTCATTTTCATATGTTTTGACAGAGACCAGACGCTTTGAAGTGGTAATCTTAGAACCACTGATATATTTATTGATAACGTCTGTTCGATCACCATATTCAAACCGTACGGACAGTTGAGGAGATGTTCCTACGCTCTCATTACCAGCATAATCAATCCTGTCTGGCCTACGCCCACCAACACCTGCGTCCTCAATATATGTAACATTAAGATAGTTACCTACTGCATCTGTGATTTTATTTACCGACCAGCGTAGAATGCTGTCGTTACCTTGCGCTTCTAAGCTGGAATCATCGGTATTACCATACTCAATAATACGCCCTGATTTGGTCCACACCTTCCAGTAAGCAGGACCGCTACCAGATTGCCCGTAAGACACAATCTTCGCAAAACTATCTATCTCAGTTCTATATTCAGTGCCATCGGCTCCTGCAGTGCCATTGATAGCAACCAACCGTCGACCATCCAGACAGAAACGGTCATCACCATCCAATTTAATGCCACCGTTGAAATCATCTTGTGCAATAGTTGCCTGACAACGACTGATGGAAGATAGTCCGCCCAAGGACCAACCCACACCTAAAAGTCCATTTTTACCCTGACTGCTGTACTTAATAGATAGGTTGGGCTGCATACTAGCCGTGCCAGGTGGCACTTCGATAGGTATGTCGTATTTAGCCGCGCCGCCTGGCGAAACAGAGAACTCACCTGGCATGAAACCAGCAACATCTTCGGCAAGGAGTTGTTGCGGCAACAGTCCTACAATAAAGACTAGAGATAGTAAGAGGCCTTTGTTGATTGAAGCTAACAGACGAACAGGGTTAATGAGTACGCGGAAAGCGCCCGGGGACACACCTTTCATATTATTCTCCGTTGATCCATCTATTCTTATTTGTTATCAGGCTTGAAAGTCCTTTTGTCCTTCCAGCCCGTATGTTAACGCTTTATTGTTAAAACTACTTCTTCAATGCATCTATGCGACTACGCATATCAGCTAACCGTGCGGTAATCTTCTTATTGTCTTGAGTAACTTGCTTACTGGCAGTTGGTTTCTGGAGGTTGGTTTTAGAGATCAACTGATCTGCTTGCTTGGTCAGTTTATCCGCCTTCTCTATGGCTACTTCAGTCTTCTGATCTAGTTCTTGCATTTGACTAGCTTGCTGTTGTTTCTTTTGCTTAGCAGCTTCTGTTTCAGTCGATTGCGATGGCTTAGCTGCATCATCCTTATGACTATTTGTAGTTTCCTCCATTAACAATGGCTGTTTGGCTTTCGGGATAACATTGTCATCCAACATAATACCAACCACCAAAGCTAAGATGGTTACTGATGCAACTGTAACAATGGATTTAATCTTGAGATTAGATTGCGCAAACATTACCGACACTCCTTTTGCATCAAAAAAGTCCTGTAGATGCCAATAAGGCGATATGGGAGTTGTTCTTTAGTGAATTCTGATCCTTGAAGCATGGTCTTTGTAGTTAATTATTATCTGACATCCTGATCTTATTCTTACTGTTTGACTCACGATACAAACACACAAACCTTGTTGCAATAGGAAATGCACATAAAACGCTAACGTAGCAATTACCTGAGTTATATGACACATATATTGCGGCATATGACGTAGCTTCTGCTGTATCTAAAGTTGGAGAAGACCACTCACAGATATGCAATCATCTAACCTCAGCACCTGAATCAGCAAGCCAAAGCCACCACACATCAAGCAACCACAGGCACGCCCTTGTTTGCCAGATAATCAGCCCGTTCATTCTCCGGGTGACCACTGTATTGAATTGCACCCAAAACTGACTCACTAGACCCATAAATTTGTATCTGATATTGCCCCACGTACAACTCACTCGCGAGGCTATAAAAAATACCATGAGGCATACCAGATAGGTCCCGACCAGAGCCAACAAGCTGATGCCGCAAAACTTGAGTCACGCATATCGAAAATGATGAAAATGGCATCTGAATTAGAAATTCCAACTCCTGCATTACGGGAAGTAGACAAGCTAGAGCAAACCAGAAATGCACTATTATTTGAAATCGGCTACCTAGAAACCGATTATACGGCCGCATCAATTTTCGACAATTTATCCGGAGATCAAATTAAACAGTTTCTAAGCGGTATTTCTGAGGATATTGGATCCTTGAACCGAGAATCCCTAAAAGACTTCCTGTCTAACATACTTGGCCGGGTCACATTGGACCCGGCTACTCAATGAATGCCAGATTGATTACTGAATTGACATCAATCTGGGGGCTAAGATGGCGTCCCCAAGGGGGTTCGAACCCCTGTTACCGGCGTGAAAGGCCAGTGTCCTAGGCCTCTAGACGATGGGGACATGACTTGTAAAAAATCCGGTCCATCGTCTGACCGGATTTTTGTTATTTGGTGGAGCCAGGCGGGATCGAACCGCCGACCTCGACACTGCCAGTGTAGCGCTCTCCCAGCTGAGCTATGGCCCCGAAAAACAAGACGCGAATATTAGGCGAAGTGGGCGCCTTTGTCTACCCATTATACCCAATCTTGGCAAGATTTCAGACTCATTCCCCCTGCTGTTCCATCTTGGCCCAGGAATCGCGCAGGGTTACGGTACGGTTGAATACCAGCCGTTCTGGCGTGGAATCCCTGCTGTCGACGCAAAAATACCCTTCCCGCTCGAACTGGAAGCTGTTGCCAGGTGCGGCCTGGGACAGGCTTGGTTCCACCACACAACCAGTCAGGACAGACAAAGATTCTGGGTTCAGGTGCTCCAGGAACGACTCCACCCCTTTGTCACTATCCGGAGCCGGATGTCCGAACAGGCGATCGTACACACGCACCTCAGCCGCTACCCCCTCACTGGCGGATACCCAGTGGATCACACCCCTTACCTTGCGCCCTTCAGGATTGGCACCCAGGGTGTTGGGGTCATAGCTGCAACGCAGTTCCACAATCTCCCCATTCGCATCCTTGACCACATCTTCACACTTGATCACGTAGGCGTTACGCAGGCGCACCTCGCCCCCGGTAATCAGACGTTTGTACTTCTTGTTGGCCTCTTCCCGGAAATCGGCCCGGTCGATATAGATCTCACGGGTAAACTTCAGGGTACGGCTGCCCATGGATTCATCCTTGGGATGGTTGGGGGCCTGCAGCTCTTCCACCTGCCCTTCCGGGTAGTTCTCCAACACGATCTTGAGTGGATGTAAAACCGCCATGGCGCGGGGCGCATTGCTGTCCAGATCTTCTCTGATGCAGGCCTCCAACATACCCATCTCCACCGAGTTATCGGCCTTGGTTACACCGATACGGTCACAGAAGGTGCGGATCGAGGACGGGGTATAGCCACGCCTGCGCAGTCCGGCGATGGTGGGCATCCTGGGGTCGTCCCATCCACTGACATGGCCTTCGCTCACCAGTTGGGTCAGCTTGCGCTTGCTCATGACGGTGTACTGCAGGTTGAGGCGCGAAAACTCGTACTGTCGCGGATGGCAATCGATGCTGATATTGTCCAACGCCCAATCGTACAGAGGGCGGTGATCCTCGAACTCCAGGGTACATAGTGAGTGGGTGATCCCCTCGATGGCATCCGAGATGGGGTGGGTGTAGTCGTACATGGGATAGAGACACCACTCGGTCCCGGTCTGATGATGGATAACGCCGTGGCGGATACGGTACAGGGTGGGATCACGCATGTTTATGTTGGGAGACGCCATATCGATCTTGGCGCGCAATACCCTGGCACCATCCTCGAACTCACCGGCCCGCATGCGCCGGAACAGATCCAGGTTCTCTTCCACTGAGCGGTTGCGGAAAGGACTCTCCCTGCCCGGCTCGGTCAGGGTGCCGCGATACTCCCTGGTCTGCTCCGCCGTCAGGTCGCACACATAGGCCTTGCCGTTTTCAATAAGTTCGATGGCGTAGTTGTACAGCTGCTCGAAATAGTCAGAGGCGTAGAACAGGCGCTCTTCCCAATCGAACCCCAGCCAGCGCACATCCTCCTGGATCGACTCCACGTACTCCACGTCCTCTTTGTGGGGATTGGTGTCATCAAAGCGCAGATTGCACTTGCCGCCTGGATAGTCCCGGGCAATGCCGAAGTTGAGACAGATGGATTTGGCATGACCGATATGCAGATAGCCGTTGGGCTCCGGCGGGAAACGGGTATGCACACGGCCGTCGTTCTTTCCGGTCTTCAGATCTTCATCGATGATCTGGCGGATAAAGTTTGTTGGTGAGGTTGTTTCCTGCTCGCTCATATGTTTGATATTCCTGGATCCTGCGGTCAGGCCGCGGGATGACGAAAAAAGGTTAACCCAAATTTTTCTTCTATCTAACTGTGTAGTTTAGGCGTTTTCTTCACGCTGCCGAATATATTCCAGCGCCCGTTGAATGCGCCGCAGGCAGGCCTCTTTTCCCACCAGATAGAGTGTTTCATCGATGCCGGGAGATGCGGCTCGACCCACCACGGCGACACGCAGGGGCTGGGCCACCTTACCCATCTTCAACTCCAGCGACTCAGACACCTCCTCCACCAGCTTATGTAGATTCTCCGGGGTCCAGTCATCTAACACACTCAACGCCTCCAGGGCCTTTTCCAGAGGCTCACTGGCCACAGGCCGCAGGTTCTTCTTGGCAGCGGTCTCGTCGTACTCGGCAAAATCCTGATAGATAAAGGCGCTGATCTCGGCCATCTCCACCAGTGTCTTGGCCCGCTCCTGCTGGGCCTTGACCACATCCACCAGATCAGCCCCCTGGCTCGGATCTATCCCCAGCTTGCCCATAAACGGGCTTAGCAGGTGGGCGATACGCGCCGGATCGCTGCTCTTGATGTAGTGCTGGTTCAGCCACAAAAGCTTCTCGGTATTGAAAGTGGAGGCGGCCTTGTTCACCGCGTCTATATCAAAAAACTCGATCATCTCATCCAGGGAGAAGATCTCCTGATCGCCATGGGACCAGCCCAGGCGCACCAGATAGTTGAGCAGGGCCTCTGGCAGGTAGCCGTCATCCCGATACTGCATCACGCTCACTGCGCCGTGGCGCTTGGAGAGCCGGGCCCCGTCATCACCCAGGATCATGGGTACGTGGGCATATTTTGGCGGCTCGTGGCCCAGGGCGCGCAGAATGTTGATCTGGCGCGGGGTATTGTTCAGATGGTCATCGCCCCGGATCACCACGTTGATGCCCATGTCCATATCATCCACCACCACGGTGAGGTTGTAGGTGGGTGATCCGTCGGTACGCCTGATGATCAGGTCATCCAGCTCCTCGTTTTGAAAGGCCACCCTACCCCGCACCATATCATCCACCACCACGACCCCGTCTTCCGGATTGGCGAAGCGGATCACGTGGGGCTCGTTTGGGTCAACCTCTCCATGTCGGCAACGACCGTCATACCTTGGTTTCGCCTTGCGTTTCATCGCCTCGTCCCGAAGTTCGTCCAACCGCTCCTTGGGACAGTTGCAACGATAGGCCTGACCATTATCCAGCAGCTGCTGTATCACCTCATGGTAACGATCGAAACGCTGTGTCTGGTAGAACGGCCCCTGGTCGTACTCCAGGCCCAGCCAGGTCATCCCCTCCAGGATGGCATTTACCGACTCGGCCGTGGACCTCTCCAGGTCGGTATCTTCGATACGCAACACGAACTGACCGCCATGCTTGCGGGCATAGAGCCAGGAAAAAAGAGCGGTACGGGCCCCGCCAACATGCAGATAGCCAGTGGGGCTGGGGGCAAAACGGGTACAGATGGTCATAGATGAGATTGCTTCGTTGTCCAAAAGACCGGCATTTTAGCAGACCGGGTGGGATTTTTGATCACTGTTTGAGCAGTTTTTTACCGGATACTGCATCAGAGACACAACTACCCGGATGTGCACACCTGCTGTTCGAGCAGGTTGGTAAATTCATCCACTGTCAACGGCTTGCCGAACAGATATCCCTGAGCACAGTCACAACCAAGTTTCTCCAGATAGGCGAGTTGCTCCTCTGTCTCTACACCTTCCGCAACCACCTTCAGTTCCAGACTGTGTGCCATGACGATGGCGGCGTTTACCAACTCCCTATCACCCATGTCGTAGGTCATATCGCTGACAAATTCACGATCTATCTTGATGGAGTCAAACGGATAGCGGCGCAGATAGTTTAGTGAAGAGTAGCCGGTACCAAAGTCATCCATGGCAATCTTTATCCCCAGTTCGCTCAGGGCGTTGAGGGAGGCATCGTTCTTGGAGATGCCGCTCAACAGCACCCCTTCGGTAATCTCCAATTCCAGTGTGCCTCCGGGCACACCAGACTTATGCAGAATGGCTTTGACGTCACTCACCAGTCCTGGATCGCGGAACTGCCTCGGGGAAAAATTAACTGAGATAAGAAAATCCTGTATATAACTTTGCTGCCACTCTGCGGCCACACGCAGCGCCTCCGTGAGAACGTACTTCCCTATGTTAACTATAAGACCGCTCTGTTCAGTTATCGGGATAAACTCATCAGGTGAGACACTGCCGATAGTGGGACTATTCCAGGACAGCAGCGCCTCGGAACCGATAATCCTGCGCTCTTTTATATCCACTATGGGCTGAAAACGGATGGAAAACTCTCCGCCTTCCAGGGCCCCGTGCAGTTTCTCTTCCAGCATCAGGCGTCTGGAAACATCTTTATTCATCGACTCGGTAAAATAGTTATAGGTGTTGCGTCCCTGATTTTTAGAACAGTACATAGCAGTGTCCGCACAACGCAACAGCTCTATAGTGGTCGTGCCATCATCCGGGTAGATGGATATCCCAATGCTTGCACCCAGGATCAATTCACGTCCATCCAGACTGAACGGATCTCTGAACTTATCCAAAAGGTTTTCTGCAGCAGCGCGGGCATCAAGCACGTCACTGATACCGCCCAGCAACATCGTAAACTCATCACCACCCAGACGACCTATGGTATCCCCGTCACGCACCGCCTCTTTCAACCGCTGCGCGGCCTGCATCAGCAGGCGGTCACCGGCATCGTGGCCGATGGTGTCATTCACCTTTTTAAAATCATCCAGATCCAGGAATATCACTGCAACCTTAGTGTCATTGCGTTCCGATTCCTTGATCAGCTGGGATAGCCTGTCGAGAGAGAGGAATCTGTTGGGCAGATCGGTAAGACTATCGTAGTGTGCCTGATAGAGTATGCGCTGCTCCTGCTCTTTCTGGCGTGTGATATCTTCCTTAACGGCAAGATAGTGACGAACAGTGCCGTCCTCATCCACCACCGGAGCAATATGCGCGGACTCCCAGAACAGATCTCCGTTCTTCTTTTTATTCTGGAACTCCCCCTTCCATGAACCCCCTGACGTTATGGTCTCCCACAACTTTTTATACTCCTCGGATTTGATATTGCCCGACTTCAATATGCTGGGATTCTGCCCTTTCACCTCGGCTGCACTGTATCCGGTGACTCGCTCAAAGGTGCTGTTTACATATTCTATCCCCCCGCGGGGATCTGTGATCAGGACCGACACCGGACTCTGCTCGACCGCCTGCGACAGGGTATGCACCCTCTCCTCCGCCTGTTTGAGTTCCGTAATATCGAGGATACTTACCGGGATGCTGCGATAGTCGTCTTCATGTTCCGGGATAGGCATATAACCGGATATGATTTTCTCTTCCCCGGTTAAGGTATGCACCCGCACCTCTGCGCGATATTGCTTTTGTCCATCCCAAATTGCGCAAAATGCATCCACAAACACATTTATTATCTCAGGGGTGAACAGGCCCTCTCTTGACTCCAGAAACTCCTGTTTGGATCTCGCCCCGAACAGTCTGAGAAAGGCGTCGTTGATCTGAGTAACCATGGATTTTGAGATCAACTCTTTCACCAGCTGAGGATTTTGTTGTATGCATTGGCGCAGATCGGTCACACCCTGTTCCCGCAACTCTTTTAATCTTGCATACACACCAATGAATCCCATATTCCATATCGCAACTTCAGAGCTTTCGAACAGCGATCTGAATCTGTTTTCGCTTACCTGCAGGGCCCTTTCGGAATAGCGGCGATCACGCTGCCGCCTCAATATCAGTCCAAGAAGCAGTGTCGCAACTGGATGGATGATCAGGACAGGGAATGTAAGCTGCGCAACTATCTTCTGCACCAGATAGTCCGGGAACAACATCATGGCTGCAAGCATAAGCAACTCTGTAACCACGCCAAATAGAACAAGCTGCAGCCAACCAAGTGGCAGATGGAAACGTCTGGTGACATAGCGCCAACTCAAACCGAGCATCGCTGCAACCAGCAGCACAAAACTCCCTATCAAGGCACCATCGCCGCCCAGGGACAGGCGAAATGTTACCGTAATTATCAGCGCAATAAGGGTAGGAATCACTCCGAAGAACAGACCACATAGTCCGAGCAGGATCCATCTGGTATCAATAAACACCCCTGGGACAACTTCCCACGGAGTAAGCATCACTACGATACCGATTCCGCCTATAAGCAGGCCGGTCAACGCCTCGCGCGACTGCCTGTCCTCTATGGAACGAAACTCCATAACGTCGTAGATCACACCAAGCGCCAGCAGATATACGGCGTTATTTAAGAGATCTACAAACATGCTTTATTCTTCGTTATTGGTGTTTAGCGTTTAACGCAAATCTATCCTTCTGCCTATGCCAACCGCACCGGAGAGCACAGATGCGGCACCCGCCCCCATCTTCTTGGCAAAAAGCTCAAACATGTCCTCACCCTTGGTAAAATCAACCATACTCTCGGCACCTATGACCTCGCGCGCCACATAACTGCTACTGCCAAGTGCATCTGCCAGGCCAAGGGCTATACTCTCCTCTCCGGTCCAGGACAGGCCACTGAAAATCTTCTCGTCCTGCTTTAGACGCTTACCTCTTCCCTTCTTGACTGTATCGATAAACTGCCTGTGAATACGGTCAAGCATCTGCTGGAGATGGGCTCGATCAAACTCTTTCAGCGGCGAGAATGGATCCATCAGACCCTTGTGTTCACCAGCAGTAAGCAGACGCCTCTCCACCCCAAGCTTTTGCAATGAATCCACATACCCAAAACCGTTCATCAAGACGCCTATGGAACCTACCATACTCGCCTTGTCTACATATATCTCATCGGCAGCTACGGCTATGTAGTAACCGCCGGATGCACATATATCGGTCACGACCGCATAAACCTTAATATTAGGGTATTTCTTCTTCAGCCGGACTATCTCATCGTTTATATATCCGGCCTGCACCGGACTGCCACCGGGACTGTTGATGCGCAGGATTACACCTTTGGTGTTCTTGTGTTTGAATGCGTTGCGCAGTCCTTGAATCACATTATCAGCGCTTGCCTTGGCGTCGTCGGCAATCACACCTGTAATATCTACAACCGCAGTATGCTTGCCATCGGTGATATTTGCATCCTGCAGTCCATCCGGTATCAATAGTCCTAGTAATGAAAATAAAAAGATGAAAAAAAGTGACTTAAAAAATATGCCCCATCTGCGCACCTTGCGTTTCTCCTTGATTGAAGAGAGGGCGATCTCTTCTATTATCTTTCTCTCCCAACTGCCGGGGCCTTCTCTTTCTCTCTGATCTTCGCTGCTATTATCCATGTAATTCCTCTTATCTATTCTTGGGTTAACCAAATAGTAAGCTCTCTAATATCATCCAGACAACCCAGTGGTTCTGCCTGCATAAGACGCTCCCGGGTATGGCTGCCGTAACTGACGGCCAATCTGTGCGCCCCGGCGTTTATTGCCATCTGCATGTCATACTCAGTATCGCCAATCATCAAGGTCTCATCTCCGGTCGCACCCAACTCATCCATTATTTGGAGCAGCATATCCGGATTTGGTTTTGAATGGCTCTCGTCCGCACACCTGGAAGTGTGAAACAGGTCACCAAGGCCGGTGTACTTGAACACTTTGTCCAGTCCGACGCGGCCCTTACCGGTCGCTACCGCCATGAGATATCCCTGATTCGCAATCTCGCGCAAGGTAGCATCGGCACCTGGAAACAGTTTTGATGGAGTACGCCTATGATCAAGAAAATGCACTCGATAACGATCCACCACCTTCCATACCAGATCATCATCGGCACCTGGAAACATTTCTGTAACCGCCTCTTTCAGTCCAAGCCCTATGATGTTCCGGATGGCGTCATCAGCAGGGATCTTGAGCTCCAGATCTTTGGCCGCCTCACGCACGCACTCTATGATGTTGGCGGCAGAATCCATGATGGTGCCATCCCAATCGAAGACCAATAATCTGAATCGGTTGTCTTTCATCTCCTGAGCCTGGCAAGGAACTGTAGCAGTGACGGATCCAGTGGCGCCTCCACCATTAGCCTTCCCACCTCCTCCGTCCAATCGAAGCTAAGGGATTTGGCATGCAAAAACATCCGGTTCAGCCCCAGCGTCTTCATCTTGCGGTTGGCCGTGCTATCGCCATATTTCTCATCTCCCAGGATTGGAGTACCCAGATGGGCCAGATGTACCCGAATCTGATGGGTACGTCCGGTCAATAGCTCGGCCTCAACCAGGGTCGCATCAGGGAAGCGCTCCAGCACCCTAAACCTGGTTATGGCGCTCTTCCCCTCAGGGTCGACCCGCACCACCCTTTCCCCGCTCTGCAGCTGGTTCTTGGTAAGGGGTGCGTCAACGGTCTCACGATCACGCTCCCAACGGCCAGAGATCAAGGCTACATAACGTTTATCGACCCCATTGCCACGTAGCAGTTCATGCAGTGTGCGCAGGGCACTCCTGCGCCTGGCTATCAGCAGGCATCCTGATGTATCCCGATCCAGTCTATGCACCAGTTCCAACTGTTTTTCATCGGGTCGCAAGGCACGTATGGCCTCAATAACTCCAAATCTGAGACCACTGCCACCATGCACGGCCAATCCTGATGGCTTATTCAGAACCAGGAGACGCTTGTCTTCGTAGAGTATGGAGTTACTCAAAAGCTCCTGGATCCTGTCGCTGGGGCGATCAGGCTCCTCTTTTTCCGACAGCCGAATCGGCGGAATACGTACGATATCCCCCTTTTGCAGCCTATAACTGACCTTGGTCCGTCCCTTGTTTACCCGGACCTCGCCTTTCCTTACGATCCGGTAAATACGGCTCTTGGGCACACCCTTGAGTTGGGCCAGCAGAAAATTATCCAGCCTCTGACCTTCATAGCCATCTTCCACTGGGATCTGCCTGACCGGGTACGATTTTTCTTTATTATCTTGCATTTGCACATAATAACAGGACTAAGCCAATTGATGCCTCAGTTTAAGACTGTTATTATTCATCGTTGGTTATAAAATCCGGATTTCGGATGGCGTGTATCGATCGATAGCCTATAGCCAGCAAATAGATTTTCGGCGCAGCCATGACAAAAGCAGCGCCCGGCCAGACCCGCTGTTTTATCGGCTTGGCCAAATGGCAACCCGTCAAGTCGACGGGTTATGAACAAATTAACTGTTTGCCACAATATGGCGGCAATATCGGCACCCAGAGGGCCAGACGTAATATCTCTCTTGGGTGAACGTGCTGACGAGACCAAATAGATAGGTATTCCAGCGGTTAGCGATATATCCCCGCCAAGTTCATTGTAGATCCAATGTGTTTTAACATATTGATAGTACAGGAATTTGTGGCGCAAAAAAGGATTATTAATGAAACGTATGCTGATTAACGCGACTCAGCCTGAAGAGTTGCGTGTGGCCATAGTAGATGGCCAAAAACTCTACAATCTCGACATTGAAAGCGCCGGTCGGGAACAGAAAAAAGCCAATGTCTATAAAGGTCGTATCACCAGGGTGGAACCAAGCCTGGAGGCGGTCTTTGTCGATTTCGGATCAGAACGCCACGGCTTCCTTCCCCTCAAAGAGATCTCCCGCAGTTACTTCTCAGAAGATGCCGCCAAGAGCAGTGGAAAGGTCAATATCAAGGATGCCATCAAGGAAGGCCAGGAGATCGTGGTCCAGGTGGAAAAAGAGGAGCGCGGCAACAAGGGCGCTGCACTCACCACCTTCATCTCGCTGGCTGGGCGCTATCTGGTGCTTATACCAAATAACCCTCGTGCCGGAGGGGTTTCCCGTCGTATCGAGGGGAGTGACAGGACCGAACTGCGCGAGGCCATGAGCAACCTGACCATTCCGGACGGTATGGGGCTGATCGTACGCACCGCAGGTGTCGGCAAGAGCAAAGAGGAGCTGCAGTGGGATCTGGACTATCTGCTCCAGCTCTGGTCTGCCATTGAAGCCTCAGCCCAGGAAAAACGCGCCCCATTCCTGATCTACCAGGAGAGCAATGTAATCATACGCTCCATACGGGACTATCTGCGTGCGGACATCAGCGAGATCGTGATCGACCATCCAGATGTACACCAAGAGGCCCACGATTTCATCCAGCAGGTGATGCCGCAAAACCTGAAAAAGCTCCGCATCTACAAAGATGAGGTGCCACTTTTCACCCGCTATCAGATCGAGAGCCAGATCGAGTCGGCTTTTCAACGGGAGGTGCGCCTGCCATCCGGTGGCTCCATCGTTATAGACCATACCGAGGCCCTCACCTCTGTGGATATCAACTCCGCCCGTGCCACCAAGGGAACAGATATTGAAGATACTGCGTTCAATACCAACCTGGAGGCAGCGGATGAGGTGGCCCGCCAGCTTAGGCTGCGCGACATGGGTGGACTTTTCGTGATCGATTTTATCGACATGGGTCCATCCAGAAACCAGCGCGCCGTAGAGGCAAGATTGAAAGAAGCCTTGAAACAAGACCGCGCCAGGGTGCAGATCGGTCGCATATCCCGTTTCGGACTGTTGGAGATGTCACGCCAGAGGCTGCGTCCTTCCCTGGGTGAATCTAGCCAGCTGGTCTGCCCACGCTGTAAGGGACACGGCTTCATTCGTGGCGTGGAATCGCTATCACTATCTGTATTGCGCGTGATCGAAGAAGAGGCGATGAAAGAAAACACCTCCCGTATCATCGCCCAGCTACCGGTGGACGTAGCAACCTTCCTGCTGAATGAGAAGCGAGAAGCGATCCATGACATTGAGAATCGCCAGTCGGTTAATGTGGTGCTAATTCCCAACAGTCACTTTGAGACGCCTAATTACGAGATAGAACGCATCCGCAGTCAGGATCTAAACGAGCACAACAGCGATACCGCCAGTTATCAGATGTCGATCGAACCTGAGGTCGATGTACCTGAACACATCAGGCCGAAAGGTATCAAGAGCGAGGAACCGGCGGTTAAACAGATCAGCCCTTCCGCCCCAGCACCACAGCCCGCTGCCAAAAAGAAGAGCCAGGACACCACACAGGACAAACCCGGTTTCCTGAAGCGCCTTCTGACCGCAGTCTTCGGTACTGACGACACGACAGCAGAAACGGATAAAAAGGGGACCAAGAAACAGGACAGCAGACATGGCAGTCAGTCCAGATCCGGACAGGGCAATCGCAGGCCTTCCAACAGGTCCAGAAGGGATCGTTCCGATAACCAGAAAAACAAGCGTACTGAATCCGGCCGCGTCCGCAATGGTAACGTCAGTAAAGAACAGGTCAAACCCAATGATCTGACCAAAAAGCAACAGACCGCAACCGCCAGCGATACCAACGATAATGGTGACGATCCAAACTCAGGCGATCAGCAGAAACGCACCTCCGGTTCTCGTCGGGGACGCCGCGGAGGACGCAGACGTCGTGGCCGTAGCAATCAGAACCAGAGCATGACCGAGCAGCAGGAAACAGTCGAAAAGGTAGCAGAACAGCAACAGGACTACTCCGGCGAAAGGCAGCAAAAATCTGATGATGCAAACAAGCCAGTGGAAGATAAGGCTAGTGGACGCAGCAGAACTCCACGCAAACCCAGAGACACCCAGGATGAAGGCAACGCCGGTTCAGCTACTGTAACTGAACAGAAGAGTAGCAGTGCAGCTTCAGAGGCAAAGGCCGAAATAAATCCGGTCGAGGCCGAGCCTAAGCAACAGGCAGCAACCCCTAAACCTGCTGAATCAAAGGGTACTGATGCCTCACCAAGTACTGCTCATCAGATGATTGAGACCAAGCCACAGGCATTGGCCAAGGTAGAGGACAAACCAACATCCAAACCGATGGAGAACAAACAGCAGGAAAGGCCTGTGGAGAATACAGAACCGAAACCACAGTCTACTGCAAATCCTGCACCTAAACTGGTTGAGACCAAACCACAGATAAAACCTGCTGAGGCATCTCAGCCCAAGCAGGAAAAGGCTGTCGAGCCTAGCCCAGTGGTAACAAAGGAACAGAAGAGTACTGTAGAGGCAACAGCCCCAAAGCAGGAGTCAAAGCCGGAACCAAAACTGGTCGAGACCAACAAAGCAATGCCGTCAGAGCCACCTAGCAGTGGCAGCATGGAATAGGCTGCAGACATTAAAACGCACCACTATTTCATCCCTTCTCCCCTCCAGGGGAGAAGGGTGTCTTCGCACTAAACTCGATATCTAGAACGGATATCATCCAGCAGGCCGGTTGCTGCCTCCTGAACCATAGCAAATACCTGTTCAAAACCGTCCTTACCGCCATAGTAGGGATCTGGCACCTCATCCTCATCAAGTTCACTGGCAAAATTCAGAAAGAGGTGCAGTCTTTCCTCCATACCATCAGGACATATTGCCTTTAGATTACGATAGTTATCCCGATCCATGGCCAGGATATAATCAAAGCGCAGGAAATCTTCCCGCTCAGCGCGCCGCGCCCGTTGACGACTCAGATCTATCCCATGGGCAAACGCAGTCTGCTGCGACCTTCGATCAGGTTGCTCTCCTACGTGATAGGCATGGGTGCCGGCAGAATCCACACGGATAACATCAGACAACCCATTGCTCTTCACCAACGCCTCGAATACACCGTGGGCCGTGGGTGAACGGCAGATATTGCCCATGCAGCAGAAGAGAACGCAAATTTTTGGTTTATCATTCATACAATAGGCATTGTATGCCAACACTTTTGCAAAACCCAATCATAGCTCGGAAGTGTCCGCTGTACCCGGGGCATTCCACTTTCAATATTTAGACTATCCATGGATGAAGTAGGTATATATGATTACAGCAAAAGATATTTGTATGAACATGTTCTTCGTAGGATAGTGAATGTTATAAGGGATTAGTTGAACGGATCTATATAGATCTTTACCTCATCTAACAGATACTCTGCCATGAACCTAGTTACCTCACCCACAGAACTAACATCAAGCGCAACAGATCTGGCCCTGGCATTGGAATGCGTAATGATCCTGATATGGCTGCGCATAATACCTACGAACTCTTATTGGAGGGTAAAGCTTTGGTCCTGGGTGATCGGACTACTAGCACTATCTGCCTTTCTCGGATCTATTGTTCATGGCGTACAGATGGACCCTTATCCAAACTCCCTACTCTGGCATCCGCTGAATCTATGCCTGGGACTCGTGATTTCCCTTTTTGTAGCAGGGGCATTTGGGGATTGGTATGGGCGGGACAGCGCCATAAGAATCGTACCCTGGTGTATTGGCATCGGTACAGTCTTCTTCTGCCTAACCATATATATGCATAACGAATTCATCATCTTCGTTATCTATGAGGCGGTAGGGATGCTGATCGCCCTGTCAATCTACACATTCATCGCACTGACACGACCATTGAAGGGCGCTGCGATCATATGTATTGCGATCGTTCTTAACATTGTTGCCGCAGCTGTGCAGGCAAGTGATCTTTCTCTATTTCTGTTAGTGCCTTTCGACCACAATGGACTGTTCCACCTGCTGCAGATGGCGGCTATAGCCATTCTGGCCTTGGGTTTGAGCCTCGGAATGTCTCATGAAGAGCCCAAGTTATAAGATAAACAATGTTGGTCCGCCCGCTGTTTAAACCATGTTTAACCCCATAAAAACTGTGCCCTGCATCAAATAATGCCAAATAGCGCATGATTATTTGTGAATGAATTAACACTCTGCAAATCAATGAGATAGCCGCATATCGCGTTTTGCTCTAATCTGTCCGAATTGAAAAAATGGCAGGCGTTGCATAAATCTGCCTGGAATCGAATGTTCCGTATGCTGGTAATCTACTGATGAGAGGATGCAATAGATATGCTGAACACCCAGACCAACATCGACCTCAAAACTGCCAATTACTTGGCTCTCCCCATAGCGAAATACTTGGCCCTTATCAGAAAGAAAACACTTATGCAGATCATGATGCTAACCATATTTCTTTTATTTTCCCTTTCCGCCAATGCCGCCTTGTACACCATGGATTGGAGGTCTGCTGGTGATGGGGCCATGACCTATGATGACAATTCCGGCCTGTGGTGGCTGGACCTTACCGAGACGGCTGGAATGTCATACTCCCAGGTTTCTGCACAACTGGGGGCAGGAGGAGCATTGGAGGGGTGGCGCTACGCGACAGTCGCAGAGGCAACTGACATATATGCCCAGTTTGGACTTACGTCTGGCGCAGAAACCCTGCCGATCGCTGAATTCAGTGCAGCAATTGCAACCATGAATTCATATTTCGGAGACCTGTTCGATCCTACACAGTATGCTGACACCCACTCTGGAAGCTGGGCTATCACAGGAACCGAATGGGCGCCTGAGTATCCTACCTGGCATAACATGTTTGTGGCCTACACCTATGGGAGCGGGGCCAGCGCCGCCCTGGACTTGGGCATAAGCTGGTCTGCCGACTTGGATATGGTATGGGAATATGCAGGATCTCTCCTGGTAAGGGATGATAATCCACCATCTCCGGTCCCTCTTCCGGCCGCTCTGCTGCTGTTTCCAACGGGGCTGTTTGCATTCGGTCTTGCGGGATCCAGACATAGCAGAAAATCATAATACAAGGGGACGCATCTGTTGCCAGCTATAAAATAGATGCGTCCCTTTTAAAACAACCTCCTGACCGCCTCCAGATCATCTGCCGTATCTATCCCCTGCCCCGGCTCCTGCCGCGCCTCACTCACATGGATGCACCCGCCATGGGACAACACCCGCAACTGTTCCAGAGACTCGGCCTGTTCCAGTCCAGATGGAGGGAGCTTTATATACTTATCCAGATATCCGGCACGATAGGCATAAAGTCCGATATGCCTGGAGAAGGTGGTATCTTGCGGCAGTGCATCACCCTGTCCGACAAACTTATCCCGATGCCAGGGGATGGGGGCACGACTGAAGTAAAGGGCGTAACCTGACGCGTCTGTCACTACCTTGACTACGTTCGGATCAAACAACTGAGCGCGATCTTTAATGGGGGTGGATAGGGTCGTGATATCCGCCCGCCGGTGCTCCTCCATGTCCTGTGCCACCTGATAGGCCAGGGACGGAGGCATGGTAGGCTCATCACCTTGTACGTTTACCACAATGGCCTCATCCGGCCAGCCCATGATACGCACCACCTCAGCGATACGGTCCGTACCGCTGCGATGGGTATCAGAAGTCATACACACATCGGCTCCGAATGAATGCGCCGCCTCCTGGATTCGCCGGTCATCCGTTGCGATCACTACTTCAGAGGCACAGGAGGCACGGGCGTTCTCATACACCAACTGGATCATGGGCTTGCCACCGATATCCAGCAGCGGCTTTCCCGGTAGCCTGGTGGAGGCGTAACGCGCCGGTATGACTATCTTGAACTCCATCTAATCAGGAATCCGGCACTTCTTCATCCGCCTCGAGGGTACGTGCCTCATCCACCAGCATCACCGGGATATCATCCCGTATGGGATAGGCTAACCGATCCGCCTTGCAGATCAACTCTTTTGCGTCTTTCAGATACACCAGCTTCCCCTTGCATATGGGGCAGACGAGGATATCCAGAAGTTTCTTATCCATCAATCAGATCCTTAATCAGTTTGTTTAACCGAATGGCAAATGCATCATGCAGTTGTGCATCCACTCGCACATACCAGTGCTGTGGACGGGCGAAGCGCCTACATTTAACCGCATCTTTCTCTGTCATCAATATGGGAGCATCACCGGCCACCTCAAGATCACTCTCGACAAATCTATGATGATCTGGGAACCCCACCCTCTCTATACTGATTCCGGCATTTGCCAGTTGTTTAAAAAAGCGCTCTGGATTACCTATACCCGCAATGGCATAAACCCTCTCCTCAGACCGGAAGTCATCAAGCCTTCTGACCTGGCTGGGATCAAGCAGATTCACAACTTCGAAGCCACAAAGTTGCATGATATAGCGTCCCGGACCAGTGGTGCCGTTGGATACCACCATATCTACCTTGTTCAGCCTGCCCACCGTCTCACGCAACGGACCGGCCGGAAGACAGAATCCGTTGCCAAACCCTCTCTCACCATCGATCACTACTATCTCGATATCTCGCCCCAGGGCGTAGTGCTGTAGTCCGTCATCCGAGATTATCACGTTGCAATCGGTAAAGTTCTGCAGAGCCATTGCCGCCTTGGTACGATCCGGCCCGACACTTACCGGGCAGTCGGTCCTGCGCGCGATGAGTACCGGTTCGTCTCCCACCGCAACCGGATCACTGCCTGGCAATACCTGCTGTGGCCAATATTTAGCGTTGCCGCCATAACCCCTGGAGACGATTCCTGGCTTCAACCCCATACCCTTGAGATGGTTGGCCAGCCAGATAACAAGTGGAGTTTTACCGGTACCGCCCACGGTTATGTTACCCACCACGATGACAGGTACCGGCAGGCGTCTGGTCCTGAATATCTTCAGACGATAGGCGATACGCCGCAGAAACACCAACAGACAAAACAGCCAGGAAAGAGGCAAGAGGGCCAATGCGAACCCATTACGGTCCCACCAAAATGAATCTAGTCGTTTCACTTTTTGTCTACTGGCTTCCTTGCAGCAAAGGTCATATTCACCAATCCGAGCTGGCTTGCCGCATCCATCACCTCTATCACCGCATGGTGGGGACTGTTGGCATCGGCGGATATGATCACAGGCACGTCACGCCGGTCTTTAACCGCCTTTTCCATAGCCCGCTTCAGGGTCTCAATCTCGGTATTGATCACCTCGTTCTGGTTTACGTAGAAACGTCCACTGACATCTATGGTGACATCCAGAACAAGATCCTTCTTCTCTTTTTCATCCTGGGTAGCAGCCTGGGGCAGCTCGATCTTGATGCGTGATTCCTTATCAAAGGTGGTAGATACCATGAAGAAGATCAACAGCAGAAATACCACATCGATCAACGGTGTCAGATTTAGATCCGGCAACTCTTTTCGTTCAGAGCGAAAATTCATCTGACCTACTCCGATTCCCTTTCGCCCTGCATCACTTCAACCATCTTCAAGGCCTCTTCTTCCATGATCACCACAAGTCGCTCCACCTTGCCGTTGAAATAGCGATGGAACATCAGTGATGGGATGGCTACAGACAGGCCGGCTGCCGTAGTGATCAGGGCCTCGGATATACCGCCGGCCAATACCGCCGGATCACCGACGCCGACCAGTGTTATGGCAGAGAAGACCTTGATCATGCCTATTACCGTGCCCAGCAGCCCCAACAGGGGAGAGATGGATGCGATGGTGCCCAGGGTGTTCAGATAGCGCTCAAGATCATGCACCACCTGATGACCAACCTCTTCGATGGCCTCTTTCATGATCTCACGGCTATGATCGCGGTTTATGATACCGGCAGATAGGATGCATCCAAGGGGAGAACTGGTCTTGAGTGCGGCCAGATGCTCGGAGGTCATGGCGCCATCGCAGTGAAGTTTCCAGACCTGGGCCACCAGGTTGTCAGGTACGACCCGTGACTGTCGCAGAGACCACAGGCGCTCGATAATGATGGCCATGGCCACTACCGAACAGAGAATAATCGGCAGCATCAGCCAACCGCCAGCAATTACCAGTTCATACATCCTCGATATCCTTTAGCTAAGAGACACCCCGTCAGGTCGGGGAATTAATTTTTGCTTATCATACTGCATTCAAGCGCCAATCCAAAAGGGGGCAAACAGGATTTCCATCACATCCGTGGGATTAGCGGTTTATGCCAGTAACGCATCCTGCGCAGACGATGATAGACGGGTACAGAAATAACCCCGTCTGCCGCAATCTCAAGCTCGATAGCCCCCAATTCGGCGGTGTTTAGCAGCTTGGCACCGGCTGAGCGCCAACGTTTCACCACCTCTGCGGCCGGAAATCCGTAGCGATTACGAAAACCGGACGAGACTAGGGCGTAACCGGGAGAAACAGCCCGGATAAATCCACTACTGGAGGAGGATCTGCTGCCATGATGCGGTACGATCACCAGGTCAGACCTCAGTCGGTCCGGGTCTTGCTCAATCAGACGTTGTTCCACCGATTTGTCGATATCTCCCGGAATAAGCAGGCTGCGACCGGCCACCTCAATCTGCAGGACACAGGATGCGTTATTTCCCCTCCAGGAGCCATCCGCGCTGGGATGCAATACCCTGAAATCGACCCCATCCCAACTCCAGGCTTCTCCCGCATGGCATAGTCCGGCCGCCACATCCAGACGCAGGGGTTCCCCACTCATGATGGAGTCGATCTCAATCTGGCCGAGCACCCCGGACAGACCTCCGGCATGATCCATATCCCCATTGCTCAGGAGTAGTTTATCGACGCGCCCTATCCCAAGGCTGCGCAGATATGGCAGCACCACTGCCGAGCCGGTATCGAAGTCATCGGAAAACCTGGGACCCAGGTCATAGAGCATGGTATGGCGCTGGGTACGTAGCGCCAGTGCCAACCCCTGCCCCACATCCAACACCGTAAGGTTGGCGGCCCCATATTCAGGTGCTGTCGGGCGGATGATTACCATGGGCGCCAGAAAGATGAGGCCCATCCAGCGCGCCGGCACACCCCTGGGTGACAACAGCATCAGGCCCCCGATGAGGGCGGGCGGCCACACCCAGTTGGGAAGTTCTGGTGCAGTCCACACCACAAAATGGATGCCGCTTAGATAGTCCAGACAGGCAACACCCTGTGTCAGCACCCAGGTAACCAGGATCAGCATCTGACTGCCCAGTGGTTCATATAGATAGATAAAGATGGTCGTGAGCAGGCACAACGGCACCACAAAAAAGCTGAACAGTGGCACTGCGACCAGGTTGATCATGGGAGCCAACAGAGAGACCTGCAGTCCAGCCGCCAATAATAGCGGGGCCAGTCCCAGGGCTATCATCCACTGTACCCTGCCCCATTGCTGCATCCATCCTATCCTGCCCACTCGCCCGGAAATACCGGTAAAGATAGCGGCCACGGCCGCAAATGAGAGCCAGAACCCGATGGAGAGTACGGCCAGTGGGTCCCATAGCACCACCAGCAGCAGGGCAGCGGCCAAGGCCCTGGACGGGCTGGGTGGTCTCCTCAGCAGATATCCTGCGACAAACACCAGCAGCATGATCAGTGCCCTCTGGGTAGGGATGGCGAATCCGGCCATAGCCGCATAGATGGTAGCGGCCAGCAATCCGAAGATCGCCGCTGCCTGTTGGGCCGGAAGCCGCATCATCATGGTACTGGATAGCCCCCATACCCAACGCACTATGAAGAACATCAATCCGAACACTATACCGATGTGCAGTCCGGATATGGCGATCAGGTGGCTGGTACCGGTACTGGCGAAAAGCCTCCACTGTTCCTTCGTGATCCCACTCCTGTCGCCCACCACCAAACCGTTCAGCAGTGCCGCGCCGGCATGGTCATCTGACATGGCATTGATCCGATCCCTGATTTCCTGACGCCAACGCTGGATGGGTACCAGCCCGTCACCCTCACCCAGCCATCGATTACGTTCGCTCTCACGCACATAACCGCTGGCCCTGACCCCGCGTTGAAACAGCCATCCCACGTAATCAAATCCACCCGGATTGGCAAGGCCATGTGGCTGTCTCAGGCGCACTACCAACCCCCACCTCTGTCCCGCCCTGATCTCCGGCGCGTCCTTATACCAGCCGAGCCTGATGCGCCCTGGCGATGGCTGTGCCTCTCCGCCCAGATCCATCTTTTCCACCTGCAGCTCAAACCTGGTGCGCCCTATTGTCCGCTCCGGAACCGAGACCACCACCCCTTCCACATATAGATCCTCTCCCTGTAGATCATGTGCAATACCCATATCCATAAGCATGTGTGCGTGTAACAGTGCCCACGAGAACCCAAAAACAGCCGCCAGTAGAGGACGCAGTGGTCGGAAATAGCAGAATGGGATTACGAGCAAGGGTATTGATGCAGCCCACCATATCGAAGGCAACTGAGCCTGCCACTGTAACAGCAGGACCCCGGCCAGAAAGTGTAACGTCCATGTAACCATCTCTGCCTCTCAACTGTGTTATTTTATTTGTAGCACCATATAACTTTTAGTGGTCAAATCCGCTCTTACATGCTTGAATAGGGTCAAATAACAACAATAAAATCTGTTGGTTAGAACCATCTCTGGAACTTGAATGCCAAAACGTTTTATCAGGCGCTATACGCCAGACCGCGAAACCATAAGGAATCACAAACATCTACGCGTGTTTGGCCGCCTGCTGCACGACCCCAACCTGTGGCATATGAATCGTCGTTCTGTTTCCGGCGCATTTGCTGTTGGACTTTTCTGGGCCTTCGTACCCATGCCTTTCCAGATGCTGGGGGCGGCAGCCACTGCCATAGCCACCAGGGTAAATCTGCCTATCTCTGTCGCCCTGGTCTGGATCACCAATCCGATAACCATTCCACCGATGTTCTACTTCACCTATCTGGTCGGGACCTGGATCCTGGGCGAGCCACCACAACACATGGAGTTCGAACTCTCTATTGAGTGGATGACTGAAAGCCTGGCCGGTATCTGGCAACCACTGCTGCTCGGCAGCCTGTTGTGCGGGGTTATATCCGCCATCCTTGGTTATCTACTCATCCGTGGTCTATGGCGCTGGCATGTGGTATCCAACCTGCGCAGACGTAAAGAACGATCAGATCCTAAATAGTAATCCTGCCATCTTCCAGGTGCAGCACCCGGTCCATCCTGTTCGCCAGATCCGGGTCGTGGGTAACCACTACAAAGCTGGTACCCTGCTCCCGATTTAGCTCCAACATCAATTCGTAGACCTGCTCCGCCGTGTGTCGGTCCAGATTTCCCGTGGGCTCGTCCGCGAAGACACACCTGGGGTTATTGATCAGGGCCCTGGCTATGGCCGCCCTCTGTCTCTCACCACCTGAGAGTTCACCCGGTTTATGGGTAAGCCGCTGCTTCAGGCCAACCCTCTCCAGGATCGTGCTGGCCCGATCCCTGGCGCTGTCTATATCCACCCCTCCGATCAGTAGCGGCATGGCCGTGTTCTCCAGTGCGGAAAACTCCGGAAGCAGATGATGAAACTGGTAGATGAAACCCATCTCGCTGTTGCGCAGGCGCCCGCGTCCGGCCTCGTCCAGTTGCGCCAGGTTCTTTCCTGACATGATAATCTCTCCGCTAGTGGGAAGGTCCAGCCCCCCCAGGCAATGCAGCAGGGTGCTCTTGCCGGATCCGGAACAACCCACCACGGCGATCCGCTCTCCGGTGCGGATATCCATATCCACCCCCCTGAGCACCTCTACCCGTGACGCCCCATCATCGAAGGTGCGCACCAGACCCCTGCACTGCAGAACCCTACTGTCACTCATAGCGCAGGGCCTCGGCAGGTTGCACCCGGGAGGCCTTCCAGGCCGGGTATATGGTGGCAAGCAGGGTGATCAGGAAGGCGGTTATACTGACCCCCAGGACATCACTTAGGTACATATCAGATGGCAGTTTGCTTATGTAGTATATGCTTGGGTCGAGGAAGTTGATATCGAACAGCCGCTCAATACCCCCCACTATTGTCTCAATGTTCAGGGAGAGCAGGACACCGCCAATGATGCCGGCAACGGTACCCACGATACCTATGGTCGCTCCCTGTATTATGAATATGCCCATTATGCTGCCGGGTGACGCCCCCAGGGTGCGCAGTATGGCTATATCGCTCTGTTTGTCGGTCACCACCATGACCAGGGTGGATACGATATTGAACGCCGCCACTGCCACGATCAGAAACAGGATGAGACCCATCATCCGCTTTTCGGTATGCAGGGCGCGAAAGAAATTACTGTGGTGCATGGTCCAATCCGACACCCGGTAACTCCCAGGTAACTGATAGGCCAACTCGTTTGTCACCTGCGGGGCCAGGAAGAGATCATCCAGCTTTAGGCGCACGCCGGTGACACCATCCCCCATACGCAGAAGTTTGGCAGCATCCTGCAGATGGACAAGGGCGAAGCCCCGGTCATACTCGCCCATACCAACCTCAAATATGCCGGTAACGGTAAAGGTCTTGAGGCGCGGCATGATACCTGCGACCGTCTGGCTGACCTTGGGGGTAACTACAGTAACCTCGTCACCTTTCGCCACATTAAGTATGGTGGCCAGCTCCCGTCCCAGGATGATCTTGAATTCACCTGGCTTCAATCCGGATAGATCACCCACGCGCATGTTCTGACCTACATCTGAAACACTCCCCTCAAGGTCAGGCATGATACCGCGTAACATAACACCACTGACCTGCTCCCCACTGATCAGCATGGCCTGGGACTCGACAAATGGGGCCTGGGCGATCACCCTTGGATGCTTCTCTGAAAGGCCTATTACCTGGCGCCACTCCTGCAAGTCACCTTCCGCCGCGCTGATTGTGGCGTGAGATGCCATACCCAGGATACGCTCACGTAACTCTTTATGGAAACCGTTCATAACCGACATGACGGTAATCAGGGCTATCACTCCCAGCATGATCCCCAGCATGGAAGTGACGGATATGAAGGATATGAAATGATTACGGCGCTTGGCCCGTGTATAGCGTAATCCGATGAAGAGCTCGAGTGGTCTGAACATAGTGCGCATTAAACCATATTCCGGAACAAATTAACGCATTGATACAATATATTACTCAATATACAACCGAGCCCTGGATGAGTTCCATCAGATACCTTATAGTCATTCCATATATGCCCTTGCCATGCATATCTTCTATAGAGGAGTGATGAAATGACCAGAAGAGCCCGGAGTCCACTCTTACGACTGGCACTGGCAGCCAGCCTCACCATTACTACACTTTCAGTCAGAGCGGACACCCTGCTGATTGAGGCCATCTCCAAGGTCCCGCCCAATGACCCATCCGGACTGCTACGACCCACTAACGGTCAGAGCATGAGTATGGTGCTGGCGAGATTCGGGGAACCCAGGGAAAAGCTACCTGCCGTAGGCAACCCTCCGATCACCCGCTGGGTCTACGATGAATACACCGTCTACTTCGAACACCAAAAGGTAGTAAGCAGCGCTGTACATTTGGGTTCGAGCAGACAGTGAAGGCAGCAACCCAGGAAAACCCGCCTTGAATAGGCGGCTATCTGGAAACAAAAGGATAGGTTATCAGTAAGCCTAAGATTGACGTAAAAACCGAATTTACAATCAATATGGAATACCGCAGCACCATATTTTTCTGCGCCTTGAAGAATTTATAAAAAACGAAAGACAGGGCGCTTAGAACAACCACCGCAGGTAATGAGATGATAAACAGGAACCCTGCATATCTATCCGGTGGAAATATGGCGCCAACCAGTTGATTCGTAATTATATATGCTATAAGAGCGACGAAAAAAACATAGATTATCTTTTCCATCACATCGTCTTGCTTTGATTCTTCTTGTTCGGTTTGTTCGGTGCTCATAACCTGTCTCATAACTCCGCATTCGATACATCAAATCTCAGACCCAAGATTACCACTGTTATCGAATTTGTTCATGTATTAAGTTATCTGCCCAGGCAATGAACACCTCCCTGATCAATCATCAGGAAGCTCACGAATCTCCTGCTCCAGAATATCCAGGGCCTGTAACAGCGTCTCGGACACACCGACCATCTCTTCCATATAACTTCTGGCAAGGACCATACGTTCATGCCTTCTCTCCTCTTTTGAGGAAAACATTTTCTTGAACATCCCGGCATTATCTTCCGTATGCAGCAGTTCAAAAATCATTTTATAGATTTCATGCAGCATCTCATGTGGGGTATAGATTGAGTCGTATGCCGAAAGATGGCCCAGCTTCTCCTTTCCCTCGCCGTGATACCAGACACCGAAGACACAGGAGGTGTGCTCCACAGGGATCTTATCGTCATCAACAGATACTCCAGATACAAGTGCCTGGGCATAGGCACGCCATTTAAGGTGCGCACCTTTGGCCTTGCGCAGTTTATCCAACGCTACTTTTTTGTTCATGAAAGGCATCTCCATTCATCTCTTTTGGTAAATTAGTTACTTCTTGTTTTTCACCTGACTCCAGGTGTGGGGAAAAGAACCTTCCAGTTGCTTATTGTTATTACTGGTTGCTGCGTCTTATTTAACGCTCTCTTTTCACCATGAGTTTTTAAGCATATATCACATATTCAGGAAATCCAGATCAGAGTACCGCTATTGTGATAACCAAAACACAATCGCGATACTGGAAATAAACAGGGTCATGGCCAGGAAGGCGCCGCCGCCACTCGCGTTCTCGGCAGCTGCACCGGGAGGCAGTTTCTTATAGCCGGTAAACATCGCAGGAATTAGGTTCTCCCCCTTGAACGACATATGCCAGACTACGGCTGCAACATGCAGACCTACCAGCACCATCAGCACACCGAATAGATCCTTGTGCAGCCCGGTCAGGATATCGCTGGCCTCCTTAGAGACAAGATATGCCAAGGGTCCATCGAACATAACGTCGTCGTTGGCGAACAGACCCAGCATGGTCTGGGTCGTCACAATGATCAACAAAACAACGACCATCCAACCACCCAACGGATTATGCCCTGGAATAAACTCATGCCTCTGCGCCATCAATGATCGCAGGTAGGAGATTACGGTTCCGGGTCCGTAAACAAACTGGGTAAAACGTGCGTAGCTGCTACCAACCACTCCCCACATCAGGCGAAACAACACCAGAACAAGGACCGCCTGCCCCAACTTCGCATGCAGGCCTATGACTCCATCCATGACCTCTCCAGTTATGAACAGCGCAATCATCAGCACTACCAGAGACCAGTGGAACAGACGCACCGGGATATCCCAAACAAAGACTCGTGATCCTGTACCGGCCTGTGTTGTCATAGGTTCGTTATCGATGTGATCAGACATGATGGTTTGTCCTGGCCGAATACTGGATTCGGACACAAAAAGGCCGCATGTCTCCATGCGGCCTCATCCTGTAATATCAGTCTTCTTTGAACTCTTTATGGCAAGCCTTGCAACTCTTGGCGGTTTTTCCAAACTGCGCAAACATGGCCTCTTGATCGCCGCCTTTGCTCACCTCTACCAGTTTGGCTGTCTCCTGCTGGAAATCATCCGCCATCTTTTTGAAGTCGTCCGCCTTGCTCCATACCTCAGGCTTGGCCTCGGTCTTGCCTTTATCGGATCCCGGGATAAAGAATTCCCATGGCATATCGGCAAGTGCATCCAGGTTGGCGGCGCGCTTTGCAAACTCTTCCTGATTAAATGGCATCTTTCCCTTGGCCATCTTACCCATAGGACCGACATTTGCCACCATCAGGGTAAAGGCAGCTTCACGGGCGGCTATGGCCGCCTCGTTAGGATCACGCTCCTTGGCCACGACGGCACTGGCGGCTCCCAGTGCGAGAACAACTGTGGTTACTATAGCTTTCTTCTTCATAGCTCACTCTATCTCCATTTATTTGTATTTCGGCACACAGCGATCCATTAACTAGACCTTACTGCACTGTACAACACTTATTAAACTACTTATGCAATCAATAAAAAAGTCATAAATACCGCTTTAGCTAACCAAGCCAAACACAGTCCGGACGAAACGATCATCTCATCCATACATTAAATGAATATTAATTTTAGACTAGCCTCCAGTCTTGGACATAACCCGTTCTATTTGACGTGGATTAGAATCGAATTCATGCCTCTCCGGCTTATTCATGACGGCCTCCCTGATGGCTGACTTTATCTCATCATCAGACAGGCCCTGCTGGATAAGCGGCCTTAACTCCAGCTTGTCATTCTGACCAAGACACAGATACAAGGTTCCTTCTGCAGTGAGACGTACCCTGTTGCAGGTTTCACAGAAATGCCGCGATATGGGGGTGATAAAGCCGATCTTAAGACGCCTGCCTACGATCTTCAGATACTCGGCCGGACCAGCACCTTTCATCCGGGCCGGTTCCATCTCAAATCGCTGTTCCAGCTCCTCCCTCACCTCATCCATGCTCACGTACCTATCTCTGGCCCTACGCCCACCCTCTCCCATAGGCATGGCCTCAATGAAACGCAGGGTGAATCCGTTCTCCAGACAGTAGTCCACCATATCGCCTGTCTCATGCAGATTCATGTCGCGCATCACCACCATGTTGATCTTGATGGGATGAAATCCTGCCTCTTTGGCGGCCTGCAGCCCCTGTAGGACCGGCTCGAGCTCTCCCTGGGTTATCTCCCGGAATCTGGCAGGATCAAGGCTGTCCAGACTGACATTGATCCTGCTGACGCCGGACGCCTTCAGTGCCTTTGCGTGCTGCTTAAGGCGGGCTGCGTTGGTACTGAGGGATATCTCATGGATCATAGGCAAGGCGCCGAGCTTCTGCACCATGTCAGGCAGATCAGTCCGCATCAGAGGTTCACCTCCAGTGATCCTGATCTTGTCCACACCCAGCTCACTGAATAGACGTACCAGACGAACGAAATCCTCCAGAGGTATTCTATCTTCCATCCCGGAAAAGCCCTTAAACCCTTTTGGGATACAGTAGAAACAGCGCAGATCGCAACGATCTGTCACAGACAGGCGCAGGTACTCTATCCTGCGGCCAAATGAATCAACCAGATGGGTCATGGGTGTTTAGATACCAGAGAACGCACGCACACCGGCGCAACTGGATTGAGACTACATCCTTTCCCTGACTATGGCAAAGGGTACCGGGTTCGACCCTATGCCTCGTTGAAGGCCTTGACCACCATATCCCGTAATGGTTTGGTCAGATAATCAAACAGGGTGCGTTCCCCGGTCTTGATCACCACCTCCACCGGCATTCCGGATATAAGTTGCAGTTTTTCCTTATGCAGGGTGGCCATGGTCTCATCATTGATGGTCAATGTGGCCTTGTAGTATGCGTTATCGGACTGTTGTTCCACATAGACATCGGAAGAGACATCCGTCAATTCTGAGTAGAGGGTGGGAAAGTAACGGGAACCATCGAACACGGGGATACGCACCTCGGCCTTCAACCCGGGATACAGCGCATCTATATCCATGGGCGATACCCGCGCATGGATGGTGAACGATGACTCACGGGGGACGATCTCCATAATGGAATCCCCTGCCCTGATCACCGCCCCGGTGGTTACCACATTGAACCCCTTGATCTTGCCCTCCACCGGCGCTCGGATATCGATGCGCGACAACTTCTCCTGGATGGTACTCTGCTGGGATTGCAGTTCTATGCGCCGCTCTTCCAACTCCCTTTGGCTGGTGATTACCTCTTTTTGAAAATCCCTACGCAGCAGGACGATCTGGGATTTGATCTCCTCTAATGAGGCCTCCAGCCGGGTGATATCCGCTTGACGCGTGATCAGATCACCGGATATCTCGGTACGATCACGCTCCACCTCGCGCAGCTTGGCATCTGAAACCATCTTCTTCACGGCCAGCTTTCTCAAACCATCAAGATCCTGGTCCATCAGATCGAGACGGTGACGCAGGGTCTTTACCATATCGCGATTACTGGCTATCTCGCCCTTGGTCTTCTCCAGGCGTTGGCGCAATACCGCCTGCTCCGATAACAGGGCCTCGCGTCTGGATTTAAACAACTGTTGCTGAGTTGCCAGGATGGCCGGCTGTTTCTCCCCTTCGGCCTGGGCCATCAGAGCAGCGGAAAATTTCAGCTCTCCCTTGTCCTCACGTTCCGCCACGAGACGTTCCAGGTTGGCCTCGGTTTCGATCAACTGGCTGGTGACCTTCCCCAACTGGATATCGAGCGGTTTGCGATCCAGACTCAACAGCAACTGCCCTTCACTTACCACATCACCATCCTTCACCAGGATGCGCGCCACCAACCCACCATCCAGATGCTGGACGCTCTTGTTCAGTGAAGATACCAGGATACGACCATCGGCCACCACCGCACTCTCCAGGGGGGCGATCGCCGACCAACCCAGTAGAAATACAAATGTCACGACCACCGCCGCCCAACCGATTTTACGGTAGGAGCTATCATCCAAGGCAGGATCTCTATCTTGTAACCTCATTCCGTCCATCCTGTTTTCATGCCCCCTGTTCAGCGGCAACGGGGGACAACGGTATCGCCCTTACCGCCGGCTGTTGCTGCTTGGGAGTTGGCTTAGAGGTGTCGACAGCTGTCGGATGATAGATACGCTCCATAACGGCATCCCTTGGTCCAAACAGATGTAGTCTGCCATCCTCCAGGGAGAGGATCTTATCGGCCATTCCAAGGATACGACGACGATGGCTGGCCAGGATCAGGGTGGTACCACGCTCCTTCAGATGATTACAGGCCATGGCCAGGGCCAGCTCACCCTGCTCGTCCAGATTTGCATTCGGCTCATCCAGGACCACTATGGGCGGTTTGCCAAACAGGGCCCGCGCCAGGGCTATACGTTGGCGTTGCCCACCGGATAGTGCTATGCCTCCAACGCCTATCCTGGTGTTATAGCCATCCGGCAATGAACGAATCATTTCGTCCACACCCGCGACCATGGCCGCCCGCACGATCTGGGAATCCTTGGCATCGGTGAAACGGGCAATATTCTCGGCTACGGTCCCGTCAAACAGCTCCACATCCTGCGGCAGATATCCGATCCATCTCCCCAGCTCTTCCGGATTCCACTGTCCGATATCGGCCTTATCCAACGTGACCTTACCGGCACTCAGACTCCATAATCCCAATATGGCCCTGATAAGACTGGTCTTACCGGCCGCGCTGTTGCCGATGATGGCCAGCATCTCCCCTGGACGCAGATAGAGGGAGACACCCTTGAGTACAGTGCTGTCCCCGCCTGGAGGGATCAGGACTGCATTCTCCACCCTGATCTCACCTTTGGGTGCCGGCAGACTGAGACGACGTTCCGCTTCCGGCGTCTGCTCCAGCAACTGACTCAGATGATCATATGCATGGCGCGCCCCGATGAATCCCTTCCAGGCATTAATCAACTGATCAATGGGCGCCAGTGCGCGCCCCATCAATATTGATCCGGCGATAACCATACCGGCGGTGATCTGATTCTCGATGGCCAGCCATGCGCCAAGACCAAGCATCAGGGACTGGAATAGCTGACGCAGGGTCTTGCTCAGATTCACCCAGACCCCGGCACGGTCGGCGGCATCAGACATGGCGCGCAGCGAACTCAGGTGTCGGTCCAACCAACGCTCCTGCAGCTCTTTATGCATCCCCATGGCATGGAGCACCTCGGCATTGCGCATCTGTGCCCCCATGATCTTCCCGGCCTCCAGCTGCGCCTCACTTGCGCAAAATTGTGGTTTACGGGTGGAAAACTCGTTGACCAGTGCCAGGGTGCCCAAGACAGTGGCAGCGAATAGGGCAAACCAACCGAACCAGGAGTCGAACAAAAACAACACCACGATATAAACCGGTATCCATGGCGAATCAAAGAAGGCAAATGTGGCATTGCCCGAAACAAACTGCCGTATCTTGGATAGATCGGACAGAGGCCTGTCGGAGGCCCCGGATGGATCGCGCAGTGCCCGACCCATTACCGCCCTGTAGATACGACCATGCAGTTGATGATCTATCCTCGACCCCAGCCTTACCAACATGCGTGAACGCACATACTCCAGAAGACCCAAAGTGGCAAACATCCATACCAGCACCAATGTGAGCAGAAGCAGCGTCTCATGACTACGGCTGGACAACACCCTGTCATACACCTGCAGCATGTATAGCGGCGGCACCAGCAGGATCATATTGATAAAGAGGCTGAACATCCCGACCTGAATAAAGCTCCTGCGCTCGGAAAGCAGTGCCTGTTTCAACTCAGTAGTAGACCGATCTACAGGTGATGTCATTAGTACGATTCCTTGCTTTTTATCTTTAATGATTCATGAGCCGGGGCCCCGAAGGACCCCGGTGCTACGGCCTAGATGAGTTGTTCCGGGACGTTCTGCATTACACCGGCATACTCCTCTCCCTCAACCAGGGTGATATCGCCGGCGCTGAACTCCCCATGGACCTCTATACTGCCGAGGGAACCGCCATCCCCGTCGTACAGCGAGACCAGAGACTTGTAGCCGTCGATCTGTAGCAGATCATAAGATACATCCGGTCCGCCGATGATCAGGGTATCGCCTTCTGTGCTGGAGAATCCCACTACTAGATCGTCTCCTATCCCCTCTCCATCTGCCTGGAATATATATTGATCTGCACCGCTTTCGCCCTTAAGGTAGTCGCTATCACCGTCGGCCAAACTGATGAGTCTGTCGTTGCCGTACCCGCCATAGAGTTTATCGGCCCCGTCTCCACCCACCAGTGTGTCGTCGTCGTTATAGCCATAGATGACATCATCACCTGCGTTTCCGGCCAATATGTCATCGCCGTCACCGCCAACGATATAGTCGTTGCCATCTTCACCTACCAATAGATCGTCACCAGTGTGGCCATAAAGCTTGTCATCACCTGCGCCACCATTCAGGGTATCGTGACCGTCACCGCCCTTCATGGTGTCGTTCCCGTCGCCTCCAAGCATGAGGTCATTGTCATAACCTCCGTCCATATAGTCGTTACCCAGACCTCCGCTCAGGATATCCTCGCCAGCATCGCCATAAAGTTTGTCGTCACCGGAACCGGCGACCAGGGTATCGGTGCCATCACCGCCTGACAGATAATCAACGCCATCACCGCCATCAAGACGGTCATCACCCGCATATCCATACAGGGTATCGTCTCCGGCTCCGCCGTCCAGGGTGTCATTGCCGTCGTATCCCTTCAGGTAGTCATTGCCCTCTCCTCCAGACAGGTCGTCGTTACCATCTCCTCCGTTCAGGTAATCGTTTCCATCTCCTCCTACC
>JBNKIR010000022.1:0-14119 GCA_050290785.1 Sedimenticolaceae bacterium | reverse complement strand
GTATTCTAACCAACTGAACTACCACTCCAAAACCTTGGTGGGTGCTGCAGGGATCGAACCTGCGACCCTCGCCTTGTAAGGGCGATGCTCTCCCAGCTGAGCTAAGCACCCTGAGAAAGCGCGCTAGTTTACGGCATCCTTTAGAGCTTTACCAGCTTTAAATGCAGGAGATTTTGATGCCTTGATTTCGATGGTGGCGCCTGTCTGAGGGTTGCGTCCGGTGCGGGCGGCACGCTCACGCACGGTGAATGAACCAAAACCGACCAAAGAAACCTGATCACCCTTTTTCAGGGCATCAGTAACCGCACTTACGAAGGCATCCAGTGCCCGGCCTGCGGCTGCCTTTGAGATGTCTGCAGATTCAGCCATTGCATCAATTAAATCGGTCTTGTTCATGGAATTTTTTCTCCCTTAGAAAGTGAATTCACACCCAGTTCGGGTGTGGTAAAAGTGTTTATTGTCGCCTGCTAGATAATGCGCGAAAACGGGGTCAATTTATACCAAGCGGTTAAAACAACTGTCAAGCGCGGCGGGCGAAAAACTCTGTTTTTATCTGCATTGGAACCAACATCGTTGTAATTTTAAGTAACGAGGATGCTGATGAACCCGAATTATCATTATTCCAGAACATATATTACCGCTCTGTGGGCGTGATCACAGTTTACAAAAACATACTAAAAAGCTCTGCTGTAATAGCAAAATTTTGACGCCTCAATCAAGCGATTAGATCGCTATTTTTTACCATAGTTGTCAACACGCCAGGAATATACCTTATCACTACTAATGATGGGTCAGATCCTGAGATGAATTGTCATCATCTTTTGTTGCACTTGCGCTCTTGGCCTTTTCCGCCGTAGCTTCGTTTTTCCCGGAAGCAGATTTTGCCACCGGCATACTGGTCAGGGCAATATCCAGGACTTCATCAATCCAGCGCACAGGCTTGATATCAAGCTTGTCCTTGATGTTTTTGGGTATATCCACCAGATCGCGTTCATTTTCATGTGGGATGATAACCGTTTTGATCCCACCACGATGGGCCGCCAGGAGTTTCTCCTTCAGACCGCCGATAGGCAACACCTCGCCCCGCAGCGTAATCTCTCCGGTCATAGCCACATCCGCACGTACCGGGATCTCGGTCAGGGCTGAAACCAGACTGGTGCACATACCGATACCGGCGCTGGGACCATCCTTAGGCGTTGCCCCCTCCGGCACGTGGATATGTATGTCCTTCTTCTGATAGAAGTCGCTCTCCAGACCGAATATATCGGCGCGGCTCCTCACCACCGTCATGGCTGCCTGGATCGACTCCTGCATCACATCACCCAGTTGTCCAGTGTGGCTGAGTATGCCTTTACCAGGCATCAGTGCCGCCTCGATGGTCAGGAGTTCGCCCCCAACCTCGGTCCAGGCCAGACCGGTCACCTGTCCGACCCGATCTTCCTCGTCGGCCAGACCATGCCTGAACTTCTTCACTCCCAGGTATTTATCCAGCACCTTGGGCGCAACCGTGACCTTCTTGTCTATATCCTTCAACTGGATATCCTTGACCACCTTACGACAGATCTTGGAGATCTCGCGCTCCAGGTTACGCACGCCGGCCTCCCTGGTGTAATATCGAATGATCTCTATGATGGCGCTATCCTTGATCTCCAGTTCATCTTCCATCAGACCGTGGTGCTCCATCTGTTTTGGCACCAGATAGCGCCTGGCGATGTTCACCTTCTCGTCTTCGGTATAACCGGAGAGGTGTATCACCTCCATGCGATCCAACAGTGGCGCAGGGATATTCAGGGTATTCGCGGTGGCCACGAACATCACCTCTGACAGATCGAAATCCACCTCCAGATAGTGATCCACAAATGTGTGGTTCTGCTCCGGATCCAGCACCTCCAGCAGGGCGGAGGCCGGATCACCACGAAAATCCATGGCCATCTTGTCTATCTCATCCAATAGAAACAGCGGATTGCGCGTCTTTATCTTGGACAGGTTCTGGATGATCTTGCCAGGCATGGCGCCGATGTAGGTACGGCGATGCCCCCTGATCTCGGCCTCGTCACGTACGCCGCCCAGGGACATGCGCACGAATTTACGATTGGTGGCGCGGGAGATGGATTGACCGACCGAGGTCTTACCTACGCCCGGAGGTCCCACCAGACATAGGATTGGGCCTTTGAGTTTGCGCACCCGCTGCTGCACTGCCAGGTATTCGGTAATGCGCTCTTTCACCTTCTCCAGACCGTAGTGATCCGCTTCCAGCACATCTTCCGCAACCTTCAGATCGTTACGCACCTTGGTGCGTTTCTTCCATGGTACGCTCACCAGGGTGTCTATATAGTTTCTGACTACCGTTGCCTCTGCCGACATAGGTGACATCAGCTTGAGTTTATTCAGTTCCGCCTGGGCCTTGGACTTTGCCTCCTTGCTCATGCCGGATTTTTCAATCCGCTCCTGCAGATCCTCTATCTCGTTGGGCACATCGTCCATATCACCCAGTTCCTTCTGGATCGCCTTCATCTGCTCATTCAGATAGTACTCGCGCTGGTTCTTCTCCATCTGCTTTTTGACCCGCCCACGGATCTTCTTCTCCATCTGCAACAGATCACTCTCTGACTCCATCAGGGTCATCAGGTGCTCCAGGCGCTGCTGTACGTCGTGCATCTCCAGCACCAGCTGCTTCTCTTCCAGCTTCAAGGACATGTGGGCGGCCATGGTATCGGCCAGACGGCTGGGGTCCTCGATATTGGATAGAGATGTAAGCACCTCGGGCGGCACCTTCTTATTCAGCTTTACATATTGATCAAACAGGTCGAAGGAAGAGCGCATCAGCACCTCCATCTCCCTCTCCGGCAATACGTTTTCATCCCGCAATACCGTGTATTCGGCGATGAAATACCCCTTCTCTGCAGGGAGGTGGTGTATGTGCACCCTCTTCTCGCCCTCCACCAATACCTTGACGGTACCGTCAGGGAGCTTGAGTAACTGCAGGATATTGGCCAAGGTTCCTACGGAATGCACATCACCGCTGGTCGGCTCATCTGTCTCGGCGCTCTTCTGCGCCACCAACAGGATCTTTTTGTTGGCATCCATAGCGGCATCCAGCGCCTTGATGGATTTATCTCTTCCCACAAATAGAGGAATCACCATATGGGGGTATACCACTACATCCCGCAACGGCAGTACTGGCACCACTGTTACAACTTCAACAGTCTCTGGGTTGCTGTTATCTTCTTGACCCATATTAGTCATCCTCAGGCAATAAGGTGTCTGGAAAATTGGTTCCGATAGATCGTAGCCGGCCTACGGCCACTACGATGTTCTGGGAATACGGTTCTGATCACGACCACCAAGGTGGAATATTAGTGATAGCACTACAGACCTAAGCGTATGGGCAGACTAGGCCGTTTTCAAGTGCCAAGTACGGTTTTCTGCGATTTGGATCCAAAGAGTGAAACTACCGCGCCCAGGCGCGGCCTTATCAGTCGGACGCGGCCAACTGCTTATCACCACCATTGAAGATGATGTAAGGATCGTTCTCACCCTCTATCACGGATTCATCGATGACAACCTTACTCACATCCTCCATGGATGGAAGGTCGTACATGATATCAAGGAGCACCTTCTCCATAATGGTGCGCAGACCACGGGCGCCGGTCTTCCTCTCCATCGCCTTGCGGGCTATGGAGCGCAGGGCCTCTTCACGGAACTCCAGTTCGCAATCCTCCATCTCAAAGAGGCGTGCATACTGTTTGGTCAGGGCGTTCTTCGGTTCGGTAAGGATTTGAATCAGTGCATCCTCGTCCAGCTCCTCCAAGGTAGCCACCACCGGCAGGCGTCCGACGAATTCAGGGATAAGACCATATTTGATCAGGTCTTCCGGCTCCACGTCGGTCAGGATCTCACCGATCTTGCGGGAATCTTTCTTGCTGTGTACCTCTGCGGAGAAACCGATCCCGCCCTTCTCAGAACGGTTACGGATCACGTTATCCAGTCCGGCGAAGGCGCCGCCCACGATAAAGAGGATCTTGGAGGTATCCACCTGCAGGAACTCCTGCTGTGGGTGCTTACGCCCGCCCTGGGGCGGTACCGATGCTATGGTGCCCTCAATCAGCTTCAACAGGGCCTGTTGTACACCCTCGCCGGATACATCGCGGGTGATGGATGGATTGTCGGATTTACGTGATATCTTGTCTATTTCGTCTATATAGACGATACCGTTCTGCGCCTTCTCCACGTCATAGTCGCACTTCTGCAGCAACTTCTGGATGATATTTTCTACATCCTCGCCCACATAACCGGCCTCGGTCAGGGTGGTTGCATCGGCTATGGTAAACGGCACCTCAAGGATGCGCGCCAGGGTCTCGGCCAGGAGGGTCTTACCGGAACCGGTAGGTCCAATCAACAGGACATTACTCTTGGCGATCTCGACATCATCCTTGTTAGATCCCGTCTCCAGACGCTTGTAGTGATTGTACACGGCCACGGAAAGGACCTTCTTGGCGATCGGCTGGCCGATCACATACTGATCAAGTAGCTCGTATATCTCTTTGGGTTTTAGCAGGGTGCTGTCTGACTCGCCCTTACTGTCGTGCATCTCCTCACGAATGATATCGTTACAGAGCTCCACGCATTCGTCGCAGACGAAGACGGAGGGGCCGGCTATAAGTTTGCGTACTTCGTGTTGGCTTTTACCGCAGAAAGAGCAGTAGAGTAACTTTCCGTCGTCACCAGAGCCCTTTTTGTCATCACTCATACAAACTCCTCACATTTCACCACAACTAAAGCTGTACCCATCACATGATATACATTTACAGCTTTAGCGCAAGACCTTGCTATATCTTACTGAAAAATATACATTTATCAGTTTGTAAATTCCGGTATATCTCTACTCTGTCCCGGTCTGGGCGCGGCGTGAAAGCACCTGGTCCACCAGACCATACTCCACAGCCTCGTCAGCGCTCATAAAATTGTCCCGCTCAGTATCCCGTTCAATGGTGGCGATATCCTGCTCGGTATGGCTGGACAGTATCCTGTTCAGACGGTCACGCAACAGCAGGATCTCCTTGGCATGGATCTCTATATCCGACGCCTGTCCCTGAAATCCACCAAGTGGTTGGTGGATCATCATGCGAGAGTTGGGCAGACAGTATCTCTTGCCCTTTTCGCCACCGGCCAGCAGCAGCGCCCCCATGCTGGCCGCCTGGCCTATGCATGTGGTGCTGATATTGGGCTTGATAAACTGCATGGTATCGTAGATTGCAAGTCCGGCGCTGACCGAACCTCCAGGGGAGTTGATATAAACATTGATATCCTTATCCGGATTCTCCGACTCCAGGAACAGCAGCTGGGCTACGATAAGGTTAGCCATGTGATCCTCAACCGGTCCAACAATGAATACCACACGCTCTTTGAGGAGGCGTGAATAGATGTCGTAGGAGCGCTCGCCGCGAGCGGTCTGCTCCACAACCATCGGGATCAAACCCAAATTAGTCGCATCCAACCCACCCATACCAGCTTTATCGGTCATTTGGAAAAATCCTTTAGTCTGCAATAGTGTTTGATTACGCCTGCTGCTCCGGCGCAGTTATCTCTTCAAAGCTGGACTTGACGTCCTTAACATCGGCCTGTCCCATGACCCAATCCACCACCTGCTCCTCCAGGACTATATTCTGAACCAGGGCCATCTGCTCAGCATTGGCGTTATAGTAATCTATCACTTCCTGTGGTTTATCATAGGTCTGGGCAAACTTCTCGATCTTTGCCTTTACCCTGTCTTCATCCAGCCTTATCTCATTGGCCTTGATCACCTCTGCCACCAGTAGTCCAAGGGCTACGCGGCGCCTGGCCTGATCTTCAAACAGGTCCACCGGCAGATCAATATCGCTCTTCTGCCCATACTGCTCCATATTCCGCTTGGTCTGATCCCTCAAGGACTGCGCCTCTTTGTTGATCATGGATTTGGGGATATTGATGTCATTGGCCTCCAGCAGGGCATCCATGGCCCTCTCCTTGACCATGGCACCAATCTTGTCTTCCAGCTCCCGCTCCATGTTGGTCCTGATCTCACTCTCCAGGGTCTCCACCTTGCCATCTTCCAGACCAAAGGCCTTAATAAACTCTTCGTCTATCTCGGGCAACACAGGCTCAGCGACCTTGGTCACCTCCACCTCAAACACCGACTTTTTGCCCGCCAGATTTTCCGCATGGTACTCTTTCGGGAAGGTCAGTTTGAGGGTCTTACTATCACCTGCAGCCGTTCCCACCAGACCATCTTCAAAACCATCTATCATGGAATTGGAACCAAGCACCAGCGGGACATTGTCCGCACTACCGCCATCAAACAGCTCCCCGTCAATCGAGCCCTTGAAGTTGATGGTCAGCTGGTCCCCCAGCTTAGACTTGCGATCCACCTCATTCCAGGTGGTGCGCTGCTTACGCAGTTTTTCGATCATCTGCCCCACATCCGCATCCGTGACCTCTGATACCGGGCGCTCGACTGCCACTGAACTCATATCACTCAGTTCGATCTCAGGCATCACCTCAAAGATGGCGGTATAGCCAAAACCATCCCCCGGATCCTTCTGCACCGGTTCAATGTACGGGTCACTGGCTGGTTGCAGCTTCTCCTGCCCCAGGGCCTCGAAATAGGTGGACTTGATCAGTTCCCCATGCACCTCCATCAACACCTGCTCGGCATAGCGCTTACGAATGACCGAAAGCGGCACCTTGCCTGGGCGAAAACCATCAACCTTGGCGGTTTTTGCTATGGCCTTAAATCTTTTTTCCACCTCTTGATTTACCCGCTCAGCAGGTAGCTCAACGGTCATATGGCGTTCGAGGCCATCTTTTGATTCGACTGAAACTTGCATGGATGACATTTGGGCAATCAGGTTGCCCCTCCTATCTGTTTTTTAATGACAAAATTGATGGCAGAACCTACTGACCCGCCAGATAATAAATGGTGCGAAAGGAGAGACTCGAACTCTCACGGGTTACCCCACAGGAACCTAAATCCAGCGCGTCTACCAATTCCGCCACTTTCGCATAGAGCTACAAATAAAAACCAGCTGGTCATTATACATAGAGCCAGCCGGCAATTCTAACCGTATCGCCGCATCTTAGAAAGATGCAACGACAAAATTTATCTATTTAATCAGGGTCTTCCGTCTGCCTCAGATCCCTCTTTTTTCACCTCCATCAGATCTGCCTTACTGATACCCAGATACAGTACCGCTGAACTGGCAACATAGATGGAAGAGTAGGTACCTATGACCACGCCCACAATCAGGGCGAAGGCAAAGCCATGGATGATCTCGCCACCGAATACAAACAGTGCTATCAGCACCAGAAGCGTTGTTATAGAGGTCATCAAGGTGCGTGACAGGGTCTGATTCAGAGATATATTGATAATCTCTTCCGGGGTCTCTTTACGTAAACGCCGGAAATTCTCACGAATACGGTCATACACCACGATGGTATCGTTCAGAGAGTAGCCGATCACGGCCAGAATTGCGGCCAGCACCGGCAAGTCGAACTCTATCTGTAATAGGGAAAACACACCGATGGTTATCAAAACGTCGTGCACCAGGGCGATGACCGATCCCACGGCAAAACGATACTCGAAGCGCAGAGCCACATATATAAGGATACCGATCAGGGCGTAGAGCATGGCCAATCCGCCCTGCTCGGTAAGCTCGCCACCAACCTGTGGACCGACAAACTCCACCCGGCGCAGTTCGGCCTTGCCCGCAAGGTTATCGATGGCGGCAAAGGCTCGATTGCTCAGGTCTGCGCTGCTCACGTCTGCACGCGGCGCCAGTCTTACCAGAACATCACTGGGCGAACCGAAATGCTGCGCCATGGCATCGCCAAATCCATTATCCGCCAGGGCCTGGCGTACCTTCTGCAGCTCTGCCGCCTCCTGGTAACCGACCTCGACCAGGGTACCACCGGTAAAGTCGATACCCAGACTCAGTCCCCTGGTGAATACCGAGAACAGAGATACGATAATAAATGCAACAGAAAAGATCATGGCCAGTCTGCGCTTGGCCATGAATTGGATGTTCAGTTTGGATTTTAAGATCTGCATTACAGTTCTTGTTCCGTCGAAAATAAAATAAATGAAGTCCTATCCGATGATAGAAAACATCAGATAGACAACTTCTCCACACGTTTTCCGCCATAGATCAGGTTGATCACTGCCCTGGTACCGATTATCGCGGTAAACATAGATGTCAGAATACCGATGAACAGGGTCACGGCAAATCCCTTGATCGGCCCGGTACCAAAACTAAACAGCACCACCGCGGCGATCAGGGTGGTTATGTTTGCATCCACGATGGTGGACAGGGCCTTGGCATAACCTGCATGTATGCTGGCCTGGGGCGTACTGCCAACGCCGATCTCTTCCCGAATCCGCTCAAAGATCAAGACATTGGCGTCTACCGCCATACCTACCGTGAGTACGATACCGGCGATGCCGGGCAGAGTCAGGGTTGCCTGCAGCAGTGACAGGATCGCCACGATCAGCACCAGATTCATCATCAGGGCCAGATTGGCCACCAGTCCGAACACACGGTAATAGAGAGCCATAAAGACCATAACCATGGCCAGACCGATCATCACAGAGAGAAAACCCTGATCGATATTGTCCTGACCCAGGCTGGGACCGATGGTACGCTCTTCCACGATCTCGATCGGAGCGGCCAGTGCGCCCGCACGCAACAGCAGGGCCAGGTCATGGGCCTCTGCCGTACTGTCCAGTCCGGTGGTCTGAAAACGGCGCCCGAATGGTTCCAGGATATTGGCGACACTGATCACCTCTTCCACCTTCACCCTGCGCTTGATCGTCTTGCCGTCTATGTTTTTGCTCTCGGTCCTGGTCTCGATAAAGACCACGGCCATGGGCTTGCCCACGTTATCGGTGGTTACGGTGCGCATACGGCGACCGCCGGCGCCATCCAGCTGCACCACCACCGCCGGAGAACCGGAGTTCTGATCGAAACCTGATCTGGCATCAGATATCTGATTGCCGGTTACGATCACCCGCTTCTTGAGCAGGATCGGACGACCTTCTCTGGTGTGGTAGAGCTTGGAACCGACCGGTACCCTGCCCTCAAGTGCGTCCTGCAGATTACCTTCGGTATCCTGCAGACGATACTCCAGGGTGGCGGTGGCTCCTAAGATGTTTTTAAGCTTACTTGGATCCTGCGCCCCCGGGAGTTGCACCACGATCCTGCGCTCACCCTGCTGCTGGATGATGGGCTCTGCTATACCCAGGGCATTCACACGATTCCGCAAGGTGGTAATGTTCTGTTGCAGGGCGAACTTGCGCGCCTCTTTCTGCTCCGGCAGCCCCATGGTGGCCTGAACAAAAAATGCCTCAGGCTCATCCACCGGATCGACATTGAGATTCCTGAACTGGCTGTCGATCACCTGCAGCGCCTTATCCCTCAGGGCGGCGTCACGAAATTTGACCATAACCGAGTTGCCCTGCATGGTTACGGTCACATAACGCAGCTTGTTCTCCCGCATCGTGGTGCGGATGTCGTCCTGATAACGCTCCAGGGCCTGCTTCACCGCCGCATCCACATCCACGTCGATCAACACATGGATACCGCCGCGCAGATCCAGCCCCAGATACATGGGTAGGGCACCGAAGGACTCCAGCCATCCTGGCAGATCAGGAGACAGGGTCAAGGCGGTAACGTAGTCATCACCCAAGGTCTCAGACAACTTATCCTGCGCCCTGAGTTGCGACTCAGAGTCGCTGAATCGCAACAAAAGCTTGCTGCCATTAGCCTCTAAGGCCTTATAGGAGACGCCTGATGCTTCCATGGCCTGCTTGACCTTGGACTCGGTAGTGCTATCGACCTGGGCACGGCGCGTGCCGGAGATCTCGATAGACGGATCCTGATCGTAGGCGTTGGGCAGGGCAAACAGCAGTCCGACCAGGACCACAACCACGACCAGAAGATTCTTCCAAAGGGGATATCGATTCATCGTTATTCTACTGAAACCGGACCGCGGGACCTGCCTAAAACGGCCCGTCCCCGGGACCCGATTACGATCTTGTTTTAAAGTTCCTTAAGCGTGCCCTTGGGCATTACCGCAGCCACAGATGTGCGACGCACCTTGATGTTGATCCCTTCAGCCACCTCCAGGAGGATAAAGTTATCACCAAGATCGGCAATCTTACCCATAATGCCGCCCTCGGTCTGCACCTCGTCACCCTTAGCCAGGGCCTCCACCAGACTCTTATGCTCCTTCTGGCGCTTGACCTGGGGACGGATCATAAAAAAGTAGAGGATAACTATCAGACCGATCGGCAGGATCAGACCCTCTAACCCACCACCGGCGGCATTGGCGGCCGGAGCGGCCTCGGCCATTGCATCAGAAATAAAGAAACTCATAGTTGTCTAACCCGGTTCTCTGTTGTTGAAGCGGCGTATTATGCCACAGTTAACGGGATCAAAGTAAATGGATGCACAATATCCATCCCCACTCCCATATATTCTTTACCTTACTGCCATCAGAACAGGTACAATCCATATTGAGCCAGTTGCAAAACTATTCAAGGTACATCTGATTATTCTGTCATTCCGGCCAAGCCCGTATCCATGCGCATCTATCTGACAACCATTGGCTGCCGTCTCAACGAGGCGGAGGTCGAAAACTGGACCCGTGGATTTCAGGCCCATGGCCACCAGCTCACCCAGGAACTGGAACAGGCGGATATGGTGGTGGTGAATAGCTGCGCCGTGACGGCAGAGGCGGTGCGTAAATCACGCAAACTGATACACCGCGTCCACAACAGAAATCCCAAAGCCAAACTAGTTGTCAGCGGCTGCTACGCATCCCTGAACCCTGAGGAGACGTCCCAGGGGATGGGGGTGGATCTGGTCATAGACAACCAGGATAAAGATCGTCTGGTAGAGATCGTCAGCGATGAACTGGACCTCAGAAACATGCCACAGACGGCCACCGAGCCAGGGGTCAACTCGCTGCTGGCCAGGGGCCGCCAACGGGCCTTTATCAAGGTGCAGGACGGATGCCGTTATAACTGCACCTTCTGCATAGTCACCACGGCCCGCGGTGAGGAGCGCAGCCGCCCCATCCCTGAGATAGTGGAAGAGCTGAACCGTCTCCATGCCGATGGGATCCAGGAGGCGGTGCTGACCGGGGTGCATATCGGCGGCTATGGCAGCGATACGGGAAACAGCCTGACCGATCTGATCAGCAACATACTGCAACAGACCGAAATCCCCAGACTGCGCCTGGGCGCGGTGGAACCCTGGGACCTGCCGGACGGTTTCTGGTCCCTGTTTGAGGACCCGCGCCTCCTGCCCCACCTGCACCTGCCACTGCAGAGTGGATCGGACCGAATCCTGCGGCGTATGGCCAGACGTTGCAAGAGCGATGAATTCGCCCGCCTGGTGGACGCGGCCCGCGCCGCCATCCCCAACTTCAACGTCACTACCGATGTCATAGTGGGCTTCCCCGGGGAGGGCGAGGAGGAGTGGCAGGAGTCTCTGGAATTTATCCGGCGGATCGGTTTCGGGCACCTGCACATATTTGCCTTCTCGCCCCGGGCCGGGACCCTGGCCGCGCAGATGCCAGGACGTATCCCACAGGAGATCGTTCGCCAACGCAGCCAGGAACTGCATGCGATCGGCATGCAGATGAAGAGAGAGACACTGCAACAGAACCTGGGGCAGACCTATCGGGTCCTGATCGAGGGGCAGGATGGATGCACAGACGACGGCACAAAGCTCTGGGGCGGATATACGCCCAATTTCCTGCGGGTTGCGGTACCATACACCACCGATGTTGCCCTGGATAACAGGATAGTGGATGTGAAACTGGGATCTATCTGTGAAGACGGTGCGACCATATTGGCCGCCTGTACAGGGTTTGATTAGGTAGGCAACAGAATAATTCATATAAAATTCATACAATCATTAAGGTGTAACAATAGATGTCACCCATCTCCATCCAAGATCAATGGCGGCCTACCGTGCTCATCCTTGCCAATCTGTTTGGCATCATCCTGCTCGCCAGCTGGTTGCTGGAACCGACACGCTCACTCTGGATGGAACTGGATAATCAGGCGTTCTGGGCCATGAACAACTCCCTGGCAGAGGGCCGTGCCTGGCAGTGGCTATGGGCCGTAACCAACAACCGCCTGTTCGATCTGGTCCCTGCAGGCTGTATGCTGCTGCTGTTCGTTCACCGCGGCATAATCAAGGACCGGAAAAACCTGAGCCGCTACATCGCCATCGGCATCCTGCTGTTCATAACGATATTGATCGCCTCCCAGGTCGGCAAGGCCCTGCCGATCGAGAGACAGAGCGCCACCTTCGAATTTCCCGAGGCCCTGCGCATATCCCAACTGGTGCCGGAACTATCTCCCAAGGATACCAGTGGCGACACCTTCCCCGGCGACCATGGACTTATCCTGTTGCTGTATGCCGGTTTTATCTCCTTCTTCATGCCCCGCGCCTACGGCGTCATCGCCGCAGGCATGATGATTGTATTCACCCTGCCGCGCCTGATGGGTGGCGCCCACTGGCTGACGGATGAGATAGTGGGCGCACTCTCCATCGGCGTGATCTTTCTCAGCTGGATACTGGCGACGCCTATTCATCACATTGCACTCAACAAGATCGAAGGCTGGGTACAGAGGATCAGGTCCAAATCCTCCCCAACATAACCATGTTGATCGACAGCCACTGCCACCTAGACGACCACAGCTTTGACCGGGACCGGACAGCCGCCTGGCAACGGGCCAGGGAGGCAGGCGTTATGGCACAGGTCATACCGGCGGTCACGGCGGCAGACTGGCCGCGGGTAAGGGAGAGCTGTTCCGAACACCCCGGCCTCTACCCTGCGTACGGCCTGCACCCCATGTTCTGTCACGAACACAGGGATGAAGACCTGCAACGCCTTAAAGAGTGGATACAACAGGAGAGACCTGTGGCCGTGGGCGAATGCGGACTGGACTTCTATATAAAGGACCCGGACCAGGGGCGCCAGATGCAACTGTTCCAGGCCCAACTGGAACTGGCGGACGAATTTAGGCTCCCCGTGATCATCCATGCCCGCAAGGCGGTGGAAGAAGTGATCAACTCTCTGCGCGGCTTTCCCGGACTGCGCGGCGTGCTGCACAGCTACTCCGGCAGTCTGCAGCAGGCCCGGCGACTCATAGAGATGGGATTTCTCATGGGCTTCGGCGGTCCTATCACCTACCCCAACGCCAACCGTCTGCGCCAACTGGTGGCGGAACTGCCACTGGAGTACATCATATTGGAGAGCGACTCACCCGATCAGCCGGACAGCCAGCACCAGGGACAACGCAACGAACCATCCTACCTGCCGCTGATCCTGCGGCAGATAAGCACGATCAGGGGCGAAGCGGCAGAGGAGATCGCCGCCCAGACCACCATGAATGCACAACGACTCTTCGGGATAGCGCCATGAGCCTGGACCAGGAGAGGACCGAGATCATCATCGGCAAGGAGGGCATCGCAAGGCTTGCCGCTAGACATGTGATGGTGATCGGACTGGGTGGCGTCGGCGGTCACGCCGCTGAGGCCATCGCCCGCGCCGGCATCGGCCGCATGACCATCGTCGACCACGACCGGGTGGCTCCATCCAACTGCAACCGCCAGTTGGTGGCGCTGCAGTCCACCATCGGCAGGCACAAGACTGAGGTGATGGCCGAGAGGCTGCTGGACATAAATCCGCAACTAAAGCTGGAGACCAGGGATCTATTCATCACCCCGGACAACTGCGCCGAAATGCTGGCGGGGTCAGACGTTGATTACCTGCTTGACTGTATCGACAGCATCGCCTGCAAGGCGGCCTTGGTCGCGGAGTGTCAGAGGCTGGGGGTGCCGGTCGCATCCGCCCTGGGCGCAGGCGGACGCATGGATGTATCCAGGGCGAAGATCTCCACCCTGAAAAAGACCGAGGTCTGCCCCCTGGCGCGGGAGATGCGCGGGCAGATGCGTAAACTTGGGGCCTCACTGGACTACCCGGTGGTCTACTCCAACGAGATCCCGGTCAAGGGCCTGCCCCATCAACCCATCGATGGCGAGACTGCTGGTCGCCCTCGGGCGGT
>JBNKIR010000021.1:0-34348 GCA_050290785.1 Sedimenticolaceae bacterium | reverse complement strand
TTTTTTAATTGGCAAGCAACACCAATACCAATGCGATGGCTCCAGGAATGCCCTGAACAAATAGGATCTTCTTACTTGAGGTTATTGCCCCGAAGATGCCTGCAGTCACTACACAGGCCAGGAAGAAGATCTTGACGGGATTTCCTTCGACGCCAAGCAAGATCCCCCAGATTAGACCTGCGGAGAGGAATCCGTTGTATAGGCCCTGATTGGCCGCAAGGGTCTTGGTGGCGGTGGCAAACTCCTGGGTCAGCCCGAAGACCTTCTTTCCCTTGGGCCTGTCCCAGAGAAACATCTCCAGCACCATGATGTAGATATGCAGGACCGCAATCAGGGCGGTGGCGACAGTTCCAACGGTTTGCAGATCAGTTTCCATGGTTTGCTATATGCCCTTTGATGTATGGAGTGTATGCCGCGATTTTTTCATACGGCGCAATGCCCGTTGGTTATTGCGCCATACGGTCTGCGCCGTATGCCCGTCTCAATCAAAACTCTGAGTGAGGATAGCCAACCGGTCCAGACGATTGCGCGCCTCCCCGCTGGCGATGATCGCATCCGCCTTCTCCACCCCTGCCGCCAGTGTCTCGGCCAGGCCTGCGGTGTAGATGGCGGCGCCGGCGTTGAGTTGTACTATGTCACGGGCCGGCCCCTTCTGGTCGTCCAGGACCGAGCGGATCATATTCAGGCTGTCGTTGGCGTCTGACACCTTGAGGGCGTCTATGGAGGTGCGCGCCAGTCCAAAGGTCTCGGGCTGTATGCTGAAGCGTCTGACCTGTCCGTCCTTCAGCTCCGCCACCTCGGTCTTGTCGCCGATGCTGATCTCGTCCAGTCCGTCTCTGGAGTGGACCACCATGACATGGCGGCTGCCCAGTCTCTGCAGCACATCGGCAATGGGTTCCAGCAGATTTTCCGAGAAGACACCCAGCAGCTGATTGGGGACCCCTGCCGGGTTGGTGAGTGGCCCCAGGATGTTGAAGATGGTGCGCACCCCCATCTCCTTACGCGGACCGATGGCGTGTTTCATGGCGCTGTGGTGTCCCGGTGCGAACATGAACCCGACCCCGACTTCGCGCACACATCGTTCCACCTGTTCCGGGGTGAGATCAAGACGCACACCCGCCGCCTCCAGGGCATCGGCCGCGCCGGATTTGCTGGATACCGAGCGGTTACCGTGTTTGGCCACATTGCATCCTGCCGCCGCCGCAACAAACATGGAGGCGGTAGAGATGTTGAAGGTGCCGGACGAATCGCCGCCGGTGCCGACGATATCCACGGTGTGCTCCAGTCCGCCGATATCGACACCGCTGGCCAGTTCCCGCATTACGGTGGCCGCCGCCGCGATCTCGGCTACGCTCTCCCCCTTCATGCGCAGGCCGATGAGAAAGCCACCTATCTGGGCCGGGGTGGCGCCGCCGGTCATGATGGTGCGCATCACCTCGACCATCTCTTCACTGCTCAGATCATGGTGTTCGATCACCCGTTGTATCGCCTGTGGTAGATCCATAATCCCGCCTCTTGTTATCTATGTGGTTATTTAACGGTCTTCGATGAAGTTCCGCAACAGGTCGTGGCCGTGCTGGGTAAGTATGGATTCAGGGTGGAACTGCACCCCCTGGACATTCAGTTCTCTATGCCTTACACCCATTATCTCATCCATGGAGCCATCCTCATTGCAGGTCCATGCGGTGATCTCCAGACACTCAGGCAGGGTGCTGCGGTCTATCACCAGTGAGTGATATCTGGTTGCCGTCATGGGATTGGACAGGCCATGGAATACGCCCAGGTTGGCATGATTGATGGGAGAGGTCTTGCCGTGCATCACCTCACGCGCATGTACAATCTTGCCGCCGAAGGCCTGACCGATGGACTGGTGTCCCAGGCAGACGCCCAGGATGGGGATCCTGCCGGCGAAGGCCTTTATCGCGGCCACCGATATCCCGGCCTGATCCGGGGTACAGGGTCCGGGCGAGATAACGATGCGATCCGGGTTGAGCGCTTCGATCTCGTCCAGTTGTATCTCGTCGTTGCGGTAGACCCGCACATCCTCGCCCAGTTCTCCCAGGTACTGCACCAGGTTGTAGGTGAAGGAGTCGTAGTTATCTATCATCAGTAACATCTCAATTCTCCCCGCCATCTGATGCATCAAGTCCAGCCTCGGCCAGGGCCACGGCGCGAAATACGGCCCGGCCCTTGTTCATGGTCTCCTTCCACTCCAGACGCGGTACAGAGTCCGCCACTATCCCGGCACCGGCCTGGATATGCAGGGTGTCATCCTTGATCACGGCGGTGCGGATGGCGATGGCCGTATCCATGTTGCCGTTCCAGGAGAGATAGCCCACGGCGCCGGAATATATGCCGCGCTTGACCGGTTCCAGCTCGTCTATGATCTCCATGGCCCTGATCTTGGGGGCGCCGCTCACGGTGCCGGCGGGGAAGGTGGCCCGCAGTACATCTATGGCGGACATGCCCTCTCTGAGTTTGCCGGTTACGTTGGAGACGATATGCATAACGTGCGAGTAACGCTCCACGATCATATTGTCGGTAAGCTTCACGCTGCCGATCTCGGCCACGCGACCGGTGTCGTTACGGCCAAGGTCGATCAGCATCAGGTGTTCGGCCAGCTCCTTGGGGTCGGCCAGGAGTTCCTGCTCCAGGGCCAGGTCCTCGGCCTCGTTGTGACCGCGGCGACGGGTGCCGGCGATGGGGCGTACGGTGACCACGCCATCCTCCAGACGGGTGAGGATCTCCGGTGAGGATCCGACCACATGAAAATCATCCATGTGCATGAAGTACATATAGGGCGACGGATTGAGACCGCGCAACGCCCGGTACAGATTCAGCGGAGGGGCCTGGAACGGGATGGAGAGACGCTGCGATATCACCACCTGCATGCAGTCGCCATCCAGCACATACTCCTTGATGCGTTCCACCGCCTGCTTATAACCCTCTTCGGTGAAACCGGAGATGAAGTCCGTCTCGTCTATCTGGCGCGGTTTGCCACTGACCGGCCTGGGGGCCGCTCCACGCATCTTGTTGATCAACTCCTGGATCCTGGCCTCGGCCGATTCCAGGGTCCCGGCTTGTGTAGGATCGGCATGCACAATGACGTACATGGATCCACTCAGGTTGTCGAACACCACCACCTCGTCCGAGACCATGAGCATGATGTCCGGGGTGTTGATCAGGTCCGGGTTGGGACAGTTGGCCAGCTTGGGTTCTATGTAGCGGATGGTGTCGTAACCGAAGTACCCCACCAGTCCACCGGTAAAGCGGGGCAGGTGGTCATCCTCCGCCACACGATAGCGCGCCTGGAACTCCTCTATGAATTCCAAAGGATCAGCCGTCTCCAGCTCCTCTATGATCCTGCCCTGGTCTTCCACGGTTATCCGGTTGCCATGGACCTTGAGCAGGGTCTGGCAGGGCAGCCCGATGATGGAGTAACGGCCCCATTTTTCGCCGCCATGCACCGATTCAAACAGGTAGGAGTTGGGGCCATTGGCCAACTTCAGGTAGACGCTGAGGGGCGTGTCAAGGTCCGCCAGGACCTCGCGCATTACGGGGATTCTGTTGTAGCCCTGTTGCGCCAGGGCCGCGAATTGTTCGGGGTTCATCTCTTTCTCCACAAGATTGTTACAGACAGTGGTATGGGTACGCTGGTATCACCAACGCCATCGTGTGTCTGTAAAAACCAATTCATTGTGGGTAACGAGATTCATTTGTGAACTATATGTCTGGTCTAAGCTAAAACAGATTGAAAGTTACCCGTCTATGGTTGTTATTGTCAAGAGTTCAAGGACAAGGCTATAGTTTTCCGCCGCAGTGGGGGCAGGTGGTGGGGCAGCTATGTTTGGCCAGCCCAAGCCTCCCGGCTTCACTCTCTACATCGCGTATGGCCTGCTTTTCCCAGGCCACCTCATATCCCTTGCTTACCTCTATCTCTTTTTGTGTCTGGCTGCGCAATTCCTCGGAATCCTCCTCGCTTAGATTCAACTGTTCCCGAATCTTGTTTAGCTCTGCAGCTTCTGCCTCAGTGATCTCTCCATCTTCCATGGCCTTCTTTACCGATAGACGAAACTCTTGCTGACGCCTGCGCAGTATCTCGGAAAAGCTTGATGCGAGGATACCTGCCGGCAGGGCGATTATGCCTATGCCGATTATCATCACCACTGCACCGAATAGCTTGCCCAAAGGGGTGACAGGCGTGACATCGCCGAACCCGACCGTAGTCAGGGTGGCCAGGGCCCACCACATGGAGTCCGGGATAGAACCAAAGGCCTCAGGCTGGATATGTCCTTCAACCAGATGGATGCCGCAGGAGACCAAGACTAGCACCATGAGCAGAATGGTAATTACGGCGGTAAAGGCCTGACGCTCCTTATGCAGCACCTTTAGCAGTACGTTTATTGCTGAGGAGTAGCGGGTTATCTTGAGGATTCTCAGCATGCGCAGTACCCGGAGGAAGCGTAGATCCATCCCGGGCACTATTATCTGCAGATAGAAAGGGGCGATCGCGGCCAGGTCTATCAGAGCCATGGTTGAACCCATGAATTTAAGACGGGTTGATGTTTGGGACATTCCCTGGCGCTCAGGGTCTTCGACGCAGCTCCAGACCCGCATCAGATATTCAATGGAAAACAGCATCACCGAAACAAAATCAAACCAGTAAAAAAAAGTCCCGTAGATTTTGTTGATGGATGGAACAGATTCAAGAATGATGGCAAGTACGTTGGCGCCGACCAGGAAGAAGAGCGCATAATCCAGGTAACGACTTGTGCGATCAGTTAGACTGGCGACCTCCAGAATCTCCCAGATACGTTTGCGAGTGATCATCTTACCTATCCTAGCTGTTTGCGCATCTCCGCTATGATGCTGTCGTAACGATTGGGATCTCCCTCCTTCCCCTGACCGAAGATGCCGGATCCGGCCACAAAGGTGTCGGCACCGGCAGCGGCTATCTCTGCGATGTTATCGGCCTTTACGCCTCCGTCCACCTCCAGGCGTATTTCATAACCGGACTCTTCGATCCGCTGGCGGATGTCACGTATCTTTTCCAGGGCGGCCGGGATAAAACTCTGACCGCCGAATCCTGGATTTACCGACATGACCAGTATCATATCCACCTTGTCCATCACATAGTCCAGATAGGAGAGCGGCGTGGCCGGATTGAACACCAGACCGGATTTGCAGCCGCAGTCCTGGATCAGCTGCAGTGAGCGGTCTATATGTCCGCTCGCCTCGGGGTGAAAGGTGATATAGCTGGCGCCGGCCTGGGCAAAGTCCGGGATGATGCGATCCACCGGGTCTACCATGAGATGGACGTCGATGGGTGCGGTGACACCGTACGTGCGCAGCGCCTCACATACTAATGGACCAATGGTCAGGTTCGGCACATAGTGGTTGTCCATGACATCGAAATGCACTATATCCGCGCCGGAGGCAAGCACGTTATCTACCTCTTCCCCCAGTCGGGCGAAGTCGGCGGAGAGGATGGATGGCGCGAGCAAATATTCAGGCATCTATCTGTCCCATATCTGGTTGGTTGAATTGATGGTAACTTTAACTCAAGCATGGTCTCATTTCATCAGGTGCCGCTATACTTTTTAACAGGTAATGGGTAAAACGGCCTTATGGTTTTAAGGGTTGCAATGATAGATCGAAATACGGAGGGATAAATATGTGGAGATGGTCGTGGTTGCCTCTTGCGCTCTCTTTGCTGAATGCTACTGCAATTGCCTCAGACCTGGTCCGGGAGCAGAGATATGCAATCGAGATCAAAGAGAGTCTGGCCGTGGGAAAGGCCATCTCCCTTAAGGCCGGCGATCAGGAGTTTCTGGCCATCCACGGGGAGGCGGTAGCCGGAGAGGCAAGGGGGGCGGCGATACTGTTGCACGGCATGGGGGGAGATCCGGCCTGGTCGCCGGTGATACAGCCTTTACGCATCGGTTTGCCTGACCACAGTTGGGAGACCCTCTCCCTGCAGATGCCTGTGGCCCCTGCCGGGGCGGACGGCTGGTCCTATACCGCACTGATACCGGAGGCAGCCCCACGTATATCCGCAGCCATAGAGTTTCTCAAGCAGCGCAAGATAAAGAAGATCGTGATCATCGGTCACTCGCTTGGGGTGCGTATGGGCCTGGAGGCGCTTGCCTCAGGACTTCCCAAGGAGGTGATCGCCTTTGTGGCCATTGGTACCCCCACCAATAGCGGCGATACTGAGACCGGTGTGCTGGGCGCGTTGGCAAAGATCAACTTACCCATCCTGGATATTTATGGAAGCCGGGATCTGTCTTCGGTGGTGAAGGGCGCCAAGGCCAGGGCCATGGCAGCCAACAAGGCCGGGAACAGCGGATACGAGCAGCTTGAGATAGCGGGGGCGAATCACTTTTTTGTCGGATTGGAGGATAGCCTGCTGGCCAGGGTGCGTGCCTGGATCGGGAAGCAGGCGGCCGGGAGTAAGGGTGTGGCAGAAGAGGAAGATGGGGCGGAGCAACAACAGAAGTAATCTAGGAGAGTTCAGACAGCAGACGATCCATCATCCCCTGGGCCTGAGCGGCATAACCGCTGCCGAAGATATTGAGATGATTCAGGATGTGGTAGAGGTTGTATAGGTCCTTGCGGTTGGCATAGCCGGGATCCAGCGGCCAGGCCTCGTTATAGGCGGAGTAGAAGCGTGAGCCAAAACCGCCGAACAGCTCGGTCATGGCGATATCCGTCTCCCGGTCTCCGTAATAGACCGCCGGGTCGAAGATGACCGGTTTTCCGCCTTCGTCAAAAGAGATGTTCCCGCCCCAGAGGTCTCCATGGAGCAGGGACGGCTGCGGCTGGTGTTCGATCAGTTGTGGCAGTCGTTCCAATAACCTCGCACCGCTCTCCTGAAGTCTGCCCCGATGGCCCAGTTGGGCCGCCAGTCCCAGTTGATAGCCGAGCCGGCGCTCCCGCCAGAACTCTATCCACTCCGTTGCGAGGGCGTTCGGTTGATGGGTGGAGCCGATGTTGTTGTCTCTGTACCAGCCGAAGCCGCCGCCGATCTTCCGATGCATCTGCGCCAGTTGTCGCCCGGCCAGTTCCATGTCGCCAGTGTGGGACATCCTGATGTGCTCCAGCACCAGATAGGAGTTGCCACCGGAGACGCCAAGGCAGATCGAACGCGGCACCCTGATGGTGTCTGACTGGGCGATCTCATCCAGTCCTGCGGCCTCGGCCTCAAACATCGAGATCAGAGGGGCGCTGTTTATCTTTACAAAATACGATCGCACTCCGTCCCGAAGGCGATAGGTCTGATTGATACAGCCGCCCCCCATGGGGTCAGGGGTATCTGGTGAAAACCGCTTGCCGGTGGCCTGGCTTATCTGTTCAGTGATGTGATTCCAGACGCTCATGCAGGGGGCTGGTGCGGGGGAAGTGGGCGCGCAGAAACTCCATCTGGTCTGCCAGGACGTTTCTCCCCTGGAGATATATATATTCGGCATGGGTTGGGGTGAAGGGGATGGCCAGTAGTTCCATCCCTGCCTGCTCCGGGGTCTTCCCCGCCTTGTGGTTGTTGCAGCGTACACAGGCGGTTACCACGTTGTTCCAGTCGTCAGGTCCGCCCTGGCTCAGGGGCCGCACATGGTCGCGGGAGAGCTGTCCTCGGGGAAATACCGAACCACAATAGAGGCAGATATGGCCGTCTCTCTGGAATAGTGCGTGGTTGTTGAGTGGGGGGATGTATTTGGCGCGGGCCTTGGCCAGACCCAGATTGTTTCCGTGGGTGGCGATGATGGTGTTGACCTCGACCGTGCTGCGACGCCGCGTATGGGCGTTTATTCCTCCGTGCAGGCGAAACAGCACCCCGCCACAGCTATATGCGATCTGATCGAGAAAATACAGGCGCACCGCGCTCCGGTAGTCGATCCATCCCAGAGGCATTCCGGCAACATCGGTGCGCAGGATCTGTTGTTGTAGATCTGCCACGTTACCTAAACTCTCCGTCTAACCAAGGTCCTCGGCTCCCTGCCCTGTTGGGATAATACACCACTGGGTGGCGTGCGCAACAAGGTTTTGAAGGACCATCAATCGTGAACGTGATTTACATCTCTTTGTAAAATAGATGAAAAAAATGTTTGACAAGGTAATTACGGAGTAAATCCCTTTTGATTTTTATGCACAATCTGGCATCTGGGTGCTGGCGAAATGAGATCTGTGTCACACTTTGCTCGCGATTGCCCGTCTCCCGTTTATAACTGCATGAATTAATTGACATAAACCGGTTTGTGCAAAAGTTGGACAATCTGACTGGTATGCCCTGATGGGGCCGTTTCCGGTCTGAAACAAGGATTTGATCCACAGAGTTATCCACAGCTTTTGTGGAAAAGATGATTCTTCTTTTTGGCACAATGGGTTAGAAGATGCAGATGAGTTTCAGGGTTAAAAAGTGTAATAAAACTCACCATTCGATCTGACATGTTGCGCCAATCTCGGGTAGAGTTTGCCCATGAAGCCAGAACCCATATTGCGGGTGGCGGTGCCGGCGCCGCTCCACTCCTGCTTTGATTATCTTCCGCCAGAGGTGGGTGATCCCGGCGCCTTGGTCCCTGGTGTAAGGTTGCTGGTGCCATTTGGCAGAGGTGAGCGTTGCGGTGTACTGGTGGAGCTGGTGGACGATTCGCAGCTGGAGAGGGCGAAGCTGAAGCGGGCAACCAGGCTGTTGGATAGCAAACCCCTGCTGGGTGCGGATGATATGGGGCTGCTGCTCTGGGCCGCCGAGTATTACCACCATCCGGTGGGCGAGGTATTTTCAATCGCCCTGCCGATCAGGTTGCGTAAGGGCAAGACCATGGCGGCGACCGGTGCCCCGGGTTGGAGGTTGTCCGCAGAGGGTAAGGATGTGGATCCACAGACCCTGAAACGTGCCCCCCGTCAGGCCCAGATCCTCAATCTGCTCGCAGGAGAGGCGGGCGGGATCCTCTCCCAGGCGGATATCTATCTGCGTGTCGGAGGTGAGTGCCGTTCCACGCTGCTTGCCCTTGAGAAGAGGGGGTGGCTGGAACGATGTGAGGTTGAGGAGGTGAATGAGCCGCCTGCAAACTACCGGACTGAACCGGCAAAGCAGCTGAACCGGGATCAGCAGGTGGCGGTCGATACGGTATTACAGAATGGAGAAGGGTTTCAGCCGTTCCTGTTGGATGGGGTCACTGGCAGCGGCAAGACCGAGGTCTATCTGACACTGGTGGAGCAGGCCCTGGATGCAGGGAAACAGGTGCTTGTTCTGGTGCCGGAGATCGGTCTGACCCCGCAACTGTTACAGAGATTCAGAGGACGCATATCCTCCCCCATCGCCCTGATGCACTCCGCACTGTCCGATCTGGAGAGGGAGCAGGCATGGCTGGCGGCCTGTAGCGGCGAGGCCGACGTCTTGATCGGCACCAGGTCGGCGGTGTTCACGCCTATGCCCCGTCTGGGCCTGGTGATCGTCGATGAGGAGCATGATCTGTCGTTTAAACAGCAGGATGGATTCAGGTATTCCGCCCGTGATATGGCCCTGGTGCGGGCGCGCCGTATGGATTGTCCGGTGGTGCTGGGGTCGGCGACCCCATCCCTGGAGAGTCTGCGTAATGCCCAGAACAGAAGATACAGACACCTGCTGCTGCAAGAACGTGCGGGGGATGCGGATCCACCCAGGTTGGATATCCTGGACATTCGATCGGTGCATATGGAGGCTGGCGTATCGCCGGTGCTTTTTCGCCTGATCGCCGAGGAGTTGGAGGCGGGGAATCAGGTGCTGCTGTTTCTGAACCGTCGCGGCTATGCGCCGCTGTACTCGTGCTACGACTGCGGATGGATCGCCGGGTGTCGCAGATGCGATTCCAGGCTCACCTATCACATGGCCAAGGGGATACTCTGGTGTCACCATTGCGGCTCGCAGAGGCCGGTCGACAAGATCTGTCCGGATTGCGGACAGGACAGGATCAAGCCTCTGGGGCAGGGCACGGAGCGGTTGGAGGAGGTGCTGACGCAACGTTTTCCCGGCAGCGGGGTGGTGCGTATAGACCGGGACTCAACCAGGAACAAGGGTAGTCTGCAGAGGTTGTTGGACGAGATCCACCAGGGCAGACACAGGATACTGCTGGGGACCCAGATGCTGGCCAAGGGGCATCACTTCCCGGACGTCACCCTGGTGGGGATCCTGGATGTGGATCAGGGGCTGTTCGGTGCCGATTTCCGGGCGGCGGAACGTATGGCGCAGTTGATCACCCAGGTGTCGGGTCGGGCCGGTCGGGCCGAGAAGCCGGGCCGGGTGGTGGTGCAGACGCGTCATCCGGATCATCCCCTTATCACCACCCTGGTTCGAGATGGATACGGGGCATTTGCCCAGGAGGCATTAGGTGAGCGCAGGTCCGCCCTGCTACCTCCATACAGTTATCAGGTGCTGGTCAGGGCGGAGGCGACGGTGGATGTAATCTCCAAGGAGTTTCTGCAACAGGCCGCCGAGTTGTGTGCCTCTGCAGCGCAGGGCGGGATCGAGGTCTGGGGGCCGGTGCCTGCCCCTATGGAGCGCAGGGCGGGTCATTTCCGGGCCCACCTGTTGTTGCAATCAAACAGCCGCATGGAGCTGCACGGATTTCTGATGGGGTGGTTGCCGAGGATACGCAGACTCAAATTGGCCCGCCGGGTGCGCTGGTCCGTGGATGTGGATCCCCAGGAGATGCTCTAGTCTATTTAAGCGCAGCGTCCTTTTTTATTCCGGCGGTAAAAATTTTTTGTCCCTCTTTAGGTGCATTGGGTAATCCATGTGACATACCAGTGTGGTATCCTTGTCGTCCTCAGTTATTCCCATTTTTGAGTTGATAATGAAACACCAGATACAGCGACTGATATCCAAGGCGCTAGAACAGATAGTTGCAGATGGCGTTCTCCCGGCAGAGGCGCTACATGACCCGATAGTTGAGCGGGCCAGGGACTCCCAGCATGGAGACTTTGCTACAAATATCGCCATGGTCCTGGCCAAATCGGCCCGCAGCAAGCCGCGCGATCTGGCGGATAAGATAGTGGCTGCGTTGCCGGAATCGAAGGAGGTGTCCAGGGTTGAGATCGCCGGACCTGGGTTCATAAACTTCTATCTCTCGCCGGACGCATATCATCACCTTATCCCCAATATCCTGGGCCTGGGACATGCGTATGGCCGCAGTGATAAAGGTGCCGGGGAGCGTGTGCAGGTGGAGTTTGTCTCGGCCAATCCTACCGGCCCGCTGCATGTCGGACATGGTCGGGGCGCTGCCTATGGCGCTGTGGTGGCGGACCTGCTGGAGGCGGTCGGCTTTGATGTGCATAGGGAATATTATGTCAACGACGCCGGTCGTCAGATGGACATACTTGGTACCAGTGTCTGGTTGCGTTATCTGGAGTTGTGCGATGAAGAGATCGCCTTCCCGGTAAACGGCTATAAGGGAGACTATATCTGGGATATAGCGGCGACCCTGCACCGAGAGAATGGCGACCAGTACCACCATACCGCAGAAGAGGTGTTCGCCGGGGTGCCGGCAGATGAGCCGGCGGGTGGAGATAAAGAGGCCCACATCGACGGTCTGATAGCCAATGCCAAACGGCTGTTGGGGGACAATCGTTACCGCTTTGTGTTCGAGCTGGGCCTGAATACCATCCTGGACGATATCCGGGACGACCTGGAACTGTTCGGCGTCAGATACGATGAGTGGTATTCGGAGCGCACCCTGATGGAGAGTGGGGCGGTGAACAAGGCCATCGAGCGTCTGCGGGCTGCGGGCCATGTATATGAAAAGGGTGGGGCGCTCTGGTTTCGTTCCACCGATTTTGGTGATGAGAAGGACCGTGTGGTGGAGAGGGATAACGGCCAGACCACCTACTTCGCCTCGGATATCGCCTACCATATGGATAAGCTGGAGCGCGGATTCGACCGGGTTATCGATGTCTGGGGTGCCGACCACCATGGTTATGTGCCAAGGGTGAAGGCGGCCCTGGAGGCGTTGGGGTCAGATCCCGGCAGGCTGGATGTTTTACTGGTCCAGTTCGCAAATCTCTACCGGGCCGGAGAGAAGGTGCAGATGTCCACCCGTTCCGGGTCGTTCGTGACCCTGCGAGAGCTGCGTAAAGAGGTGGGTGCGGATGCGGCCCGCTTCTTCTATGTCATGCGCAAATGCGAGCAGCATCTGGATTTCGATCTGGATCTGGCAAAATCTCAGACCAGCGACAATCCGGTCTACTATGTCCAATATGCCCACGCGCGGGTCTGTAGCGTGCTGCGGCAGGCGGCCGAGAAAAAGATATCGGTCGAGATAAGCGAGGGACTGGCCAATCTGGATAGGCTCACGGAGGAGCATGAGTTGCAGCTTCTCAAGGCGCTGTCCCGTTACCCTGAGGTGGTGGAGGCGTCGGCCTTGAATAGGGAGCCCCATCAGCTATCACACTATCTGCGTGATCTGGCCAACGATTTTCACACTTACTACAATGCGCATCAGTTCCTGGTGGATGATGAGGCGTTGCGTGATGCCAGGATCAAGCTGATCCTGGCCGTGAGGCAGGCCCTCAGAAATGGACTCAATTTGCTTGGGGTGAGTGCACCTGAGAGTATGTAACAATGGCATCAAGAGACTACAAAAGCAGGGCGCATCCTCCGCGCAAACAGCAAAAGCAGCAGAAACCCGGCTGGATCTGGTTCGTTGCGGGCTTGTTGGTAGGGGTTTTTATCTCAGGTTTGATCTGGTTGAAGGTTACCCCTGGCGTCCCTCTTCTTCCCCAACAGGCCGGTTCCGTCAAACAGGATAGAGCCCGGCCCGTCGAGACCGAGAGCAAAGAGGATAAAGAGCCGGAGACCCCTAAACCCAGATTCGATTTTTACACCATACTCCCTGAGATGGAGGTGGTGGTTCCTGACCCGGTCGAGGAGACTGATGCTCCGGTGGTGGTGGAAACAGGAGAGCCGGAATCTATCACCAAGCCATCTGACAATGCCGCTGGCTATATGCTGCAGATGGGATCTTTCCGTAAATATGCGGATGCTGATCGCCTCAAGGCCAGTCTTGCCCTGGTAGGTATACAGGCTGAGATCCAAAGGGTAAGCATTAAAGGTGGGGATGTTTACCATCGTGTTCGTAGCGGCCCCTATGACAGGGCGCAGGTCAATGCACTACGGGCCAAGCTGAGAGAGAAGAAGATCAGCAGCCTGGTTATTAAATACAGGAAGTAGCTATCTTCATAGTTGGGTTAAATGGCCTCGAAGATCCGTTTCTATCTTGATATCTCCAACGAAGAGTATCTGCGCAACTATCGAGGCAGCGCCCATTCTGTTTTGGTACAGGCAGAGGATGGTAGAACTGTGCGTTTCCCGGCCGTGAATCTAAGAAGATTTGTAACTGCGGATGGGGTTCAAGGTAGATTTGAGATGACGCTTAATGATGATAACACCCTTATGGATATCCGTAAGATAGTTTAATCCAGACAATAAAAAAGGAGGCTGATGCCTCCTTTTTTATTTAGGATATTGTATCTCTACGCTTGGCTGCGCCGACCAAAACCGATGAAAGCCACCAGGGCAGAACCGAAGAGCCAGAAGGCTGCCGGAATCGGTACGGCGGTTGTGAACATGGTGAACTCGTAAGACGTGTTCAGATTCTTGCCGCTGGGATCCAGGACGGTGCCGGTTATATTCAGTATGTACGGGCTACTGCCAGCAAGGAGCGTGGTAAAGAACGGTGAATCATTCTGGATGGCGCCAGAACCATCAGTAATGTTCCAGGTATCAACATCGATTCCGCCAGTGCTCCAGGTAAACACCAGATTTGCGAATGTGGTCGCGCCGGTCGTGAAGCTGACATAGGCCTCTGCAGCCAAATCTTGTGTCAGGGTGAATTCATATTCGTCGTTAAGAACCGTGCCATTTCCTGCCAACACGTTACCATCTATAAATGTGCCACCATCCACCAATGCAGTCGCAGCACCAGCCGTTGACACGGTGAGTCCTGCCAACAGGACTACTGATGCGAACCACTTTAAAATCTTCATCTTCATAACCCCCAATACTTAAAACTATCCGTTTACACGCATAGGCCTATATCGATTATTTGGCCTGCTGTATCCATAAATCCAATGCCCTTATTATTGCAGCCATAGCGGCACCTTGGGCAGTATGGCATCTTTCCAATTTGACCACATTACAGCATTGATCGCAAGGAATATCTCGTCTAATGAAGGGAGTCCATCTGCTCAGCAGAGAGCAAAAATATTGACCAAAGGTTAGTGGTCTTGGGGGTTTGAAATATGGTGCTGGCCGGTTTGATTGCGGTGCACTACACCAAAAAGCTACTGGCACTGATTGGCATAGATCCGGTGCCGATGTGGCGTATGGTCTCAGCAGTGCAACTGTCTATGGATTTTCCAGTTTGATGCCAATGCCCTTAAAGTGACGACCGGAGGCATCGATCCATCTATATATCTCGGTGTTTGTAGCATCACACTTGTTGCAGTTGACGCCACATGATCCGTTAGCAATATCTTTACTGACCCGGCCTTTGCGTATCCATTGCTCCAACATGCCGCGTATTGCATTCGGATCTGTATCGAAATGCACCGAGATGTCAGAGAGGCTGGCGCTGCCCCTCTGGGATAGATACTGCTTTATATCAGCAAGGATCATGCTTGCCTCCTCTGCGCCCGGTGGGGGTTGCCATCCCCTTCCTGCCCCAGGTGTAGAGGCCGGCGATCACTATGATGGTCAATATCCCAAGTCCAATGATCCATCCGGTGGAGCTTTGGGGGTGGCGTGCAAAGGTCGCGGTCTGATAAAACAGGGTGGATATGGTGAAGGCCACACCTGTGGTCCAGGCGGCCACGAAGGCGGCCCAGGCCCCGCCGGTCTCACGGGAGATGGCGCCTATGGTGGCTGCGCAGGGGAAGTAGAGCAGGATGAACAGGAGATAGGCGAAGGCGCCGGCCTGACCGTCGAAACGGTGGACCATGGCACCGAAGATGCCGCTGCTCACCTCCTGTGATTCGGCGGCGGTCTGTTGGTCGTCTATATCCCCAAGATCCAACCCCAGGGGGTCGAGGATCAGGTCGGTGATCCCTGCCAGGTTTTGCGGTATGGTGGCGAAGGCGTTTTCTATCGTCGGCCAGAATTCAAATGCGTCCTTTCCGGTTTCATCGCCGGCCTCTTCGGCCGCAATCTGGGTGTAGATGGAATCCAGGGTCCCCACTACGGCCTCTTTGGCCAGCACCCCGGTGAATATTCCCACCGTGGCGGCCCAGTTTTCCCGCTCTATGCCTATGGGTGCGAATGCCGGGGTTATGGTCTGTCCGATCTTGCTGAGGAGCGATTGGTCGCTCTCCTGGTTGCCGAATGATCCGTCTGTACCTATTGAACTCAGTACATTGAGGACCAGGACCATTACGATGATCACCTTGCCCGCACCCAGTATGAACAGTTTGACCCGATCCCATGTGCGCAGGGCCACCCCTTTGAGCGTGGGCATGTGATATGGCGGTAGCTCCATCATAAAGCCGGTGCTGGTGCCTGAAAGCAGGGTGTTGCGCATGATCAGGCCGGTGAGGATGGCGGCGACGATGCCGATCAGATAGAGGATAAAGACCAGGTTCTGTCCGTCCTCCGGAAAGAAGGCGGTCGCAAACAGGGCGTAGACCGGGAGACGGGCGCCGCAGGACATAAAGGGGTTCATCAGGATGGTGAGTTTGCGCTCACGTTGATTCTCCAGGGTGCGCGTGGCCATCACAGCAGGGACATTGCAGCCGAAGCCTACGATCATCGGGACAAAGGCCTTCCCTGGAAGGCCGATGGTACGCATGAACCGGTCCATGACAAAGGCGGCACGAGCCATGTATCCGGTATCCTCCAATATGGACAGGAACAGATAGAGGCAGGCGATGATGGGGATAAAGGTAGCCACTACCTGGATACCGCCACCGGCGCCGTCCGCGATGATTACGGTCAGAAGTTCCGGGATCTGTATGGAACGCATCCACTGCCCCAGGCCATCAACGAAGATGGCGCCGGCGATGATATCGAAGAAGTCGATAAAGGCGCCACCCAGATTGATGGTGAACATGAACATGAGATACATGACAGCCATGAAGATTGGTATGCCGATATAGCGATTCAGGACAAGCTTGTCGATGCGGTCGGAGAAGGTGCGGCCGATCTTGCCGCGTTCATGGATGACATGCTGGGCCAGGGCGTGGGCATGGCCATAGCGGGCGTCCGCTATGTGGATATCCGCTTCTTCCCCTGCCCGGTCCAGGATGATCCTCTGCCACGCCTCAACCTTGGCCTTGGCATCCTGCTGTGCCAGGGAGAGCGCGTGACTGTCATCCTCCAGCAGCTTCAGTGCCAGCCAACGGGTATTGGTGTCGGTGTCCTGCCCGGTAAATTGGGATATCAGGTCGGTGATGGCCTGTTCCACCGTGTCTTCGTGGGTGACCTGGAAATTCGGTTGTTTATCAGAGTAGGCAACTGCGTGGATCTGCTGCTTCAGCTCATCCACCCCTTCTCCGGTTACTGCAACCACGGGGACTACCGGGCAACAAAGCTCCTCGCTCAGGCGCGCCACATCCAGTTCAATGCCCTGTTTGCGGGCGATATCCATCATGTTGAGGGCTATCACCATGGGGATTCCCATCTCCCGCAGCTGTACTGTGAAGTAGAGATTACGCTCCAGGTTGGATGCGTCGATGATGTTTACGATCAGGGCGGCATCGCCGGATAGGAGGTAGTCGCGGGCGATCTGCTCATCTATGGATGAGGCGTCGAGGGAATAGATTCCAGGCAGGTCAACGATGGTCACCTCTTCGCCCTTCAGTTGGAAGCGCCCCTCTTTGCGGTCCACGGTCACGCCAGGCCAGTTGCCTGTCTTCTGGCGTATACCAGTAAACTGGTTGAAAAGGGCGGACTTCCCACAGTTGGGATTGCCGCCCAGTGCGATCGTTAACACCTATGTCTCTCCATACCGGGTTGCGCCGGTAAAATATTAAATAGACCTTGTAGTGGTGTGAGTCAGGGCGCCACAGTGTCTATCAGCTCTATCTGCAGCTTGTCGGTCACCCCTTCGCCAAGGGCGATACGGTTACCTTCAACGGCCACCACCACGCCCTTTCCGCGGTGGTGTAACACCGAAATCTCGGATCCGACCCGCAGTCCTAGTCCAAGCAGCCTCCTGACGATGAAGCGATTTGCCGTGATCTTGGTTATCTTGGCCCTGCTTCCTATGGCCAGTCGGCTGAGGGAGTTACGGTCGGTTACGGATATGTCGTGATCTGCTGCCATGGGTAAAAACTGCTAATTAAGAATGATTCACATTTGCAACGGTAGCAGAGAGATGGAGATTTGGCAAACTGTTTTTGTTTGGTTGGCTAATAACTCATTGATATATGGAGAATTAGTCTTAGGTGCGGCGTAACAGGTCTACCCTGGATGGTTTGAGAAAGTGGGCGCCATCATCGGCCATATGTGACATGAAGGCCTGTTTTATCACCTGATACAGGGCCGCATCGATCTGGTGATCGCTGTGGGTGACGTTCAGCATGCGGTTATCAAAATGGGCAAAATCACGATAGTGGCCGGGGGAGTTGAAAAATATCTGCCGCTCCAGATCCAGCACACCCCGTTCAACCGCACGTTGCACTGCGGCGAAGGCGGCCGTGCGCACCTCTTTTTCATCGTTAAACAGTTTGAGTATCTCGTTCAGATCGCCCTCATAGATCGGCTCAGAGATATAGGCCAGGCCGCCGGGTTTCAGGACCCGCGCAATCTCGTTCAGTGCCTGATCCATCTGATCCATAGGTACGTGATGCAGTGATTTCAGCATGACCACTATATCGATGCAGGCGTCTGACAGATCAATATCGGTGGCGCTGCCATAGATAAAGGATACCTGTGGCAGGTCTTCTATAAGCAGATTTTTCTCGTGCTGGATCCGGTCGACCTCGGTAGCGATGATCTGCTCAGGCAAGAATCTCTCCGCCATTATCCGCGTCATCCAGGCGCGGCCACAGCCGAGCTCCAGGACATGCTTGTCATGCATCGGCAGGTGCTGCTGCATGATCTCCAGCTCAGTTGCCGTTGGATATGAGTTTGGATTGCTTATCTTCATACTGTTAACACAAAAGAGTGGTTATCAAAGATATCGAGTTCGGCTATTCTTACTACACTCAAGTCGATAGGGCAACGGGATCCGGTTGTATGCCCTGAGGCATATACACAGAACAGTCTCATGGCATAGTATGTTTGCATGAGTCACGGTAACGGGAAAGGTAAAAGATGACAGACGAGGCTAGGGCAGATTCTCAAGAAGAGTCCCCCGCTGTTACAGACGCTGATACAGTGGAAAAGGACGGTATGGCTGAGTCCCTTGAGGCGTTGCAGAAGAGATGTGAAGGGCTGGAGTCGTCCAACAGGGAGTTGAAGAATGACTCCAGAAAGGCGGTGCGGCGCTATCGCCGGGAGCAGGCGCTCAAGCCGTACCAGGCCGAGCTGATTCGCATGCAGCAGTATCTTGAGACCAGCGGTACCCGCATGATCATCCTGTTTGAGGGGCGGGACGCCGCCGGCAAGGGCGGGACCATTCGCCGTGTCACCCGCTACATGAACGAAAAGCACTATCGGGTGGTGGCCCTGGGTAAACCAAGCGACCAGGAAAAGACCCAGTGGTTCTTTCAGAAGTATGTGAAACAGTTTCCGCGTGGCGGCGAGGTGGTCCTGTTCGACCGCAGCTGGTACAACCGCGCCATGGTCGAGCCGGTGTTCGGTTTCTGTACCGACCGTGAATACAAGGAGTTCATGCGCGGGGTGTCCGGTTTCGAAAAGGATTTGGTGCGTCAGGGCACCATCATGATCAAGCTCTACTTCAGCGTGACCAAGGAGGAGCAGGAGCGCCGGTTCGAGCGGCGCAAGACCGATCCGCTGCGCCAGTGGAAATTGAGTGAGGTGGACGTGCAGGCCCAGGAGCGCTGGGACGATTTTACCAACGTGAAATATGAGATGCTGCGGCAGACCAACACCACCCATGCGCCCTGGACCATCATTCGTTCCAACAACAAACATCTCGCCCGTCTGAATGTGATGAAGATCATCCTCAATTCTGTTCCCTATGACAGGCTGGATCCTGATCTGGATTTTGTGCCTGATCCGGAGATCGTGGTATCCGGCTCCAGGGAGCTGGAGATGATGGAGGCGGAACGGCTGAAGAGCGGTAAGTTCAAGGTCTAACCCGTGTCCGATCAGGTTCAGACGATCCTGGCCCTGGTCTTGGCCTGGGGTGTCTATGGGGTCATCCACTCGTGGTTGGCCTCGCTCCGTATGAAGGGCCATGTCTCTCGGCGCTGGCCCTGGCTGATGCCGGGCTATCGTCTATGGTTCAATACGGTTGCCGCCATCCTGCTGATCCCGCCGCTGTGGTTGACCTTCACCCTGCCTGGTCCCCAACTGTGGCAGTGGAGTGGGTTGTCCTGGTGGGTCGCCAATGGTCTGGCTCTCCTGGCGTTGCTGGGGGTCCTATGGTCCTTGAAAGATTATGACGGCAGTGAGTTTCTCGGTATCCGCCAGTGGCGTGACCGGGAGATGGCGGTGGAGGATCAGGAGGCGTTCCATATCTCCCAGCTGCACCGTTTTGTGCGCCACCCCTGGTATAGCCTCAGTCTGGTCCTGATCTGGACCAGGGATATGGACCTGGCATTCTTGGTGACGGCAGTCGTGATGACGCTGTATTTTATCCTCGGGTCCCGTCTGGAAGAGCGGAAGCTTATGGTCTACCACGGCGAAAGGTATCGCCGTTATCTGCGACTGGTGCCCGGACTGGTGCCTCTCCCCTGGCGCTATCTGAGTCGCCAACAGGCAGAGGAGCTGCAGAAAAATTAGTCCTGATCGTTGCGAAAGAATCTTCTTCCTGGGTTTTTTCCCGGTTGGCGTGTATTACGCATCTCCATGGATATAATGTAATTGATGCGTTGAATTGCCATAGGTAACAGACGCATAGCCAAGATAGCTTCTTTTACCAATCTGGAGCAATCGATAATGATGGAATATCAGGAAAAGCGCGACTTCTACCGCATGACCATGGATTGTACCGCGGAGTATAAGGTTAACGGCTCGGGTAAGATGAGTAAGGGTATTTTGAAGGACCTCAGTAGTGGTGGTCTGCTTCTATGGATCAAGGAAGAGGTCAAACCCGGGAGTCAGATCTCAGTCTTGCTAAAGCCGGGGAAGGATATCACTCCACCCCTGAACGCCAAGGTTGAAGTTGTGCGCTGTGACCCTCTCGAGAATGAGAAAGATACCTATGCCGCGGCCTGCTCAATGATAGAGATCCTGGATTGACTTCGGGATCCGACTGACCGGGCCGTCATAGGTGGTTGTGCCATAGATAATAAGTGAAACAGCAGTTTCACTTGGAATAGATTCCCGACCTTTCGATGGATCGGGCGTGGGTTTCCCTCCCCTGCGATATCCGCAGTAACACCGGTTCAAACAATAATATTTCTCTTATCTCCGGAGAGAAACGACTCTATGTTTGCGGCGATCCCGTCGATCAGACGCTGTCGAGATTCTCTGCTGGCCCAGGCGATGTGTGGGGTCACAATCAGGTTGGGTATGCCTGGTTTTAGTAGCGGGTTGTCGGCATGCGGCGGCTCCTTGGCCAACACATCCACTCCCGCCCCGCCTATCTGACCGGATTGCAGCGCTCGGGCCAGGGCGGTCTCGTCCACAATGCCACCGCGGGCGGTGTTGATGAGGAGTGCATCCGGCTTCATCAGTGCCAACTCATCTGCCCCGATCAGATTTCTGGTCTGTTCGGTCAGGGGGCAGTGCAGGGAGAGTATGTCCACCTGGGGCAACAGTTCATACAGAGGGATGCGCCCAGGCGTTGGCCCGGCGCCAGGACGGTTTGCCAGCATCACCTCCAGGCCGAAGGCCTGCGCCACCTGCGCCACCGCCTTACCCAGTCCGCCATGGCCGACGATGCCCATACGTTTGCCGCTCAGTTCACGGAAGGGGAAGTCCAGCAGGCAGAACTGATCGCTCCTCTGCCACTCTCCGGCCTCTATGGCCTGGATGTATCGCGCCTGGTGTGTGGTCAGACTAAGTATCATGGCGAACACATGTTGAACCACGGATGGCGTGGAATAACCTGCGACGTTACATACCCTGATCCCCAGTTCGCGCGCCGCCTCCAGGTCGACGTTATTGGTGCCGGTGGCAGCGATGCATATCAGTTTCAGCCCGGGACATGCCTGCATTATCCCTCTGTCCAGGACCACCTTGTTGCTGACAACGATATCGGCAGATTGGACGCGCTCCGTTGTCTCTTCCGGTCTTGTTCTGGGCCAATAGTTCCAAGTGGGTATGTTCTGTTCCAGGGGCGAAAGGTCTATGTCGTTCCGGCTGACCGTGGCCAGATCGAGAAACACCGCTTGTCTGTCGGGCATGGTTGAAATCCTGTTGAAAAGAGTCGGATGCGGATGATTATATCTGCTGGAACAGTTCTTCAAAGACCTTGGCAGTTCAAATATCTCTAATTTGTCCTCCCGTAGAGGGCTCGACTGCTGTATCCTTTAGGGTCTTTTTTATCGGCATTGACACGCAGACTAAGATGGACAGCCAAACAAGCAGCCGTATTCGCGAAATTCCATATAACTACACCTCGTTTTCCGATCGGGAGATCGTCATTCGCTTCCTGGGGGAGGAGATGTGGGATCTTATCGAGGAGCTGCGTGGAAGTCGCCGTACCGGTCGCTCGGCCCGCATGCTGTTTGAGGTGCTGGGAGATATGTGGGTAGTGGTCAGAAATCCCTATCTACAGGACGATATCCAGGACGACCAGGAGAGACGTGAGGCCCTGATCGGGGCGCTGCGACATCGTCTGGACCAGTTTGAGCAGCGGGCCAACGAAAACCCCAAGGCCTTTAGACTGCTGCACGCATCACGCGAGGCGGTGGATCGTTTTGCCAGCTGTTTCGAGAGGAATGCCCGTCTGCGCCAGTCCGTGACCAATGTGCTGTCCCGGGTAACCCGCAGGGACAACATCGACTTTGGCGGTCTGGCCCGGGTCTCCCACTCTACCGACGCCACCGACTGGCGTGTGGAGGTCCCCTTCGTGGTGATTACACCGGACCGGGAGGGGGAGGTGGCGGAGATCGTCCGTTCCTGTATCGATTGCGGCCTGACCATCATCCCGCGCGGCGGCGGTACCGGATATACCGGGAGTGCTGTACCTCTGGATCCGAACTGCGCGGTGATCAACACCGAAAAGCTGGAGGAGCTAAGCGAGATAGAGTATCTGGATCTTCCCGGCGTGGATGAGCAGGTACCCACGGTCCGGGCCGGCAGCGGGGTGGTCACCAAGCGCATCTCCGATCTGGCCGACAAGCACGGTCTGGCCTTCGCAGTGGATCCCACATCGCAGAACGCATCCACCATCGGCGGAAATATCGCCATGAATGCCGGTGGCAAGAAGGCGGTGCTCTGGGGCACCACCCTGGATAATCTGGCCTCCTGGCGCATGGTGATGCCGGATGGAAACTGGCTGGAGGTGGAACGGCTCAATCACAACCTGGGCAAGATCCATGAGCAGGAGTTGGTGAGCTTTCGCATCTCCAGATTCAAGCCGGACGGCGCGACCCCGCTGGGTGAGCCGGAACTGCTGGAGATGCCGGGCAGCACATTTCGCAAGAGAGGATTGGGCAAGGACGTAACCGACAAGTTCCTCTCCGGACTGCCCGGGGTACAGAAGGAGGGGTGTGATGGTCTGATTACCTCGGCGCGTTTCATCCTGCACCGGATGCCGGAACATGTGCGCACCGTATGCATGGAGTTCTTCGGTGCCGATCTCACGCCCGCGGTCTCCGCCATCGTGGACATCAAAGACCTGATAGAGGCCAGCGCCGGGGTGCAGATGACCGGACTGGAGCATCTGGATGAGCGTTACATCCGGGCGGTGAAATACTCCACCAAGGCCTCGCGCCATGTGCATCCCAAGATGGTGCTGATCGCAGACCTGGTCTCCGACGATCAAGACCTGGTGGCCACCGCCGCCTCCGAGGTGGTGCGTCTGGTCAATGAGAGGGATGGTGAGGGTTTTATCGCCGTCAGTCCGGAGGCGCGGCGCAGATTCTGGCTGGACCGGGCCAGGACTGCGGCCATTTCCGCCCACACCAACGCCTTCAAGATAAACGAAGACGTGGTGATACCGCTGGAGCGTCTGGCCGAGTACAACCGCGGCATTGAGCGTATCAACATCGAGCAGTCCATCAAGAACAAGCTGGCCATAATGGATGGGGTGCTGGAGTATCTCCAGGGCGACATGCCGGAGGCGCGCCAGGGCGAAGAGTATGAAAAGTCAGACGAGAGTGACGCCATCCTTAAGTCCAAGCAGGATGCGGCACTCCTGGCGTTGCAGGATACCAGGGGGCGCTGGCAACAGATCCTGGACAATCTGGACGCAAAGGCGGCGGACAGGCAGTCGTTGCTGGAGGATGACGTCCAAAGATACGGGCCGGAAGAGACCTTGCTGGACCTGATGCTGCGCCGGGAACTGGTACAGTCCTATCGTCATGAGGTGGCCGGCCGGCTGAACGACATCTTTTCCGGCCGTGATATGGGGCCGGTGCGGGACCGGCTGGAGCAGATCCATGCCTCCATCCGGGATTCGCGTCTGTTCGTGGCCCTGCATATGCATGCCGGTGACGGCAATGTGCATACCAATATACCGGTGCACTCTCACAACTATGAGATGTTGCATGAGGCGGAGCGTCTGGTGGACCACATCATGCATTTGGCCAGGTCCCTGGATGGTGTGATCTCGGGTGAACATGGCATCGGTCTGACCAAGATCCAGTATATGGATAGGGAGAGACTGGATAGCTTTGTGTCCTATAAGAATGAGGTAGATCCCAGGCAGATATTCAACCGTGGCAAGCTGATGCCGGATTCAGGTCTGGATGCGGCCTACACGCCATCGCTGCGTCTGGTGCAGCAGGAGGCGATCATCCTGGAGGCGAGTGAACTGGGCGCCCTGAACGATGATGTGCGCCACTGTCTGCGCTGTGGCAAGTGCAAGCCAGTGTGCCAGACCCATGTGCCGCGGGCCAATCTGCTCTACTCTCCGCGCAACAAGATCCTGGGAGCCGGCCTGATCGTGGAGGCCTTCCTGTACGAGGAGCAGACCAGGCGCGGGTTGTCGTTGCGACACTTTGACGAGATGAACGATGTGGCCGACCACTGTACAGTCTGTCATAAGTGTGAGTCCCCATGCCCGGTAAATATCGATTTCGGTGATGTCACCATCCGTATGCGTAAGATCCTTACCCAGCGGGGCAAGAGGCGCAAAAACCTGGGTGCCTGGGCGGCCATGTCATTTCTCAATACCACCGATGCCAGGGCCATTCGCCTCATGCGCATGGGTATGTTGCAGTGGGGGTTTAAGGCCATAACCATGGGCCACTATCTGTTCAAGCGTCTGGGGTTGTTGGGTAAGCGCGGTGATCTGCCTGAGACCACCTCCGGCAAGCCGGATCTGCGTGGTCAGGTATTGGGTCTGGTGCGCAAACCGCTCAAGGTTGATCTGCCCAGAAAGACCATGCGTTCCATGCTCGGTCTGGAGGATACCGCCACGGTGCCTATCCTGCGCAATCATGCCAGGATCACGGATGAGTCAGACGCGGTATTCTATTTTCCCGGATGCGGATCTGAGCGTCTGTTCAGTGATGTGGGCCTGGCCTCTCTGGCCATGATGTATGAGCTGGGGACCAAGGTGGTGTTGCCGCCAGGTTATCTCTGCTGCGGTTATCCCCAGACTGCCATGGGTCAGGCGGAAGAGGGTAAACGCATCACCACAGAAAACCGGGTGCTGTTTCATCGTGTGGCCAATACCCTCAACTATATGGATATCCGTACCGTGGTCGTCTCTTGCGGCACCTGCATGGATCAGCTGCAGGAGTATGAGTTTGAGAAGATCTTCCCCGGCAGTCGACTGCTGGATATACACGAATATCTGATGGAGAAGGGGGTGGCCCTGGAGCGGGGCGGCGATACAAGATATCTTTATCACGATCCCTGTCACAGTCCCATGCAGCAACACAACCCGCTTCAGGTGGCATCCACCCTGATGTCGAGCGATGTGGTGTTGTCAGATCGTTGTTGCGGGGAGGCCGGCACCCTGGGCACTTCCAGGCCGGACATCGCGAATCAGTTGCGGTTCCGCAAGCTAGAGGAGCTGAGTGCTGGTATTCGGGGTCTGTCAGGTGGTGATCTGGTCGCTGGCGATGGCATAAAGATGATTACCTCCTGTCCGGCCTGCAAGCAGGGGTTGAGCCGATACGGAGATGATACAGGGCTGGAGGTCAGTTACATCGTGGAGGAGCTGGTCAGGGGGCGGTTGGGAGAATCCTGGCGCGGCCGATTCATCGATAGCCTGTCGCAGGGCGGTATAGAGCGGGTGCTGCTCTGAGCCGTCAGTGATGTGTCTGTTCGTTAGATGGATCCCGGTAGTATCTCTTCAGGACCTCCTGTGACAGGATGCCGGATTTGGCCTTGTCATCGCTGTAATCAGAGATGGCAAGCAGGGCCTCATCCTTGGTCAGTTCTGTGACTTCATACACCGGAAGCGCCTTGTGCGCAAAAAATACTTTATTTTTCATCGCGATGCACCTATTTACTATAAATAGTATTAGGTAATTGTAATACCTTGTTGAAATAAAGCAAATATTTTATCGAGTACGTGCGCGCCACGCTGACAGGAAATAGACAGCCGGGTGCTGGATGTGGCGCGGTGGTTAGCGGTGTCTGGACAGATCTGTGCGGTAGTTAATGCAGGCGGCCCACTCGCACTCCCGTAGAGCGTGGGGGTATAGAGTTTATCTGCTCTTTATCCAGGCGCTGCTTGATGCCCTCCTTCGCCAGGGAGTTCTCCAGTCCTTTGATCCTCTCTTTTATCTTGATCAGGATCTCTGCGACCTCTTGGTGCTTGAAGATGGGCTCGATATATTTGTTGATGTTGTCGATCAGGCGATACATCAATTCCACATCCTGCTGGCTAAATCCCTTGCGGTCCCTTTTGTTCAGGAGCTGCAATACACCAATCGTCTGACCGCCCGATCTGGAGAAGATAGGCAGTGACAGTGTGTCACATGTGGTGAATTTTGTTTCACTATCAATAACTTCATGAATCCCGGCCTTGTCCTCCAGATCTGTAAAAATCTGGTGTTTGCCGGATGACAGGGTCTCTCCCGCCATCGAACCCATCCTGGGGACCTGGATTTGTCCCTCCTGCATGTCTGTGCCGCGGTAGAGCCAGAGGGAGTCTGAGTCCGGGTTGTATACAAATACGGAGCAACGCTCCACATTCACAAGATCGGGGATGATGTCGATGAAGAACTGAATGAGTTTCGGGTTGCCGGTCTTGCTCCAGCTGACCTCAATGCTCTTCTGCTTTGCCTTTAGCTTGGTTATTTTTATTGTTTTGAGACTATTTCCGTTTTCCATTGGATGCTCCTTGCGCACAAGAGGTATCATTTTGACCGTATGTGCCTGCGCTCGTTCATAACGGCCTTGTGATTTCTCACTCTGTAATTAGGATTTTAATTATGCATGGCTGGTCAATCAAGGGCTAAAGTCGTCGATCATCTTATGTAGTGACCTGCGTCTCTCTTTTCCGTCATCCTGGCCATATCTCAGTCCTACATATAACATGGTTATTCCGGTGGCGGTGGCGGTTAATTCCGGGCGCCAGCTGCAGATTCTCGCCAGAAAGTCCAAGGGACCCTCTGTTGGGCGGCGTGCCAGCCCCGCTTTTGCCAGCTTTCTGCAGAATCTGAGGTAATCGGCCAGGAGTCGGTCCGATATCTTGTTGCTGTTACGCCATAGGTGGAATCCGAGCAGAAATACAATAACGGAGGCGAATCCCACCATGGCAAGGCCCAAGCTGTGTCCCTTGAGGAAATCCAACCCCAGGATACTCATCAACATGGACTGACGTTCCTGTGTATAGCCGAGCACCCAGCGGTGCCATGAGAGGTTTATTGCATCTATCCCCCAGCCTATCTGTTTGAGCAACCTGGCCATGGGGCCCAGGCGGAGACCAGTGAGGTCTAAAGGTGTCCCCAATGGGGAGTCGGCGAAGTTGGCGTCGAATTCGAAGTTGCGCTCGATGCGTTCCGGCGCCACTGCCGCTGTGGGATCGATCCTCACCCAACCCCTTCCCGACAGCCACACCTCAGACCAAGCATGGGCGTCGGACTGCCGGACCACCAGGTGTCCTCCGAGGGGGTTTATCTCCCCGCCCTGATAACCGGTTACCACGCGGGACGGTATGCCGGCCAGACGCATCAGCAGGGTGAAGCTGGATGCAAAGTGTTCGCAAAAGCCGCGTCTGCTCTCGAACATAAATTGATCCACCGGGTTGTCTCCAAGTGGTGGCGGGCGCAGGGTGTAGTAGAACTCCTCGTTGCGAAAATGGCGCAATGCCCGGTTTACCACGCCCAGGTCATTATCGGAAGTGGATCTCCATCCCTGCACCAGATTACGCATGCGCCGGGTGATGTTATCTGGCAGTTGTAGGCCGCGCTTCAGCCCGTCGGTGCTGATGGCGCCTGTGTTGTAGTCTAACCTGGAGGTGGCGTCGTAAAGCAATCTGCTCCTGATGGGTTCGGTACGCATGACTTGAAAGTCTTGCAATATGGCGGCGTCTGATGGCACCTCTGTCGGCAGGTCCAGCGCCATGAGCCAGCGATTATCTGTCGGTTCCATGGTGACAGAGTATCTAAGCTCTGATCCGCTTCTTTTCAGTTTGGATGGTGGATGGTCGAGAGGGTTGCCGCGAGTCCAGTTTTTGCCGTCTGTGTCCCAGAGTATGGGCCCACGCCAATATCTCTGCGGGGGAGGCGGGATGGCCCCGGTAAAATCCACCCGGAACGCTACGGATCGGGATAGGGCCAGTCTGGTTATGGAGCCCATGGAGATACTATCGCCAAGACCGGTTCTGCCGACCTTTTCCTCTGTCTCGATAAACCAGAGCGGTCCGGAGAGACGGGGGAAGAAGATGAAGAGGACCAGCATGATCGGCAGGGCCTGTAACAGCAACATAAATGATGAGCCGAAGGCCCTGATCGGGTTGTTGTCCGGGCGCTGGCGACTGTTTTCCAGCAGGACCCCGGTCAGCGCGATGGTCAGGACCAGTACCAGCCCCACCATGTACATCTCCTGATTGAACAGGAACTGGGTGGCCAACAGAAAGTAGCCGATGAATACCACGATGAAGAGATCGCGTCTGGTATGGATCTCAAGCAACTTCAGGCCCACCATGGAGGTCATCAGTGCGATGGTGGTTTCGCTGCTAAACAGCACCGGATGGTTGATGATCACATTGGCCAGCCCCGCCATGGCCAGCAGAAACAGCAGAAGGCGTCCCGGTTGTAGCCGCGGATAGAAGATGGATGCGACCCGCAGGGCCACGGACGCCAGAAAGAAAAGACTTATCCAGAGATGCAGATGCAGAAAGTGCGGTGCGGCGGCGGCGGTGAGCAAGATGATCAGGGATATGAGCAGGCCCCGGTTCAGCGGCTCTCTATCCGGCCTTTTCATCTTGGCCCCTCATACATGGCCAGGGCCGCGAGACAGAGATGACGGTGGTTCTGTCCATGTCCTGGCTTGAGTTCGGTCCCCGGTATGCGCAGCCCGAACTCCTGTTCATGGTCGCAGGCGTCCAGAATCCCGCGACAGATCCGGCTGAGCCGCTCTTCTGTCGGTACTCCCGGCATGCTCTGCCACTCCAGCCAGACCCGGTCAGCACGGTCGCCGCCGAACTGTTTGGTCTGCAGCCCACGCTCACTGGCCAGCGCCTTCCAGTTGATCTGTTTCGGGGTGTCTCCTGCCCTGTAGGCACGGATGCCGACAAAGTCATCCACCCCTACACCCTTATCGCCACTGCTGCTGTGGTCGTAGTCTGACTGGATGGCGGGAGGTCGAGTGGCCCCCGGGGCGGGATAGACCAGGCAGCTTGCATCCAGATCAACATAGGTCCAGGCCCGCAGCAGACCCAGTGGATAGCTGGTGGCGACGCTGATCCTGCCCAGCTTGAAGATCCCCCTCTCCTTTGTCTCCAGATTCAGCCTGAGAGTGGACCTGGAGTTGTCGGCCAGATCGCAGGCCGCGCTGCATCTCTTGGATGCCAGGATTTGTACGGACGGCCTTTCGCTACTGCGGCGGTTTATCAGGTGTATCTCAAAGGTGGCGCTCTGCCCTGCGAACACCGGTTGATTGGTTCCGGGCAGAAGTTCCAGTCCCACCAGGTTGCGCCAGGTGTGTAGTATGGCCACGATACCCAGACCGGCCAGGAGGAATGTAAGAAAAAATGCTAGGTTGTTACCGTAGTTGATGGAGCCAATCAGGAGCAGGAGCAATAGTAGTCCAAAGATAAGGCCGTAACGGGTAGGCAGGATATATATCTGGCGCGGCCCAATCTTGGCTGTCCCGGTGGGATCGTGTCTGTTGACGCGCAGTATGCGATCCGGCAGTTTGATCATTTGCCTGAGGTTAAGGTATCGGCACCGAATCCAGCAGGTGTTGAGCCAGCTGGTCGCCCTCGTTTACCCCGGTGTCTGAGGTGGAGTGGAGACGATGACTTACCGTTGCGGTCAAAATGGCCTGGATATCCTCAGGCAATACCTGTTCACGCCCATGCAGCAGGGCCCAGGCGCGGGCGTTACGCAGTAGCGCAAGTCCTGCCCGTGGCGAAAGACCGTGGTGGAAACGGGGACTGGAGCGGCTGAAATCCAACAGTGCCTGACAGTAATCGAGCAGGGCCTCGGATACGAAGATCCCATCCACCCGCCTCTGGATCTCTGTCAACTGCTCCAGGTCGATGCATGGGGTGATGGACTCAAGCATCTCCCTGCGTTCTGCGCCCGCCAGTAGCTCCCGCTCAGATTTTGTATCGGGATAGCCGATCTCAAGCCGCATCAGAAATCGGTCCAGCTGGGACTCCGGCAGGGGGAAGGTGCCGATCTGATAGGATGGGTTCTGGGTGGCGATCACGAAGAATGGGTGGGGCAGTTTTCTGGTCTCGCCCTCCACCGTGACCTGGCGCTCCTCCATCGCCTCCAGCAGGGCGCTCTGGGCCTTGGGGGTGGCGCGGTTGATCTCATCGGCCAACACCAGTTGGGAGAAGATCGGTCCTGGATGGAAGCGGAATGATCCCTGCTCCCGATCGTAGATGGATACCCCGATGATGTCGGCCGGCAACATGTCGCTGGTGAACTGGATGCGTTGATACTGCATCCCCAGGAGGCGGGCCAGCAGATGGGCCAGGGTGGTCTTGCCGACACCTGGCAGGTCCTCAATCAACAGGTGACCACGGGCCAGGATGCAGGTAAGGGCCAGGCGCAGCACCTGTTCTTTTCCCAGGATGATTTCACCCGCCCTGGAGATTATCTGTTCAAGGAGATTCTTCATGTCCATAAAGTATAGTGCGAATGATGGTTGCTGCGGGTAGGCAGTTGTGCTGCGGTAATCTATTCCTAGTTTATGGAGCCGGAGGCGCCCTCTGTCAGTCTGGTTCCGATCTCGGTGAGGCGCATCCTGGCCTGTTCCAGCATCTCACTGCCTGCCTCCAGCCGTTTCAGCAATTCGGTGCCGTTTTCACAGATGATCCGTAGCTGCGCATCATCGAACAGCTCCAGTGCGGCCTGGAGGCCATGGCGGTCTTCGCTCAGCAATGTAGGCGCCAAGTCGCCCTCCAGTATGGGTGACTCAGGGTGTAGCAGGTCCGCGACTATGGGGTGTTGCAACAGGGCGTAGTGGGTGGCGCGGGCCTCATGTTCCTGTCTCAACTCCTCCTGCGCAAAACGGTCACCAGCGGCGGTTATCTGGATGCAGTTCATTATGATCTGGGTCAGCTTTCTGATGGCGTCTTTGGTCTCGGACTGGTCGTCCGCCAGCCCCGAGGCCTGTTCATAGGCCATATCCAGCTGCTCTTTTATGCGGAGGATGATGTCGGTATCTTCGCTCTGTTTGAGGTTGACTGCCCTCTGGACCAGGGCGCGGAATCCACCGATAAACTCCACCAGTTCTTCATGATCCAGTCGTTGCGCCTCCAGCAGTTCCTCAGGCGTGATGCTCCTATCTGATTCGGGGAACAATGGGTTGTTATGCTTGCGCTGCAGGTGGCGCTCGTTACGCCCCGGTTTTTGGCTGAAGATAAGGGTCATTCGCCATCCACCTCCGGCCCCAGAAGGATGGCGATCCACCTGGTTTCATCACTGCTGTCCAGGGATATCTTGATCATCATGGTCAGTGGTACCGACAGAAACATCCCAACAGGTCCCAGGATCCAGCCCCAGAACACCAGGGAGACAAAGACCACCAAGGTGGAGAGGCCTAGCCCGCGCCCCATGAAACGGGGTTCGATCAGATTGCCCACGATGACGTTGATCAGCACATAGCCCAGCAGTGACCAGAGTGCGCCAGCGGTCCCCAGTTGGATCAGGGCCAACAGCAGGGCCGGGACCGATGCGATGATGGAGCCTATGTTGGGTACGAAGTTGAGCAGAAAGGCCAGCATCCCCCAGAGCACCGGATAGTCTACGTCCACCGCCCACAACCACAGTCCCACCAGGACGCCGGTCAGGGCGCTGGTTGCCGTCTTGATGGCCATATAGCTGTTGATGTTGTCCAGAAGGGACTGCAGGCGGCTGAGGCCGCTGTCCGGGTCATGCAGTATGGCGCCTAGTTTGGCGGGAAAACCTGCGGCCTCCAGCAGGATAAATATTACCGTCAGCAGGATGAGGAAGGTGTTGGTAAGCAGTCCGCCCAGGCTGCTCAGACCCACCGCAGCCATCTGCATGGCCTTGGCCGGATCCATCAGCTTGGAGACGGTCTCCTTGGGGATCTCTATCCCCATCTCGCCCATCCAGGCGAGCAGGGCGGTGGTCTGGGTATTCAGGCGTTCCTGATAGATGGGGAGCTGGGCCGAGAAGTCATCGATGGAGTTGCCCACCAGGACCCCCATCATCAGCGCGGCGATCACCACCAGGGCGATGACCAGGGTCAGGGCGATGGCGGTGGGTATGTTTTTGCGCTTGAGATAAAACAGGGGTGGGGCGGCGATGATGGCGATGAAGGCGGACAGGAGGAAGGGTACCAGTAGCTCCCGCGCCTCGCGCACCCCGGCCACCACCACTATGAACGCTGCCAGTGTGAGCAGTATGCGGCTTCCTTGTGGTATGGTGATTGCCCTGTTCATAACTGTTTAGAAATTGGGTATGGGGTTGGACCTGCGCCACTCGCTTTTATCTTCGTGGAATGTCCACTCCTGGTTGTCTACCAGGGACTTCTGCACCTGTCTATCGTTAAATATGTACAGGATCCTTACCGTTTGCATGGCCTGTGTATCATTGATTGCTACGGGTCCCCTGACTATCTCATAGCTGGTTACCCGTATATCGCCCAGGTTTTTCTGCACCTTGGCCGTTTTTGCCAGTTCCGGTTCTAGGAAAGAGTAAATCTGGCCCAGATCACCCCAGCGCACGGTCAGTTCATAGCTGTGCAGGTCCTTGGTCAGAGAGTCCTGTTTATTTTTATCTTTGAATGCCTGTATCGGTGAGAGCGATTCACAGCCGGTAAAAGCCAAGGCCAGGATTAGTACCAGAAATACTCTTCTAACTTTAAGCATGATCCTTCCAATAGTGGCAATAGATGATCTCCCATGTTAAGCGAGTATCAGCGCTTGATCTAGTGTTGAGAAAGCAATTCTGTCCGAAAAGCCGCTCATGCTGTTATCATACGTGACCTTTATCTCACCGCATTGGCTTAACGAGTAGATTGCATGGATCAGGATCAGGTAGAACCACAAATCGAGTTGCAGGTCGGCGATGGCAGGATCACCCTGCTCGGGACCGCCCATGTCTCCCGCGCCAGTGCGGACAAGGTCAGGGAGTTGCTGCACTCGGGCGCATACGATGCGGTGGCGGTGGAGCTCTGCCCCAGCCGCTACAACTCCATCATCGATCCGGACGCCCTGGCGCGCATGGACCTGTTCAAGGTGCTGAAGGAGGGTAAGGGCACCATGGTGGCAGCAAATCTGGCCCTGGGGGCCTATCAACAGCGTCTGGCGGAACAGTTCGGGATCGAGCCGGGGGCGGAACAGCGCGAGGCGATCAAGTATGCCCAGGAAAACCACAGCCCGGTGCTACTCATTGATCGGGAGATAGGCATCACCCTGAAACGGGTTGCCGGCAATGTTAGATGGTGGCAGCGGCTCAATCTCTTTGCCGGGCTGGTGGCCAGTCTGCTGAGCCGGGAAGAGGTGGATGAGGCCGAGGTGGAGCGTCTGAAAGAGGGCGATATCCTGGAGACCACCTTTGCCGAGTTCGCGGAAGACCGTCAGGACCTGTACCTTCCACTGATCGACGAGCGGGACCGTTACATGGCGGCCCGTCTGCTGGATGAACTGCAGCAGAATAAACATGAGAACATCCTGGCGGTGATCGGCGCCGGCCACATGAAGGGTATCAAGCGTTATCTGGAGCAGGGGATCACAGATCCCAAGCAGATGGTTTCGGAACTAGATGCCTTACCCATACCCAAGAGATGGCCCAAGGTCATACCCTGGTGCATAGTGGCCCTGGTCCTGACCGGATTCATCATCGGGTTTATGCGCAGTCCTGAACTGGGCTGGGGCCTGGTGGCCGACTGGATCATCATCAACGGCGGTCTCTCGGCGCTGGGTGCGTTGATCGCAGGGGCCCACCCCATCACCACCATCACCGCCTTCCTGGCGGCACCCATCACCTCTCTCAATCCGACGGTGGGGGCCGGTATGGCCACGGCGGCGGTGGAGATCTATCTGCGCAAGCCCAGGGTGGGGGATTTCAGCGAGTTGCGTAGTGATACCACCCACCTGAAAGGTTGGTGGCGCAATCGGGTCTCACGCACCCTGCTGGTGTTCCTGTTCAGTACCCTGGGTTCGGCCATCGGGACCTATGTGGCCGGGTTTAAGATATTCGGGCAGTTGGCGGGGTGATACTTCGTCATCCCCGCGCAGGCTGGGATCTAGGCGCTTTTAGCCAGATCGGTAACCAGTTTCGTAGCCCTTAATCATTAGTGCATTTCTTTCCTTCCAAGCAGAGGCTACGAGCCTATTTCTTTTATTCGGCGCATCCCTGCGCCTCACCCCTTCGGGGCTTGCGTGAAAATCCGCTCCCGGCGGATTTTTGTACGCCTAAAAGAAATAGGCGAAAGAAAAGGGCGCTCCACGACTTGCCCTTCGGGTGCCCTCCGTTCCTCACCTCCCCAGGGGCTCCAGCGACGAGCGATCCCTCGCCAGCGCTGGAGGCGCCG
>JBNKIR010000020.1:0-14307 GCA_050290785.1 Sedimenticolaceae bacterium | reverse complement strand
CGCTACCAAATCAGAAAAGGCCGCGTCGTTAGCGGTATTTTCATTCTTCAATTAGTAATAACAATTCTACTGATCTCACTAGGCGCCAGCACCCGCAGGGGTGGCCCCCAATAGCCGGTGCCGCGGCTGACGAAGATCTGTTTCCCTTTCTGGAATTCATGCAGACCAGATATGTAGGGTTGAGCCAGCTTTACCAATAGACCGAAGGGAAAGATCTGCCCGCCGTGGGTGTGTCCGCTCAACATCAGGTCACAGCGCCTGTCTCTGATCAGAGAGATGGATTTCGGCTGGTGTGATAGCACGATAGTTGGCCTGGATTGATCTACACCCTGATAGGCCATGTCCACGTCGGGGGGGAGCGTACCGAAACGTTTGCCGGTAAGGTCGTTGAGCCCAATAAGATTGAAGTAATTTCCGTCGTTGCCGAAGCGTATTGCCTGATTTGTCAGGGGATTAATGCCCAGGTCCCGGGCAGACTTCAATATAGGCTCAACACCGTGAAAGTATTCATGGTTGCCGGTCACGAAGTAGGTGGGAGCCTTGAGATCCTTCAGTGGCTCCAGATCATCTCCTATATCATCCGGTGAGAGGTCGTAGAGATCACCGGTGATTACCACCATATCCGGCCGCATGGCGTTGGTCCTGGCTACGACCCTTTCCAGAAAATCGCGCTTTAATGTACGCCCTATGTGCACATCTGTAAGTTGTACTATGGTAAAGCCGTCTACGGGGAATCCCTTTATCCTGACCACCACATCGTTCACTTCCGGATCTTCTCTTCCCTGATAAACACCAAGGGCAAGATAAAAAATGGCGATAAAGAGCGTAGCGGCATCGAACATCACCTTAATGGTGCGGCGTCGCTCCTGGTATAGGGGAACGCGCCTTGATATGGAGACGATCAGGTCATAGACCAGGGCTACCACAAACAGCATGAAGGTGGTGCCGATAAAACTGCTTAGCAGGATGTATAGCGTCAGTGATTCAGGGAACAATTCAATAAATACATCTAAAACGAAAAGCAATTCACCCGTCGTCACCAGTATCATCAATAGACCGCCAGCACGATGCAGACGTGGCGATAGCTGGCGGAAAAAGCGTCGGTATACATATAGATTGGCCAGCGCAAGAACGCTGAGAAATACCGATATAAATACTATTCGTCCTATGGCCATGCTTTTCCAATCTATAGTTAATACAATTACGATAATTTTATTGAGAAAGTATTAACCATGCTACAGAATAAAAAAAGGCCGCGTTCTGCGGCCTTTCTTTGTATGACAGATTTAAAGTCGCGGGTTTACCCAGCGCTCTTTCTCCTGATTCCAAACAGTCCAAGGAGACCTGTCCCGAACAGCCAGACCGCACTGGGGATAGGCACGGTACTGCTGTTGGCTGCAGCGATCTCGGCGAACATGGCCCATGCGGCATATGCCTTTACATTGGCGTTGAGTGGGTCACTGTGTGCGGCGTATGCGTCAAACCAGTCCATGCCTTCGGTGTGTGTGGCGCGCCAATCCTCGGCCCAGTTCTTGTCCCGCACCCCATCTCCATCGGAATCGTACCAGAGGGCATCCGTTAACAGCTTGTCTCCATAATAGTTTCCGTCTGGGTCCCAGCTTTCAATATCCGCGAAATCATACAGGACCTTTCCATTGGCCATGGCATAGTCCCTTATTTGCTGATTTCTCAATAGGAGATTGCTTCCAGGTTCTCCTCCATTCACATGTCCGGTCATATATACGAAGGTTACATCCTGATAGTCTGTTTCCAGAGCGTTCATGGTGCTGAGGTAAAGGTCGATGTTCGCTGCATCGGTATCTGCCTGACCGCACCAGGACCACATGACGACATTTACATCGGCATTGACCGGATTATCAAGATAGCTCCTGGTTCTGGCTGCCCAGGTGGTACGGTCTGGATTGCCCAGATCTCCAGGCTGGAAATTATCATGCAGGTCTAATGCCCCACCGGTCCCGCCGTTGTTATAGCTGAAGAAGTTGTTGGGCATGCTCATGCCAAGTCCGCCACCATTGATAAACCCAACCATGGACGACATGCCTGTAGTCAGTTGACTGCCGTGGGATGTGTGCCCATAGGCGATGTGCAGTGTGTCTTTGGCCAGTTGATATTGGGCCTGGGAGTAGGCGGGAAGTGACGTGAAGTTGTGGTCGATGATTAAGGCAGCAGCAGATGCGTAAAGTGGCGACAGGAACAAAAAGAAGACAACAAGGAATAATCTGATTTTTCTCATACATACCTCCGTTATGGCATGCCGTTAAGATATTACGCAATGATAGAGTGGTATTTATTAATTGCACGGGGCAGGAGATGGATATGTGAGAAGATTCAAAACATTATTGAGATGATTTCCTGTTTTGCGACCTGCATCAAATAAAGTCCTTGCCTTAGTCTTATGTCATGCAGCCCATCGGATGTTTAGCTGGAGTTACGGCCTCGGCTTGAAAAAGCTGCCAAAATGGACGAATCTGTAGTAATGCAGTGAATTTCTCACCGTGTAAAGGGAAGGTCGAACATTATCAATCATGCTGATATGCCGCAAACCATGGATCGATCTGTTACTGATATGGGTGTTGATCGGTGGGGTATGCCATACGGCACAGGGAATGGACACAGATGGAACAGATTTTTCTGCCAGTCCCGGTAAGGTAACACTGAATCTGACTCCTGCGGAACGGGAATGGCTCGCACAACACCGGACAATACGTATCGCAATCGATCCTGATTTTGCCCCCTATGAATTTCTCGATGATCAGGGACGACACAAAGGAATTTCTGCCGATTACCTCAAACTGCTTGAGCAAAATTTAGGCATAACGTTCACCCTGGTTTCAAGCAATAGCTGGCAGGAGACGCTGCACAAGGCCTTTGCCAAAGAGGTGGATCTGTTGCCACTGCTCAATCGCAATGCGGAACGCGAGCAACATCTTCTTTTCACCGAACCGTATGTTACAAGTCAGCGGGTGATTATCACACGGGGGAAGCGCACTGATCTTCGAAGCGAATCAGACCTGGTTGGGCATAGTCTGGCCCTTCCGCGTGGATATTCTATCACCGGTCTCCTGCGTAAACAGATGCCGGAGGTAAAGATACAGGAGACTGCGGATATCCCATCTGCCCTGCGGCAGGTGGCCGTGGGAGCGGCTGATGCCACCATCGTAAGTATAGGTGTAGCCAGTTACTGGTTGGAGCGTGAGGAGATATCCAATCTGCGCATCGCGTCCAGTTATGGCCAGCCCAGTCGCCTTGCCATGGGGTGTAGGAACGACTGGCCTGAATTTGCCAGCATCCTGCAGAAGGGTATCGAGGCTGTCGGGAGGGCAAAGCAGAGATCGATTCGCCGGCGCTGGATCTCGCTGGATGCCAATGAGCCATCTCTTGATGGCTTGGGACTGACACGGGAAGAGAGTGAATGGTTGGCAAAGCATCCAAGAATTGAGGTAGGCGTCATGAACGCCTGGCCCCCGATGGATTTTGTGGATAAAGATGGTCGCCCCAGTGGTATAGGTGCCGACTTTGTACGTGCGCTCAATCGACGCCTTGATGGGGTACTGTACATGCATCCCGGTAGTTGGAATGAGATCTACTCGGCAGTGCAGTCCAGGCAACTGCCTGCAATTATCGGCATCACGCCCCACCCGAGTAGGACGGGTGATTTTCTGTTTACCGATCCCTATCTCACTATCCCCCATGTCATCATCGCACGTAAGGGTGGAATATATTTCAAAAGTATCGACGATCTTAGTGGCCGCAAGGTCGCTGTAGAAAAGGGATTTGTCATAAGCACTATCCTGGCGCAGCGTTATCCCGGTATCGCAGTAAATGAATATGCCAATACCAGTGATGCCCTTGATGCGGTGGCCAAAGGTGAGGCAGACGCCTATATTGGCAATCGCGCCGTGGCCCTCTATCTGATCGAGCAGGAATTGATATCCAATCTACAGATCCAGGGCAAGATCGATAACGTTGCTTCCATCAACTCCATAGGCGTAAGGAGTGACTGGCCTGTATTGCTTGGGATATTGCAGAAGGCGTTGCTCGATATTAAAGAGGATGAGAGACGCGCCATCCTGGGTAAATGGGTGCCGGAAGTGGCTGTCAGCACGGACAAGCCAAAGTTGGTGTTGAGTGAAAAAGAGCAGGCGTGGCTGAAGGCGCATCCGGTGCTGCGTTTGGGGCTTGATCCCATCTGGGAGCCGATTGAGTTTATCGACGATGACGGTAACTATCGTGGCATATCGGCAGCCTTCATGCAGCGTATTGCCGATTTGCTTGGTGTGGAACTGAAATACGATTCTAGGCAGACATGGGCTCAATCTGTTGAAAATGCCAGATTGGGCAAGATAGATGTACTGCCTGCACTTAATCCGTCACCAAAACGATCTAAGTTTCTTAACTTCACCGAAACCTATTTACATTTTCCTTTTATGATCGTTACACGTTCAGATGCTCCAGTGATCACGGATATGGATGATCTGTATGGATCGCGTATAGCTGTGGAACGCAGCTATGTAACCCGGGAGTATCTGGATCGTGACTATCCGGATCTGCGGCAGTTGTTGACCGACAATACAGCAAAGGCATTGGAGGCAGTAGCCAGCGGCAAGGCTGACGCCTATGTTGGGAACCTGTCCATGGCCAGCTATATGATTGATAAGCTTGGATTGGGTAATCTCAAGGTGGCGGCGCCGGCCCCTTACAATAACGACCTTGCTATTGGTGTACGTAAAGATTGGCCTGAATTGATACCTATCCTGAACAAGGCATTGGTCGCGATCGGCGATGATGAACGACGTGCTATTCGTCAGAAGTCCCTGGCGATTCGTTATGATGTCGAGGTGGACTATACCCTGTTGTGGCAAGTAATGGCGGTGGCCGGGGTGCTGTTGTCGCTTACCTTATTGTGGGTGGCTCAGACCAGGAGACAGAAGGCGGCGCTGGCGGTGGCCAAGGCGGAGGCGGAGCAGGCTAATCGATTCAAGAGCTATTTCCTGGCCAACATGAGCCATGAGATCCGCACGCCCATGAATGCCATTGTCGGCTTCAGTTATCTTGCCCTCCAGACCAATCTGAACAAACGTCAGTATCACTACCTGGATAAGATCCAACACTCTGCGCAGACACTGTTAGGTGTGATCAACGACATCCTGGATTTTTCCCGTATTGAGGCCGGTAAGATGGAGATTGCCAGGGCGCCTTTCTCGCTGGATGCGGTATATGAAAACCTGGCCGGCATTACCATGATAAGGGCGGAGGAGAAGGGGGTTGGTCTCTATTTTCATCGCGACCCTGAAGTGCCGGATGGTTTGGTTGGGGACTCCTTGCGCCTGGGACAGGTATTGATCAATCTGGTCGGTAACGCCATCAAGTTTACCGAGCAGGGAGAGATCAGGGTGGATGTGAAGTTGGAACAACGTGTGGATGACCATGTCTGGTTGGAATTCAGCGTCAGCGATACCGGTATCGGTATCGAGGTGGAACATATTCAACGTCTGTTCGGCGCTTTTACCCAGTTGGATGAGTCTACTACCCGTCGTTATGGCGGCAGCGGTCTGGGGCTTAGTATATGTCACCATCTGGTGCATCTTATGGGTGGAGAGATAGATGTGCAGAGTGTTCCAGGTGAAGGCAGTAATTTCATGTTTCGACTTCCGTTCGATATCGATACCCAGTCAGACAACGGATGGAAGGTGGAATCTGATCTGCGTGGTCTGCGTGTGTTGTTGGTGGATGATAATCCCTCCGATCTGGAGATACTCGGTAACCGCCTTCACTCTTTCTCATTTGAGGTGAGTAGCGCATCCGATGCGGCTGAAGGTCTTGATCAGCTGCATCAGGCGGATGCCGAGGGACGCCCATTCCAGTTGGTGCTGCTGGATTGGCGTATGCCTGTAATGAATGGTGTGGATATGGGCATGGAGATAAAGCAGGGAAAGGGACTGCAGCATATACCAGCGGTGTTGCTGGTAACCGCGCATGGCAGGGAAGATGTGATGCGTCAGTCGGAGTTGGCCGGTCTGGATGGTTTCCTGATAAAACCGGTCAGTCCCTCAACCCTGTTTGACACCGTCATCCATGTATTGAGCAAGAGTGATGACAAGGCGGTGCGTCAGGTAGAGATGGACGCGCGGCAGCTTTGTGGAAAGATCCTTCTGGTGGAGGATAATCTGATTAATCAGCAGGTGGCGCAGGAGATTCTGGAAAGGATGGGACTGGAAGTGGATGTGGTCAGTAATGGCCTAGAGGCGGTCAATATCCTCAATGAACATGATTACGACCTAGTGTTGATGGATATCCAGATGCCTGAGATGGATGGCTATGAGACCACCAGGCAGATACGCATCAAGCATGATCAACTGCCGGTGATAGCCATGACCGCGCATGCCATGAGCGGCGAGCGGGAGCGCTGTTTGGCAGTCGGCATGAATGAGCATGTGCCCAAGCCCATAGATCCGCCGCAACTGTTCGTCACGCTGAGCCGTTGGTTGAAAGTCGTTGACAAGGTGTCGCAACGTAATGATATGGCAGATGAAATCGACCTGCCTGAAAATCTTCCAGGTATTGATCTGGGGTGGGGGCTGGAACGCATAGGTGGTAATAAACGCCTTTTTGTAAAACTCCTGAAGGAGTTTGCCCTGAATCACCACAATGCCGTCAGTTTGATTGAGCAGAAACTGGCTGAAGGTGATCTCGATGATGCAAGGCGCGAACTGCATACCCTTAAAGGCGTGGCCGGTAATATCGGTGCGCGCATATTGCAACAGGAAGCAGGAAACATGGAAAAGGAACTGGAGGGGAACGAGCCGGTCAAGCCTGTGCTATCCCAATCATTTCGTGATGCATTCAATGTCCTGTTTGACGGTATTGCGGCGTTACGTGATGTAGAAGATGGAGTAGATGCCAGCCATGAAGTTGCAGATGACCGATTGCTGGAGGATGATGTGGATGAATTGCTGCGCCGACTGCAACATATGCTGACAGAGGGGGATACAGATGCGAAGACCATATTGGAGTTACTCGAACGTAGGCTAAGCGATAAGGCGCAACTGGAACTGATAAGGCAGATCTCAGGGCAGTTGGACAATTATGAATTCGACCTTGCTCTGGAACAATTAGGTGAGTTATCAGCAACACTTACAGGTGATAAGAGATGAATGACGAAAAGTCCAAGATACTGGTAATTGACGACGAGAAGTTTTTTATCGATGTTATCGTGGAGTTGCTTAACGGAGACTATAAAGTATCCGTGGCCATGGATGGGGAGCAGGGGCTGCGTCGTGCCCAGGCAGAACCGCTACCGGACCTGATCCTGCTGGATATCCTGATGCCGGACATGAATGGCTATGAGGTATGTAAGGAACTCAAGGCCAACCCGGTGACGCGGGATATCCCTGTCATCTTTCTCACAGTAAAGAGCGAGGTGGCCGATGAATTGAAAGGGTTTGAGCTGGGTGCTGTAGACTATATTCAAAAACCTGTTAGTCCTCCCATTGTGAAGGCCAGAGTTGCCACCCATATCGCACTGAATAAGGCCATGAGCCAACTTGCCAATAATAATCAACTGCTGGAGGAAAAGGTAAAGGAGCGTAGCGAAGAGCTGGGACGTACCAAAGATGTGGCCATCTACTGTATGGCCTCACTGGCGGAGACCAGAGATGCCGAGACCGGAAAACACATCCTGCGCACCCAGAATTATGTGCGCTTGCTGGCGCAGGGGTTGAGTGACCACCCAGGATTCTCTGATTATCTGAATGATGAAGTCATTGATCTACTGTATAAGACTGCGCCACTGCATGATATAGGGAAGGTCGGTGTGCCAGATCATATCCTGCTGAAGCCAGGAAAGTTGACGCAGGATGAGTGGATTGAGATGAAGAAGCACACCGTTTACGGTTATGAGGCCCTGATGCGTGCAGAGCAGTTGTGGGGCTCCACGGATTTTCTCCAGATGGCGCAGGAGATCGCCTATACCCATCATGAGTGGTGGGATGGCAGTGGCTATCCGCGCGGGTTGGTGGGAGAAGATATACCGATTGCCGGCAGGTTGATGGCGGTTGCCGACGTCTATGATGCCCTGGTCAACTACCGTGTGTATAAGGGCCCCATATGCCATGAGGATGCCGTGAGGATAATACATCAGGCATCAGGAACTCATTTCGATCCTGATGTGGTTGAGCAATTTATCAAACAACAGGATGAGTTCAACAGGATCGCTTTGGATCATTCAGACCATTGAGCTCAGAGTATAACGAATTTACTCAGTATCCGATCCTTTCCGCGTTTTTCTCCAAGGCGTGCTCTGTCCAGTATTGGCCGGCCGCAATCAGTGGCCTGGCCTTATAAAACTCATGCGTTTGGCAGATGTTGCCAGGGATCTCTATCAGGATATCCGGGGGATAAGAGGCCAGGCGATATCTTGAGATGGCGGCCTGCATGGTGTCGAACATACCTAACAGCACGTCGGTCATACGCAGGTCTTGGTCCTGCTTGGCCGAGCCGTTGGACTCCAGGCCGAATCTGTTTTGTACATCGCTCAGGAACCCCTCGATCTTGGAACGATAGTTTTCCAGTTTGGTTTGTTTTATCTCTACCGGGACTGTCCCATAAGGGTTTGCCACATCGTAACCAGACAGGCTGACCGCTACGGTCAGGTCGTTCTTTTCAAACATGGCCGGTGCGACTGGCAGTGGGTTTAATACTCCGCCGTCGACCAGCGACTTGCCGTCGATGATCTTGGGGGTAAATATGCCGGGGATGGCCATGGATGCGCGTATGGCGTCGAACAGGTCACCTGAATTCAACCATACCTCCTTACGTGCGACGATGTCGGTGGCTACCGCAGAGAAGCTGATGGGAAGATCTTCTATGTGGGTGTGCCCCACCATCTCCTTCAGGGTGTTTATGATGAGATCGCCCTTCATCATTCCCGAACTTGGGGTCAGGGAGATATCCAGAAATTTGAGGGTATCCCACTCCGATAGCTGGGAAACCCACTCTTCATAGACATCCAGCTTGCCTGCGCAATAGAAGCCGCCAACAAGCGCACCCATGGAGCAGCCCACGACGGCGTCAATTATGAATCCGCGTTTTTCAAGTTCCTTGATAACACCGATATGGGTCAGGCCGCGGGCGCCGCCGCTACCAAGAATAAGGCTTATTCTTTTGCTCATGTTATTTCCACTGTCAGATAAAAAATCAAGAAATGCTGTCTGATTGCTTCTATACAGGATGGATCCATCTTAACGGGGTATCCATCTGAATAACACTCTATGTTTTACCATCAACCAGATTACCAGGATAGTTGCGCCGTGCGCGATTGTGGCCCATATAAAGCTGTCCAGGACCGGGATAGGCAGATTGCTCACCAGCAGAATTGCATATACGTGCAAGGTGAACACATACAGCGATGCCTGGCCCAGAGGGATCAGCAACCATCCCAATACCTTATTGAAGCCCAGCCAATAGCGGGTTAATAAAAGGTACATGGTGATGAACAACACCACATTGTTCAATACGCGTCCCAGACCGAGATGGGTCTTATCGAACAAAAGATCGCGAATGGTCTGGAATGTCTCTGCCGATACGAACGATAGAGTACCCCAGGGCCAGAACATCAGATATGGGGTATTTAGCGCCAGCAGCATGAAGGCCAGGCACAGGGTCGCGGCCAGCCATCCCGCCCAACGGTTTTTCTCCGCCACCAGCCAGCCAAACACATTGTCGTGATAGAAGCCGACCACCAGTCCGTTAAAGAACAGCAGTTGCCAGGTTAGCAGTGGAAAGCCCAATTCAAATTTGGTGGGGGTAACTCGTATCAACAGAAACAGGTTGGCTAGGTACAGCCCCCAGGAGAGCATCAGGATCCAACCGGCATGGCCGCGCATCAGGGCCATGATGACCATTGGCGCCAGGCCCAGCAACACCACGTACAGACCCAGGATCTGAAACTGGTGTGGTCCGCTTTGCAGTGTCAGCGCCTTCCACAACCACTCCCACCAGGGGGCCGTATCGGGAGGGTAGAGGGAATAGGCGTGGATACGTTCTCCCGGTACCCACCAGTGGGTCACATCGAACATATTGATAAACGGCAGCAGGCCCAGCAGTGCGATGCTCAAAATCACAAACACATTGACCCGATACAGTTTGAAGGCCCGCTGCCACAGTCTCTTCGCTGCGGGTGACAGCCCCTCGTCCCTGGCGCGTCTTCCGTAGACCATACCCACCACCACGCCGGAGAGCATCACGAAACCCTCGGCGCTGGAGACGATGGCAAAGTGTTCCCACGCCAGCAGGGAGAACAGCGAGGCGTATTCCATGTGCACCACCACCAGATAGATCATGATGAGTCCGCGCATGAAATCTATACGCAGATCCCTCCTGTCCAGGTCGGGATAGGACCAGCCGATGTCTGAATCAGCACTGGCCTGTGGGCGGGTTGAAGAGTTCATTTCCAGATGTAGATACGGAGTTCTTGTTGGTTTGTACTCGGCGGGATGATAGCGGACAACAGGAGATTGGGACAGGGTTATTTGTAGAAGGTAACTCCTGGGGGCGATTTGTAACTGCGCCGCCCTAACCAGGATCTCCCGGAGGGGTGGGATCATACAACAGGACTAATTGGTCTGGATATTGCAACCAACGGATTAATATATTTCCAGGCCACCGGACCTACCATGACAACCAGTGCAGCAGATGATCCAGATACCATGGCCAGTGAGGTCATTCGGTTTCTCAATTCGCCCCCGGATGGTACACCGGCCGAGGTGTTGCAGGCGTTTGTCGCCGTGTCTGGCAGCGGCCTGGTCCTCTCTCCCCACGTCTTTTTAAAGGCGGTGGAACAGGCACCCATCGCAATTTCCATTACCGACAAGAACGCGCGCATACTCTATGTAAACGAAACCTTCGAAAAATTAACAGGTTACGCACGTTCTGAGGCCGTGGGGCAGAATCAGTCCATACTATCCAGCCCCTCCACTCCCGACCGCATCTATGAAGACCTGTGGGCGACCATCAATCAGGGCAAGGTGTGGCGCGGTTCGCTGGTCAACAATCGCAAGGACGGCAGTGAATACCTGGCGGAGCTCATGATTGCACCAGTACAGAGCGGCGGTAAGACCAGTTATCACCTGGGTATGCACCGAGATGTATCAGAGATGCACCAACTTGGACAGCAGCTGCAGTTTCAGAAAGCCATGACGGAGGCGGTCCTGGATGTGGCGCCGGTTGCCGTGGCCTTGTTGGATAGCGAGCGCAAGGTGCTTTTGGACAACCAGGCCTACAAATCCCTGCGGGCCGATCTAAAGGGCGAAGAGCCTGCCCACATCTTTCTCGATTCGTTGGAGATGGAGACGGACGGCGGTTTCACCAATCGCGAGGTGCGGCTGGACCTGGCCGGCGGGATCGGTCCGCGCTGGTTTACCTGTTCCGCCGTACAGATGGCGGAGCTGGATGAGGCGGCGCAAAACTACTTCCAGGATTCAGATGCGTCCAGTCATTGTCTGCTGCTGGTGGCCAATGAGATCACCTCCAGTCGGCGCAAGACCCAGGAGGCCAGGATGAACGCCATCCGCGCGGGAATGGCGGAGCAGCAGATGAAGCAGAGCATCCATGAGTCGCTTTCGGGCGCCATCTTTCAGCTACAGGCCCCGTTGAACGTCATACGTGCGGCCCTGGCCATGCCGGACGGGATGCAGCAGGGCGATGGATTGCGTAGCGTACTTAACCAGCTCATGGAGTCTGGTGACAAGGCCATTAAGAGCATGCAGGCCGCCTTGCCCGGAATCCATGCCGAACTCCCTTCGCCGGTAAATCTGAATGAGATAGTGCATGAGGTGCTCAGTCTGAAGGCCAAGCAGCTTCTGGCCTCCGGTGTGGTGGTGGATTGGAGGCCGGCCCTGATCCTGCCCTCCATAAGCGCCTATCCCAACGCCATGCGCAGTCTGTTCAATTATCTGTTGGACAACGCCCTGCAGGCCCTGAAGATTTCCGGCAAGTCACATCGTGAGATACAGATTATCAGTCGTGAGAATGGAGAGTATTTAGAAGTGGATATTGTTGATAACGGACCAGGTATAGATGAGAAGTTACGTCTGAAGGTGTTTGAGCCGTTCTTCAGCGGATGGGATCAGGGCAGGGGACATGCCGGTATGGGGCTGACCATGGCCCAGGAGGTGGTCGCCAGCCATGGTGGCGGTCTCACCATAGATTCCCCACTAAATGGTGGCTGTAGGGTGCGCGTGATCCTTCCGGTTTGCGGTGTGGACGAGGAGGGACGCTGATGGTTGATTCGGTCGATATCCCTGTGACGGTCAATACTGAGGGGGGCTGCTCTGCCTTCGAGACGGAGCTGGAGGCGCTCTATCAGGTCAGTCGTGTCCTGAACCAGTCTTTGGATTTTCGTGAAACCCTGGTGGCGGTGCTGGAGGTGCTGCACGACTATGCCGAGCTGGATCACGGCATGCTCAGTCTGCTGGATGAAGAGACCGGCGAGCTGTTTATCAGTGCGCTGCACAAACAGGATATGCCGTTGGAATCGGTGCGCTATAAACCGGGGGAGGGCATGCTTGGCTCCATCATGTCTCTGGCCGAGCCTCTGATCATACCCCGCCTGGGAGATGATCAGCGTTTTCTCGATCGCCTGGGGGTCTATGATTCTGAACTGCCCTTTATCGGCGTTCCCATTACCACCGACAAGGAACCAATCGGGGTGCTGACCGCCCAGCCTATGGAGTCCGATTGGATTAAGCATAAGTGCAGCCGCTTTATGCAGATGGTGGCCAACCTGATCGGCCAGAGTCTGTTGCTTGCGCGCAAGGTCAAGGATAGCCAGCAGGCCATTGAACACGAGCGGGACTCACTCAGGCGTAAGGTTAAGGGTGAGCACGGGTTCTCCAATATGGTGGGCCACACACAGACCATGCGCTTCGTATTTGAACAGGTGCGGCAGGTATCCAAGTGGGACACCACCGTTCTGGTACGTGGTGAATCCGGTACCGGTAAGGAGTTGATCGCCAACGCCATCCACTACAATTCCCCGCGCGCCAACGGTCCCTTTATAAAACTGAACTGTGCCGCCCTGCCGGACAATCTGCTCGAGTCGGAACTGTTCGGGCACGAGAAGGGCGCGTTTACCGGTGCGGTGAATCAGCGTAAGGGCAGGTTTGAACAGGCCGATGGCGGCACCCTGTTTCTGGATGAGATAGGGGAGATCAGCCCGGCCTTTCAGGCCAAGCTGCTGCGGGTATTGCAGGAGGGGGAGTTCGAGCGTGTGGGTGGAAGCAAGACCCAGCAGGTGGATGTTCGCGTGGTCGCCGCCACCAATCGAAATCTGGAGCAAGAGGTCCAGAATGGTAACTTCCGGGAGGATCTCTACTATCGACTCAATGTGATGCCGATCAATATGCCGCCGCTACGTGAGCGTGTGGCGGATATACCGGACCTGGCCAAATTCCTCATCAACAAGATAGCCGGCAATCAGGGGCGGGAACTCAGTATAGACGACAGCGGGCTAAAGGTGCTGATGCGCTACGACTGGCCGGGCAACGTACGTGAGATGGAGAACCGTCTGGAACGGGCCGCGGTGATGAGTGAAAACGGCCATATCGATCAAAAGGCGCTGGACCTGGCGGGGCTTAACGGAAGCATGTCGATTGAACCAGACATATCTGTCAGTGCCGATGTGGATCTGAATGATCCTGACCTGGACGAAAGGGAGCGGGTGATCGCCGCACTGGAAAAGGCCGGCTGGGTGCAGGCCAAGGCGGCCCGGTTACTCGACATGACCCCCAGACAGATCGCCTACCGCATCCAGACTATGAATATCCAGGTGCGGCAACTCTAGAAACCATCTTCATCGCTGTAGGAGCCCGCTCCTGCAGGCGATGATTTTTAGTCCGCAAATGAACGCGAATAAACATTCGGAATAATAGTGCACTGCTCTCTATTGCCATTATTGTTATGGCTTGATCGAGTCAGGTGTCCAAATCCAGAACCATTACTACAGCTGTACACGGACACAGCTCACTAAATTGTTTGGTTGCCTTTATTGAATTTGGTACATCGTCCCTATTGCATACGGAAAATCCAAATCGTTCAAAATATTTGCTGGCAGTTGTGGTTAAAAGGTAAAACCGGCAAATACCGGAATCTATAGCCTTGGTCTTTACCAAGCCAAATATGTGCCCTGCAATACCATTACCTTTTTCACCAGGGCTTACGGCAAATGAACGAAGAAGTCCCAAGCTTTCACAGCTTTCGAAGCCGCCAACACCGATAATGGTATTATCC
>JBNKIR010000019.1:0-60149 GCA_050290785.1 Sedimenticolaceae bacterium | reverse complement strand
CCCAGAATGAGGATAGAAACTAAACCGCTGTAGATTACTCTTTTTCCTTCCCATTTCTCTCCATGAAAACCCGCCTCGTTCACGTTCGCCATAGTACACCTGATGTTCAGAAATAATTTGGTATTTGGTTGTTGTTATTTCGCAGAAATTTTTATTGTCGATGTCGATTCTTGCGAATGGAGGATCATACAAAAGATGGGGAGAAGCGCAATATATATTCTCTAATAAATCTATTAATAACATATGGTTATGTCATTTGACACAGATGGGTGCGGCAAATAACACACATTTTTGTGATTTATAATCTGCCGTTCATGATTCTGTTCAGCAAGCATTCAGGCAGCCGGGGCTAATCTTCTTTACAAGATTGGAAACAACCCTTATTTAACAGGAGAGATGAGATGAAAAAGAGTAGCCTGATAGCAGCAGTCGGATTCGGGGCATTGATGGTTTCACAGGCCAGTATGGCCGGTCACCGCGGTTATTACGATACCGCCCGTGTACTGAAGGTCAAACCCATCTATGAGAGAGTACAGGTAAGCCACCCAAGACAGCGTTGCTGGGAAGAGCCGGTATATCACCGCGGCGGTAGCGAATCCGCAGTACCGATGATCACCGGGGCGATTATTGGTGGTGCCATTGGAAATCAGTTTGGCAGGGGCCACGGCCGTGACGCCATGACCGTAGCCGGTATGCTGCTGGGTGGAGCCATAGGAAACGATATGGGACGCCAGAACAGTTATGGTCGAGGTTATCAGAGCATGGAACGTAGATGTACGGTTGATAATCACTATACTACCAGACAGGAAGTGGTAGGATATCGTGTAAAATATCGCTACAACGGGCAGGTCCACTGGACCCGTACCCAGACACACCCTGGCAGATACATCCAGGTAAGTGTCAAGCCGAATCGTTATGATGGTTATAACCATAACGCCAGACTGGGTCTGTTCTGAGAGTGTCCTGAATCTGGTAACTTGAGAGTTGATAGGACGGATGATGCTGACGAGATCGAATACAGCTAAGACCAAATCGCTGATAATCCTGATGCTGTGCGGTGTACTGGTGAGCATGCCGGTTGCCGCACAGCGTTATTCCCTGGGTGGCATGATCCCACTAAATCAACAGCAGATGGTTTTGGCCAAGGCTGGGGGCGAGAGCCTGGATAGCGCGGTGGCCAGGATCCGCAAACAGACCGGTGGCCGGGTCCTGTCAGCCGAGACTAAGCAGGAGGGGGAGGTCATGGTGCACTACATCAGGGTCCTGACCAAGTCCGGAAAGGTGAAGCGTTTCAGAGTCGTGGCAAATTAGGTCACGTTAACCCAATGCGAATACTGGTAATAGAAGACGAACAGGCCCTGCGCACCCAGTTACATGAACAGCTAAGTTCACGCGGGTATTCGGTTAATACCGCCGAAGATGGTGAAGAGGGTCTGTTTTATGGACGTGAATATCCACAGGATCTGGCCGTTATCGATATCGGCCTGCCCAAACTCAGTGGCATTGAGGTGATCAGGAAACTGCGCGCAGATGGGTTTACCTATCCCATAATCATACTTACCGCCAGGGGCAACTGGCAGGATAAGGTGGAGGGGCTGGAGGCCGGCGCCGACGACTATCTGGTCAAACCTTTTCATATCGAGGAGTTGCTGGCGCGCCTGAATGCGCTGCTGCGCCGTTCGGCCGGGATGGCAACACCAGAGTTGGCCTGTGGCCCTCTGAAGCTGGACACCGTAAGCCAGTCGGTGCAGATAGACGGAGACCCTGTTTCTCTTACCGCCTATGAATACCGTATCCTGGAATACCTGATGCTGAACAGCGGCAAGGTGATCTCCAAGACTGAACTCACCGAGCATATCTATGAGCAGGACTATGACCGGGACAGCAATGTCCTGGAGGTTTTAGTCGGCAGGCTACGCAAAAAACTGGACCCGGAAAACAGCATTCAGCCGATTGAGACCCTGCGCGGACGCGGTTATAGGTTTACCCTGGAAAGGACACTATCTTAAGTTGAGGACAGGCTCCTTACAGACCAGACTGGTGGTAGCCGGTACCTTTGTACTGGCGGCATTTCTGGGACTGACCGGGGTCGCCCTGGACCGGGCCTTTCGCGACAGCATTGAGACCTCCACCATTGAGAAGCTTAAGGGCCAGATCTACGCCCTGCTGGGTGCCGCCGATGTAGATCGTAGAGGCCGTCTGCGCCTGCCGGAATCACTCCCGGATCCACGCCTCTCCGAGCCTGATTCCGGACTCTACGCCCAGGTTCAGGGTGAGAAGGGTAAATACAACTGGCAGTCTCCATCCATGGTCGGACGTGAGCCGGATAAGATCGAGACCACGCCTGTAGGCGAGTTCAGGTTTCGCAAGTCCGCCTCTCCGGACGAGATGTTCATCCTCAGCTTCGGGGTGTTGTGGGAGGATAACGCGGGCAGAGAGCTCTCCTATACCCTCATGGTATCCCAGAGTACCGACAGTCTGATCTCGCAGATCGAGAGCTTTCGCTTCACCATGTTCCTCTGGATGGGCGGTTCGGCCCTGATACTGCTTCTGGCCCAGGTATTGGTGCTGCGCTGGGGGCTTACCCCGCTGCGCCAGGTTGCAGAAGATCTCAAGCGCATCGAGGCGGGGGAGGCTGATGCCCTGGAGGGTGGATACCCTAAAGAGCTGTTGGGACTGACCCAGAACATAAATTCACTGATCAGCCATGGACGGGCCAGCCAGGAGCGTTACCGTAACAGCCTGGGCGATCTGGCCCATAGCCTGAAGACGCCGCTGGCGGTGATGCAGGGGGCGATGGATAGCCAGGACGAGGATAACCTGCGCGATACGGTCTCGGAACAGTTGCCACGCATGGATGAGATCGTACGCTATCAACTGCAACGGGCCAGCGCCTCCGGCCGTTCCGATGTGACCCGTGCCCAGAGGGTGGCCCCGGTGGTCACCCAGATAGTGAACACGCTGCAGAAGGTCTACCGGGATAAGGGCGTGTCCTGTGATCAGGCCCTGGATGACTCGGCCCTGTTCTATGGCGATAAGGGAGATCTCATGGAGTTTCTGGGCAACCTTATGGAGAACGCCTTTAAGTACTGTGCCGGCTCCGTTGCAGTGAGTGTCGAGTGTCCGCAGCATGAAGAGGGGACGCGCCTGCCGCTGCAGATCACCATCGCCGATGACGGGGCAGGCATACCGGAATCGGAGTGGCAGCGGGTTCTCGGTCGGGGTGAGAGGCAGGATCAGAAGCAGCAGGGGCAGGGGATTGGTCTCAGTGTGGCGGACGATATCATACGCCTGTATGGTGGTGAGCTTCAGGTAGGCCATAGCGCGCTGGGCGGCGCTGAGATCAAGGTGAGTTTTTACACCGGTTGATGTGATTACAACACTGGATCCTTTGGCATGTTATCCGCCAGATGCAAAAAGTTGTCCAGACGCAGTTGGGTTATCTTCCCTTCCGTGACCGCCCGCTTTATGGCACAACCCGGCTCCTGCAGATGTTGGCAGTCGTTGAACTGGCAGTGACCCAGAAAGGGTCGAAACTCTCTGAAGCCGTTCTCCAGTTCACTGCGGCTGATCTTCAGCAGGCGGAAGCTCCTCACCCCGGGTGAGTCGATCAGCTCTCCGCCGGAGGGCAGGGTGTAGCAGGTGCTGGCGGAGGTGGTGTGTCGGCCCAGTCTGGTGGCCTCGGACAGTCTGCCGACCTGCAGATCCAGGTCCGGCAGCAGGGCGTTGATGATGGATGATTTGCCCACGCCTGACTGACCGACCAGGATGGAGGTCTCTCCCCGCAGGCGTTCGATCATCGGGTCCAGTCCATGTTTTGTATGGGCGCTGATGCGGGCTATCGGATAGCCTATATCACCATAGATCCGAATGCGTTGATTGAAGCGGTCGCCGCCCTCTCCTTGGATCAGGTCGGCCTTGTTGATGGCGATGAGTGCAGGCACTCCGATGGTCTCGGCGGTTACCAGATACTGATCCAGCAGATACTCACTGGGCTCAGGTTCCGGCGCTACCACTATCACCAGCAGGGTGATGTTGGCGGCCAGGGGCCTTTCCCGTCCGCTGTAGTCAGGTCGGGCCAGGACCGAACTCCTCTCCAGGCGTGCCGTGACCACACCGTTGCCCGGTTCCGTGGCCTGCCACACCACCCGGTCTCCACAGACCAGATGTCCCATATTCTGGCGGGAGAGGCAGTGGTGGATGTTACCGTCAGCGTCCGCCACCGCCAGATTCTGTCCATGTCTGGCCACCACCTTGCCTGCGTGGGGGGTGTCCTCCCCATGTTGATCCAGGGATGCCTCGGTACGCCGGGCCAGACGCTCGCGCCGCTTCTCCTGAATGCGCTTGATGTGTTCCCGCTGTTTTTGCGTTAGTCTGCGTTGAGCCATATGTGCACTATTTGAAGTGGTAGTACTCTCTATTCAGATATGCGGCTACACCCTCTATCTCTTCATCGAACCACTGTAGCTGCAGCTGTTGTGCACATAGGCGAACCTGTGAAGATAACCTCTCTCTGGAGGTGACCCGGTGTTCCGGTCTGGTATAGATCTCCGGTTTGTGGCAGTCCAGGCAGTGTTGCTCATGCAGTCCTTGGGCGGTGCCATCATCGGCATTGGCAGGCGACAGCACTATACAGATGACTGTGGTAATCAGATATCTCACTAGCTTCTCCCTTTATAGCCTGGATGAAAGATATGCAATGCGTACCGGGGCCGGCGGGTGACTGTCGTGAAAGGCGGAGTAGAGCGGGTCCGGCGTCAGGGTGCTGGCATTCTCCTTGTAGAGCTTGACCAGGGCGGTGATCATCGGTCTGGCCCCGGACTGTTCCACCGCATAGTCGTCCGCCTCGAACTCGTGTTTGCGCTGCAGTCTGGTCATCAACGGGTGCAGGAACTGGCTGAATACCGGTACCGCCATCAGAAACAGCAACAGGGCTACCGGGTTGGACTGCGTGGTTACCCCCAGTCCGTTGAAGAACCATGACTGCTGTATCAGCCAGGCCAGCAGTGCCAGACCTAGCAGCGAACCGGTCGTCATGATCGCCAGACCCTTTAGGATATGTCGACGTTTGAAGTGCCCCAGCTCATGGGCCAGCACCGCCTCCATCTCATCCGCGTCCAGGTGTTGCAGAAGGGTGTCGAAGAAGACGATGCGTTTGTTTTTTCCCAGGCCGGTGAAATAGGCATTGCCGTGGCTGGAGCGACTGGAGCCGTCCATCACGAAGATCCCGTTGCTGGTAAAGCCGCAACGGTCCAGCAGTTGCTGGATACGCTGGCGTAACTCGGCATCATCCAGGGGGGTGAATTTGTTGAATAGTGGGGCTATCAGGGTCGGATAGGCCCAGCTCATAATCAGGGTAAATCCGGTCCAGAACAACCAGGCCAGCAGCCACCAGAGATCACCTGCGGTCTGCATCAGCCACAGGATGACCCATACTATCGGCACGCCCAGCAGCAGGGAGAGCATGAGTTTTAACAACTGGTCTTTAATAAATCTGGATGGAGAGGTGCGATTGAAGCCGAAGCGGTTCTCCAGAACGAAGGTGCGATAGATGGAGAATGGCAGATCCAGGATGCCAGAGATAATAGATACGGAGAGTATGATGCCGGTGCCCATGAGGATCTGGTTAATACCCAGGTCTAAGGTGTTCCATATATCCTGGATGTACTGGATACCGCCACCCAGGGTCCATACCAGCAGCAGGAGCGTACCGAACAGCAGCTCTTTGCCCCATAGACGTGTCTGGGCCAGGGTATAGTCGGCCGCAGTATGGTGCTGGTCTAGGGTGACGTACGCAGTAAATGCCTCTGGCACCTCATTTCGATGGGTGATTACATGTCTGCGTTGCCGCAGCATCAACCAGAACTCCAGCAGCAGTCCGCCGGCAATGGCGATCAAAAATAGATAACTAAACCAGTTCATAGGGGGTAAGGATACATCCGCGGAGAGCCTTCTGCTAGAATCATCCGGGTTTACTTACAGCACCAACAAGGAATCGCGGATGGCCCAAGATGCAAACAACCTGATCTGGATAGACCTGGAGATGACCGGTCTGGATACCATGAATGACCTGATCATTGAGATCGCCACCATCGTTACCGATGCCAAATTGAACATCCTGGCCGAGGGCCCGATGCTGGCGATCCATCAACCGGATGAGGTGATGCGTGGCATGGATGAGTGGAACACCAACCAGCATGGGCAGTCCGGACTGACCGAAAGGGTAAAGCAGAGCAGCTGTTACATCGCACAGGCGGAGCGGGAGACCATCGAGTTTCTGAGGGAATTTGTCCCCAAGGGGGCCTCTCCCATGTGTGGCAACAGTATCTGCCAGGATCGCCGTTTCCTGGCCCGCCTCATGCCGGAGCTGGAGGCATACTTCCACTACCGTAATCTGGATGTGAGCACGCTGAAGGAGCTGGCCAACCGCTGGGCCCCGGATGTGGCTAGTGGGGTGGTCAAGCAGGGCAAGCATCTGGCGCTGGATGATATCCGTGACTCCATCAGTGAACTGGCCCACTACCGGGATAATTTTTTAAAGCTGCCATAATTACTATATGTCTGGTGAAAACATATAGGTAGAAAACCTATGGTTGAATATGTTGGAGTGCACCACCCGGCCTTCGGTACCTGCGACCTGGATGGCACCATCCGCTTCTGGCGTGACCTGCTTGGCATGAGACTGGTATATACATCCAACGAAGGCGCGGGTCGTCAGGTCTTTTTCTCAGTGGGAGGGGACAGCTACATCGTCTTTTTCGAATGGCCGGATGCCTGCTGTCTCCCTTATCGCCGCCACGGTGAACCAAAACATGGGGAGCAGGCCTTCGATCATGTCGCCATTCAGGTGGCGGATGGAGAGCAGCTTTGGGAGATCATGGCGCGCCTGGATGCGGCGGGTATGCCTGCTGCCGATATCGTGGATCACGGCTTTTGCCGTTCTCTCTACAGCTATGATCCGAACAATATCCCCATTGAGTTTCTCTGTTTGCGGGAGGATATAGATCTCAAGAGCGATCCTGTGTTGGCAGATACGGAACCTCTGTCAGCTATGCTGGAAGGAGCGGATCCGGTTCCAGGTCACTGGCCGGACCAGGATGAGATACCTTCGGAGGAGCGTGAGATAAACCCGGGTGTGGGTTTTAACGATTTTCCAAAGCCAGAGTAAATACCAACAAAAATACTATGATATATGTCAATGCGTCGAATGAACGCAGTGATCTAACATCACTTGCATAGTAGTAACAGCATAATCTCGGAGTACCCAGATGGAGCAACAAGCAAGACTGCAATATTTTCCTGTCGCATTTTTTGCCATGGTGATGGGCATGTCCGGACTCACTCTGGCCTGGGAGAAGTCCCATGTAGTACTGCAGATGCCTGCCATTGTCTCCAAGGTATTGATGTTGTTCACTGCTTGCCTGTTCCTGATTCTGGCAGGCTTCTTTCTGGTTAAGCTGGTGCGTTATCCGGCGGCGGTTAAGAAGGACCTGTCTCATCCGATCAAATTGAGCTTTTTCCCAACCATATCCATCAGCATGATACTTTTGGGTGTCTGCACCTTGCATGTAAATTCTACATTGTCGTTCGTGTTATGGGCCGTAGGCAGCTTAGCGCACCTGTTTTTCACCCTCTATGTAATGCAGGTCTGGATGCATCATGCACACTTTGAGATTCATCATATGAATCCGGCCTGGTTTATCCCTATCGTGGGTAATATCCTGGTCCCTATCGCTGGAGTGGAGCATGGCTATGTTGAGATATCCACTTTCTTCTTCAGCATCGGTCTGCTGTTCTGGATCGTATTGCTGGGGATTATATTTAATCGGGTCATCTTTCATCAGCCGCTGCCGGAAAGGTTGTTTCCTACGTTGTTTATTTTGATAGCGCCGCCTGCCATTGGCTTTATCTCTTATGTAAAACTAAACGGCGAAGTGGATATATTTGCCCGGGTGCTCTATTACTCTGCCCTGTTCCTGACCCTGTTGCTGTTCACCCAGATTCCGCGTTTCACCAGGCTGAAGTTTTTTCTCTCCTGGTGGGCCTACTCATTTCCCATGGCTGCAATCACCATCGCTACCATTCTGATGTTCCAGAAGACCGGGCAGACCTGGTTTAAGATTATGGGATTTGGATTGCTTGGTATCGTCACACTGTTGATATCGCTTCTCCTGTATAAGACGGTGATGGCGATAAGTAAGAAACAGATCTGTGTGGACGAGGGTTGATAACACATAATATGTGCTAATCAGAATGGATAAATTCACCCGAAACTATTCGATCTTCCTTGGTGTGATCACCCTGGTCATACTTGTCTGGGCGCTGTACGAAGACCCTACGGTTTCTGATCTGAATGAGTTGCTGGAGCAGGATCAGCAGGTCTCCAGCTATCCGTACAGGTTTCATGTGTTGCGGATTGATAATGGAGTGGGGATTGTCAGTTCGCCACGCAACAGCATGTTTCCCATGTATAGGGCTTTGGGAATCATATTCCCGCGACTGGCCGGCCGCGCTCAGGATAATCCGGACCTGATGCAGGCCCAGCAGCAGTTGGCAGAGCTGCAAAAGCGTGTAAAACGTATCGTGATTGAATCGGGGAAGGTGGATAGGATCAGATGGGAGCTGGATAATAAGTGGCTGGCGGATCATGGAATAGTTCCATAATGAACCGGTAGGCCAGTCATCAGATGACAACGCTCATTAATAGTGGTAATAGCCCCAACCACTTGTTTGCACATTGTTTTCTAGAATAAGTCAGAATTTATGTGTAGAATTCCATCTACATCATAATGTGAACTGGTTCACAAAAAATATCACACAATCTCGGGCGGAAATCATGGAAAACAATATCTTACCGTACAGGCTAGTGAGCCTGGTTCTTTTTTTTACTCTGCTGATTGCCTCATTCACCACATCAGCAGGCACAGTAGTGTTTGATGGGCCTTCTTCATTCACAGGTGCCCAGGTGGATGTGCAGCTTAAAGGATACAATCATGGATACTCGCAGAGAGGCTCCGGTGGCTTGATGGTGTTTGACCGGACGGGTGGAGATTATTCCGGAAGCCTGCTGCCGGATGATGCGGGTAGCGAATCACTCTTTTCCGGATTCTGTTTAGACTGGACATCCTACATTGCTTCAGGAACTACGCATAATCTGGAAACCTTGAGTTCCAGTTTGGGGCAGGACAAGGCGGATGACATAAGCCGTCTTTTGTACAACGTCTATCCAGATTTCGGCACTACCATGTCCTCTACCAAAGACGCCCTGGCTATCCAGATCGCCATCTGGGAGATTGTGCACGAGGATCAGAATAATGCCTACGACGTATTTTCAGGCGATATCCGTTTTACATGGGATGAGTTTTCAACCTGGATGTGGTGGGTCGACGATGCCAGGGATGTTGCACAGGATATGTTGGATACATGGGTGACAAACAATCAGTATGGAGAAATGCTGGATAACCTGGCCGCCTTGACCAGAGATGGAGCACAAAACCTGCTGGTACAGGTCAATGCTGTGCCGATTCCAGGTGCAGTCTGGCTCTTCGGATCAGCACTTGCCGGTCTTGTTGGATTGGGCAGGCGTCGTATGATGCACTCCTAAGTTCAGATTCAGATACGGTAAAAACGGGGGCCTTGGCCCCCGTTTTGTCATCTGCCGTTCGTGTGGCGATCCAGGGCCCAGGCAACATGTTCCCGCACCAGTTCTGATGGATGATCAATCTTCTCTTCAAGTGCGTCGATAATCAGTCCTGATGTTTTGGCATTTCCCAGGGCGACAGCTATATTGCGCAACCAGCATTCGTGGCCGATCCTCCTTATGGCCGAACCTTCCAGTCGTTTGAGAAACTCCTCTTCATCCCAAGAAAACAGTTCAATCAGTGTCGGGGCATCCAGTCCGTTTCTGGGGAGAAAGTCCGATTCGTCAGTGGGAGAGGCGAAGCGGTTCCACGGACACGATAGCAGGCAATCATCACAGCCATAGATGCGGTTTCCGATCAGTGGCCGCAGCTCTTCCGGTATTGAAGAGCCCAGTTCGATCGTGAGATAGGAGATACAGCGCCTGGCATCCAGTTTATATGGCGCCACGATGGCCTGGGTAGGGCAGGCGGCCATACATCGGTCGCAGCTGCCGCAGTGATCTCTCTCTTCACTATCCTGTGGCAGGGGCAGATCGGTATATATCTCCCCAAGAACAAACCATGATGCCGTCGCACGGTTGACCAGCATGCTGTTTTTACCTACCCAGCCCAGTCCGGCCTTGGTCGCCAGTGGCTTTTCCATGACCGGGGCGGAATCGGTAAATACCCTGTAGCCGAATTCTCCGATCTCTTTCTGGATGCGGGTGGCCAGACTCTGCAACCTGTTGCGTACCACCTTGTGGTAGTCACGCCCCAGGGCGTAGCGTGCTATGTATCCGAGATCATGATCGGCAAGGACCGTTTGCGGATCTGTATCAGGGGGCAGATTATTCATCCTGGCGGAGATGACGCTGATGGTGCCTGGTACCAGTTCGTCCGGCCTGCTGCGTTTAATGCCATGGCTGGCCATGAATCCCATGGCGCCGTGTCTGCCAGAGTCCAGCCACTCGGTCAGATGTTGCTCCGCCATCTCCAGAGAGGTATTGGCTATGCCTATCTGCTGGAATCCGAGTTCACGGCCCCAGAGTTTTATGGACTGCGCCAGTTGCTGGTAATCTACACTCTTCATAGGGGTGGAACTATACCATCTATTTTTTCGGAACCTTCGATAAACCCCACTAGAGCACAAATCTCAGATACAATTCGCTGGTTTATATTTCAGCTGTAACGACTGGATATGTATGAAGACGATGAAATTGAGTGAGTCCCTGCCAATGGATCTGTATCGAGCCGAGCAGGTGCGCGAACTGGATCGGACCGCGATTGAGAATTTTGAGATACCAGGGCATACCCTGATGGAGAGGGCTGGTGCAGCTGCCTATAGGCTGTTAAGGATAAAATGGCCGGAGGTGCAGGATATAACCATAGTCTGCGGTACTGGTAACAACGGTGGTGACGGCTTTGTGGTTGCCAGGCTGGCCCTGCAGGATGGTATCGCTGTGCGGGTATTGCAACTGGGTAGTCCTGAAAAGTTGTCAGGAGATGCCAGGCACAACTCTGATGCCTTTATGGCCCTCGGTGGTGAGGTCATGCCGTTTGTGTCTGTACCGGAACAGACCGAGGTGGTGGTGGATGGGGTGTTCGGTACGGGTCTGGAGCGGGAGGTAACCGGTGACTGGGCGGATGCACTGGATGCGATCAATGAGCACTGGGCACCTGTATTGGCCCTGGATATACCATCCGGTCTGCACTCCGATAGCGGCAAGGTGTTGGGGGTTGCGGTAAAGGCGGATGCAACCATCAGCTTTATCGGCCTGAAACAGGGGTTGTTTACCGGGGATGGCCCGGAACAGTGCGGCGAACTGCATTTCGACGATCTGGATGTCCCGTCCGGTGTCTACTCCGCAGAGACTCCATCCGCATCCAGGGTGAGCTGGGATGCGCTCCGGTGTCACATCTCACCCAGAAGTCGAACCGCGCACAAAGGTGACTTCGGTCACTTGCTGGTTATCGGTGGAGCCCCGGGATTTTCCGGTGCGGTACGCATGGCGGCCGAGGCCGCGGTAAGGAGTGGTGCGGGACTGGTTTCGGTGGCCACCAGTCCGGAACACGCAGCGTTGCTGAATATGATGCGCCCGGAGTTGATGTGTCACGGAGTGGAAGGTCCGGCTCAGCTAAGGGCGTTGTTGCAGCGGGCAAACGTGGTGGCAATCGGTCCCGGTCTGGGCAGATCGAAATGGGCCATGGGGCTATTGGGCTATGTGCTGGAGTACAAACTACCTATGGTGGTGGATGCCGATGCCCTGAATATGCTGGCTTGCGAGCCCATGCGGCGTGATGACTGGATATTGACCCCGCATCCTGGAGAGGCCGCCCGTCTCCTTGATTGCCATGTGGCCGAGGTCCAGTCTGACAGGTTTCAGAGTGTGCGCAGTCTGCAGCTCAAGTACGGAGGGGTGGCGGTGCTGAAAGGGGCCGGCACACTCATACAGGCGGGTCAGGAGCGGGCAACCGATCTCTGCACCGATGGCAATCCCGGCATGGCTAGCGGTGGTATGGGCGATGTATTGACCGGGGTGATAGCCGCCCTGTTGGCCCAGGGGTATGCGCCGGAGCTGGCGGCCAGTTTGGGGGTCTGTCTGCACGCAAGGGCCGCAGATATTGCAGCAAAAGAGGGCGAATCCGGTTTGCTTGCCTCGGATCTTATACCGGTCATCAGGGCCCTGATCAATCCGGCGGCGGGCGAATGTTAAGGCTGCATACCGGCACCCAGGAACAGCAGGAGGAGGTGGGTGCTGCGTTGGCGTCCGATTGTCCCAAGGGTAGTATCGTTTACCTGCATGGGGATCTGGGTGCAGGCAAGACCACTCTGGTAAGGGGGTTTCTGCGCGGGCTGGGATATGCCGGTGCGGTGAAGAGTCCCACCTATACCCTGATGGAGCCATACCGGATAGGAGAGGACAACTATTGTCATATCGATCTCTATCGCCTGGCGGATGCTGGAGAGCTGGAGTATCTGGGGCTGCGCGATCTTTTGGAGGATGGTGCAACCCTGCTGGTGGAGTGGCCGGAGAGGGGGCAGGGGGAGCTACCGCCTCCCGATCTGATGATCCACATTGAACATCTGGTGCAGGGACGAAATCTGGAACTTAGGGCGGAGACAGAGTCTGGGAAACGGCTTTTGAACGCCGTCATGGCCGGAATGCGGGATATACTTAACAAATAAATCGAGAAAAGTCTGCTATCCTTAAGATAACACTGGAAATTTCGTTTTCAGCGTGCTAATTTTATCAACGGATCCTAAGATATTTGTGTGATGGTTGATGAAGATGAAGAAGATAGCCGCTATCCTGCTGCTAATTTGTAGTTTTTCACTTCAGGCTGGACAGACTGAGATCAACAGTCTACGGCTCTGGAGCGCCCCCGATCACACCAGATTGGTGTTTGATGTCAGCGATTCCGTGCAGCATCGTATCTTTGCCCTATCCAATCCGGAGAGGCTGGTAATAGATTTTACCAATGCCAAGCTGAATACCTCTCTTGCAGGATTCGCTGCAAAAGACCGTTTTGTGCAGAGCATCCGCAGCGGCGCCCGTGGCGGAAGCGATCTGCGCATAGTCCTTGATCTGAAATCCAGGATAAATCCCAGGATCTTTGCCCTGGCTCCGAATCGCGAGTATGGACATCGTCTGGTCCTGGACCTGTTCGAGACCGGGCCGGCGCCAGTTTCCCCAACAAAGGTTTCTCCTATAAAGGCCACCTCACCCCAGAGGGCGGTGGTGAAAAACGAACGAAAGAAACCAGAGCCTGCCAGGGATGTGGTGATTGCCATCGATGCCGGTCATGGTGGCGAAGACCCTGGTGCTATAGGTCGTAACGGTACCAGAGAGAAGGATGTGGTCCTCTCCATCGCCAGAAAGTTGGCCGATATGATCAGCAGGGAAAAGGGCATGCGCCCTGTCCTGATACGTAATGGGGATTACTATCTGGGTCTGAGAAAACGCTCTGAGTTGGCACGTAAGAATAAGGCGGATCTATTCATATCCATACATGCGGATGCCTTTAGAGACAGACGTGCCCGTGGGTCATCCGTCTTTACCCTATCCAACAAGGGGGCATCAAGTGAGGCGGCACGCTGGTTGGCAGAGCGGGAAAACAGTGCTGACCTGATAGGTGGTGTCGAACTGAAAGATAAAGATGATGTCTTGGCGTCCGTACTGCTCGACCTCTCACAGACCGGTACCAGACAGGCCAGCCATGACGTGGCGGAGAAGGTCCTGAGAAACATGCGTCGGGTCGGTAAAGTGCATCACAGCAATGTCCAGAAGGCGGGTTTTGCGGTGCTGAAGTCGCCGGATGTACCCTCAATATTGGTTGAGACGGCGTTCATAAGCAACCCATCAGAAGAGCGATATCTGAGGAGTAGATCGCATCAGGGTAAACTTGCCCAGACCATATTTACCGGGGTGAAGGACTATTTCTATTCCAATCCTCCTCCTGGAACCATGTTGGCACAGAGGTTAAGGCCAGAAAACGATTCGCCACGCCGGCATGTTATAAATCGCGGGGATACGCTGGATATGATCGCCAAGCAGTATCAGGTAAGTGTCAACGGTCTGCGTGATGCCAATGATCTGTCCGGTGATACGATAAGGGTCGGTCAGGTCCTGCAAATCCCTTGAGAATACACGCTCTTCCTTCACAATTGATAAATCAGATCGCCGCCGGCGAGGTGGTTGAGCGTCCTGCCTCGGTGCTTAAGGAGTTGTTGGAGAACAGTCTGGATGCAGGCTCCAGCAGGATTGAGATCGATATCGAGCAGGGCGGGATCAAACTAATACGGGTCAGGGATAACGGTAGTGGTATCTATCAGGACGACCTGCCACTGTCTCTGTGTCGTCACGCCACAAGTAAGATCGCAAGCCTGCAGGACCTGGAGCAGGTGTCCAGCCTCGGTTTTCGTGGAGAGGCGCTCCCAAGCATCGCGTCAGTTTCCCGTCTTACCCTGACTTCAAGGCAGCAGGAGGCAGAAGCGGGCTGGTCCATCAGCGCTTCAGACGATCCATCTGAGGCAATGCCCGCAGCCCACCCGGTAGGCACCACGGTTGAGGTGCGCGATCTGTTTTATAACACCCCGGCCAGACGCAAGTTTCTCAAGACGGAACGTACCGAATTCAGTCACATCGATTCCCTGTTGAAGCGCCTGACCCTGAGTCGCTTCGATGTCGGGTTTGTGCTGCGGCACAATCAAAGAGAGGTGCTATCCCTGGCGCCGGCAATCTCTGATGGGGAGAAGGGGTCACGGGTTGGCCAGGTCCTGGGTAGCTCCTTCCTGGAAAATTCCATATTGATGCAGATAGATGCGGCCGGAATGCGCCTCTCCGGATGGATAGGCAGCCCCACCTTTAATCGCAGTCAGTCAGATATGCAGTACTTCTACGTAAACGGACGTATGGTGCGGGACAAGGTGGTCAGTCATGCGGTCCGCCAAGCCTATCAGGATGTACTGTATCACGGTCGGCAACCGGCATATCTGTTGTATATGGAATTGAATCCTGCCCTGGTGGATGTAAATGTGCATCCTGCCAAATATGAGGTGCGCTTTCGTGAGAGCCGTCAGGTGCACGATTTCATCTTCAGATCGGTGCAGAGGTCCCTGACGGATACCATTTCCGGACAGGTGGATGCTGTTGCAAATAGAGAGACTGCAGCACCTAACGCGTCATCTATTCCAACTAGGCTGGATATTCAGGCACGTCAGGGTTATGCATCCAGGCCGCTCAATCTGGAGGTCTCTGAGAGCAGGAACGGGTATCAGGCCTCGTTTCAGGCCCAATTTCCTACGGACGGGCAGGCAGCCGACACCGCGGACGAAAAGGGCATGCCGCCGCTTGGGTTTGCCCTGGCCCAATTGCATGGGATCTATGTACTGGCACAGAATGCAACCGGCCTGATGCTGGTGGATATGCACGCCGCCCATGAACGTATCGTATATGAGCGTTTTAAGCGTGGATTTGAGGAGAGGGGTATTATCTCTCAGCCGATGTTGGTGCCGGTAACCATCGATGTCTCTGAAAAAGAGGCAGACCTTGCCCAGGAGGCGGAAGGGTTGCTTAATGAGTTGGGACTGGATGTTGATCGTATCGACAGAGAAAAGCTGGTGATACGTTCCATCCCGGCCATTCTTCAGGGCGCCGATCCGGAGCGTCTGTTGCGCGACCTGCTGTCAGACATGATCGAGCATGGGGTATCGGAGCGTATCCGCCAGGAGATCAATGCGGTATTGGCCGGTATGGCCTGCCACGGCTCTGTCCGGGCCAATCGCAGACTAACCCTGGATGAGATGAATGCATTGTTGCGGGATATGGAGCAGACCGAGCGTAGCGGACAGTGCAATCATGGACGTCCCACCTGGGTGCAGTTGAGTATGCAAGATCTGGATCGTCTGTTTATGCGTGGCCAGTAGTATTCATCTACCTTTAATCTATGGCACATCAATCCAGGCAATCTGACCAGGCAGTCATCTTTCTAATGGGGCCTACCGCATCAGGCAAGACCGATCTTGCCATAGATCTGGTGCGGGAGCTGCCCTGCGACATCATCAGCGTGGATTCAGCCCTGATATACAGGGGTATGGATATAGGTACCGCCAAACCGTCTGCGGAGGAGTTGGCTCAGGCCCCGCATCGTCTGATCGATATCTGTGATCCCATTGAGAGCTATTCCGCAGCCAGATTTCGCCAGGACGCCTTGCGTGAGATAGGGGAGATACATGCACGCGGACGTATCCCTCTGCTGGTGGGCGGGACCATGCTCTATTTTCGAGCGCTGGAGTATGGTCTGTCTGATATGCCGGAGGCTGACTCCGCTATTAGGGAGCGTCTGGATGCAGAGATAAAGGAGATCGGTCTGGCCGCCATGCATGAGCGTCTGCGCATGGTTGACCCGCAGGCCGCGGAGAGGATCAGCCGGAACGACCCCCAACGGATACAGCGAGCTCTTGAGGTGTACGAAATTACCGGGACCCCACTTTCTGAATTACAGAAGGGAGACGGTGAACCAAAACTCCCATATAGTGTCGTAAAGCTGGTACGCGCACCTGTAGACAGGTCTGTCCTGCATACCAGGATAGAACTGCGTTTCCAAAATATGTTGGAAAACGGATTTGAGGAAGAGGTCAGGACCCTATTGAGAAAATGGGATCTGGACCACGAAATGCCCTCCATGCGTTTAGTAGGATACAGACAGATGTTGCGCTATCTGCAGGGTGAATATTCGTATGACCAGATGATCGAGAGGGGCATAATCGCCACTCGGCAACTGGCCAAGAGACAGTTCACCTGGCTGAGATCAGAGAAGGATACCAACTGGTTGAATGAAGAGAGAAAAAATGTTTTGGAACAGGCCTTGAAAACCATATCCAAGGCCATATCTTAGGTCTAACAGTAAATCTACACCCATGTGCTACACTATGTGTTTCAGTAAGGGAATTCTGGTGTATTCACTAGTGTAATTATCCCGGATCGTTTTGAGCCGGAAGAAATAATAAATAAGGAGAAACCAATGTCAAAAGGGCAAAGCTTACAAGACCCTTTTCTGAACGCACTGCGCAAAGAACGGGTGCCAGTCTCGATATTTCTGGTAAATGGAATAAAACTGCAAGGACAGATAGATTCGTTTGATCAGTTTGTCGTGCTGCTCAAGAACAGTGTAAATCAGATGGTGTACAAACATGCCATTTCCACCATTGTTCCAGCGCGTAATATTCGAATTCCAACTGGACATGAAAATCAGCCGGAACCCGGAAATTACTAGCAAGAAGATTAGGTGCCGCAATGCGGTATCCTCAAACCTACTACAAGCCGTTGTCCAGGGGTCACTAAAACTGCTATATGTTTGAACGCCCCGATACCGGCGAGCGCGCCATCCTGGTCCATCAGGATGTAGGGGCGCGCTCAGATCCGGAACAGCTTAACGAATTCACAGATCTAGTGGTCTCTGCCGGCGTGGAGCCCTTGGCTACCGTGCTCGGGAGTAGGGCATCGCCCGATCCGCGTTTTTTTATCGGTCGCGGCAAGGTGGAAGAGATCGCCGATACCATCGCCGCAACAGATGCGGAGGTGGTCATCTTCAATCATGAGCTATCCCCCAGCCAGGAACGCAATCTGGAACGTGAGTTTAAGTGTCGCGTGGTGGATCGGACCGGCCTGATTCTGGATATATTCGCCCAGAGGGCGCGATCGTTCGAGGGTAAGCTACAGGTGGAGCTGGCACAGTTGCGGCATCTATCCACCCGCCTGATCCGTGGTTGGACCCATCTGGAGAGACAGAAGGGCGGTATCGGATTGAGAGGACCTGGTGAGACCCAGCTTGAGACAGACCGCAGGTTGCTGAACAATCGCATCGCCCAGATCAGAAAACGCCTGGAAAAGGTGGACGGTCAACGCGATCAGGGGCGCAGATCCAGAAACAAGGCCGAGGTGCCCACGGTATCACTGGTGGGATATACCAATGCCGGTAAATCAACGCTGTTCAATCTACTGACAGATTCAGGTGTATATGCCGCTGATCAGTTATTCGCCACCCTGGATCCGACCCTGAGACGGGTAGAGCTGCCGGGTGAAGGGGCGGTGGTGTTGGCGGATACGGTAGGTTTTATATCCCATCTGCCCCATGAGTTGGTGGCGGCATTCAGATCTACCCTGCAGGAAACGGTACTGGCCGGGCTGTTGCTACATGTCATTGACTGTGCCAGTCCACAAAGGTCAGTCTGTGTCGCTGAGGTGAATTCTGTGCTGGACCAGATAGGTGCCAGCGAAATCCCCCAGATCGAGGTCTATAACAAGGTGGATCTGCTGGATGGAGAGGCTCCACGGGTGGAGCGTGGCGATGATGGACTGGTACAACGGGTCTGGATCTCGGCCAGGGATGGATCAGGAATAGAACTCCTGAGAGAGGCCGTGGCTGAGTTCTTTCATCAGGGACATGTCCGTCACACCATTCATCTCAGGCCGGAAGATGGACGCCTGCGCTCCCGTCTCTATCAGGTGGCGAATGTGCTGTCAGAGGATGTGCTGGAGCATGGAGGATGGAGGATTGAGATAGAACTGCCCAGGCGTGAATATGAACGCCTGATCAGCAGAGAGCGCGATCTGGAGAGCAGATTAATCGCGTAATAAGGGGAGCGATTGAAGTTGAAATCGTCTAAATCCGCACCATATAGTGGTTATATGCGAAATCAGCCGATTTGAGGCGTGGCGGTTAGATAAACCATCGTTGTATGGTTCATTTTATTAAGTATGCAAGCTAGAATTAATCCATTTCGCGGACAAACCGCATAACTGAATAATCACAGGAGTAGTAAATGGCCTGGAACGAACCCGGTGGGGATAAAGATCCCTGGGGAGGAAACGGTAAGGATCAGGGCCCACCTGATCTGGATGAAGTGGTAAAGAAACTTCAGGAGAAGATGGGCGGGCTGTTTGGCGGCAAGGGATCCGGTGCTGGCTCTGGATCTGACGGTGGTATACAGGGTCCAAGTTCAGTCGGCATTGGCATGATCGTAGCCATCGCCTTTCTGGTTTGGCTGGCTAGTGGTGTCTACATCATCGAACCGGCAGAGCGCGGTGTTATCCTGCGCTTCGGGGCCTTTCAGGAGGTGACCGATCCAGGCCCGCATTGGCACCTGCCATTTCCCATCGAAACCGTAGAAAAATTCAATGTGGATGAGGTTAAACCCTTCAGGCATCAGGCCCTGATGCTGACCAGGGATGAGAATATTGTAGATATTGAGCTGACGGTGCAGTATCGGATTCAGGACGCAGCAGACTATTGGTTCCAGGATCAAAATCCGGACAAGACCATGCGTGATGCCACCGAAACCGCAGTACGTGAGACCATCGGCAAGAGCAACATGGACTTTATAGTTACAGAGGGTCGAGGAGCGATCGCTGACCGTATCAAGAAGGGTGTACAGGATCTGATCAATACATACCATACCGGTATCGAGATCGTGGGCATCAACATCCAGCATGCAAAGCCGCCTGAGCAGGTGAAGAGCGCCTTCGACGATGCCATCAAGGCACGTGAGGACAAGGAGAAGAAAGAGAATAAGGCCCAGGCTTACTACAATGGCGTAATCCCTGTGGCCCGTGGTAATGCCGCCCGCAAAATGGCGGATGCTAATGCCTATAAAGAGAGGGTGATTGCCGAGGCCGAGGGTGAGGCCAGTCGTTTTCTGGCTATCCTGGCCGAATATGAGAAGGCGCCGGAAGTGACCCGCCAGAGGCTCTATCTGGATACCATTGAGAACGTGCTGGCCAAGACCAGCAAGGTGATGCTGGATACAGATAAAGGTGGAAACAGCCTTATGTATCTACCTTTGGATAAGCTGATCCAGCCCAGCGGAGTCAGGCTCCCTGGAGTAAGTGCTCCAGCCGCAAATTCAGATGGAAGCAGTAAAAGAGAAGAGACGCCTGAACGTGATGTAGTTCGTGGCAGGAGGGTACGTTGATGTCATCTAAATCACTTGGATCCTTGATCGTTGCAGGTCTGGTCGTGATCGTTGTATCGCTTTCTGCCTTTAACGTGAAGCAGTGGGAGCTGGCCATCAGGTTGCGATTGGGTGAGATTGTCGATGCCGATTATAAGCCTGGGCTGCATTGGATGATCCCATTCATAAACAACGTCAAGGTGTTTGATGGGCGTATTCAGACACTGGACGCCAATCCGCAGCGCTTTTTGACCGGAGAGAAGAAGGATGTGATAGTGGACTCCTTCGTCAAGTGGCGTATCGCCAACGTTGGGCAGTACTACCGCTCAACCGGTGGCAGCTCTTTACGTACCTCATCCCTGCTAGCTGAAAGAATCAATACCAGCCTGCGCGATGAGTTCGGTAAGCGCACTATCGCAGAGGTGGTATCGGGTGAGCGTGCCGAGATCATGGCCCTGTTGACTAAAGAGGCGGATGAGAAGGCCAGTGAGCTTGGTGTTGAGGTTATAGATGTACGCATCAAACGTATCGATTTGCCATCAGAGGTCAGCGGATCGGTGTATGAACGTATGCGTGCGGAACGTGAGCGCGTTGCCCGCGATTGGCGTGCCCAGGGTGACGAGGCGGCGGAAAGGATCACCGCCGATGCCGATCGCCAACGCACCGTAATACTGGCCAACGCCTTCCGGGATGCAGAGAAGCTGCGCGGTGAGGGTGATGCCAAGGCGGCTGCCATATATGCCAAGGCCTATAATAGCAACAGCGAGTTCTATGCCTTTTACCGGAGTCTGGCGGCCTATCGTTCGATATTTGCCGACAGCGGAAATATGATGGTCCTGAAGCCGGATTCCGAGTTCTTCAAATATTTCAACAAAAAGGGCACTGAACAATAGGGTTGCCAATAAGGGCCATGAAAATAATTGCCGGGCGGTAGACGCCCGGCATTTTTTTGGTGGAAAATTGCTCCTGCATTTTCCACATTCACGCCGTCCATTGCGATCGTGGAAAATTGCTCCTGTATTTAGCCATGAGGTAAATAGGAGGCATAATGTGGCATGATCTGCTGGCGGCCTTGGCATTGGTAATGGTTATCGAAGGTATATTGCCCTTCCTCAGCCCGGGCGCTATGCGCAATATAATGCATACCATGAGTGCGATGGACGATAGATCCCTACGCATCAGCGGATTGGTCAGCATGGTGTTGGGAGTCATCATGCTTTACCTGGTACATTAATGACCTTAGATGGGTTCATACTATGCAAAGAGAAAACTGGTTATTACCTGAGGGTATAGACGAAGTACTGCCGCCCCAGGCCGCAGTGGTGGAGAGATTGAGACGGGATCTGTTGGATCTCTATGCCAGTTGGGGATATCAGTTGGTGTTTCCACCATTTATCGAGTATCTGGAATCTCTGCAAATCAATGCGGGGGTTGATCTGGATCTGAAGACATTCAAGGTTATGGATCAGGTGACCGGGCGTACCCTGGGTATCCGGGCGGATATAACCACCCAGGCCGCACGTATAGATGCCCATCAGTTGCGGGATGATGCCCCCACACGCCTCTGTTACGCAGGCACCGTATTACATACCAGGAGCGACGGTTTTGCCGGTTCCCGCGCCCCGCTGCAGGTGGGGGCGGAGCTGTATGGGCACTCAGGTGTGGAGAGCGATCTTGAGATCATATGCCTGATGATGGAGACCCTGAAACTCTCTGGTATGCAGGATATCTACATCGATCTGGGCCACGTGGGCATATTCAGGGGCCTGGTACAACAGGCCGGACTCAACGAGCAGAGCGAGATGGAGCTGTTCGATGCCCTGCAGCGCAAGTCTATCCCGGAGATAAAGGAGCTTATCGGTAGATTCGATATCGGATCTCAGGAGGCGGCTATGCTCCTGGCCCTGCCGGAGCTGTGTGGTGATGATGCCCTGGATAGGGCCAAGACGGTATTTGGCGGTGCAAATCAGGACGTAAAACACGCCCTGAATGACCTGACACACCTGGCGGAGTTGGTAAGCAGGCGTATACCGGAGTTATCCCTGCACTTTGATCTGGCGGAATTGCGCGGCTATCACTATCATACCGGGGTGGTCTTTGCCGCCTTCGTTCCCGGTCTCGGTCAGGAGGTTGCACGTGGGGGCCGGTACGACAACATCGGTGAGGCGTTTGGGCGGGCCCGTCCGGCCTGTGGTTTTAGCTCCGATCTGAAGTTGTTGATGCGACTGAATAAAGATGTGGAGCAGGCCGCCAATGATGTTATATTTGCTCCCTGGACTGATGATCCGGACCAGCTTAGGGCGGTTGAACAGCTGCGGCAGGAAGGAAACAGGGTCGTTATGGGATTGCCGGGTCAGACCGGCTCTGCAGCAGAGATGGGTTGCAAGGGGGTACTGACCTGTCATGATGGCAAATGGACAGTAGCGGCCGCTTAAGCAGGCCATAAACAATCATAAAAGATTTTCACATTTAGAGATTCAAATAATGGGTAGAAACGTCGTAGTTATCGGCACCCAGTGGGGTGACGAGGGCAAGGGTAAGATTGTCGATCTTCTTACGGACAGGGCCAAGGCCGTTGTCCGTTTTCAGGGCGGTCACAACGCCGGACACACGCTGGTAATAGATGGCGAAAAGACCATTCTGCACCTGATTCCCTCCGGAATCCTGCGCGAAGGCGTGCGCTGCCTCATCGGTAACGGGGTGGTGTTGTCACCCGAGGCGCTGTTGGCTGAGGTGGATGAGCTGGAAAAGAGGGGTGTGCCTGTGGCATCACGCCTGGGTATCAGTGAATCCTGCCCATTGATTCTGCCATACCATATAGCCCTGGATCAGGCCAGGGAGGCAGCCCGTGGCAACAAGGCGATCGGCACCACCGGACGCGGCATCGGCCCGGCCTACGAGGATAAGGTATCACGCCGTGGCATTCGTCTGGGTGAGTTGCAGGATGTGGAACACTTTAAGGGAAGGTTGCAGGAGGTGATGGAGTACCACAACTTCGCCCTGGAGCACTATTTCAAGGCCGCCCCTGTGGATTATCAGCAGGTACTGGATCAGACCCTGGCCCAGGCCGAGCGTATCCTGCCCATGCTGGAGGATGTAACCGGTACTCTGCACAAGATGAGCGCGGCTGGTGACAACATCATGTTTGAGGGCGCTCAGGGCGCCTTGCTGGATATCGACCACGGCACCTATCCCTATGTGACCTCGTCAACCACCACCGCAGGCGGAGCGGCCAGCGGCAGCGGTATGGGGCCACGCAGTCTGGACTACATCCTGGGTATAGTGAAGGCATACACCACTCGGGTCGGTGCCGGACCATTTCCTACGGAACTCTTTGATGAGGTAGGTGATCATCTTGGTACCAGAGGCCACGAATTCGGTTCCACCACCGGGCGTCAGCGTCGTTGCGGCTGGCTGGATATCGTCTCCCTGAAGCGTTCGCTGGAGATCAACAGCGTAACCGGTATCTGCATCACCAAACTGGATGTGCTGGACGGTCTGGAGAAGATCAAGGTCTGTGTCGGTTACATGCTAAATGGCCAGAAGATTGAGGTCCCGCCTGTGGGTGCCGACCTTATCTCACAGTGCGAGCCGGTGTATATAGAGATGCCTGGTTGGAGTGAGTCAACTGTCGGCATCAAGGGCTATGCTGAGCTGCCGGTTGCCGCTCAGGAGTATCTCAAGAAGGTGGAGGAACTGACCGGCGTACCCGTCGACGTGATCTCCACAGGTCCGGATCGCTCAGAAACGCTTATACTGCGCAATCCGTTCGACGCCTGATCATGCCTTGTCCCATCCTATAGACAACAGGGAAGGATCGCAGTCCGGGTTCTGGCTGCAGCGTTGGCGGGATGGGGATATTGGCTGGCATCATCAGGAGACGAATCCACATCTGCTTGCGCATTGGCATTCACTAAACGCCAAGACAAACTCCCGTGTTTTTGTCCCGCTGTGTGGCAAAAGCCGGGACATGGTTTGGCTAGCGCAACAGGGACACTCCATAGTTGGGATCGAGATCAGTGAGATCGCCGTAGAAGAGTTTTTCTCGGAACAGGGCATGATCCCGGAACGTACCTCTTCAGGTCCCTTTCAGAGGTTTCGTTCTGAAGAGTATGAACTTCTATGTGGTGATATATTCAGCCTCGAGCGGGATCATATCCCGCAGATGGACGCGGTCTATGATCGCGCCTCTCTGGTGGCCCTGGATGTGACCCATCGACAGGCCTATGCCGTGCTGCTGGCGGATCTTCTGCCTACAGGTTGCAAGGTCCTGCTGGTGGCGATGGACTATCCACAGGATGAGATGCAGGGTCCACCATATTCGGTACCTGAAGATGAGGTGCATATTCTGTTTGGTGCCGACTTCCAGATCACCCATCTGCATGAGTTGGATCTGTTGCAGGATACGGAGAGATACTCAGACAGGGGGATCAGTAGGTTGTCAGAGCATATCTATATGCTGCAGCGAAACTAGTGTCCATTTGTTATTATAGAACCGCTCCGATCTATAGCATTTTAGTCATCCCTGCGTAGGCGGGGATCCAGTAAGATCACAGACATGGATTGATTATGCCGTTTTCGCAATTGGATAGAATATCCTGGTACATAGCTACGCTCATCTTGCTACTATCCTTTTCTGTGACACCCCAGGCTGCTTCCCACGCCGATATCGAAAGACAGTTTGCCACCTGGTTGCAGGATGACCTATGGCCGGAGGCCAAGGGCAAAGGGATATCATCCGCCACATTCAAGCACTCCCTGGCCGGGGTCCAGCTACAGTGGGATCTGCCTGATCTGCTACCACCAGGCAGTAAGCCGCCCGCGAAACGCGAACAGAGTCAGGCGGAGTTCCGTTCCCCCGCTGCCTATTTTCATCAGGACAGGCTTGGCAGGCTGGCCGGGTATGGACGTGATCTTGCCAAGGAGTGGGGCAATACCATCAGAAAGATAGAGGAGAGATACGGCGTGCCCGGTCGCATACTCCTGGCCATATGGGGTAAGGAGAGCAGTTACGGACGGGCCAAGCTGGGAAATTCGGCTATAAGGGTGTTGGCCACCAAGGCCTTCATGTCCTCGCGCAAGGAGATGTTCAGGAAGGAGTTGCTGGCGGCACTACAGATAGTGCAGCGTGGTTATATCAAGAAGGGGTCCATGCAAAGTTCCTGGGCCGGTGCATTGGGACAGCCCCAGTTCATGCCCTCGGTCTATCTCAAATATGCCGTTGATTTTGATGGTGATGGGAGTCGTGATATCTGGAATTCAGTACCGGATACCCTGGCATCCATCGCCAACTATCTGGCCAGGTCCGGTTGGCAGAGAGGTCGTGACTGGGGATTCGAGGCATCGTTTTCACCCGAGGTATTTTGTGGCCAGGAGGGCCCGGACCGGGCGCGCCTGATCTCGGAGTGGGTGGGGCAGGGTATAGAGCGTATCAACGGCAGGCCATTCCCGGGACATGAGCTCAAGGCCCAAGGCATGATGCTGGTGCCTGCCGGTGTCCACGGTCCCAGGTTTATAGTTACTCCCAATTTCTACGTAATCAAGGAGTACAACAACTCCGATCTGTATGCGCTTTATATCGGAAATCTTGCCGACCGTATCGCCTATGGTTCCGGTACGTTCCAGGGAAAATGGGGGGATGTGGGCAGGATGCTGCGTTCGGATATCGCCATGATGCAGCGCAAGCTGGAACAAGAGGGGTATGACGTGGGCGGAGCCGACGGTCTGCCCGGATATAAGACGCGCCGTTCCATCGGGGAGTGGCAGCGCAAGCACGGGATGAAACAGAGCTGTTTCCCGACATCGGGACTCGTGAGTAAACTGCGTTAGGGCATTACAGAAACTACATTTCTAACCGCCGTGGTCAGTTTCTCCAGATCACCGTCGCGCATGATGTAGGGCGGCATCAGATAGATCAACTTGCCGAACGGCCGCACCCAAACACCTTCCTCCACCAGGGCAGGCTGTATGATCCGCATATCCACGGGTTTCTTCATCTCCACCACGCCGATCGCACCCAGCACCCTGACATCGGCCACCTGCTCCATCTCTCTACAGGGTTCCAGTCCCCTGGATAACCCCAACTCAAGCTTATCGACGCGCACATGCCAGGGTGATTCAGTCAGTAGATGCAGACTGGCGTTGGCGGCGGTACAGGCCAGGGGATTGGCCATAAAGGTGGGTCCGTGCATGAACAGCCCAGGCTGGCCGCTGCTTATACCATCACTGATCTCACGGGTGGTCAGGGTGGCGGCCAGTGTCATGTAACCGCCGGTCAGGGCCTTGCCCACACACATGATGTCCGGCGCGATACCGGCGTGTTCACAGGCAAACATCCTGCCTGTGCGTCCGAAGCCGGTGGCGATCTCGTCCAATATCAGCAGTACGCCATACTTGTCGCATAGATCGCGCACCTGTTTCAGATATCCGGGCGAATAGAAGCGCATGCCCCCGGCGCCCTGGACGATGGGTTCCATGATGACCGCCGCGATCTGATCATGATTTTTTTCCAGTTGTTCGGCCATGGGTGCGATATCAGGTGGCTCGCAGTGTTCACCAAAGCCGCATGACGGTGAGTCGACGAAGATCTGACTGGCCAGTACTCCGGAGAATAGGGAGTGCATGCCGCTTACCGGATCGCACACCGACATGGCCCCGAAGGTATCGCCGTGATAACCGTTGCGGATGGTCAGGAATATATCCTTCTCCGGCTGCTTTTTGGCATACCAGTACTGGATGGCCATCTTCATGGCCACTTCCACTGATACCGATCCGGAATCGGCAAAGAACACCGTTTGGAGTGGTTTAGGGGTCAGTTCCACCAGTTTGGCCGCAAGTTCAACCGCAGGCTGATGGGTCAAGCCGCCAAACATGACGTGGGACATGCGTTGCAACTGTTCCTCGAGCGCCCGGTTGATAACCGGGTGGTTATAGCCGTGGATGGCGCTCCACCAGGAAGACATGCCGTCTATTAGAACGCGCCCGTCGCTGAGATGTATGTGCACCCCTTCGGCGGATGCCACCGAAAAGAGTGGTATATCAGATGGTATTGAACTGTAGGGATGCCAGATGATGCTGCGGTCCAGCGCCAGAATTTGGTCTTGATCCATGCCCATATTGTTATCATATCCTAGAGTAGCATTGCGATACGTGTATTATAGGATATCGGATGGGAAACTCTTTAAATTTAAAGGCGGTCTATATGGTCTGATAGAGGCGATTCCATATAAACCACACAAGATATGAAGTTAGCGATAATCTCAGATGTACATGGCAATGAGCCGGCACTGCAAGCGGTGCTGGAGGATATCGAGTGCTGGGGGCCTGACAGCCTCATCGTAAATGGTGATCTGATCAATCGTGGACCATCCAGTATCCAGGTATTGCAGATGTTGCAGGACCGGTTTCCCCAGGCCATCTATCTGAAGGGCAATCATGAGAGTTTTGTACTCAACTGCGGGACCGCGAAAGAGCCCAAAAGCGGCCCGGTATACGAGATGCGTCGCTTCAGTCACTGGACCTACTCCCAACTCGGACCTGAGATGTCTGGCATATCGGACTGGCAGGAGAGTCTGGATCTGGAAGGGGTTGATGGCGGGATTATGCATATCACCCACGGTACGGTATTGGGTAATCGAGACGGCATAACCCCCAGGACCGAGGACAACGAATTGCCAGCGAAGATCGGCAGTGGCAAGGATATGTTTATCACGTCACATACCCATTGGCCCTTTGTGCGCAGCTTCAATGGTACCACCGTGGTGAACAGCGGTTCTGTGGGTACACCCTTTGATCGTGATCATCGAGCCTCATACGCGCAAATCAGCTATTCGCGCGGAGGCTGGCGGGCGGAGATCGTACGTGTGGAATACGACAGGCTACAGGCCGAGCGCAATTTTGATTACAGTGGTTTTATTGATGAGGGCGGACCCCTAACCATGTTGATGCTCATGGAGTTGCGCCATGCACGTGGTTTGATCGGCCTGTGGATCCGTGAATACGAAGCTGCGGTCCTGAGGCGGGAGATAACTCTGGAACACTCTGTGGATATGCATCTGGAAAAGATGCTGGGCGGTAGAGATAAGCAGAAGATCATCTCCTTATGACAGAGATAGTCTATCTTGACCAATAGGGGTTTCGTGCATAGTCTGGAGCTGAACCAATCGTCTAACTGCTGATCATAACAGTATCCGGTTAAGAGAGATCTTTTGTGCAAGGATTTGAAGAACTAAGAATAAACAGTTCTACCTACCAATGGTCTGTGAGGGTGTTTTCCATCCTCAAACACCTGTTGAGCGTCAATATCAAGATGCACCATCACGATAGGCAGATAGCCGATGGTGAGATCTTTCTGTTTAACCATTTTGCCCGCTTTGAGACATTCATCCCCCAATACCTCATATATGAAGAGGATGGTTCCTACTGCCGTTCCCTCGCCGCCAACGACCTGTTCAAGGTGGAAGATAATTTTGCCGGATTCCTGCGGAGTGTGGGCGCCGTTCCCAACAAACTACCGGGATTGATGCCGTTTCTGGCGGCAGAGATACTGCGCGGGCGTAAGGTGATCATCTTTCCGGAAGGGGGGATGGTGAAGGACCGACGGGTCAAGGACAGACGGGGACGCTACAGTATCTATTCCAGGAGCGCCATGGAGAGGCGCAAACATCACACCGGGGCCGCGGTGCTATCGCTCAAGGTGGATCTGCTCAAGCAGTCGATCAGGAATGCCTTTGATAAGGGGGATGAAGATAGGATCAGCTACTGGGTAAAGACCCTGGAGCTTGAGAATCTGGATGCGTTGTATAAGGCGGTTCAGCGCAAGTCCACCATAGTTCCGGCCAATATCACCTTCTATCCGATGCGGGTTGGTGACAATCTGCTGCGTCGTGGTGTGGAACTGTTCAGGAGTGGCATCAGCAAACGTCTGTCGGAAGAACTGCTGATAGAGGGAAATATACTGCTGAAGAACACGGATATGGATATTCGGCTGGGGGACATGATTTGCAGCAGTGAGTACTGGAAACGTTGGGAGCTGCCTTTTACCCGACACTGTAGCGGATGCATCCAAACCCTGGATGATCTGCTGGTACCCAATCCTGCCGCAAGCAGCATGGCGCGACGCTATCTCTCCTCCCGTATTCGTCACAATGCCGGAAAGCTGCGCGACAGATACATGCGCGCCATATATGACGAGGTGACCATCAACCTCAGTCATCTGGCTTCGCTCATCATCTATTCACACCTGGAGAAGGGGGTGCATGATGTCAGCTGCGATGATTTTCATCTCATGCTCTATCTGGCGGTTAAATATGTGCAGAAGCTGCCCCATATAAACCTGCATCGTAGCCTGAGGAATCCTGATGCCTACTCTAAGCTGGTAGACGGCAGATGTGACGGGTTGGATCAATTTTTCAGCACCGCATATCAACTGGGCTTGATCTCAAAAGAGGCCGGCAGATATAGGTTTATGCCAAAGCTCTGTGAAGAACATGATTTTGATGTAATAAGGATGGAGAACCTGATCGAGGTATACGCCAATGAGGCAAAGCCGGTAAAGGGTATTGCGGAGGTGATTGGCCAGGCGATCAAAAAGTCATCTGTGCCTGACGTGCAAGAGGTGGCTGGTTTCAGGTTTGACGATATGGGTATGGCGCTGAAATGGGATAGGAGCTGTTTTGATAAGCCGCGCTATGCGGAGATAAACAAACAGGAGACCGCTACCGAACCCAGCGACCCTTTCTTTTTCCTGCCCAACAGGCACAAAAAAATGGGAGTAGTTCTAATCCATGGTTTCCTCTCCAGTCCGGCCGAGGTGATTGGATTTGGAAAGCAGCTTGCCGATCTGGGCCATCCAGTCATAGGTCCGCGCCTTAAAGGGCATGGCACCTCGCCCTGGGACCTGCGGGAACGTAGTTGGGAAGATTGGATGGGGTCAGCAAGAGACGCCTATGATTTGATGCTGGCCTATTGTGATCAGGTATGTGTGATCGGTTTCTCCACAGGAGGGGCCATCTCCCTTATGCTGGCATCAGAGCAACCGGATGGTCTGGCAGGGGTTGTGGCTATCTCAGCGCCGATAAAGTTTGTTAACAAGAATATGGTATATGTGCCTTTTCTGCATACTGCCAATAGACTGGTAAGCTGGATTCCGGCTTATGAGGGCATAGTACCATTCAGGTTTAACAGCAGGACGGAAAACCCGCATATAAACTACCGCTCCATGCCGGTGCATGCCCTGTTTGAGCTGCGTGTACTGGTCAGCGAACTAGAGGATAGATTGAAGGATGTACACTGTCCCGCCTTGATCCTACAGGCAGACAGAGACCCGGTGGTGGAACCGGAGAGTGCTGTTATCGTTATAGAGAGTATTGGAAGTGAGTATAAGCGTCTCGAGATGATAGACTCAGACCGTCATGGGACCCTGTACGGCGATATAGGGGATACCAGAAAACTCATCATCGACTATCTGGACGAGATAGGTAATCAGGAATATGTCTGAGTTAATTAGAAGATTAAGCGTGTTGTTGCTGCTTTTTCTTATGGTTGCCTGCGCCAGGACAGAGAGGGAAGAGGAGGTGCATCAATTTATTCAGCAGGCGGTGGAGTTGGCGGAAGCCCACAATCTTGGGGAATTGATGGATCTTGCCCAGGCTGGGTTTAGCGTTGATCCAGGTAATCATGCGGAGAAGGAGGTAAGGAGAATACTCTTCGTGACCTTTAAACGCTTTGGCAGGTTCAATATCCTCTACCCCAGGCCATCGGTAAGGCTGTCCGAGGATGAGGAGACCGCCGTCGTGAAGATGAATTTTCTCATTACGAAGCAGGATGAGCGGCTGCCAGAATTGGAACTTCTGTATGAAGATTCAGCCGCGTGGCTGAAGGCCGTAGATGAAGGATCGGATATATATACACTATCGATGGAACTTGTGTATGAGTCAGGTAACTGGATGGTGAATAAGGCCAGGATTACCGGCTTTGCCCGTCCACATGGTCGTCTGTAGCCTTGGCCAATAACTCTGATTATTAATAATTTACCAAAACCTGACCTAAACTAGGTTATGTGTATATCAACATTGGTATGAACAATGGATGTTGAAAGGCGAAGAAAAGAGACATCAGCGCTACGCAGCCTGTTCCATGAGCAGTTGCTGCATTTGATCAGGCTGCTAGGTGTAGATGCAGATGAAATACCAGAGGGACAAGATGAAGATATCCCTGTGGCAGAGGCAATAGATGAGATCGTTACCGGCACTGATGTTCGTGTGCGTGCGATATCTCACTATCAAGAACGTCTTCGACGCGGCACCCGCAAATTACTTGCCCACATTGATGAGATAGTTGATAGGCTGAATAGTCCAATAAAGCTATCGCGCAAAGATTTTATATATAACCCTCAAGCGAGCTCACTCTTGGGCAGCATGGGTGAAGTGAGGCGTATATGCGACGAAAGTGAGGAGATTCAGAGGTACCTAAAATCAGTCCAGGCCGCTGAACATGATGTCTTCTATGCGTTGCTGTTTATGCATTACCATGAAAAAGAGATCTTTGGTGATGAGCTTAGAGGTGAATTCATCCACAGAGATGTAAGACAGATCAGCGTGTATTTTTCCGGACATAGACTGATGGCTCCTGCGTCGACAGTAGATGAAGTAAAGATTGCGCTGGAGCATGTATTGCTCGAGAACGTAGTGGGGTATTTAAAAATGCTGCTCAGTGGTGAGAGGCGCAATGAAGTCCAGGCTTCGAATCACCACAATTTATGCAGTAGCATGGATACACTCAATAACCCTGAGCGCTATCTGGACGAACTGGTAACAATCCTTGAGTTGCCATTGAATCTGGTATCTCTGGAAGAAAATACCGTATGTGTTAATAAAATGGGCATAAAGGTGTCCAGAACCGGAGCATCTTGTAACGAGATCCATCTGCAAGAGGTGGAGATAGGCGGTAACCACAACAATATATTGGCCCTGGTCGAAATAGCACGTAGTGATATAGATGTGTAGGGACTGCCCGTGCGTACAAATTAATACTTGAATTTACCATGGAAATAGTTCAACCTACGCGCCGCGGATTAAAATAAATAGGCAGGGACGGGCGAACGGATTTCGGGGATGTTTGATAAGGACGTTAGCTGTAGTTTATGGCTGCTATCAGAATGGTATACGGCAGCTGTAGGCTTAAATAATCAATCCTTCTCCACTTAACAACTTCCCAAATAGTCTGTTGGTTCATCTGTATTGCCCGAATCGATCTTTTGTCGTTTTTTGGCAAATCAATCTGCGTAACTCTTTTTGACGTACTTATCATGATATTACGGAGGATATTACATGAAACGGGGAGTTCTTAAGCTGATATATGCAGTTGCATTTATCTGCTTTAGTCATAGCTCTGTGGCAGCTTTATTGGATTTTACCGATTCCAGCCTACTCGGTTCCCTCACTCCAATTGCCAACGGCTATAGTGGCTCAATTGACGGGGTGGGGTTTACCCTGACCTCCACAAGCGGTGCTGTTAATTTTACCCAAAACTACGACGGTAGCGCATTTGTTGGTTGTCAGGCGGGTGGTGGTGCCTTGAAGTGCGATAAGGATGGCGTGGGAATCGACCTTCCTTATGGCGCAGATGATGAAATTACCGGTGTATGGCCAGGTATCCAGAAACTAACCCTTAGTTTCGACCAGATTGTGAAGATTACAGGGTTTCATTTTCTTGATCTCTATCTTAGACCGGATGGAAGTGGCAGAAAAGAACAGGCAACAATCTCTGTAGATGGCGCATTCTTTGCCACTGTCGATGCAATAGAAAGTCACCACGCTGGCGGTTATGCAGATCTTGTTATAGGCTCAATTCTTGCTCAGACACTCGAATTTACCGCCGACCCAAACTGGATATACCGGGATGATTGCACCAACGATTACGCCCTGGCCGGAGTTGATGTGCATCCTGTGCCTCTTCCGCCGGCGTTATGGCTTTTTGGTAGCGCATTGGTAGGCCTGTTTGGATCCAGGAGGGCAGTATAACTAGATAGAAGTTAAGGTATTGCCATTATTAAAGCCCCGCCTCGGCGGGGCTTTTTTAGTTATGGGTGTAAAATATTGCAGTAATCAAAACATATTCAGATTTTTCCTATAGAATTGATTAGCTATCTCAATTAGGTAATACAACGTGATATCTGACAAAACTACCATCGAAAAAATTCTCTCAACATTCAATTTTTTAACCAACGCTGACGATGCCATGCGTGAGAGGTTTCTGCATGCCGCACTGCTGGCCCGTATGGAACCAGGTCAGAACGTATGCCAACAGGGTGATGAATGTGCCCATCTGGCCCTGGTCATGAGTGGAACCGCCCGCATATACAAATTGGGTGAAAACGGCCGGGAGATCACCCTTTACCGCATAGGTCGGGGTGAGAGCTGTATCCTGACTGCATCCTGCATTCTGAGCCAAATGCCGTTTCCCGCTTTTGCCGTCTGTGAAGAGGGGTTGGAGGCGGTTGTTATTCCGGCAGGACAGATTCGGCAGTGGTTGGCTGAGTCATCCCTGTGGCGCGACTATGTGTTCGGACTGGTTGCGCACCGCATGGCTGATATCATCAGTCTGGTGGAAGAGGTGGTTTTTCGCAGGATGGATCAACGTATTGCAGACTATCTGATCCAACATGGTAGACAGAATGGGCAGAGAATTGAGATCACGCATCAGTTGATGGCATCTGATCTGGGTACATCCCGTGAAGTGGTGAGTAGGATTCTGAAGGATTTTGAGACCGGTGGTATCATCCGTGTGGCACGCGGATCAGTCGAGATTCTAGACCTGGAGCAGCTTAAAGCCAGAATTCAGGCGTGACCCCTGTGTGACATAGTCACAGACAATATCTATATACAGGTCTATCTTTCTTACTTACGAACCGTCGACTCGTCAGTTTTGGAGAGCCGATACCCTTATTGTTGGATAACTGGAGATGATCATGAAACAAAATGTTGGTGGAATCGATCGCATACTGCGTCTGGTTGTTGGTCTGGCCTTGATTGCCTGGGGTGTGGTAGCACAGAACTGGTGGGGAGCTATCGGTATCATTCCTCTGTTTACCGCAGCCATCGGCTGGTGCCCGCTGTATCCTCTGATTGGTCTTAGCACCTGCAAGACAGAGAAGGACTAATTCCGCAGTATTCAAGGCTGCGGGCCTTTTGCCTGCAGCCTTACTCAAGCTATTTCAGCATCCACTCATTAATACCTATAAATGCGGCTACGCCAGTTTCCCAGACATTAAATTCGCTTGAAAATAGTCATATTTGCAACCAAGCTATAAACAGGGTACAGGTATTTGCAAAAATCTACTCAAGGGTCTGTGGTTATCTGTTTAGATGACAAAAAACAAGCACCAGAATGAGTCCGATTATCAGCTGCATCGTAAATTTCACGCGATCAGTGACTGTAATCAGGTATTACTGCGTAGTGACGACGAGCAGTCGCTACTCGAAGATATATGTCGGATTATCTGTGAAGATGCCGGTTATCGCATGGCGTGGGTCGGATATGCCGAGAATAATGCAGCCAAAACTGTTATCCCACGGGCCTGGGCCGGGGCCGAGAATGGATTTCTGAAGCAGATCAAACCTACATGGTCGGAAAGTCCCGATAGCAGATGTCCATGCAGTAATGCTATTCGTACCGGCAATACCACTTATATACAGGATCTTTCTGTAGAAGATAGTGCCTCCACATGGCTCAAGAGCGCCATCGCCCATGGCTTCCGTTCTGTAATAGCTCTTCCTCTAAAGAATGATAATAACAGCGCCTTTGGGGTGTTATCTATTTACTCCGATAGGCCAGATACCTTTATTAAGGGTGAGGTCGAGCTGCTGGGTGAGCTGGCAAGCGATCTGGCCTTTGGTATCAATTCGTTACGTCTTAAGGCAGAGCGAGCAAAAGCGGACCAACAACTTGCCGCAAGCGAGCAGCTATTCCGTACATTGGTAGAAAATTCACCGGACCATATAGCCCGCTATGACCTGGATCTGCGCAGGGTATATATCAATCCAGCACTGCAAAAAATGTTCAGCGTGGAGGCTGATCAACTGCTCGGCGAGACATCTTTGATATCTTCACCATTGGTCGATCCAGAACAGTATATGTCCAATCTGCGAAGGGTGATTGAGACGGCTACAGAGTACTATGATGAGGTTAGGGCTTACCAGGATATGGATGGCCAGGTCCACTGGGCCGGTATGCGTTTTGCCCCGGAGTTTGGCCCAGACGGCAAAGTGGCATCTGTGTTGGTTATCTCTCAGGATATCTCGGCCCGCAAATGGGCAGAGAAAGAGAGGGATGAGCATCTGGTTTTTCTGGAGAGCCTTGATCGCGTCAACAGGGTGTTGCAGGGAGAGGGGGATTTAAAGCGGATCATGGCGCGGGTTCTGGACGAGGTACTGGATATCTTCGGTTGTGATCGTGCCTATCTGGTCTATCCATGCGATCCTGATGCGCCATCCTGGTCAGTTCCGATTGAGAGCTGTAGGCCGGAATATCCAGGTGCGGGTCGGCAAGGTCAACTGAAGATGGATGAATATATCGGCCAGGTAATGGCTAAACTGCTTGATTCAGACGGGCCGGCTCGATTAGGTCCAGGTGCCGAACATCCAGTACCGAGAGAGTTGTTCGAGCAGTTCAATATCCGCTCCAATATGGCCATGGCCTTGTACCCCAGGGTCGATAAGCCTTGGCAGTTTGGTATCCATCAATGCTCCCATGATCGGACCTGGACCGATCAGGAGACGCGTCTGTTCGAAGAGATAGGACATCGTCTTTCGGATGGTCTGAATAGTCTGCTGATAGCGCGCGACCTGCGGGAGAGCGAGGAGCGTTACCGTCTGGTATTTGAAAGTTCACCGCTACCAATCCAGGAGTATGACTATTCGGCGGTAAAAAAACGCCTGGATGAGTTGCAGCAAATAAGCGGGGGGGATGTTGAGGGGTACTTGCTGAGTCATCCTGAGGTCGTCAGAGAGTGTGCCGGTATGGCGCGCATCATTAATGTTAACCAGGCATCGGTGGCTTTACACGAGGCCAGAAGCAAGCAAGAGGCCATAAAAGGTCTGCTGGGTATATTCACGCCGGAATCGTACGACGCCTTTCGTTCATTGCTGGTCGGTCTGGCTCAGGGTCAAAAGGAGTTGTTGCTCGAAGGCGTGATCCAGACACTCACCGGAAGACTGCAGAAGGTCAATGTGTATGTTTCGGTCTGTCACGGTTATGAGCAAAGTCTGGGTAAGTTGCTGGTGTCTTTGATTGATATCACGGAACGCAAGCGTTCAGAAGAACGCCTGCGTCTCGCTGCCAGTGTGTTTGCGAGTAGTCAGGAGGGTATTCTGATCAGCGATGCGGAGAATCGAATTATTGACATCAACCCCGCCTTTACCAAGATGACTGGATATACGCGTGATGAGTCTATAGGACGTAACCCGGGATTTTTAAGCGCTGGACGCCAGCCACCTGAATTCTATGCGGACATGTGGAGGGCAATCGAGACCGATGGTGAGTGGCAGGGAGAGGTCTGGAATAAACGTAAATCTGGAGAGGTGTATGCAGAGTTGCTCTCTATTGTCGCGGTCAAGGATGAAAACGGCTGTTTGCAACACTATGTCGGTGCCTTTACTGATATCAGCATACTTAAAGAGCATGAGGCAGAGCTGGATCATATTGCCCATTATGACATGCTTACCTCCGTACCAAACCGAAGACTGCTTAGCGACCGCCTGGATCAGGCGATAGCTCGTTGTAAGAGAAACGGCAAGAGTCTCGCCATCTGTTATCTTGATCTTGATGGCTTTAAACAGATCAATGATCAGTTCAGGCATGAAGGCGGTGACCGTATGCTTGTTGAGATTGCGCGTCGCCTGGAATGGATATCTCGCTCAGACGATACCGTTGCGCGCTTAGGCGGTGATGAATTCGTACTGCTGTGGAATGATATAGTTACCGAAGCTGATTGTACCCACGCCCTGGATCGTGTCCTCTCCAAAGTGTCCGAGCCGATGGAGATAGATGGCGAGGATGTATCTGTATCTGTCAGCATTGGCGTGACAATCTATCCGGACGATAACGCCGACGCGGATACCCTGCTGCGGCATGCGGATCAGGCCATGTATTCCGCTAAGAGATTTGGTAAAAATCATTATCAGATGTTTGATATACGATTGGAACGTCAGATCACATCACAGTTCGAATTTCTATCCAAGGTTGAGCATGGCCTGGATGATGAACAGTTCGAGCTCTATTTCCAACCCAAAGTGGATTGTGTTGCCGGAACTATCCAAGGGTGTGAGGCCTTGTTGCGCTGGAAAGATCCAGTCCTGGGAGTTGTTGGACCATCAGAATTTCTACCGGTAATAGAAGATGAAAGCCTGGCGTTCCGAGTGGGGCGCTGGGTGATTGATCATGTACTTATTCAGGCAAGGATATGGAATGATATGGGTATCTGTATGCCCATAAGCATCAATCTGTTTCCTTGTCATCTCAAGAGTCAGAGCTTTATCGCTGATCTGCGAGATGCAATATCCAACTACTGGCCAGAGCTACCGAAAGGAAGATTGTTGATGGAGATTGTCGAATCTTCCGATCTGGAGGAGCTGGAGCCGATCGAGCGCATTATCAGGGAGTGCCTGGATATGGGTATAGGGTTTTCGCTCGATGATTTCGGAACTGGATACTCCTCATTGGTATATTTACGGCGCCTGAGTATAGAGGAGTTGAAGATAGATAGAACCTTTGTGCGCGATATGCTTAATGATCCGGATGATATGGCGATAGTTGAGGGCGTGATTGCCTTAGGCAGGGCATTTGGCTTACGGGTAGTTGCAGAGGGGGTGGAGACACTTGAGCAGGCGCAATACCTTAAGCGTCTTGGTTGTACCATTGTACAAGGTTTTGGTCTTGGATTGCCTATGCCATCCGAAGCCTTTGAAGAGTGGTATACAGAATTCATGCTAAATGGAATGGAGAGATGTCGATGAATTATCCATTCGAGCAAGTAGAGTGGTCAGAGTCCATGGCTACCGGTATAGAGGCCATAGATAAGCAACACAGGTTCCTCATAGATACCCTGCAGGAGGCAAACGAGAAATTGCTTGATGATCAAAGTGGGACTATGTTGTCTGAGATAGCCATGAATCTGCTTCGTTATGCGCTAATGCACTTCGAAGCCGAAGAAAAGCTCATGCAGCGCTATGGTTATCAAGATGCATTTCCGGAAGCGGCGCGCGAGCATATCGCCCAGCATCGAGACTTTTCCCGTAAGGTGGTAGCCATCCGTGATCAATTACGTGTGGGCCAGGAGGTTTCCCGCATGGATGTGCTCAGATTCCTCAATGGCTGGTTGCATAATCATCTGCTGGGCATTGATCAGAAGTATGGTGATTTTTTGCGCAAGGCAAGGGGCGATCAGGGATAAGCTAGCGGTATGGGGCAGGCGTGATTCCACGGGCCTGACGCTGCAAGCAATGCACGGTTCCATGCATGTTGCATACATGTGTCTATACTTCGTATTTACAGGATTCGAAGTGAGGTGTCGGAATGGGGTATGAAGTGACTGCTAAGGATTGTCTTACCCGTAAAGTCGCAATTTTGACGCCTTTCGAGAAGGTCCTTGTGTTGCTGTTGCTAATTGCCGTTCCTGTAACCGTGGTGTCCGCAGACCAGGAGCTGTTGTCTGCCGAAGAGCGGCAGTGGTTATCTCAGCATCCCGGAATACGTATCGGTATAACTGTGATACCCCCGCAAATCCTGCCTGCCCAGGGTGGCTATAAAGGACTGTCGATCGATTATATCCGTCTGCTTGAAAAGAAGCTGGGTTATCACTTCAGGCTGATTCCTTATGCAACCTGGAACGAGGTGATCCTGGCCGCCAAGGATCGGCGCATTGATATGATCTTTGCCGCACAACAGACAGCGGAAAGATCCAAATATCTAAGTTTTTCCAAGCCATATATCAAACTGCCAAATATGATATTGGTCCGCAAGGATTATGCGGGTGGTGGCTCATTGAGGGAGCTGAAGGGGATGCATGTTACAGCCTCTAATGGCAGTGCGGTCCATGAATATCTGAAGGCAAAATTTTCTGAATTGATCATAGTTCCGGTGCAGGATGAGCTGAGCGGTCTTATGAAGGTATCCATGGGAGAGGCGGATGCCATGGTGGTTGAGATTTCCCGTGCCTCATACTACATAGAAAAGGCAGGTATCCTGAATCTGCGTGTATCCGGAGATGCGGATTTTCTGTATCAACTGCGCTTCGCTATCAGAGACGACTGGCAGATACTAACCAGTATACTGAATAAAGGTCTCGAATCTGTAACAGAGGACGAACGTAAGAATATTAGTAGGCGTTGGGTCGTTGTCGGAAATCCCAGTATATTCACAAATAGAATCTTCTGGATCATTTTTGTTATAGGCCTGCTCACAGTATTGGCAGTGATGGTGTGGAATCTGTCATTACAAAGGATCGTCAATCGCCGTACCTCACAACTTAGTATTGAATTAGCGGAGCGCATGCGTGCTGAACAAGATCTTCTGCTGGTCCGCTTCGCCCTGGATAATGTGCGTGAGGCGGCCATGCTGATTGATGAAGACGGGTGCTTCCGTTTTGTCAACGATGGTGCCTGTCATGTCCTGGGCTACACGCGTGCTGAACTGCTTAAAATGCGGATTTCTGATGTGGATCCGGATTTTCCGTTGGAACGCTGGCCGGAGCATTGGCGACAACTCAAGTTAGAGGGATCTCTCCTGTTCGAGGGGCGTCACCGGACCAAGGACGGGAGAATATTCCCTGTCGAGATCAGCGCCAACTTCTTTCACTACGGTGATCGTGACTTCAATCTGGGACTGGTGCGCGACATCTCCGAGCGCAAACAGGCAGAGGAGAAGCTGCTTCAGTCTGAACAGAGATTGCGACTGCATGTAGAGCAATCTCCACTTGGATTTCTGGTTTGGGATGAAGATTTCAAGGCGGCAGAGTGGAATGCGGCCTGCGAAAATATCTTCGGCTATACCCGCAAGGAGGCCATTGGTCAGTATGCTAAGGATCTGATATTACCTGCTAAGGTTCCTGGGTTGGCAGATGATACCTACCATGACCTGATGAGCCAGACCGGTGGTGCGCACAGCATAAACGAAAATATCACCAAGGATGGTCGCATCATCATCTGCGAATGGTTCAATACGACTCTGAGAAATAAGGATGGCAGGCCTATTGGTGTCGCCTCAATATGTAGAGATATCACCGAACAAAAACAGATGGAGGACGAGCGTAGGCTACACGCTGAGTTTCTTGCCAATCTGGACCGGATCAATCGCGCGATTCAGAGTGCCGATGATCTTGAGTCTATGATGGGTGATGTGCTTGATGAGGTGCTGGATATATTCGATTGTGACAGGTCCTTTCTGCTCTCTTCGAGTGATCCTGATGCTTCGTCATGGACAGTGGTCATGGAACGCAGTAAGACTGAATATCCCTGGCCGGAGGTATTAACAATCGAGCTTCCGATGGAGCAGGGGCCTGTCCGGACAAAAGCAAGTCTACAAGATGACCCCGAGGTCGTGACCTTTGGTCCAGATGCCGATTTCCCCTTGCCGGAACAAACCTCCAAGGGGTTTGGCATCAAGTCCATTATGTCTATTGCTCTTACTTTGAAGGTCGGAAAGGTTTGGCAGTTCGGTATTCACCAATGCTCGTATGGGCGTGTCTGGACAGAAGCGGAAAGAGATCTTATGGAGGAGATCGGGCGGCGACTGACTGACGGTCTAACCAGCCTCATAGTGTTGCGTGACCTGCGCGACAGTGAGGCGAGATACCAGCAGATGTTCGATACGGCAAGCGAGGGTATCTGGATTCAGGATGAAAACTTTGTCACTACCTTTGCCAATGAGCGCATGGCCAATATGCTTGGATATGCGGTAGATGACTTGCTGGGTTGCAAGGTCACCGATTTCATGTCAGACGATGATGCACGTGATCACATACAAAAAATGCAGGAGCGTAGTAGGAATATTTCCGATGTTTACGAACGTCGCCTGCATCATAAGGATGGCAGCATCGTTTGGATGCTGATCTCAGCAACCCCTGTGTTTGAGGATGGTAACTTTCATGGCTCCTTTGCCATGCTGACAGATATCACCGTGCGGAAAATGGCAGAACAGCGTCTTGTTGAAAGCGAGCAACTGTTCCGTACCCTGGTAGAGCATTCGCCTGATTTTATAGCACGCTATGACCTTAATATGCAGCGCATCTACATCAATCCGGCACTCAGGTCGCTGTTTGATGTACCTGATGATCATGCGCTTGGCAATGATCCAAATGTATCATCACCGTTGACCGACCCTGAACACTATTTGCTCAACATCAGAAATGCCATTGATACAGCTTCAGAATGCTCTGATGAGCATACGTATCTGACCCGTGACGGGGAGTTGAGATGGGCCTACACGCGTTTTGTGCCTGAGTATGATCTTGACGGTAAGGTAGCCAGTGTCATGGTCATTTCACATGATGTTACGCAGCAGAAGCAGATAGAGAGAGAGCGTCAGCTACACACGGAATTTCTGGCAAATATGGACCGTATAAACAGAGCTATCCAGGGTGCCGGCGACCTGGAAGTGATGATGGGCAATGTGCTTGATGAGGTATTGGACATATTTGATTGTGATCGTGCCTACTTGTTATACCCATGTGATCCGTACGCAAAGACATGGACGGTTCCGATGGAACGTGCGCGGCCGGAGTATCCCGGCGCCGGTATACTCAATGAAGCGATACCCATGGATGACGAGGTGGCAACAACACAGAGACTGCTGCTGGATAGTTCTAGCGCAGTAAAGTTTGGCCAGAATGCTGAATACCCTCTGCCGCAAGAGATAGGTAAACGCTATAACATCAAATCATTTATGTCCGTTGCCGTGTACCCAAAGGTGGAAAAACCATGGCAGTTTGGGGTTCATCAGTGTTCATATGATCGTGTCTGGAGCAGAGAGGATGGGGATTTACTCGATGAAATCAGCAGAAGGCTCGCAGATGCGCTGACCAGTCTGCTGGTAGCCCGTAACATGTGTGAGAGCGAGCGCCGCCTTGTAGAGGCTCAACGCCTTGCACATATTGGAAACTGGCAACTTGATCTGGTCACAAATGTCCTGACCTGGTCCGACGAAATCTATCGGATATTTGAAATAGATAAGGAAAAGTTCGGCGCCTCCTATGAAGCTTTTCTTGATGCGATCCATCCTCATGACAGGGAGATAGTCAATAACGCCTATGTAGAATCAGTGAATAACCAAAAACCTTACAACATGACCCATCGACTGTTGATGGGGGATGGGCGTATCAAGTATGTCAATGAACGATGTGAGACGTTTTATGATGCCGTTGGAAAACCGCTGCGTTCTGTTGGTACGGTTCAGGACATTACTGAGCAGAAGCAGAGAGAGGATGAGTTGAGACGTTATCGTGATCATCTGGAGGATGTGGTGCGTGACCGTACTGAAGAGCTACGTCTGGCGCGGGATGAAGCCGAGGCGGCCAATAAGGCGAAGAGCGCATTTCTCGCCAATATGAGTCATGAACTTCGCACACCACTTAATGCCATTCTGGGTTTCTCACAAATGATGCGCCAGGATAGTGGACTAAATGCAAGCCAGCAGGAAAATCTCAACATCATAAACAATAGTGGCGAACATCTACTGAAGCTTATAAATGATGTATTGGAGATCGCAAAGATTGAAGCGGGTAAGCTGCAACTGCAGAATACAACCTTTGATCTGCATGCCATGGTACGTGATGTGATCGATATGATGCATCTGCGGGCGCAGCAGAAAGGGGTGCAGCTGGATCTTGATCAGTCATCTGAATTTCCACGCTATATCAGGGGAGATGAGTCGCGTCTGCGACAGATACTGGTTAATTTGGTCAGTAATGCGGTGAAGTTTACCGACAAGGGTGGAGTGATTATACGCCTGGGCCTGAAAAACAACGCCCGGTATCACCTTTTAATTGAGGTTGCTGATAACGGGCCGGGTATCAGCGCAGAAGATCAAAAGTTTCTGTTTCAGCCATTTATGCAGCTGCCGGAAGGGAAAATGCATCTTGGAAGCGGCTTGGGACTCTCCATTGTCCAGCAGTTTGTGAAGATGATGGGAGGGTCTGTCAGTGTGGAGAGTAATCCGGGCGAAGGCTCGCTATTCCGTGTAGAGATTCCACTTGAAGCTGCAGATAGAGAAGAGGTGAAGCGTCTGGGAGATGAAAGCAGCGGTGAAATAGAGGGGATTGCCTCGGACCAACCGAAATATAGAATCCTGATAGCAGAGGATCAATACGACAACCAGATGTTGCTGTCAAAGCTGATGACTGATCTGGGACTCAAGGTAAAGGTAGCGGAGAACGGAGAGGAGTGTGTGCGGCTCTTTCAGGAGTGGAAGCCGGATCTGATCTGGATGGACCGACGCATGCCGGAGATGGATGGATTGGAAGCTACGCGTAGGATACGTGATCTACCTGGCGGCAAGGAGGTGAAGATAGTTGCTGTCACTGCATCCGCCTTCAAAGAGCAGCAGAGCGAACTGTTACAGGCCGGTATGGATGGCTTTATCCGCAAACCATATAGATTTAGGGAAATATACCATAGCCTGGCAACCCAGTTGGGAATAAAATTTATTTATCGCACAGATACTCCGCTACAGGATAGTGTGGGCGAACTGCAGTCACTGCAGCGCTTAAAAGACGTATCTGCCGAACAACGCAGTGAACTGCATGCTGCCCTGGAATCACTGGATCGTGTGCGTATTAACGCCGCCATCGACACTATCGCTAGCGATGATGCCGACCTAGGCAAAATTCTTTTCCAGCTCGCCGCAAAATTCGACTATCCTGATATATTAAGCTCACTTGATTCCTTGAATGGAGATTAAGTTTTAGCGCAGATATTGACGCAAGGAGATGACCTATCAATGAGTGGCATAACCAGAGACTACATTCTTGCGGTCGATGACACTCCGTCCTCATTGCGTTTGCTTACGGATATCCTGACCGGTGAAGGATATGAGGTGCGTTCGGCCATCAATGGCGAATTGGCGCTGCATGCGGCTAAGGCGCAGCCGCCACAGCTGGTCCTGCTGGATGTAAGTATGCCGGAAATGGATGGATTCGAGGTGTGTCGCCGTTTGAAGCAGGAGCCCAGGCTACACGATATACCTGTCATTTTCGTCAGCGCACTGTCTGAAACACATGAGAAGATCAAGGGATTCGATTTTGGTGGTGTGGATTATGTTACCAAACCCTTTCAGCGTGAAGAGTTGCTAGCCAGGGTACGTACCCATCTGGAGTTGCACAACCTGCGCAACAATCTGGAGGAGATGGTACATGAGCGCACTGATTCTCTCCTGATGAGTGAGCGCAGGTTGAAAAAGAGCCTGCTGGAGTCGGTTTCGGCGGTGGCTGCCATGCTGGAGCTGCGTGATCCGTATACCTCAGGGCATCAGCATCGTGTGGCGCAGATAGCCAGTGCCATTGCCCGTGAACTAAGGCTGACCGAAGAGATGGTGGAAGGTATCAATCTGGCTGCCGAGGTGCATGATATAGGTAAAATCAGTGTGCCCACGGAGATCCTTACCAAGCCGGGCGCGCTGACTGAAATCGAATTTTCCATGATCAAGCGACACTCTGAGCTTGGTTATGAGGTCATGAAGGAGATCGATTTTCCCTGGCCGATTGCCCAGATCATACTACAACATCATGAGCGCCTGGATGGCAGTGGATATCCGCAGGGACTGCGCGACGACATCCTGCTGGAGGCGCGAATCCTTGCCGTAGCCGATGTCATTGAGGCGATGGCATCCCACCGTCCTTACCGGGCTGGACTTGGTATCGAAGCTGCGTTGCAGGAGATTGAGAATCAACGTGGTGTATTGTTCGATGCCGCTGTGGTGGATGCCGCCCTGGCCCTGTTTCGGGACAATGGATATGAGTTTGATTTATGATTCTCAAGCATGCTGCGCAATTATGCTGCATTGAGGATTATCCAGAATAACAACAAGACAAATAATAAGACTAAACATAATAGAAAAAACATTACTTGGAGGGGGAGCATGACCTGGTGGGTTATTGTCAATCCTTCTGCCGGAAGACCAGATGAGGCCTTGGCGCGCGCTGGCAATGCGTTAGCCAAACATGGGGTGGCGGCAGAGGTGCATGAGTCCCAGAGTCCCGAGCACGTTAAGGAGATCATTGTTGCGGGTCACAAAGCTGGAGTGAGACAGTTCGCCGGTGTGGGTGGTGATGGCACAGCCCACCTACTGCTTAACGCCATTATGCAACTGGAGTGGGATCGTCCTCCGGGATTGGCTATCCTGCCGGCGGGAAGCGGTTCAGATTTTATACGGACGTTTAATCTTCCGAGAACGATCGAAGATATGGTGCCACGTCTGTTAAGTGACGAGTGGCATAGAGTTGACATCATGCGCATCGAGGGTGCATTCGGCACAGTGTACTCACTCAATGCAATTGAGGCCGGGGTTGGTGCTGCAGCAGTTACCACTACAAGGCGTATGCCTCAATGGATCGGTGAGAGCAGATATGCGATTGCGTTCTGGCTTACTCTGCCGTCTTTTATCTGGGGAGAGGTCGATGTGAGAGTGGATGATCACGAACTGATATCAGATAAGGCCTTCGAGATCGTTATAGCCAACGGGCAGTTTTTCGGTGGTGGGATGAACATCGCTCCCAGGGCCTCTGTATCCGATGGTCTGGCAGACGTGCAGGTATTCTCAGGCCCGAAACGTAAGGCGTTCTCCGTGATGCCAAGGGTAGTGCGGGGAAAACACCTGCGGCACAAAAGTCTGCAGCGCTTGACCGGAACCACGATGTATCTCCATCTACCGGATGAGTGGCCGATCGAGGCCGATGGAGAATTTCTGGGAACCGGCTCAATATCTGTTACTGTGCTGCCGTCAGCCATTGATTTCAAGGTTTGATGTGGTTTTCCGTTATGCTGAGAGGTGTTCGCATTAAGAACAGATCGACAGTTGCAAATATGAGCTAAGATAGAGGTAATATGTTTATCGTATAAGGAGTTGGCGCTATGAGAAATGCTGAAGATATGGATATCAAGGGTTGGGCGCGGCGGCAGACGTGACGATGATTTCTCTTCCTTTATTTGTTAACAGCAAATCCCTATACCTTTAGCGGTATTCTCTAAACACCCATTTTCTATTTCAGGACAGATATGCCAGAGGATATCTTTGAGCAAAAACGTGATCTGGCAAGTGCATTGCTGGCACTGCATGAGACCGCCCTGAATGCTGATGAACAGCAAATCATCCAGAGCGGCCTTGAGTCAGCGGAGAAGCTGACCGGAAGCAGTATAGGTTATTTTCATTTTGTAAACGATGATCAGGAGACCATTGAGTTAGTGACATGGTCAAAGGGCACTCTTGCCCATTGTACGGCGGTTTATGAGCGTCATTATCCTATCAATTCCGCAGGGGTATGGGCCGACTGCTTTAGATTTAAACGGCCGTTTATTCATAACGACTACCAGTCGATACCTGATCGACAGGGCTATCCGGAGGGGCATGCCCACCTGGTTCGTCATTTGGGCGTACCGGTAATAGACGGGAATAAGGTCAGGGTGCTGACCGGAGTGGGTAATAAAAAGTCAGAATACATTCATGAGGATATCGAAACTTTACAGCGGATAGCAGACACGGTGTGGTTGCTGGTAAAGCGGCATCGGGAACAGTGCCACCTGCTGGCAGATCAGCAGCGCATGCGTGAGGTGCAAAATATCGCTTCCGTGACCGCATGGGAGTGTGATCCGGAAGATAATACAATTAAATTCGATCACATGTTTGCCGGTATTTTCGATTGCGACAGTTCGATGGCATTACCAAATACCATCGACGAATTTCTGAGTTTTATCGCCAATACTGATCGTGAGAAGGTCCAAGTAGCATTAAAAAATGCCTCTGCAGATAGCTATTTCCATATAGATATATATGGGCATAACAAAGGCGGGCAGATGATGTCGCTTTCCATGCGTGGACAGGTTGAGTCTCGCCCAAGAGGTGAGGGGGTTCTTATACATGGAATACTGCAGGACTACAGTGAACGTCAGGTAATGGACGAGATTAGATTTAAGGCTTTCCATGACCCGCTCACCGGATTGGCCAATCGTAATATGTTGTTTGATCGGATGATGAACTCCACATCCAGCTTCCGCCGCAATCCTGGTGATATCTTTGCGTTGCACTATGTTGATCTGGATAGATTTAAGGATATTAACGATAAATTAGGTCATCAAATAGGAGACGAAGTGCTTAAAGAGGTTGCCAGAAGGATTCACGGCGTGATTCGTAAAGAGGACCTGGCGGTAAGATATGGCGGTGATGAGTTCCTGATCCTGCAAAACTCAGTTTCAGATGAAAAGGACGCAACTCTTTTGGCCGAGAAAATCATATCCGTGATCGGGCAGCCGTATATGATCGAAGGTCAAACGCTGGAGGTTGGTGCGAGTATCGGTATCGCATTGAGTCGCCCTGAGATGTCCGATATCAATCTGCTAATCTCTGAATCCGATGAGGCCCTCTACCGTTCGAAGAGCATGGTGCGGTGCGGGTATGAGTTGTTCCGCAAAGAATAAAAAAGGTCAAGCATCCGTTAACAACGCTGCTTTATGTTAGGTGGATCTGGCGATCGAGTAGGTAACTGTATATTTTCAGCTTTATTTCATCTTGTGCGGTTAGACTTTCCTGTAAGTTAGTGGAGGAGAGTTATGAACGCTGATAGACAGATCAAGGTGTGGGACCTGCCGGTACGGCTGTTTCACTGGTCCCTGGTTTTTTCGTTTTTAGTCGCATATATCACGGAAGATCACATTATGCCCTTGCATGTGCTGGCCGGATATATCATCGGAGGGCTGATTCTGTTTCGTCTTATTTGGGGATTTATCGGTACAGAGCACTCCAGGTTCAAGAATTTTACCTATTCGCCATCAACGGTGTTCTCATATCTAAAAGATGTTGTCAGTTTCAAGGCTGAACACTATGTAGGACATAATCCGGCAGGTGGGGCCATGGTCGTGGCGTTGCTTGTTTCCCTTGCCCTGGCTGTAATTACCGGATTCGCCGCCTATGGGGCGGAGCAGGCGGCCGGTCCCTTGGCTGGCGTAATGGCTTCAATGCCGCGCTTCGTCAAAAAGGCAGCGGAAGAGGTGCATGAATTCTTTGCCAACTTCACCCTGTTACTGGTGTTCCTGCATCTTGGTGGTGTGCTACTGGCAAGTCTGCAACATAGAGAGAATCTGGTGCGATCAATGATTAACGGCCTGAAACGCGAACAGTATTGATACTGTATTATTCATGGAATGGGGGATACTGTTTTGATTAAGCGACTGTTGATTCTGGCCCTGTTGGCCAGTGTATTGGCTTCGGGCTATGTGAGTGGAGATGATGATCAGGCGGAATCCCGTCGTCTCATGCAGAGTGGTGCTATCCTGCCGTTACAGGAAATATTGAATATTATTGGAAAGGAGCGGGCCGCTCGCATACTTGAGGTTGAGCTGGAAATCAAAGATGAGCGTCCTGTTTACGAGATTGAATTTCTTGGTCCGGATGGAAAGGTGTGGGAATCCAACGTGGATGCGGCTACGGGTGAAATCATTACTACAGAAGCGGAGAATTGACAATTGCGTCTGCTGTTGATCGAAGATGACAGATTGCTGGCTGATTCATTAAAACAGCAGCTTGCCCGCCAGGGCTATGCGGTTGACTGGGTGGATAATGGTGTCGATGGCGAGTTCCTGGGGGATCAGGAGCCTTACGATATTGTGGTGCTTGATCTGGGGCTGCCGCAACGACCTGGATTGGATGTGCTGCAAAATTGGCGGCGCAAGGGTAACCGTGTCCCGGTGATAGTTTTGACCGCACGTGATGCCTGGCATGAACGGGTGGATGGTTTAAAGGCGGGAGCGGATGATTATCTGGGCAAGCCGTTTCATCTGGAAGAGTTGAGTGCCCGTATCATGGCATTGGTTAAACGCAGTCATAACAGGCCTGGCTCCAATGTATCGAGTGGCGGTCTGACCCTGGATGAAGATACTCAACAGATAATTACAGCAGAAGGCGAGCGGATAGAGCTTACCGGAACCGAGTTTCGACTGTTACGTTATTTTATGCTGCATCCGGGAAAGGTCTTGTCCAGGACGCGGCTGACCGAGCACGTCTATGAGCAGAATTTTGATCTCGATAGTAATGTGATCGAGGTCTATGTGCGTAAGCTGCGTGAAAAGCTGGGTAAAGATATGATCCAGACGCGCCGCGGCCAGGGCTATATCTTTATGGCGGAAGAGAGATGAGGTCGCTTGAGAGTAAGCTGCAATTTGGCCTTGCCCTGACGCTTGTGGTCCTGATGGGTCTGATGTGGCTTATCGGCAGCAACAATCTGCGCAACATGGCCGAAAGCCTGGTCGAATCCAGATTAGAGCACGATGCGGAAGGGTTGCTGGCGGCCATGGTCGTTGCTACTGGCAAACAGGATGTGCAGTTACGTTGGAGCAATCAGGTCTATATGCAGCCGCTTTCAGGTCATTACTACGCCATCAGGTTTGATGATGGTCACAGCGTTTATTCGCGCTCTCTGTGGGATCAATCCCTGGATATACCAAAGCTGGATACTGGCGATTCCAGACGCATGATTCTGAGTGGTCCTTCAAGTCAACCTCTGCTACTCCTGCTTAATGGATATGAAAAAGATGGACGCAAATTTACTCTGGGAGTAGCAGAGGACATGACGGCCGCCTATAAGGAGCTGGACTCTTTTATAGGTTTGTTCGCATTACTGGCCTTGAGCGGGTTACTCGTTCTGTTGTTGGTTCAGAGTATGGTGGTACGTCACTCGTTCAAATATCTGGTAAAGGTGCGGGAAGAGATACGACAGTTGGAGCAGGGGCATGTGGTAAAACTCTCTGAGGATGTACCTGCTGAGGTGTTGCCGCTGGTGCAGGAGTTTAATCATCTGCTGCTATTGCTTTCGCAGCGCCTGGAGCGTTCCCGCAATGGACTGGGTAATCTCGCCCATGCGCTTAAGGGCCCATTGAATATTCTTACCCAATATTTTGATGCGCATGGTAATGGTATCGATATACAACAGGCGATAGCGCAGACGCAACGGATACGCATGTTAATGGATCGGGAGCTGAAGCGGGCCAGGTTGGCCGGGAGGGATAGCTCCAGTCTCAGGTTTGATCCGGTTGTTGAGATACCGGACCTGATAGAGGTGCTACAGCAGGTGCATAAGGATAAGCATATCTTTATAGGGCATAACATCACCGGATCGGTAAAACCATTCGGCGATCGGGAGGATATGTTGGAGCTATTCGGCAATCTGCTGGATAACGCATGCAAATGGGCTGCGTCAAAGGTGAGTTGCAGCGTAACTCTGGGAGATGATTTGCTCCTGGTAGTGGAGGATGACGGATCTGGATTGAAAGATGAAGATATTTATAACCTGACACAGCGAGGTACCCGTCTGGATGAGAATGTAGAAGGGCATGGTCTTGGGTTGGCCATAGTGGGCGATATAGTGAAGCTTTATGACGGCGACATCAGTTTTAGCCGATCAGATAAGTTAAGCGGATTATGCGTTCGAGTTCGCATGCCCTGCGTGTCTGTATAGGCGGCGGTTTGAAAAGTAGGCGCTGTAATAAATTACCTGATCAAGTTGATAAAGAATGAACCATGGAAAGATCACTGACTAGAAAAGAGATTCTCCCCTTTGTGACGATATTGGGGTCGCTGTTTGTAGCGACCATAGTCACCGATGCAGTACTGCATTTGCTGGACCTGACCTGGGTCGGTCGCTGGCTGGGAATACCAGGCAGCCTGTTGATCCTGTCCTCTTTCTTATACTCTCTGCGCAAGCGCAAGAAGATCAGCTTCGGCAAGCCCAAGACGCTTCTCGTGCTGCATGAAACCCTGGCCTGGATTGGATGCCTCATGATTCTGGTCCATGCTGGCATACATATCTATACCATATTGCCATGGTTGGCTCTGGGGGCGATGCTGATCAACATCATAAGCGGCATGACCGGGAAATATTTGCTGGACCGATCACGTCGCTTCCTGGCCGATAAAAAGCAGTACTATCTACAGAAGGGGCTATCCGAGGAAGAGGCCGAGAGGAAGATGTTCTGGGATGCCACCACCTTCGACCTGATGAAAAAATGGCGTACCGTACATCTACCTATAACGCTGGCATTCGCCGTACTCAGCCTCACTCATATCATCAGCATCCTCATGTTTTGGCAATGGAAATGAAAAACAGCATCATCACTCTTTTAGTTACAGTAGCCATAGTCATGCTGGTCTGGCTTACCATCACCTCTCCCGAAACCATGATCAGCCCTGGCGACCCTATTCAGGCCCATGCCGAGGTCGCCAGCGACTGCTTCGCCTGCCATACACCCTTTCTCGGCAGCAGCCCGAGCAAGTGTATCCAATGCCATAAGGTGGATGAGATCGGCATCAAGACCACCAAGGGTCTGAGCATAGATAAGGAAGATAAGAGTGTGGCCTTCCATCAACAGCTGATCGAGGATGACTGTGTCGCCTGCCACAGTGAGCACAAAGGTGTACAGCCCTTCCGCCCCATAGGCCAGTTCTCCCATAAACTGGTTAAAACGGATCTGATAGAGGAGTGCAACAGCTGCCATGCCACCCCTGGCGATTCTCTGCACCGACAGATCAACGGCAACTGTAGCTCCTGCCATGTGAAGGAACGCTGGACACCGGCGACATTCGATCACAAGGAGTACTTCCGTTTCGACAAACACCATCGTACTGAATGCGTAACCTGCCATGTCGATAACAACTATGACAGATATACATGTTACGGCTGTCATGAACACTCCCGCTCCAAGATCCGCCATGAGCATGTGGAAGAAGGCATCCGTGACTATGAACAATGTACGGAATGCCACCGCAGTGGTAATGAACACGAAGCGGAGCGTATATGGAGATCCAAGAGGAGGGAATCTGATGGATACAGGTTTGATCGTTACCGGCATGAAGATGACGACGATGATGATTGATGCGGATGTGGCAATTCCGGGTGGGCAGTATACGTAATTAATCCATGACTCAGGAGAAAAAAGGCCTATGCAATCGTTTGCATAGGCCTTTCTGCATGGTGCCGAGGAGACGGCTTTAGCTTATTACAAAATGATAAATGGCATAATAGAATATTGATGTGTATAAGCGCAGGATTTCCTGCGTTCATCCCATGTAGCAAATTTGTTGTTATCGTTGGCTGTAAGCATTCGTACAGCTCTACCTGATATATTCAGATATTCTAATTAACACACTACATGCTGCTCTATATCATCTAGCAGAGTAGTGATTCGTGTTGGCGAGTTAAGATCTCCATGAAATTCTCTGAATCTTTCAACATTAGATTTTAACGTAGGATCGGAGTGGGTCCTTTCGATAAGCGAGCTATAACAAGGCAGTGTTGGCTTTCCTGCTATCACCAACCCTTTTCCTGAAAGACGGTAGGCCAGCAAGGATTGTTCTGTCTGTAGGGGAATCACTAATTGCCGGCATCCTCGTTGTAACATCTCAACTACGGTCCCGTGATTACAATTATTGACTATCACATCGGCTTCCTTTGCAACGGCCTCAAGATTTAGCAATTCCGAGCTAAACTTGATGTTATCTGACGCGAACGAGTTGGTTTTTGTCATATTGATATTTCGAGATACGACTAGGCTGGGCCAACCCAACTGCTGCAGACTGGTTAATATTGATTGATATGGCTGTGCATGATGTTGCATATATACGTATACCCTTGGTCCATACCCTTTGGGCCATATCGGATCAATAGTGTTTTCTGAGGATGGGATAATTCCCCAATAATTAGCATCTTTCCGCGCCCCGTAATGATCAGTATCTGGCAGCGTGAGAAAATAGTTGTCACAGGATTCAAATATTCCTGAGAGTTTGTCTAGCGGTGTACCACCACATTTAGATATGGCCTGGTTGATAGTGGCCAATACTTTGTTTTCTGATGCGGATAGGCGTCCGTCAGCAATTCTGGCATAGGGTTGTATGCATGGCATTGGTGCTATGGCTGGTGGAGAATGAAAGCCTGTGCCAAGGGTCATGGCTTTTGTTCTGGCTATCTGGGATGCCAGCAAAACGCTTGGGGAATGGTTGGCGAGGACTAGATCAGGCTTTACCCACTCCATTAAATGGATCCAGGAGCGAATCTGACCAGCCACTTGATTTGAGTTTAAGTATCCTGACAACATGAGCAATTCTGCATAATTGACCGCAGACGGGGCCTGGGTGTCTATGCAACCGCTCCACACTGGCGCCTGAACGAACTCCACCCCTGTTGTTGTCAAGTGACGTTTCGCTATGCACACATCATTCACCGCCACAAGAACCTTGTGGCCACGCTTTTTGAGTTCGTTGGCTATTTTTCCTAGCGGCTGAATGTGCCCGGCATTTCCACCAAGTTCCCAGGTTAGCAATATGATTGACATTATTTATTCAAGGCGTGTGTTATGACGTTAAACTTCACTTTGTTAACACGTTTTTAAAGTAGCTTATGGTTTCCTTTAGCCCATCTTCCAAGCTGACCATTGGCTCCCATTGTAATTTGTCGGATGCAAGTTTTGTGTCTGGTAACCGTTGTAATGGATCATCTTGAGGAGGGTTCAAATATTCCAGCCTTGAGCGACTGCCGGTAAGGCGGAGTATGTGTTCCGCTAATTCTATAATTGTGATCTCGTGTTGGTTGCCAAGGTTTACGGGACCGGTAAAGCCTGTAGGGCTTTCCATCATTCTAATAAAACCTTCCACCATGTCATCTACGTAACAGAAACTTCGAGTCTGACTCCCATCTCCATAGATCGTAATCGGCTGATTATTTAGTGCCTGAACAATGAAATTGCTTACCACCCGACCGTCACATGGATGCATGTGTGGGCCATAAGTATTGAAGATGCGGGCTACTTTTATGTCAAGGTCGTGCTGCCGGTGATAGTCAAAAAACAGGGTTTCTGCGCAACGCTTCCCTTCATCGTAACAGGATCTTGGTCCGATGGTGTTTACTCGTCCCCAATATCCTTCATGTTGGGGATGAATCTCTGGATCGCCGTATACCTCGCTGGTGGATGCCTGAAAGATCTTCGCCTTAACACGCTTAGCTAGACCTAGCATGTTGATTGCTCCATGGACGCAGGTTTTGGTTGTCTGTACCGGGTCATGCTGGTAATGGACAGGCGAAGCTGGACAGGCAAGATTATATATTTGATCGACTTCAACATAGAGTGGAAAAGTAACATCGTGGCGCATAAATTCGAAGTTCGGATTGGACATCAAGTGTGCGACATTGCTCTTTTGTCCCGTGAACAGGTTGTCCACACAAAGCACGTCAGAACCGTGACTGAGTAGTATTTTGCATAAATGTGAACCTATAAAGCCCGCGCCGCCAGTTATTAGTATTCTATCCATATTATTGATTGCTAATTACAAAATTACCTATGCATTATTACATAGAATATTCATCTCGATATCATCAATCATGGATACGAGTTGTATTTGCGGATCCATATCGCCATAAATTCCGGAAAACCTCTTAACGTTTGATTCCAATATTTGATTTTCACTGGCCTTTTTTAAAAGTTGTCTATAGCTGGAAAGGCTAGGGCCGCCTGCAACAACCAACCCCTGAGTTGCAAGGCGGTACGCGAGCATGGACTGCTCGACATGTAATGGAATTACTAGCTGTCTGCATCCGCGTTGCAGCATCTCGATCGTTGTTCCGTGGTTGCAGTTGGTTACAACCACATCCGCTTCTTGTGCCACTGCCCCCAGATTTACTAACTCCGGGCTGAAAACGATGTTTGGTGCACTAAAGGATTCGGTCTCTTGTTGTGTGATATTTCTGGACACGACCAAGCTTGGCCAGCCAAGTTGCCGCAGATCCTTCATAAGTGTCCCGTAGGGCGGAGAATAGTGCTGCATGTATACGTATACTTTTGGGCCATTCCCGGTTGGCCAAACAGGGTTCGCGGCATTATGGGAGGATTGGATCAAACCCCAGTAGCGTGTGTTCTTGCGTGCGCCATAATGATCGGTTTCAGGCAACGTTAGAAGATAGTGGCTGCTTGATGCAAATATATCTGCTAGCTTATTTAGTGGTTTACCTCCGAATTCACTCATAGCTTGGTTGATAATGGTAAGCATCTTTTCTTCAGCGGCTGAAAGCCGCTCTATGGGGACCTGAACTTGTGGCAGAATGCTTGGCATCAGAGTCACAACTGGCGGTGAGAAAAACCCTGACCCGGCATCTATCGCCGAGATGTCTGCTATCTGTGCAGCGAGCAAAACACCAGGGGAATGATCAGCCAGAACCAGGTCAGGCTTCACCCACTCCATTAGGTGTAGCCAGGAGAGGAGTTGGCCGGCTACTTGATCTTTATCTAGATATCCTACCCGCATCAGTAGCTCGGCATAGTTAACTGCAGGTGGTGTATCTGGCTTGATGCGTCCATGCCATATAGGGGCTTGGATGAATTCGACGCCTGCACTGGCCAGGTGTTGTTCAGCGGCGGATACGTCCTTTACCGCCACAAGGGTTTTGTGGCCACGGGCTTTAAATTCGCTGGCTATGATCCTCAATGGATGTACATGGCCAGCATTCCCGCCCAGTTCCCAGGTTAGAAGTACGGTCGACATTAGCGAAATATACTATTAATCACTCATAAGGTGTTAGCAATGATTGCTAAACCAAAATAGAAAGAGAAAACGGTAATTTGCTGTTTTTTAAAGAAACTGCTTTATTGCATAATCTTTTTGATTGCTCATACCTTTCCAGATATTTATAGAAATTTTTATTGATACTGCTTGTATGCTACTTTGCCTGCCAAATAATATTTGGTATGTTTAGCACAAGGGTATGCGATAGTTAGGGCTTAGCCGCGTCCATTTTGATTTATATTGTGTATTGGATCTCCCTTGAGTCTGCGGCAGGATCTGCGCCAGCATTGAAATATTGCATTGAGGGTATGTGATGGTTGGCGTGTAAAAAAATACTAATAATAGTAAGACAAGGATAATTATAAGGATGTTCTGTTGAGAAGGGGCGTCAGAAGTGCGATACGGTTATTTGCCGCATCGGCCTTCCTTATTTGCACCGGAGCGATTGCTGACGTAGATGTGGATATTCGCTCGGGCGGCAATATTGCATCTAGCGATAGCCGGATTAGCTATGTCGTGGCAATAGCGGATTGCAGCGATGTCGCATCTGTGTCTGTGGTTGCCGGCTCATATCAGAACGAATTTTCCGTAGAAGAAACCACCCGTAACTACAACACTCCTCTTGGCTGCCAGGTCGGGTTTGAGGCAGAGGGTCCTGGTCTGCTTCAACCACAGGCAACACTGAACTTTCGTGATGGCAGCAACCAGGTGCATGCGGAGGTCTTCCAGGTAGAATCCGTTCAACCAAAAATATCCCTAAACAATGTTGCGCTAAGTATGGTAAATGATCAGCAGTATCTGGTGATTACTGTTGATGTGGACGAGGATACAGATCTCAGCTATCTGAGTTTTTCCGCAACCGGTATTCGTGCATCAGATCTGCGGGCGGCGGGTGGCGTAGTCGATAAAGCCAAGGAAAGTGCTTTTGCTTCAAGTGGTGAAGCGGCAAGGGTATATCCGGAACGTGAGGCCCAGCAATCATTTGCAATATCACTCCCAGTTACAGAAACGCTGACTCCGGCTGAGATAGCGCACGACGGCGTGGTATTGCTTGATGTTGCGGCTGTGGATGCATCTGGTAATCAGGGAGGTTTCTCAACTATTGCCTTTACCGGAACAGACGTGGTGGAGGAGGCCAGTGCTCTTGCTGCCAGCCCTGCAAACATCATTTTTACCAATTTGCTAGAGACCGTCGCAGTTATACCGACTGTGGATTTTCAATTTAGAGGGCCTACAGCGTTACCTGGAATGGGGACAGACGTAACCTATTCGTCAAGCAGGCCTGATCTGATTGCAGTTACATCAGGCGGAATCGTTTATCCATTGCAAGAGACAGGCGGTGAGCCGGTATCAATTACCGTAACATACCCTGGACTCGACCCTGTCGAAATCCCTGTTGAAGTCGATCTTTCCAAGACGTTGGTCTCGCTGGAGATGCAGTCACTCGATCAACATGGCCAGTTTGTCGTTGACCATCTTAACGGTTGGGCTGATCTGCCAAATGTTGTGGCCGTGTTTGATGACGGATCTAAAACCGAGATAAGTGAGCAGTTCGGGCTTCAATATGCACTAGGTCCAGGAACGACAGGTTTGTTAGAGCTGGACGCAAAGGGTCGGTTATTGGCACGTGCGGTGATTCCAGAAACGGCTCCACTGCTACTAACAGTCCAACTGAAAAATCAGCCGTCCGTAAAAGCGGATGTCCCTGTGAGGTCCATTGATGCTCTTCCTGAACTGGAATTTTCGCCTCCTTCCAGTTTAGAGGTGGGCAGTGAATTGGTGCTGAAGGCAAAGGTCTCGGATGACGTTGCTGTTAAAGAAGTCAGATTTCTTATGGATGGAGCTCCAATAGGAATTCGTACTACTGAACCCTATGAGATATCGCTGCCATTAGGGGAGGAGTTCAGCAACCGTTCGTTATCGTTTACGGCCATAGTTATGGATAGCGCCGGACAAACGACCATGTCTGATGAAAAGACGGTCAAAATCACGGCCAAGCGAAAGATAACAATTCCTGATCTTGAGTGGGAGTCGCCAAGAGAGTTGCAACGCGTGGTTGGTGGCAGCATCATGCGTTTTCAGTTGGCTCGGGAGATTGATCCGATTGAGGGATATGATTTCATCACCTATGTGGATTTCTACCTTGACGGCAGCTTGATCGGTACAAGCCGTTATCCGCGTATTGAAGAGCGCGAAAGACCTGCACCGGACGGAGGCACGGAAAAGGTATATTTCGAGGTATGGCGCCTTGATTACACTGTGGAAAGTCCTTCGACCGATGAGACATCCAGAGCGGTATACGGCGCCATTCATATTAGCAGCGGTAATCATTCGAAACAGACTACCAGCAGGTTGGTGCGTCTGATTAAGAATCAGCCACCAGCAGTACGAATGCTAGAGCCTGTGGTGGGTGCGAGTATCAGTGTTGGTCAAACGCTGAAGGTTGTGGCGGAAGTAAGCGATGATACCTTGGCGCAGGGTACTCGAATTGAGTTATGGCTGAATGATAAGCTTTTTGATGCGCATCTCTACACTGACGATGACAACAAGTTTTATGATGCAAATGATGTGCAGAGTGCTAATCATAGCTTTAACCTGCCAATATCAGAAGAGCTGATAGGTACCGCTCTACGCCTGCAATTGCGAGTGATTGATAAAGCCGAAGAAATCGCGCAGAGCCCAATAGTGCGTGTTCCGGTAAGGGGCGATCAGCCGCCGACTGTTTCGTTAAGTCACCCAGTAGCAGGAGCCCATGTGGTTTCCGGATTACCACTCGATCTAAGAGCAGATGCTGCAGATGATGTTGCCATCAAGCGTGTTGATTTTTATGTCAATGACCGATTGGTAGGTTCGGATGTGCACGCACCATATTCGGTGATCTATGAAACTCCTGATGAGATTCAAACTGAACAGGTGCTGGTGTTGCGTGCAGATGCAGTTGATTCCAAAGATCAGCTGGCAACTAGCGGGAACATTGAGGTTACTTTAGGAAGAGATGAAGAGAAGCCGGTAATCAATCTTGTTTCACCGCCAGTTAGCGCGACCGAAGGTGGAGATGATCTGGCAGAAGTCGTGGAAGATAGTAATGTCGTCTTAAAGATCGCAGGATATGACAATGTTCAGGTAAATCGGTTGATTCTGAAAGGAATCAAGAGGGATGGTTCTGGCTATCTTTTAACCGGAGATTTGAATGATGTGCTGCAAGGAGATGATTTTGCTCCACAGCAGATTCCAGGGGCACTGCATGCCTATTCAGCACTGAAGCTGGTTAAAGTGCCAGGTTTTATGCATGCGGGAAATGTGGTCTATGACCGCTATCCAATCGAGGCCACAGCCATTGATAAGACCGGTAATCAATCAACTGTAACGCTGACTATTGCCGTTATGGAGGATCAAATCCCCCACATAGTCGAAGCAAGAAGAGAGCAGGAGCAGTATTTTCCGCGTGACGATATAGTTCTGAATGTCCAGGCCAAGGATGACCGCGCGGTATCAGGTCTAACGGTGCAGTACTTTTTGGATGGTTCGAGTCAATCTTTCTCTCAACAACATATAGACGCAGGCAGCGGCCTGACGCCTGGTGAAAATGTACAACATAAATTCACCCTCGCGTTAAACGGTTTTCAGCTCAGCAATACAGCGCACCAGATCAAGGCGGTTATCGAGGCGGTGGATAATCGAGGCCAGCGCTCCAGCGATAAGGGCGACGTATTTGAGATCGTGCTTCCGGTTGTACCCGACACCACACCGCCACAATTCGGGATGATCAAACCGGTGCAGGGCAGTAATTTATATCATGGAACCAAAGTTTCAGCTCAATGGAGGGCCTTTGATGATTCCCAGCTTGAGCGCATCCGCCTGATCGCGAATGGTTCTGTTATATTGGATAGTACCTTTACCTCCCAAGGCGCCGCGAATTCGTTACAGACTCGTGAAGGTAGCTTTACATTAAATGTCCCGGCAAGCGGGGAAGAGTTGTTGATTGAGGCCCATATCTTCGATGTATATGGTGGAGAAGGGGTTTCTGAGTGGCGCTATAAGCTGATTGACGATGCGCCTCCTGAGATAACAATACGCACGCCGGCTGCAGGGTCGCGTCTGGTAGAAGGTGAACCATTTACCATGGCGGCAAGGGTGGTAGATAACCGTCAGCTATCTAAAGTTACATTCTTCATTGAGAACGGAACAACAACGCTCTATAGCAGATCATTCACCAATCAAAGCGAACTTAGCCAGGTTCAGAATGACGGTAAATATCTGGCGGTTGCAATGCG
>JBNKIR010000018.1:0-55985 GCA_050290785.1 Sedimenticolaceae bacterium | reverse complement strand
AGGGCAGAGTACAAGGCTACGGACATCAGCTATCAATAACTCCACGATACGCTTAATAACGTCGATTAGAGCTATGGCATTTACCACTTTATGCGAATATTAGGCAAATAATAGGGATGATGTGATATAGACGTGCGTGTTTACGTTGTCTTTTGCCGTAAACTCCTATTTAGCTGTTTTAGTCAGGGAAAATGACTGTCTATCCCTGACTTCTCAAAGCAGCGTTTTTTAGTATAAATTCATATACAATCTTTTCATTACGATCCCACATAACGGAAAGGTTTGATGTCTTGAACATCTATGCTGAAGAAAAATTGATAAGCCAGGCACGGCAGCTAGCGGCAGATTATCGTCGAACCATGGGGAAACCCCTCCCTGGGGTGAGTAATGAGATTGCCCTGCATGATGCCATGCGTCTGTTGCGTCTGGTCCCGGTGGGAGCGGATGCGGGCGGACATGATGCCGTGGACCCGGAACGGGATAATAAACGTATCCAGATCAAGAGCCGCACCATCTTCGATGACAATGTGGGTAATCAGCGCATAGGTCAGATCAAGATCGATCAGGATTGGGATTCAGTGGTGTTGGTCCTGATGGATGAGGAGTATGAGCCGTTCGAGATCTATGAGGTGGATCGTGACGACCTGCTGGAGTATGCGGATAAATCCAGCAGTAGCCGCGCCAAGCGCGGGGTCTTATCTGTATCCCGATTCAAGATCATAGGACGACTGGCCTGGACCCGAGATGATGGTCTCGAATCCGAGGTGTGGGACAATCAAGCATAGTTTCCATGAGTGATCTGTCTGAAGTCCTGGGGCCTGATGGACTCCTGTCCCGGCATATCGAAGCATTCTCTTATCGTCCCCAGCAGTTGGAGATGGCCCTTAAGGTGGAGCAGGTCATGGCCAACAGCGGTGTCCTGATCACCGAGGCCGGTACCGGTACCGGCAAGACCTTCGCCTATCTGGTGCCGGCACTCCTGTCGGGGCTGAAGGTGATAGTGTCCACTGGCACCAAGAATCTGCAGGACCAGCTCTATCATCGCGATCTCCCCCTGATCAAAGACACCCTGGCGGTTCCGGCCAGGGTCGCACTGCTCAAGGGACGTTCCAACTATCTCTGTATCCACCGCATGGAGAATGCCGTGCAGGATGGACGTCTGCGTTCCCGGGAACTGGTGGATCATCTGATGCAGGTGCGGGAGTGGTCAGGTAAGACCAGGATCGGTGATATCGCTGAACTGTCCGATATCCCGGAGGATTCCGGCATCTGGCCGGTTATCACCTCTACTGTGGACAACTGTCTGGGAGCGGAGTGTCCATCCTACAGTACCTGTCATCTGGTGGAGGCCAGGCGCAGCGCCCAGGAGGCGGACCTGGTGGTGGTGAATCACCACCTGTTGTGCGCTGACTTCGCCCTGAAGGAGGAGGGGTTCGGTGAACTTTTGCCGGAGGCGGATTGCTTCATCGTGGATGAGGCGCACCAACTCCCGGAGACCGCCAGCAATTTCTTTGGCGTCAGCATAACCGGCAGACAGCTATTGGAACTGGCTCGGGACAGCGAGACCGAATATCTGCGCGAGGCCGGAGATATACCGGAGATCCCGGCCCAGGTCTCGGCCCTGAGCAAGGCGGTGCGGGATCTGCGTCTGGTGTTCGGTCTGGATCTGAGACGCGCCCCATGGTCTGATATCAGCGGTGATGAGCGCATTACCAACGCCCTGGATCTGATGCAGAATGAGCTGCTGGGGCTGAAAGAGCTGTTGGCCGGGATCAGGGAGCGGGGCAAGGGACTGGAGAGCTGCCACGATCGCTGCGAGCAGATACTGTCCAAACTGGATCAGCTGTTTGACCAGGATGATGACAACAGCATCCGCTGGTTCGAGACCTATAGCCAGAGCTTTAATCTGAACCGCACCCAACTGGATGTGTCGGAGATGTTCCAATCCCAGATGCAGCAGCGCTCCGGCAGCTGGATCTTTACCTCGGCCACCCTGGCGGTGGGAGAGAGCTTTCGCCATTTTCAGGAGCGCCTGGGCGTGCATGAGGCCGATACCCTGCGCCTGGACAGTCCCTTCGATTATCCCAATCAGGCCCTCTGGTTCGTACCGCGCAATATGCCGGAACCGCGCAGCCCGGAGTATCTGGATGCCGTGCTGGAGATCATAGTACCGGTGGTGGAGGCCAGCGCCGGCCGCGCCTTCCTGTTGTTTACCAGTCATAGGGCCCTGCGTCTGGCGGCCGAGGCCCTGGAGGACAGGGTGGAGTTCCCATTGCTGGTGCAGGGCAGCGCCCCCAAGACCGAATTGCTGGAGAGGTTTCGCGATCTTGGCAATGCCGTGCTGCTGGGCACGGCCAGCTTCTGGGAGGGAGTGGACGTGCGCGGAGAGGCCCTCTCCTGCGTGGTTATTGACAAGCTGCCCTTCGCATCACCTGGAGATCCGGTGCTGCAGGCTCGGATCGACGCCCTGAAAAAGCGCGGCGGCAACCCCTTTATGGAGTTTCAGGTCCCCCAGGCGGCCATTGCCCTGAAGCAGGGTGCAGGCCGGCTGATCCGGGACGAGACCGATCGCGGGGTGTTGGTGATATGTGATCCACGTCTGCTCTCCAAGGGGTATGGTCACACCTTTCTCAACAGTATGCCGGCTATGGCCCGGACTAGAGAGTTGGGGGATGTGCGGGAGTTTTTTGCTGTTGAGGATTGAGCTTCCTCTCTCATAAACAAGCACATCGTCATCCCCGCGCAGGCGGGGATCCAGTAGGAGCCCAGTCCTCTGGGCGATAAACAGAATCATAGTTAGAGATCGGTAATCAGTTTCGCAGCTTTCCCATATCGAAGCCTTTCTTATACATCTAAGCGTTAGCTGCGAGTCCCTTTCTTTTATTCGGCGCATCCCTGCGCCTCACCCCTTCGGGGCTTGCGTGAAAATCCGCTCCCGGCGGATTTTTATACGCGTAAAAGAAAGGGACGAAAGAAAAACGCGCCCGGGTGTTACACCCTTCGGGTACCCTGCGCTTCGCGTCTCCAGCGTGGCTCTTCCGACGGAATATCCCTATCCAGCGGAAGAGGACCGACATCCCTGTCGGTCCCCTGCGGACTATTCCCGCTTACGCCTGCGATGCTCGATGTAACACGCGGGTAATTGGTTGGTGTGATTAATATTTCAATCGAGTCTGACCCTTTCGATTTAGGTGGATGAGATTGATATTTCAATCAAGACTGATCTTTTTGATCGTTTATTTTTCTTAGCAAGGCAGTTGCTGTTTCTCGTGCTACAAATTGATCAACAGTATATGAAATAAGCTCCTCTACTTTTTCTCGCTTTATAACAAGACCAAGTCCCAATATCTGTTGTACTCCTAGCCCTATGTGATTGGTTGGTAATGTTTGTAATTGGGAATGCCTGATCATTGTTTCTGATACAACACCTAATAATGTATATCTCCCATCAGATGCAACAAAGACTGGACTACCGCTTGATCCCTGAAACACTTGCGCATCAATAATAATATGCGGCCTGCCATTGAAATCGATTGACGGCAAAGATGCTATGCTTCCTTTTCGAATGATAGGTAAGTTATTTGCTACGTCGAATCTATTTTCAGGATATCCAACAAATATCACATCAACACCAGGGGCAACTTGCTTCTCATTGTACGGTTCTAAAAACTTGCTATCCAAATTCTTAAAAAAACATTCTGGTGAGCGAACTCAGTTACATTTATACATGCTAAATCAACGTCATCTTCTGGATGTGGAAAGTAAGCATGACTAAAATTTTTCTGAGTAAATTCGTGAATGTTTCCAAAATCAGGTTCGCCGTCATCTTTCTTTTTGTTCATGATTATCTGAAGTGTGCCAGTTGGATCTGCAAATACATGCTTGTTTGATATTAACAACACTATTGCTCTATTTGTCCCATCATTCAGCGGTGCTGTATAAATAAAGCCTGTGCCAATTGATACACCACTACCATCGGGTTTCGTAACGCTAATCCGAGCTGTTATAAAGCTAATTAAATGTTCGAAAGTATGATCTAACACGTAACATTCCCGAAATATTATGAGCTGCAATTATTGTACAGCTTATGCTTTAAAAACTACCACCCATAAACCTCCTCCGACGCAGCCGAGTACCGGAACCGAAACAGGATCAGGCCCGTAGGGGCGCCGCAGGGAAGCGGCGCCTCCAGCGAGGGATAGGGATATCCCTTCGCTGGAGCCCCTGGAGCGGTGAGGAACGGAGGGGACCCGAAGGGCAAGTCGTGGAGTGTCATTCTCTTTGGGTACTTTCTCTTGGACAAGCAAGAGAAAGTACCTCGTAGCCTTTGCTCGTAAATATAGATGTGTACTAATGGTTAATGGCTACGAAACTTATTACCGATCTATCTAAAAAGCACCTGGATCCCCGCCTGCGCGGGGATGACGATGGTGTGGTTTGCAGGAAATCCCCCTCACACCATTGGGGAGAGGGGGCAGAAGATTGGCCTCAAAACTCGTTACCCATATATAATCCCCACCCATGAAACTCCTAGCCATAGAAACCGCCGCCGAGGCCTGTTCCGCCGCCCTCCTTATTGACGGGGAGATCTCGCTACGCTATGAGGTGCAGCCACGCAAACATAGCGAGCTGATTATGTCCATGCTGAATTCTCTGCTGCAAGAGGCCGATCTGAGTCCGGCCCGGCTGGACGGCCTGGCGTTTGGTTGTGGTCCAGGTTCCTTTACCGGGGTGCGCATAGCAGCAGGCGTGGCCCAGGGTGTTGCCCTGGGGGCGGATCTGCCGGTGGTGCGGGTATCCACCCTGGCCGCCCTGGCCCAGGGTTATTTTCGCCAGTCTGGACATACATCGGTGCTGCCGGCATTCGACGCCCGCATGCAGGAGGTCTACTGGGGCTGTTACCGGTTGCAGGATTCAGGTCTGATGGGTGCGCTCTTTTCGGACGAACTCGCCAGGATCAATAGGGCCAGACTCACTGCTGTCCCATAAACTTTTATACTAAGCACAGCTGCCTGCTTTCCAAAGGATTTGGTTCTATCGGATCGCCTCGAAGCAAGGACATAAGATCTCTCCGCAGAAACAAATTCAACTGTAATAGCCGAACCATACTTTGTAACGACCATCCAAGCTTGGCACTAAACTTCAGGTAAGCCAGCAATAAATAGGTGCAGAGTGCTATCCATATTTGAGTGAGGATTGCATTCTTGCTATTGCCGATAAAGGCCTTGATCTTTAGATTCTGCTTTATCCATTTGAAGAACAATTCGACTTGCCAGCGCTCTTTATAAATCTCGGCAATCGTCTGCGCACTCAAGCTGAAGTTATTAGTTAGAAATTCATAATGCTTCCCTGTTTCCGCATCTCGATAACCAATTCGCCGTAGCTTTGGCAATCCAAGCTTTTGGGGTTTGATGCCGGTCAAAGTGATTGTCTGATCTGACGTAAGTCCCTTTGATTTATCGATGGCGTGCCGTTCTTCTATCCTCCATATCGCATTTTTGCGAACACGAGTCACAAAGAAAACACCCTTATCATTCTGCGCCTTAAACCATTTGTAATCGGTATAGCCTTTATCAAACACCACAATACTTCCTTTGCTGTATTGGAGCGTTCTTCCAATCTCAATATCGGATACTTTTCCCTCTGTGATAGCTGCAAAATGCGGGATACAACCATTATGATCCAAGCTTAGGTGGAGTTTCATCGCCGACTTCCCAAGCGCGTAATGCGCCCATGGGAAGATTTTGAGTGACAGGTCGATCAGGGAAGCATCCAATGAATAGAACTTGTTCCTAAATCTAAATCGGTGGTTAGGCGCTAGATTCTGACACTTGGCATAAAGCTTCGCAAACAACTCTTCATAAAGCTCAGTAGGTTGGTTTTCATTCAATCGAGCCAAGCTAGATTTGGCAATTGGCTTTGCTCCAAGGTGATAGAGTCGATTCTTGTGCGCATTCATGTTCGACTCGATGTCCCTCAGACTATGGCGACCAGCTAGCTGTCCAAAACACAAGGATACAAACTGGAACCACCGGCTGGTTTTCCGTAATTTCCTGCCCACATGATACCTTTTTGCAAGTGCCTCAAATTCATGTCTCGATACAAATTTTAGTAATTGAGCAAAAACCGTATTATGATGTGCCAAGGCCTAATTTTCCCCGTTATTACTGTGTTTGGTTGCACATTCATTGTAACAACTTGTTGAGATTTAAGCCTTTTTTAATCCGTGTTTATGGGACAGCAGTGGGCCAGACTCGATTGAAATTTCTTGAATAGTCTGGAAAGCAGGCTTCTCTCTTACTGCAACAAAAACGGATTAGTCAGCCGCTCTTCCCCAAAGGTCGATGAGGGTCCATGCCCCGGGACGAAGACGACATCATTTCCCAGCGGTAGCAGCTGTTCTTTAATAGACCTGATCAGTGCATTGTGGTCGCCTCTGGCAAAATCGCTGCGGCCTACCGAGCCTTTGAATAACACATCACCCACGAATGCGATCTTGGCCTCCAGATTGGAGAAGGTGATATGGCCCGGGGTGTGGCCGGGGCAGTGATGCACATCCAATGTGATATTGCCGATTTGTATCTTGTCATCCGGTCCAAGATATCTGTTCGGGGTGTAGGGGCGTACGTCCGGATAACCGAACATGGCCCCTTGATGGGGTAAGGCCTCCACCAGGAATTCGTCATCCGGGTGTGATCCCTCAATCGGGATGTTGAGCAGCTCGGCCAGGTCGGCAGCGGCGCCCACGTGATCGAAGTGGGTATGGGTGATCAGGATGCGCTTCGGCTCCACTCCCTTCTCTTTTGTCCAGGCGACTATTCTCTCCGCCTCATCGCCCGGGTCGATCACTGCGGCCTTTTTGGTCTCATCGCACCAGACCAGTGAACAATTAACCTGCAGTGGAGTGACCACAATTACATCGTATTGCAACATGTTAATCTATGTCCCATCTAAAGCGGTTTGATTTCAGGTAGAATCCAGTAAGAATACAGTGCTGAATTTACCAGGTCCAATCAGATGAACTTTACCTTCGAAGCCATAGGCTTTATCCACTCACCTTTTAAACAGAAGTTCGGTATCCCGCGCCAGTCCGGTCTGGTGCCGGAGATAAAGGCCAGTCTGGAACTTGTTGCGCCTTATAATAACCCGGATGCGGTGGCGGAGCTGGATGGTTACTCCCACATCTGGCTGCAGTTTGTGTTTCATCAGGCCCAGCGCGAACAGTGGCAGCCCCGGGTGCGTCCGCCGCGACTGGGGGGTAATCGCAGTGTGGGGGTGTTCGCCAGTCGCGCCCCGTTCCGGCCCAACCCGATCGGTCTCTCAGTGGTCCAATTGGAGCGAGTGGTTACCCAAGGTGATCGGGTAGTGCTGGAACTGTCCGGTGTCGATCTGATGGATGGGACGCCGGTGTTGGATATCAAGCCCTACCTCCCCTATTCGGAGAGCATCCCCGACGCCAGATCCGGATTCGCGCCAACACCGCCGGACGCCAAGCTTGCGGTGCGCTTTTCCGAGCAGGCCGAATCGCAAATAGCATCCAGAGAAGATGGCGCTGATCTGCGGAGACTGATAACCAGGGTTTTGGAACTGGACCCACGCCCTGCATACGCAGAAGAAGATGGCCGGGTCTACGGCTTTCGTCTGTACGACTTTGACCTGCGCTGGCAGATGGATGGGGATGAGATTGTGGTCTTGGAACTGGCAGATTAGCCGCCGTCATTAAACTCGATCACCCTCTTTTGCGGCGACAGGTTGATCTCGTCGATGGCCGCACCCGGTCTGGCCGATAGCATCAGCCATGCGGCTTCTGCCACATCCTCCGCCTCCAGGTGCATGTCCGGTTCCGCCCCCGGATTGAACCAGGTATTGGAGAAGAAATCGGTATCCACCATACCTGGGTTGATGATACCTACGCGCACGCCGTTGCTGGCGCACTCCTGGCGTAGGGCCTGGGCCACTCCACGCAGGGCGAACTTGGTGGCGGAGTAGACCGCCCCCTTCTTGCCGCCGGAGAGCCCGGCCTCTGAGCCCATCAGAACGATGTCGCCATGGCCTATGGTCTTGAGATGGGGCAGGAACTCCCGGATGAGCAGGAGCTGGCTGGTGAGATTCAGGTCGATCAGCTGCCGGATCTGTGGGGGCGAGAACTCCTCCAGTGATCCGAAATGGCCATATCCGGCATTGCAGATTATGCCGTCTACTTCCGGATGATCCTTACGCACCTTGCTAATTTGTTCTGGAAGTCTGTCCAGTTGCGACAGGTCCATGGCAATCGGCGTGAAGTTTCCATGATGGTCGGCGTTCGGTTCTCTGCTCAGACCGATGACACGATATGACTCACGCAATAACCTGTCGCTTATGGCCTTGCCAATACCGCGGCTGGCCCCGGTTACCAGGATGGTCCTGCTGTTTGCCGTCATCGGCTATTCTCCATTCCGATTAGCTTATCCAAAATTCCCAGGTTCTCCCGAATCAGCTGCGATACCAATCTACCGTTTAGGTTGTTGGTCGGGTTGTCTCTATTATCCGATATCACCTTGAGGCAGTGGATTCTATCAGATGTTGTGCATTCCAGGGCAGAACGATAAAAGCCCGCAGCCTCCATGTCTATCATCCCATCCCGGCTATAACCGGTATCAGGTTGGTCCAGGGTAAAGATCCTTTCGGATTGGAGGTTTGTCATGTCATCGACCTCCAGAACCCAGATATTACCAGTAGTTGTATCTACTATCTCATTGGCCAGAAGGGATGTTCCAACGGCATGACTGGGGTGGCCGGCGATGCCGACGTTGATCCAGATGGCGTCCGGTCTGAACTCGTTTGTCTGGTGCAGCCAAGTGGTGGCCATGGCTGAGTTTTGTGCCCCATATCCGGAGATGACCAGGGAGATATCTCCCTTTCGATATAGCGGATACTGGATATGGCGATTATCCCTGACCAGACCCAGATGCTGGTTGATTGGTTTGGCCTCGGCAGGCAGGGCCACGATAAGATTTATGTATGTTTCAGTCATTTACCGCTCGGGTGCATCCTTTCCAGGATCAACCCGCCCATTATCCAGAAAAAGCAATAGATTGTATAAATAAACGTATCGATAAGCTTAGTTGGTCTGGGGATTAATGGTGTGGCAGACTCGAGCGATCATCTGTTTTGATGTCGAATTTATAACCAAGAGGAATCGCCAAAATGAGAGTAATACTGTTAGGTGGACCTGGTGCCGGGAAGGGTACGCAGGCTAACTACATCAAAGAGAAGTACAACATTCCACAGATCTCCACCGGCGATATGCTGCGTGCCCACGTAAAGTCCGGAAGTGAACTGGGTGTGGCCGCCAAGAAGATCATGGATGAGGGTGGTCTGGTCTCGGATGAGATCATCATGGGCATGGTTAAGGAGCGCATAACCGAGGCAGATTGTGCCAACGGTTTTCTGTTCGATGGTTTCCCCCGTACCATCCCGCAGGCCGAGGCATTGAAACAGGCCGGTGTCGATATCGATGCCGTGGTTGAGATCGATGTGCCGGATGAGGAGATCATCAAGCGCATGTCCGGGCGCCGGGTCCATCTGGCATCAGGACGCACCTATCACGCCATCTTCAATCCACCCAAGGTAGAGGGCAAGGACGATGAGACAGGAGAGGATCTGATCCAGCGTGATGATGATCAGGAGGAGACGGTGAAGGCACGCCTTAAGGTGTATCACGATCAGACCGAGCCGCTGATAACCTTCTATTCCAAATGGGCGGACAGTGGTGAACAGGGTGCGCCGAAGTATCACAAGATCGCCGGTGTTGGTGGGGTTCAGGATATCCGCGACGCCATCTTTGCCGCACTGGGTTAAGGCCCATAGTTGGGAAGGGGGAAACCCCTTCCTAATTTCAAATCAATAGGGGGTGGTTTGGAGGTTTAGTCCATCGGGGAGTGTTAATTACTGCACAAACTCTGTTAGAATCCCACCCTTTATTTTATCCAAACATGGAGCATGCCGTGGCAGTAGTAGAACTCACTGAAGAGAATTTTGAAGATGTAGTAACCAAGAATGACTTCGTAATAGTGGATTACTGGGCACCTTGGTGTGGGCCATGTCGTTCATTTGCGCCGACCTTCGAGAAGGTATCTGATGAGCATGAGGACATAGTGTTTGCCAAGGTCAACACCGAGCAGCAGCAGGGTATAGCAGCACATTTCCAGATCAGATCCATACCTACTCTCATGATTTTCAGGGAAAAAGTGATAATTTTCAGCCAGCCTGGAGCCTTGCCGGAGTCGGGATTGAAGGAGCTGATCGAGCGCGCCTCTGAGCTTGATATGGCCGAGGTGCACCGGCAGATCGCTGAAGGAGAGGAATCTGGGGAAGGGTGAGCCTGCTTGGCCACTGATCGTGACCATTGATCGGTCAAATAAGCTGTATTTTCAATGAATTAAAAGCACTTGCCGTGATGTGTGTGGCGGTGTTATTTTATGCGTAATGTCAAAAAAACATTACCATTATATGGAATAATAATTGGAAGTTTTCCATGGGAAATGCTAGGTTTAATACATAGCAAAACAGTAGGAAATATTTTCACATTTTTAGTTTGGTAGGTATATATATGAGACTTTCAACAAAAGGTCGGTATGCAGTTACAGCAATGCTTGATCTGACTCTGCACGGTGGCGATAAAGCGGTAACCCTGGCGGAGATATCCGAGACACAGGGCATTTCCCTCTCTTATCTGGAACAGCTGTTTGCCGGTCTGCGGGCCAAAGGCCTGGTCAAGGGCGTACGTGGACCTGGCGGTGGTTACTATCTGGGCAAGCCTGCCGGTGAAATCACCATTGCCGATATTGTCTGTGCGGTAGACGAGTGGGTAGAGTTCACCAGATGCAGCGGTAAGCGTGATTGTCATGACGGTGAGATCTGTCTTACCCACAATCTATGGGATGAGCTGAGCAAAGAGATACATGAATTTCTAAGCGGCATCTCCCTGGAAAATCTGGTTCGTCGCGGTGGTATGGAAGTCGGAGGTTGTAACAAGGCTGAGGGTGGATGTTTTGCCGCCAGGGCCGGTAAGACTGCAGCCGCTTGATAGAAACGAAAAGACCCTGACGCAGATATCACAGTCGATCCATGAACTGGGATAGCGAGTCGCTGGAGACCATACTGGATTACATCCGATGGGGCGCCAGCCGCTTCACTGCCGAGGGTCTTTTTTTTGGCCACGGAACGGACAATGCCCTGGATGAGTCTGCCGCCCTGGTGCTGCACGCCTTGAATCTGTCGCACGATCTTCCTCCTGCATATCTGCAGAGCAGAGTTACCACAGAAGAAAAGAAGCGTATCCTGAAGCTGTTCCAGCGGCGCGTGGAAGAGAGGTTTCCGGCCGCGTATCTGACTAACAAGGCGATCTTCGCCGGGCTACCCTTTTATGTCGATGAGAACGTGCTGGTGCCGCGTTCTCCCATCGCTGAGCTGATCGAGAATGGCTTCCAGCCCTGGATCGACCCGGATCGTGTGGTCAGGGTGCTGGATATGTGTACCGGCAGTGGCTGTATCGGTATCGCCTGTGCCTATAGTTTTCCGCAGGCCGAGATCGATCTGGTGGATATTTCACCTGAGGCCATCCGGGTGGCGGAGAAGAACATCAGTCAGCATGGGTTGCAGGATCGTGTTACCGCAATTCAGTCAGACCTGTTCTCGTCACTGGATGATAAAACATACGACATCATCGTCAGCAATCCACCCTATGTAAGCCGTTCCGAGATGCAGGAACTGCCGCAGGAGTATCGTAATGAGCCGGCGCTGGGTCTTGAGGCGGGTGATGCCGGACTGGATGTTGTCATCCCAATACTGCAACAGGCCTCCAGCTATCTGCAGCCAGATGGTATCATGGTGGCCGAGGTTGGGCTGAGTGCGGATGCGTTGCAGGAGCGTTTCCCTCAGGTGCCGTTTCTCTGGCTGGAGTTCGAGCGTGGTGGGGAAGGGGTGTTCATGCTGACGGCAGATCAGCTGGTAGAATACAAATCGATTTTTTGTGCAGACATAGCGAGTTAGGGGTATTGCATGGATCAGACGCTGGTTTTTGATCAAGGGCTTATTGAGAAGTACGACTACGCGGGTCCGCGCTACACCTCCTATCCGACTGCGCCACAATTCCATGAAGGATTCGGCGAGCAGCAGTATCGTGAGGTGGCCGCCAGGACCAATGCCGAAGGTAATCCGCTCTCCATCTATTTCCATATCCCGTTTTGCGACACGGTCTGTTTCTACTGTGCCTGCAACAAAGTGGTGACCAAGGACCGGGAGCAGGCCAGGCCATACTTGCAGCGTCTGTATAAAGAGATCGCCATGCAGGGCGAACTGTTTGATCGCAGTCGCAAGGTGGAGCAGCTGCACTGGGGTGGCGGTACCCCGACCTTCATCAGCCATGACGAGATGCGTGATCTGATGCGGGTGACCGGAGATCACTTCAACCTGGCGGATGACGACAGCGGCGAGTATTCAATCGAGGTGGATCCGCGCGAGGCGTCACCGGATACCATAGCACTGCTGCGTGAGATCGGATTCAACCGCCTGAGCCTGGGGGTACAGGACTTCGATCCCAAGGTGCAGCGTGCGGTCAACCGTATCCAGTCCGAGGAGCAGACCATGGCGGTGCTCCGGGCTGCGCGGGATGAGGGATTTCGCTCCATCAGTATCGATCTGATCTACGGCCTCTCCTTCCAGACGGTGGACAGCTTCGCCCAGACCCTGGACCGGATCATCGAGGTGGGTCCGGATCGGCTTTCGGTCTTCAACTACGCCCATCTACCCAAGATGTTCATGCCTCAGCGCAGGATCAACGAAGAGGATCTGCCGTCACCTCAGGAGAAGCTGGACATACTGAGTATGACCATTGAGCATCTGACCGCCGCGGGTTATGTCTTTATCGGCATGGACCACTTCGCCCGTCCGGACGACGAGCTGGCCCGGGCCCAGCGCGACGGCACCCTGTATCGCAACTTCCAGGGCTACTCTACCCATTCCGATTGTGATCTGGTGGCCATGGGCGTCACCTCCATCAGCATGGTCGGCGCCAGCTACTGCCAGAATGTACGCACCATGGATGAATACTCACAGGGGATCGACGCCGGCAGGCTGCCGATCTTCCGTGGTATTGAGCTGAACCAGGATGACATCATCCGACGGGATGTCATCACCCGTCTGATCTGTCATTTCAGATTGGATTATGCGGCCGTGGGCCAGGCATGGGGTATCGAATTCAAAGACTATTTCGCAGATGAGTTGCAGCGATTGGGGACCATGCAGCAGGACGGTCTGCTGGAGATGGACGCTGCCGGGATCAGGGTGATGCCGCGTGGACGACTGCTGATCAGGAATATATGTATGGAGTTCGACAGATATCTGCCGCCGGCTTCACAACAGAGAAACTTCTCGCGGGTTATATAGACCCTGTTTAACCTGCAGCCCTGCGCAGATCTGGGAATTCGATAACCTCGCTCTCTTCCAGGTCTGGCTGTGAATTTTTGTTGGTGTACGCATCTTCTTTATTGGCAGGGAAGATATCGATAATCTCAAAACCACCATCTGTAGGCTGGAATCCGGAAGCCAGAGATAACTCGCACATCGAGTCGATTACATCCCGCATGATCATCTCAAGCGCTGGATCGCTTATTACGGTTGGTGTTGTCAGTTCGTTCGCCATGGGATTATCTGCCCTTTGTTTTTGATCTTCACTACTGCTAGCGGCATCAGTGAGTCAATCTTTAACCCCATGATGATATAGGATTTTAAATACTGAAGGTTTGCGTTAGGTCGCAAATCTGATTTCAAGAAGGTGGATTAGAACCTGAGGTGTTCGTTCAGATGCGGTTTGATCAGGTTCAACATGGCGGCATGGGTCTTGACGCCGGCGGCGATAATATTGCCCGATTCCAGGTAGCGATCACCGCCACCGATGTCGGTGACTATGCCGCCTGCCTCTTTCACCAGCAGGGCGCCGGCGGCTAAATCCCATTCAGACAGGCCCAGTTCCCAGAAGCCATCCAGTCTGCCGGCCGCCACATAGGCCAAATCCAGTGCAGCGGAACCGGGGCGACGGAGGCCTGCGGTATCTTTGATCATGTCTCGGAACATGGCCATGTAGGCATCCAGTTGGCTTAGATCTCTGTAGGGGAATCCGGTCCCGATCAACGCCTTGTCCAATCCCTTGCGCTGGGTGACGCGGATGCGGCGATCGTTGATAAAGGCGCCGGAACCGCGGGTAGCGCTGAACATCTCTTCCCGCAGGGGATCATAGATCACACCGTGCTCAAGCTGTCCCTTATGTTTCAGGGCGATGGAGATAGAGAAATGTGGTTGTCCATGCAGATAGTTGGTGGTCCCGTCCAGGGGATCTATCACCCATTGGTAATCATTGCCCTTATGTCTGCCGCTCTCTTCTCCCAGGATGGAGTGGTCCGGATAGGCCTTGCGCAGGACCTCGATAATGGCGTCTTCCGCCGCCTTGTCCACCTCGGAGACGAACTCATTCTTCCTCTTCTCCGTGATGGTCAGGGTGTCGGTGTGCTCGAAATAGCGTATCAGGATATTACCTGCACTGCGGGCGGCGCGGATGGCGATGTTGATCATTGGATGCATGGGCGGCAAAGATACAGCAAGCGCAGGCCGGATAAAAGCTTTTTCCATGTGTAACCTGCTATGACTTCATGGGGTAGATGTTGTAATCTTCGCCACCATGCTCAGCAATATCAGAATAGTCTTGATCGGGACCACCCATCCCGGAAATATCGGTGCGGTCGCCCGCGCCATGAAGAATATGTGCCTGGAGAAACTCTATCTGGTACAGCCAAAGCGCTATCCCAGTGCCGAGGCCACCGACCGGGCGTCCGGTGCGGATGATCTGCTGCAGAGGGCGCAGGTATGTGCGAGCCTGGATGAGGCGCTACAGGGTTGTCGCATGGTGGTGGGAGCCAGTGCCAGGATGCGTAGCGTCGACTGGCCCCAGGTGGATCCCAAAGAGTGTGCGAATAGACTTATGGCCGAATCCCAGCACGGCGAGGTGGCCATCATATTCGGTCGAGAGAGCTCTGGCCTGTCCAACTCAGAACTGGACCGCTGTCACCTGCTGGCCCACATCCCGGCCAACGATGCGTACAGCTCCCTGAACCTGTCCCAGGCGGTGCAGGTGTTTTCCTACGAACTGCACATGGCATCGCTGCAACAGGAGTATGGAGAACCGGAGCGCCTGGATGTGGCGACCGTGGAAGAGCTGGAGAGCTTGTACCGGCACCTGGAGCAGGCCATGGTGGATATCGGCTTCTCGGATCCACGCCAGTCAGACAAGCTGCAGCGGCGACTGCGCAGGCTGTTCTTCCGGGCCAGACCGGACCGGGACGAGATCAATATCTTGCGCGGAATCCTGAGTGCGGCCCAGGGCGCAAAGCACAAGAAGACAACTGGTCAGGATGAGTAATAATCTAGTAGTATAGTAAGTCTTTCTAGCATGAGAGAATAGCCGGGACCAGGAATATGTTTTCCAGAATCAAAGAAGACATCGCATGCGTTTTTGAGCGCGATCCAGCGGCACGCAACACCTTTGAGGTCATTACCACCTATCCGGGGTTGCACGCGGTGATTATGCACCGCATGACCCATGCCCTGTGGAGCCGTGGGTTTTGCTGGCTGGCCCGCATCCTGTCGAATGTGGCACGTCTCATAACCGGCATCGAGATCCACCCTGGTGCCAAGATCGGGCGCCGTTTTTTCATCGACCACGGAATGGGTGTGGTGATCGGAGAGACCGCAATCGTCGGTGATGACTGCACCCTGTACCATGGTGTCACCCTCGGAGGCACCAGCTGGGATAAAGGCAAACGTCACCCGACCCTGGGGAATAATGTGATCGTGGGTGCGGGTGCCAAGGTGTTGGGACCGATCGTGGTGGGGGATGATGCCAGGGTGGGTTCCAATGCGGTGGTTCTCAAGCCGGTACCAGCCGGGGCTACGGTAATAGGTGTCCCGGGACGTCTGGTGGAACAGAGCAAACCGGTGGACGATACCAGACGCAAGGCCATGGCCGATAAGATGGGGTTTGACGCCTACGGCGCCACCAAGGATGCCCCGGACCCGGTGGCCCACGCCATCAACTGCATGTTAGACCATATCCACGTGCTGGATGAGCGGATGCAGACCATGTGCAATGCCATTAAGACGGTAAGCGGTGAACAGGTGGATGTAGAGCTCCCCAGTCTGGATTCATGTGAGATAGCCTCCACGGCAGAAGAGCTCAGCAAGCTGGAGTCCAGGGAAGGGGATAGCGAAGATCCGACCGAGAAGTAGCAGGGATGTAATAGTTGACTAATTTACTTGGTATAGTATATTAGAATTATTAGATATATTAGTTTGGCCCTAAGGAGTAGTCAACGTGAAGCTTACCACCAAGGGACGATACGCAGTTACAGCGATGCTGGATCTGGCCATACATGCCGGTTCTGGCCCCATCACCCTTGCCGATGTGGCCAGCAGACAGCATATTTCGCTCTCCTATCTGGAGCAGTTGTTTGCCCGCCTGCGCAGAAAATCTCTGGTGTCCAGTGTGCGCGGCCCTGGAGGCGGATATATGCTGGGGCGCGATGCCAAGGATATATCCATTTCAGAGGTGATTGCCGCGGTGGACGAGAGCGTCGATACTACCGGCTGCGGGGGATCACACAACTGTCATGAGAACAGGCAGTGTCTCACCCATGATCTTTGGCAGGATCTCAGTGCCCGCATCTATGAATATCTTGATGGTATCTCACTTCACAAGCTGGTCATGAGCAATGGTGTGCAGCGGATAAGTGAGCGCCAGGACATGATCGCGGATTCTCCTCAACAGGGTTCAGAGGCGAATATGGTTTCCGGCTCACGTCCCGGGTTATAGGTAATCAAGGAATTTTTCTGGAGCAATAATTAATGAAGTTACCGATCTATATGGATTATTCGGCCACCACACCGGTTGATCCCAGGGTTGCGCAGAGGATGATGGAGTGTCTTACACCGGATGGTGCCTTTGGCAATCCGGCATCCCGTTCTCACCAGTATGGCTGGGACGCCGAGAGACTGGTTGAAGAGGCGCGACGTAATGTGGCGGATCTGGTAAATGCTGACCCCAAAGAGATCATCTGGACCTCAGGCGCCACCGAATCCGATAACCTTGCCATCAAGGGCGTCGCTCACTTCTATCAGAAAAACGGTAAACACATCATCACCAGCAAGACCGAGCACAAGGCGGTTCTGGATAGCTGTCGCCATCTGGAACGTGAAGGTTTTGAAGTTACCTATATGGATCCGGAGCCGAGCGGCCTGATAGATCTGGCCAAGCTGGAGGCGGCGATACGGGATGACACCATCCTGGTATCGATTATGCATGTGAATAATGAGATTGGTGTGGTGCAGGATATAGCGGCTATCGGTGAGCTGACACGCTCCAAAAAGGTGCTGCTGCATGTGGATGCCGCCCAAAGTGCGGGCAAGGTGCCAATCGATCTGGAAGAGATGAAGGTAGACCTGATGTCTTTCTCCGCCCACAAGATCTACGGACCAAAGGGTATCGGCGCCCTCTATGTGCGGCGTAAACCCAGGGTACGGATTGAGGCGCAGATGCACGGCGGTGGCCACGAGCGCGGTATGCGTTCCGGTACGTTACCGACCCATCAGATAGTTGGGATGGGCGAGGCCTTCCGTATCGCCAAAGAGGAGATGCAGGCAGAGAACGAGAAGTTGTTGTCGTTGCGTAATCGTCTTTGGGACGGCATCAAGGATATGGAAGAGGTGTATCTGAACGGCGATCTGGAACAGCGGGTGGCCGGTAACCTCAATGTAAGTTTTAATTTTGTAGAGGGTGAGTCACTGATCCTGGCCCTGCGTGATATAGCGGTATCTTCCGGTTCCGCCTGTACCTCGGCCAGCCTGGAACCGAGCTACGTGTTGCGGGCCCTGGGTCGGGATGATGAGTTGGCCCACAGCTCTATCCGTTTCACCTTCGGCAGGTTTTCCACCGAAGAAGAGGTGGATCTGGTGATCGATAAGATCAGGCACGAGGTGACACGTCTACGCGAACTATCTCCATTGTGGGAGATGTTCCAAGATGGTGTTGATCTTAAATCGATCAATTGGTCGGGGCATTAAGAGAGTAAGAACAAAGAACCCGGCAAGGTTTATCGGTGTCAACAGATTAGGGTTGGCGTCTTTGTAGGAGAGAGATGATGGCATACAGTGATAAGGTTTTAGACCATTATGAGAACCCGCGTAACGTGGGTACTCTGGATAAAGATGATAAAGACGTCGGCACCGGTATGGTGGGGGCACCGGCCTGTGGTGACGTGATGCGTCTGCAGATCAAGGTGAACGAATCGGGTGTGATCGAGGATGCCAAGTTCAAGACCTACGGATGCGGTTCGGCCATCGCCTCCAGTAGCCTGCTGACCGAGTGGGTGAAGGGCAAGACCCTGGAAGAGGCCCAGCAGATCAAGAACTCAGAGATCGCGGAAGAACTGGCGCTGCCGCCGGTGAAGGTGCATTGCTCGGTCCTGGCAGAAGATGCCATCAAGGCGGCGGTCAACGACTATACCCAGAAACAGAATAAGTCTTGAGGTAAGAGAGCTATGGCAATAACTATGACTGAGGCTGCCGCCAACCATGTGCAGCGTTTTCTGGAGAACCGCGGCAGTGGTCTGGGGATCCGTCTCGGTGTGCGCACCTCTGGCTGTTCCGGTATGGCCTATCTGCTGGAGTTCGCCGATGAACAGAATGAAGACGATGTGATCTTTGAGGATCATGGCGTCAAGGTCCTGGTGGACCAGAAGAGCCTCGCATATCTGGACGGCACTGAACTGGATTATGGCAAAGAGGGGTTGAATGAGGGGTTTAAATTCAACAACCCCAACACTAAGGATCAGTGTGGGTGTGGCGAGAGCTTTACTGTTTGATTGAAATTCTACTCATGCGGCACGATACGGTGTTGAAATCCTCCTCAAAATGCTCATTTACTAGTTGTAAACTGCGCTTTTTCGGATGATTTCGCCTTGTCTCGTACTCGCCTGAGCGAATTTCAACGGCCTGACAAGTTCGAAGGTCATATTCCTTTCCTCTTTGTATATGTATAAACCGCAAGATGTTGGATTTCTCAAAAAACTATTTTGAACTGTTTGGATTGCCTGTGGATTATTCCGTCGATGCCGCGGCGTTGGCAGATAATTATCGGAACCTGCAACGGGTGGTGCATCCTGACAGGTTTGCTTCGGCTTCAGATCAGGAGCGCCGTCTCTCCATGCAGGGAGCCACCCTGATCAACGAGGCCTTCCAGACCCTGAAGGATCCGATGTTGCGGGCCAGGTATCTCCTGTCGCTGCATGGAGTGGAGATGGGAGACGGTAAAGAGTCGACCCAGGATATGGAGTTCCTGATGGAACAGATGGAACTGCGCGAACAGTTGTCCGAGGTGAAGGGGCAGGCCGCCCCATTTGAGGTGGTGGCAAAGATTATCGGTGATATCGATGATAAGATCGCTGTGCTGATTGGGATGCTGACAGAGCAGTTCGCCTCTGCCGCGCCGGAGCATCTGGAACAGGCGCGGGATACGGTACTCAAGATGCAATTCCTACAAAAGCTGCACCGGGATGCGGAGTCCCTGGAAGCCGAACTGGAGGACGCTTTGTAATGGCACTGCTGCAACTTTCCGAGCCTGGCCAGTCGGCCGCACCCCATCAACACAGACTGGCTGCGGGCATAGACCTGGGCACCACCAACTCCCTGGTGGCCAGCGTACGCTCCGGTGAGGCCGAGACCATGCCGGACGCCGAGGGTCGTCATCGCCTGCCATCGGTGGTGCGCTATCTGCAAGACGGGATAGTGGTGGGATATGAGGCCAAGGCCGAGGCCGCCACCGATCCGCTCAATACCGTGGTTTCCGCCAAGCGTCTGCTGGGGCGCGGCATAGAGGACATCAAGGGTCTGGGTGAACGTCTGCCCTACGAGTTTCGTCAGGATGGCACGGCGGTGCCGCGCATCCATACCGTTGCCGGTGATGTCAGTCCAGTGGAGGTGTCGGCCGAGATCCTGAAGACACTGGCACGACGGGCGGAAGACACCCTGGGCGGTGAACTGACCGGCGTGGTTATAACCGTTCCGGCCTACTTCGATGACGCCCAGCGTCAGGCCACCAAGGATGCCGCCAGGTTGGCCGGACTGAATGTGCTGCGTCTGCTGAACGAGCCAACCGCCGCGGCCGTGGCCTATGGCCTGGATAGCGGCTCCGACGGCATCCACGCCATCTACGACCTGGGAGGCGGTACCTTCGACATCTCCATATTGCGCCTCAACCGTGGTGTATTTGAGGTGCTCTCCACCGGTGGCGACTCAGCGCTGGGCGGGGATGATCTGGACCGGCTGGTGGCAGAGTGGATCATGCAGCAGGCCGGGATCAAGGACGATGCGGGACACGCCATGTTGCGGCGACTGATGCGCGACGCCTGTGCCGCCAAAGAGGCGCTTACCGAATCCGATACGGCAGAGATCAAACTGGAGCTGGAGGACGGCAGCTTCTGGGAAGGGGGTCTCAGCCGCGCGCAATTCAACGAACTGATAGAACCCCTGATCCGCAAGACCCTGGGCCCCTGCCGCCGCGCCCTGCGTGATGCCGGGATCAAGGCCGATGCCGTGGAAGATGTGGTCATGGTGGGTGGTTCCACCCGCGTACCCCTGGTGCGGCAGATGGTGGGTGAGTTCTTTGGAACCGAAGTGCTTACCAGCATCGACCCGGATCGTGTGGTGGCGGTGGGTGCGGCCATCCAGGCCGACGTGCTGGCCGGGAACAAACCGGACGGCGAGATGCTGCTGCTGGACGTAAATCCGCTCTCGCTGGGTATAGAGACCATGGGTGGCCTGGTGGAGAAGATCATCCCGCGCAACACCACCATCCCGGTGGCAAGGGCCCAGGAGTTCACCACCTTCAAGGATGGCCAGACCGCCCTGGCGGTGCATGTGCTACAGGGTGAGCGCGAACTGGTGAGCGACTGCCGCTCCCTGGCACGGTTTGAACTGCGCGGTATCCCGCCCATGGTGGCGGGCGCCGCCCGTATCCGGGTGACCTTTTCGGTGGATGCAGACGGCCTGCTGCATGTGGAGGCGGAAGAGCAGTCCAGCGGGGTCAAGACCGGAATCGAGGTGAAGCCGTCATACGGCCTGACCGATAACGAGATAGAGGGAATGCTGCGTGACTCCATCGACTATGCGCAAAAGGACCTGGAGGCACGACGCCTGCGCGAACAGCAGGTGGAGGCGGACAGGGTGATCGAGGCGCTGCGTTCAGCCCTGGATGCGGATGGCGCTGCCCTGCTGAGCCAGGATGAACTGGAAAAGATTGAGGCCCAACTGGCGCGCCTGGTTGAAATATCCACTTCGGATGACCATATCCAGATCAAGCAAGAGATAGAGGCCCTGGAGAAGGCCTGTGAGTTCTATGTGGAACGGCGTATGAATGCCAGTGTCACCAAGGCCATGTCGGGCCATAAGGTAGATGAATTTGAATAGGGAACAACCCTGGGACAGACAAGATGCCAAAGATTAAATTTCTACCCCATGCCGAGATCTGCCCTGATGGTGAGACCATTGAGGTGGAGTCCGGTGTGACCATCTGTGAGGCGGCGCTGGAGCATGGTATCAATATAGAGCACGCCTGCGAGATGTCCTGCGCCTGCACCACCTGCCATGTCGTTATCCGTGAGGGCTTCGATTCACTGGAAGAGTCGGACGAACTGGAAGACGATATGCTGGATAAGGCCTGGGGGCTGGAACCTGAATCCCGGCTTAGCTGTCAGGCCAGGGTGGGGGACGAAGATCTGGTGGTGGAGATCCCCAAATACACCATAAACCTGGTGTCGGAAAATCACTGACAGGAGGATCGGTATGGGTCTGAACTGGACAGATGTACTGGATATCGCCGTCGAACTGGATGAGGCCTATCCGGACGTGGATCCTAAAACCGTCAACTTTGTGGACCTGCGCAACTGGGCGCTGGAGCTACCGGGGTTTGAGGGTGATCCGGAACGGTGCGGCGAGAAGGTGCTTGAGGCGATCCAGGCCGCATGGATTGAAGAGAGAGATTGAACCTATTTCTTTAGAGGCTAGAAAGATGAAAAGAATCGCCCTGTTTCTCCTTACCAACATTGCCATCATATTTGTTCTCAACATCTCCATGCGCCTGCTGGGCTTCGAGGGATATCTGGACGCCCAGGGGGTCGATCTGAATCTCAATGCCCTCCTGGTCTTTGCCATGATCTTCGGCATGGGTGGATCCTTTGTCTCACTGTTGATCTCCAAATGGTCGGCCAAGCGCATGACCGGGGCCATGGTAATAGATCAACCATCCAACAACACAGAAAGATGGTTGGTGGATACAGTACAGAGCCAGGCGCAGCGGGCCGGTATCGGCATGCCGGAGGTGGCCATCTTCGATTCACCCCAGCCCAACGCATTCGCCACCGGCGCCAGCCGCAACAGTTCACTGGTGGCAGTGAGTAGTGGGCTGCTGCAGAATATGAATCAGGCAGAGGTGGAGGCGGTACTGGCCCACGAGATCACACATGTCTCCAACGGAGATATGGTTACCCTGGCCCTGATCCAGGGCGTGGTTAACACCTTTGTGATATTTTTATCCCGAGTCATTGGTCATACGGTGGACCGAGTCGTATTCAAGAACGAACGAGGCCACGGGATCGCCTTCTGGATCACCACCATTGTGGCGGAGTTGGTGCTGGGTATTCTGGCCAGCATCATAGTGATGTGGTTCTCCAGGCAGAGGGAGTTCCGTGCCGATGCCGGCGGGGCCGGTCTGGCGGGAAGGGGAAGTATGATTGCGGCCCTGGAGCGTCTGAAGTCGGCCCATGAACAGCCGGAACTACCGGATCAGCTGGCGGCCTTTGGGGTTTCCGGGAAGACCGCTGGGATTTCCAGGCTGTTTCTATCTCATCCACCGCTGGATGAGAGGATTAAGGCCCTGCGGGAAGGGGCTTGAAAATCCATCTCTGGCAGTGAGATACAAAACGAATCATCGTATAATGTGCGTTGTTTTTCTGTAGGAGCCCGCTCCTGCGGGCGATGGCTTTTGTTACAGAATCGCCCGGTGGACTGGGCTCCTACATGAACCTTCGATCAAGATAGTAAAAAACACAATCCTCAGGAAAATTAAGACATGTCGTTAGTAAAAGCCTTTCGTGGGTTGCGTCCGACCGCAGGCCGTGAGTCTGATGTGGCAGCACCTCCATATGATGTGATGAGTGCCGCCGAGGCCAGAGAGATGGTGGAGGGCAGGCCATGGAGCTTTTTGCATATCTCCCGTCCAGAGGTGGATTTGCCTGTAGATACAGATCCCTACGCCCCTGAGGTGTACGCCAAGGCGGCGGAGAATCTGGCCAGGATGCGGGAAGAGGGGGTCCTGGCACAGGACCATGAGCCAAGCTACTACGTCTACCGTCTGACCATGGGGGAACATCAACAGACCGGACTGGTGGCGGCGGCCTCGGTGGAGGCCTATGATCGGGATCGGATCAAGAAACACGAATTCACCCGTCCGAATAAAGAGGATGACCGGGTACGCCAGATCGAGGCCCTGCAGGCCCAGACCGGACCGGTGTTTCTGGTTTATCGTAGCGATGATGTGGTGGATTCAACACTGGCCCGTGTTGCGGCAACCACCCCTGATATGGATGTGACCGCAGCAGATGGGGTGCGCCATGAGGTCTGGGTGGTGTCAGATACAGATACGGTGGCAAAACTGACCGAGGCGTTCGATCAGATGGATGCCCTCTATGTGGCGGACGGTCACCATCGCTCGGCGGCGGCCTCACGGGTTGCGGGCAGCAGCAGGGCGGCCAATCCCAATCACAGCGGTGACGAGGATTATAACTATTTCCTCAGTGTGATTTTCCCCCACAATCAGATGCAGATCCTGGATTACAACCGGGTGGTGCGTGATCTGAACGGTATGGACAAAGATACCTTTCTTGCAGAGGTCGCCGAGCGTTTTACCCTGAATGAGAGTGGGGCACAGTTCAAGCCCACTACTACCGCCGAGTTCGGCATGTATCTGGACGGCAAGTGGTACAGCCTGCAACTGGATGAGTCGCGTATCCCTCAAAACGATCCGGTCGCCAGCCTGGACGTGAGTCTGCTGGCCAACGAGCTGATCGAACCACTGCTCGGTATTTCCGATCCGCGCCGCGATGAACGCATAGACTTCGTCGGAGGCATCCGCGGTCTGGGAGGTTTGGAGAAGAGGGTGGACAGCGGTGAGATGGCCGTGGCCTTCGCCCTTTACCCGACATCTATGGAGGCCCTGATGGCAGTGGCCGATGCCGGTGAGGTGATGCCACCCAAATCCACCTGGTTTGAACCCAAGCTGGCGGATGGCTTGGTTAGTCACATATTGGATTAATCTGGATGTGGTTTCTATCCGGGTATTTCAGCTTGCAATTAGAATTACATATTTATTGAGCAATGCCTTTGTTGGAATTGGCAATATTGTAGTATGTGTCTAGCGTTTCTTTGGCTGTGGTTTCCCAGGAAAACTTATGCGCGCGTTTTAGAGCGGTCTTAGCGAGAGTGGCGCGGATATCCTTGTCTGAAATCATGATCCTATATTTTTCTTTAATATCTTCGATATCGTTCGGATCGGCCGGTAGTCCGCCATTATCCACAACTTCAATCATAGAACTGTTATTTCCGTAAATAACTGGAACTCCACAGCTCATGGCTTCCAATGGAGGCAAGCCAAATCCCTCATAAAAACTTACGTAACTGAATGCTATAGCGGCAGAGTAAAGCGCCGACAGATCATAATCATCAACAAACCCGATAATAATAATCCTATCTTTGTGCCTATTCGTTAGATTTAGAAGTTCATCCTGCATCCATCCGATCTTCCCCGCGATAACATAATTTATGTTGAATTCAGGATGCTCGTTAATCAGAAGAAGAAATGCCTTAACAGAGTTAATTAGATTTTTTCGTGGTTCAAGTGTTGATAGAGATAAAAGATAAGGGGTGTCGGGGACCCCGTATTTTTTACGGGCCAGCGTAAGGACGTCAGGGTCGTTGCATGGATTAAATTTATTGGTGTCGCATGCATCGTAGATGACCCTAACATGGTCTTGTTTGACCATGGGGTAGTAAAATAACAGATCCTGTTTGGTGGCATTAGATATTGCGATAAATTCAGAATTCTTCTCAATGACAAGCTGCATGCCTCTATCTGCATTTATAATATTTTCCTTCAGGTGAAATTGAGGAAATCGCAGGTGGGTAAGATCTTGTATTGTTGTGACCATCTTTGCTGCGCAGTTTTCGAAGTGTAGGTACGATTGCGGTTGTGTTAGATGCACTACATCATATTCGTTAAACTGTAGTCTTGGATGTAGATTTACTATGATCTTAGAGATCATTTTCCTGATATGGCTCAGGTGTTGAATTAATATTTCTGGAAAGTGATTTTTTATGTGTTTTTTAGTGTTTTCAATGAGTCGCGGCAAGATGCCACGATTTACGCCTAACCTGTCATGTGAGAATTGTTCATCTGTCTTATCGGCAAGGTCGCTTAGATTTATTATCTTGAAATACAGTCCTTGTTGAACAAATACATCAACTTTCAATTGTGTATCATCATTCTCAATAAGTTTCTGTATAGCGGACAATAGTTCGCATACATATCTGGTTGTTCCATCACGACTCTCAGATAGCGCCTTGTTTGCTTCAACGAGAACATTAACCTTCTTGCTCATATATCTTTATAAAGCTGCTTGTTAATAAGGTATATTCAATAACTGCTAATCTGGAATTGTGTATTCAATTGATTTATTGCGTGCGCCATTGGCATTGACATACAATACAATGAGCTAATTACCATGTGCAAACCTATGAGACGGTGATTGTAACAGGGATGCTTTATTAGCGCATCTTACATAATCGTGAATTGTGAAAAGAGATTTATTAATGGGCCAGCAGCGCGAAGCTCACGAGACGCTTATATTTCAGCATATCCCAAAGACAGCTGGAGTAACCCTTTCTTTTATTGTTGCGCGTCATTTCGCAGAACAAGATATATATCATATTAGGAATCTACAGCAGATGGGCGGGCCTGCGTTTAGCCGGCATTTCGGTTCGGTCGAGAATTTCGAAGAACTGGATTCGAGTGAGAGAGATAGATTTCGCTGTATTCTTGGGCATATTCAATTTGGATTACACGGATGTTTGAATCATCCTGCTCGATACATTTCCTTTGTTCGAGACCCGGTGCGGCGAGTAATATCGAATTACTATCAACATCAACGAATGGTGGCGGCCAATGAATTGGATGGCGAAAAACTCACTTTGGAAGAGTATCTTGAGCTGAGACCTGATGTTCTTGATAACTTTCAGTCACGCTTTATCAGTGGCCTGGATTTAAATACATCCTCTCCAAAAGAACGCTATAAGAAGGCGTTGGCAAATATTGATCAATACTATTCATTTGTGGGGGTGGTGGAAAGGTTTGACGAATCATTGTTGATATTAGCAAAAATGTATAATTGGCCTCATATTACCTATGAAAAATTGAACACTACAGCCCGTAGCGACTCGTTATCCAGAATAGATCCATCTGTCATTGAACGGATCCGCGAGGCAAACCAGTATGATTTTGCTCTTTATCAGCATGTGTCTACACTTCTAGATGAAAAGATTCGCCTTCAAGGCGACCGGTTCGATACTGAGCTTATGATGTTCAGGGGAAGACAATTACTGGCTATACCGAGGCGTCTGACAACTAAATTGCTTCGAAAGATCGTGCGTTCAATTCTAGCCGGTTAATTCTCAGTCCATGATAAGTGCTGATTACCGTAAACTTCTGATCAATTCACGCTGGGCGCTACGAATCACTTATAGCGCCTCGCCTAAGTTATGTATTGGGCTAATCTTGTCGTCGTTGATTTCCTCCATAATCCCGGCAAGTCTAGCTGTTATGCTCGGCTTATTGGTTGGTGTCTTTAAGCGCGCCATGGATGCAGTGCAGCCGGATTTCGTGTTGTTATCAGTTTGGTTGGGATTTGCTCTATTGCTGGTTTTTGTTGGTGCGGTTTGTGAGATTGTTGGACACTATTGCGCGCAACGCATTAATGATGAACTTTTGTTGTCTGTTTCGACACAGATACTGTCTCACTCTGCGGAAATGGATCTGGCTTTTTTCGAAGATGCGCAGTCTCAAGATGTTATGTTTCGCGCTGCACAGAATTCGGGGAATGATATATTAAAGTTTGTGCAGGATACAACCAATCTGATATCTATGTTCATCCAGTTTTGCTCGTTGTTTGCAGTGATGTTCTGGATTGAGCCGTATTATACCCCGCTGCTTATTGTTTTTAGTTTGCCGTGGATGTATTACCAATGGAAGGTGGCAAATCTGAGGTACAAAATAGCTCAAAGGGTGACAACTAGACGTCGTTGGACCAGTTATTACTCCAGTCTGTTGCAGGATAGGGTCAATATAGCAACGACTAAGCTTTTTAATTTGGCGCCGCTGCTTCTAAAGCGTTTTCGTCAAACCATGAGGGGTGTGATTTCCGCCAATCGTAGGTTCTACTCCAGGCAGGCTACTGGCAGTTTTATAGCTGCGATCATATTATCGATCATACTGATATTTCTTACAGGCATGATTGGCTATAAAACATTGACCGGGCAGAGCTCTATCGAAAGCTTTGTAACTTTCTGGGCGGCTATATTTCGCTTTCGCGATACCATCTCCCGTATGGTTACATCATTGGCTGGAAGTTTGAGTAACATGCTGTTTGTTACTAACGTCTTGGAATTTCTTGACGCCAAGCCGTGTATCAATCAAACAGCCGGAGAGGAATCAATTGTTATTCATGGCAATATCACATTTGAGAATGTAGGGTTTACCTATGCCGGTTGCTCAAGACCATCACTTGAAGATGTAACTCTTTCAATACAGCAAGGAGAGACTGTAGCCTTTGTCGGGGCAAATGGAGCTGGGAAGACGACAGCAGCTAAACTGATTGCGCGTATTTATGATGTTACAAAAGGATGCGTAAAAATAGATCAAACTGATATTCGCGCCATATCGCCGGCATTCCTGCATAAGCATATAGCCTATGTTGGCCAGAATCCTGTTGTCTTTGAGGCTTCAGCGCATGAGAATATAGCCTTTGGGGATTGGGAGAGACTGCTGAACGACAAAGAAACGGTAAAGGAAATTGCGATAAGAGTTGGTGTTGATAGTATGATCGCAAACATGCCTAAAGGCTACGATACTAGGCTGGGGAGGGCATTTGGAGAATACGATCTTTCCGGAGGACAATGGCAACAATTGGCTATAGCCCGTGCTTTGGCTAAAGATGCGTCCATCTATATTCTGGACGAACCTACCTCTAATCTGGATGTAAAGTCAGAATACGATATTTTTAAACGCTTTAAAGAGTATTCTGCAGGAAAAACAACCATACTTATTTCGCATCGATTTACTTCAGTAAATATGGCAGATCGGATCTTTGTCTTTGATGAGGGAGGCATTGTAGAAGTAGGAACCCATTATGAGCTTATTGCTCTTGGAGGGATATATGCGAGCTTATATAGTATCCACTCAAAAGAGATTGACGCTAGATAAATACAACGCTAATCGAGATTCTTGCTAAGCAAATTATGTTGTAATTTCTTCAAGAAATGACTCGGCTGATTGGGGCGATTCAATCTCAATATAATCTGGTAAAGGGCGAAGCGGTACTTGATGAATAATTGTAGGTTTGTGCTTGCTGCGGAAGAAACACTCTTTACATGAAATAGTCCCGCTATTCTGTTCAAAGTTTATGCGTAATGAACGACTGCGGTGGTTTCGCCAAATACTATCGAAATCGTCTTCAGTCAGATTTCCAAAAAACTCCGTTTCACTTTGGGCGTAACTGCAGAACGCGAGATTACCGTCAGAGCCCAAAGTGGGGGCGAAGAGTGGTTTCGCGCAATAGAGCTGTTTTTGGGCAACGGAGTCTTCTCGGTTTTCCGCTTTGCGTTGGTCATCTGAGTAAGTGTATCTGGAGAAGCGGTCATCATCCGGGGCGAGTACATCATCCAAATGTATACCACGATAGTTAAATGGTCGAAGTGTCTTTACTGTAAATAAATCAGCCCCACTGTCCTGAGCGAGTTTAAGTAATTCTGGTAATTGAGAAGCGGTTTGTTTTGTAGCTAAGGTTCTGAATTCAATCACTGGATTGATAACACCCAGTTTATTTTTGGATATTGCAAGACGCTGGATTGTCTGCAGAACTCGTTCCAATTTTCCTCCTTTGCGATAGGTCTGATATGTTTCCTGATCTGCTCCATCAACACAAACTATAATCACTGTTGGTCCGGATGACACAAGCCGCTCAATCTTTTTTGTACTATTGGCTGCATTTCCGTTGGTGCTTATTACTGTCCTTATATTATGTTTGCCTGCGTGCTCTATCATATCAGGCAAGCGCGGATGTAACATTGGCTCACCCCAATCCCAAAATAACATGAATAGCAGCGAGTCACTCAAAGCATCGACAGTTCGGCAATAGAGTTCAAAATCTAAATGTTCTGCGGGTCTGCCTAAAGAGCCTGATCCAGTAGGGCAGGCAGGGCAATGCAGGTTGCATTGCGTGGTCACGCCGACATGTAGGATGTGCGGATAGGATATTTCGTGAAATTTGAGTAGAAGGCGATTTATTTCCTGACGAGCTAAATTCTTGCGCTTTTTTTCATTTAAATGGCAATGGTAAATCAAACGCTCTTGATTGATAGGGAAACTTACCATCTGCTGTAGATTATTCAGACGCCGTCGATAACTTAAATACTGTCCGATCGCCTTTTTTACGTGGCGCATAATTATTTCCAGAAAGTTAATCTGCTAAGTCTCTTCTGGTTTGGATGTTTTGGGCGGTTAGCAATCATACTCCAAAATTGCTCATTCGCATTTCTGCTGGCCTCAATTGGATCATCCCATGACATGGCGCCCACACGATTATTGGTAATGACCTGGCATCCACATGCCTGTGCCTCCACGACCATACGGCAAAATGCATGTAGCATCGCAGGTGCGATAATTACCGCTTTGTACTGATTGTACAGGGCGGGCATATCCTCATAACTTACAGAAAGATAATCTATCTGCTCCACAGGATATCCCGCCGCCTCGGCCAGACTATATGCCTCTGGCGCTATACGTCTCCAGTCCCCTGTAATGAGGGCTGCATGCTTGCGTTGACCAAAGGGCTTGGTGTTTACAAAAGGGATTAGGTCAATCGGGCTGGCGATAACATATTGGCGTGGTGCTTTTATTTTTATAATCTGGTTTATGACGTTGCGATGCAAAGGCGATAAAAATCGAACTGCATCGCATAAATTATATAATCTTTGAAAAGCGTTAGGGATGCTGCGTCCGCAACGACAACCTATATTTGTTAACGGTTCTATCTGGATGCATTTACCATCGCGTGTTCCGCATGGGTGTGTGTCATGTTCTGACTTTATTACGTAACCACGATATCCCTTGATTTTATTAGCCCAAAGTCTGGCCCAACGGTACTCTTCTTTTTCGCCCAGTCCGCCGAATGGTCGTAGATTAGATAGGATTACAGTGTCGTAATTATCGAGATCAACTGGATCATCCGGCAGCATAACATCGACTGTAACCCCTGGTGGGGCATTAGCCAGATGATGGCTGAGACTTAATTCCGCCCCGCCAAGGTTATCCAGGGAACAAGAGTGTATTAATAAAAGGCGCATCTATGATGTGAGATATTGCAACTCGCAAATATGTGCTGTTGGGAATATATATAATCTTATCACTGATATAATGTATCAGCCTAGCAGTAGTAGGCATCGTCTGACACTAGCTATTTTAAAAATCCAATGTCTCAAGTACATTGATTTTACTGGCGCTGCCGGGTAATATGGCGCGCTTGATTTTTCTGGTAGGGAGATCTGTATGCGCCAACCGCTGGTAGCTGGAAACTGGAAGATGAACGGTTCCCGTGAGAGCGTATTTGAGCTGCTCAAGGGGATAAGGGATGGGGTGTCACAGGTGACAGATGCCGAGGTGGCGGTCTGTCCTCCTTATGTGTATATCCCGGAGGTGCAGGGTCAGTTGCATGGCACCAGGATCAGCTGGGGCGGGCAGGATCTCTCGATACAGAGGGAGGGCGCCTATACCGGAGAGGTCTCTGGACAGATGTTGGCTGACTTCGGCTGTAAATACGTGATAGTTGGTCACTCGGAACGTCGCAGCTACCATGCCGAGAGCGATCAGCAGGTGGCGGAGAAATTCCAGGCCGCCATGGATGCGGGGCTGAGACCGATACTCTGTGTGGGTGAGACCCTGGAACAGCGTGAGGGCGGCGCTACAGAAGATGTGGTGGCAAGGCAGCTTCAGGCGGTGATCGATCACAACGGGGTTGCCGCTTTGGGAAGTGGTGTAGTCGCATACGAGCCGGTCTGGGCCATAGGTACCGGCAAGACCGCAACACCGGATCAGGCGCAGCAGGTCCACGCCTTTATTCGTGGTATGATTGCACAGCAGGACCCCGCAGTAGCGGAGAAGGTGCAGATTTTATACGGCGGCAGTATGAAGCCGTCCAATGCGGCGGAGCTGATCTCCAAGCCTGATATCGATGGCGGATTGATCGGTGGTGCTGCGCTGAAGGCAGAGGATTTTCTGGAGATCTGCAAGGCGGCAAATTCATAGGTCATGGTAAACAGCCGCTGACCATATATATAGTAGGATAAGACATGCAAACGATCCTGATAGTAGTACACCTGTTTATAGCCATCGGACTTATCGGTCTGGTGCTTATCCAGCACGGTAAAGGTGCTGATGCCGGTGCGGCATTCGGCAGCGGGGCCTCCGCCACCGTGTTTGGTGCTGCAGGTTCGGCCAATTTTCTCAGCCGTACCACGGCGCTTCTGGCGGCGGCATTTTTTGTCACCAGTCTTGGAATGGCCTGGTACTCCATGCAGACCCCGGAGAAGAATAGCCTGATGGATGGGGCAGGGACCGAGGCCGCTGTGGAGATCAAGACTGAAAACGTGGAAGCCCCGGTCGTGCCGGCGGAGACTACGGTGGAAATACCAGGTGCTGATCAGAACCCTGAAGAAAAGGGCGGTGATGTGCCCAAGATTCCAGAGTAAGATTTTAGAAATTGCCGATGTGGTGGAATTGGTAGACACGCTGTCTTGAGGGGGCAGTGGCGTAAGCCGTGACGGTTCAAATCCGTCCATCGGCACCATATGAAAAGCGTTACCCGATGGGTAACGCTTTTTTTTGTGTGCACGCCTATGCGGTTCTTATGCTCCAGAGTTGGGACGATAAGGATTGTCATTTTTAATGGTTTTGTCGCGAAAAATTGAGTAGCTGTTTGGTTGTTAACGACTTTTAGCAAACATTATCTATGCAGATATCAAAAATATGTAACTGATTGAATAACGTGGATATTTTTATTTTTGTGGTAACTTGACACCACTGGTGTACCACAATAGACTCCCTGAGATATTTTCCCAAGTATAAATAAATACAAAATTAACTATTAGCGCGGAGGGGAAGACGTAGAATATGTTAGGGAGCTACCTGCCAGTTCTGTTATTTATAGCGGTCGGTCTGATTATAGGCGCCGTAATGATCGCCCTCGGTTTTATCCTGGGCACGCGCCGCCCCGATAGTGAAAAACTATCTCCTTACGAATGTGGCTTCGAGGCGTTTGAAGATGCCCGCATGAAGTTCGACGTTCGTTACTATCTTGTTGCCATCCTGTTTATTATCTTCGATCTTGAGATCGCATTCCTGTTTCCCTGGGCCGTGGTACTGGAGAAGATCGGCATGGTGGGCATGCTGGCCATGGTGGTGTTCCTTGGCATCCTGGTGGTTGGCTTTATCTATGAGTGGAAGAAGGGGGCGCTGGAGTGGGAATAGCTGCACGAGGCACAGAGCAGGGGCCCCACTGGAACAGTGGGAGTGCGACCGCCGGTGTGCGGCCTGAATGTTTGCGCATTCTAGTAAGTGAGGAGATAAATAGTGGGTGTTGAGGGCATACTCAAAGAGGGTTTTATAACCACCACCGCCGACAAGGTGATCAACTGGGCCCGTACCGGTTCGCTCTGGCCCATGTCTTTCGGCTTGGCCTGTTGTGCGGTTGAGATGATGCAATCAGCCACACCTCGCTATGACACTGACCGTTTTGGCATTATTTATCGCCCCAGTCCCCGTCAGTCAGACGTGATGATCGTTGCCGGTACCCTCACCAATAAGATGGGTCCGGCCCTGCGCAAGGTATATGATCAGATGGCCGAGCCGCGTTGGGTGATCTCCATGGGGTCATGCGCCAACGGTGGTGGTTACTACCACTACTCATACTCTGTGGTGCGTGGTTGCGATCGGGTGGTGCCTGTAGACGTGTATGTGCCGGGTTGTCCGCCCACTCCCGAGGCCCTGATATTTGGCATAATCCAACTTCAGGAAAAGATAAAACGCACCAATACCATTGCCCGGCAGGTATAGAATTTTATGAACGATTCCGTCCAGACAACACCTGAGGAGAGGTTAGACGCGCTAGCGGATAATCTGCAGGAGGTGTTTACAGCCAAGGGCTGCGAACTGAAGATCGCCTTGGGTGAGATCACAATGCTGGTTCCACGGGAACTGCTCCTGGAGGTGGCAACCCAGCTGCGCGATGACGAGAGATTTCAGTTCAGCGAGATCATCGATGTCTGTGGTGTGGATTATGCCGACTATGGCAAATCCCAATGGGTCACAAACGAGGCCTCTTCCACTGGATTCGGTCGTGGTGTGGACAAGGGGTGTTCCGATCACAGTACCACAGGATCTGATCGCTTTGCCGTTGTCTACCACCTCTTATCCATAAGTCTGAATCACCGTCTGCGTCTCAGGGTTTTCGTGGATACTGAGCATCCTATCGTGGATTCGGTCATCAACATATGGAACTCCGCAGACTGGTTTGAGCGCGAGGCCTTCGATATGTACGGGATCCTGTTTAAGGGCCATCCCGACCTGCGTCGCATCCTCACAGATTACGGTTTTGTCGGGCATCCGCTACGCAAAGACTTCCCGCTGAGCGGTCATGTGGAGATGCGCTACGACCAGGAACAGAAACGAGTTATCTACCAGCCTGTGACCATACCGCCACGCACCCAGCAGCCGCGGGTGGTGCGGGAGGATCACCGTCCTATGGCTGAAGAGTCGGAACAGTAGGATCACCCATGCCTGAAATTCAAAATTACACCATTAACTTTGGACCACAACACCCGGCCGCCCACGGTGTGCTGCGCCTGGTGTTGGAGATGGACGGTGAGGTAATCGAACGTGCCGATCCCCATATCGGTTTGCTGCACCGTGGTACGGAGAAGCTGGCGGAGTACAAGACATTCAATCAATCCATACCCTATATGGATCGCCTGGACTACATGGCCATGATGGTCAACGAGCACGGCTATGTCTCCGCCATTGAGAAACTGTTGGGTATCGAAGTACCCATCCGGGCCCAGTACATTCGTTCCATGTTCGATGAGATCACGCGTATTTTGAACCACCTGCTTTGGCTGGGGGCTCATGGGTTGGATGTGGGGGCAATGACCATCCTCCTATACACCTTCCGTGAGCGGGAAGACCTGATCGACTGCTATGAGGCGGTATCCGGCGCGCGCATGCATGCCGCATATTACCGTGTCGGCGGTGTCTATAGGGACCTGCCGGACACGATGCCGCAGTACGAGCCCAGCAAGTTCCGCAGCGCCAAGGATCTGGAACACCTCAACGCCAATCGCCAGGGTTCACTGCTGGATTTCATCGAGGATTTTGCCAACCGTTTCCCCGGCATGGTAGATGAGTATGAGACCCTGCTCACCGACAACCGTATCTGGAAACAGCGTCTGGTGGATATCGGAATAGTGTCTCCCGAGCGCGCCCTGCAGAGAGGTTTCTCCGGCCCCATGCTGCGCGGTTCCGGCATCGAGTGGGATCTGCGCAAGAAGCAGCCCTATGCCGCCTATGACAAACTGGAGTTCGACATCCCTGTAGGCACCAACGGCGACAGCTATGATCGCTATCTGGTGCGTGTGGAAGAGATGCGCCAGTCCGCCCGCATCATCAAGCAATGCGTGCAGTGGCTGCGGGAGAATCCCGGCCCTGTGATGATCGATGATCACAAGATCGCAGCGCCCAAGCGGGAGGATATGAAACAGAACATGGAGAGTCTGATTCACCATTTTAAACTTTTCACCGAAGGCTACTGTGTACCGGCGGGCGAGGCCTACGCCGCCGTAGAGGCACCCAAGGGCGAGTTCGGTTGCTACATCGTTTCCGATGGAGGCAATAAGCCGTTCCGCCTCAAGATCAGGGCGCCTGGTTTTGTACATATGTCTGCCATGGATGAGATGACCCGTGGGCACATGCTGGCCGACGTGGTTACTGTTATCGGAACCATGGACGTCGTATTTGGGGAGATTGACCGCTGATGGGCTTCAAGAGCGAACCAATGACCACCGTGACCCCGCTGGAGGACAAGAGTCATCTGTTTACTCCGGAGATTCGGGCCCAGATAGACAAGTGGATTGCCAAGTATCCTGAGGGCTGGAAACAGTCGGCAGTGATGGCCGCCCTCAGTATCATGCAGGACGAGAACGGTGGCTGGCTCACCGAAGAGATCATGAATGACGTGGCCGCCTACCTGGATATGCCGCCCATCGCGGTATACGAGGTCGCGACCTTCTACTCCATGTATGAACTGAAGCCTGTAGGCAGGCACAAGGTGTGTGTCTGCACCAATATCTCCTGCATGATCAATGGTTCTGACAAGATAGTGGATCACCTGGAGAACAAGCTGAACGTAAAACTGGGAGAGACCACTGCGGACAACAGGTTCACCCTGAAAGAGGTCGAGTGCCTGGGGGCATGCGGCGGCGCGCCCATGATGCAGATCGGCAAGCAATATTACGAGAATCTCGATCCGGCCAAACTGGATGAGATCCTGGACGGTCTGGAGTAGCGCTATGGCGAATGAAGTCTGTTTCCGCAATCTAGACCAGGAAAAGCCCTGGTTGCTCGAGAGCTACCGGGAGCGCGGCGGCTATGAGGTGCTGACCAAGATCCTCACCGAGGGCGTCACCCGTGATGAGGTGATCGAAAAGGTCAAGGAGTCCGGCCTGCGCGGACGTGGCGGGGCCGGTTTCCCGGCCGGCCTGAAGTGGAGCTTCATCAACCGCAACTCAGAACTTAACAGATATGTGGTGTGTAACTCGGATGAGGGCGAGCCGGGTACGTTCAAGGACCGCGATATCCTGCGTTACAACCCGCACCAGCTGATCGAAGGCATGATCATCTGCGGTTACGCCATCGACGCAACCGCAGGTTACAACTATATAAGGGGCGAATTCTGGGAGCCCTACGAGCGTTTCGAGGCAGCCCTGGAAGAGGCCCGTGCCGCCGGTTTTCTGGGAGAGGATATTCTGGGCTCCGGCTTCAGCTATGACGTGCATGTACACCTGGGCGCTGGCGCCTATGTCTGCGGCGAGGAGAGCGCACTGCTCGAGTCCATCGAGGGCAAGAAGGGACAGCCGCGCTTCAAGCCGCCATTCCCGGCCCACTACGGTCTCTACGGCGGACCGACCGTAATCAACAACACCGAGACCCTGAGTTCCGTGCCCATGGTACTGAAGAACGGGGCGGAGTGGTTTAAGGGACTGGGCGTGGAGAACAGCGCCGGCACCAAGCTGTTTGCCGTGTCCGGTGCGGTGAAGAACCCGGGCGTGTTCGAGGTGTCCTTGGGTATCCCGTTCTCCGAACTGCTGGAGCTGGCCGGAGGCATGAAGGATGGATGCAAGCTAAAGGCGGTCATACCCGGAGGTTGTTCCGCACCGGTGATCCCTGGCGACGAGATGATGGGCCTGACCATGGACTATGACAGCATCGCCAAGGCCGGTTCCATGCTCGGTTCCGGTGCCGTGGTGGTGATCGACGACAGCGTCTGCATGGTCAAACTGCTGGAGCGCATGTCCTACTTCTATCACGAAGAGTCCTGCGGTCAGTGTACCCCGTGCCGGGAAGGCACCGGCTGGCTCTATCGCGTGGTGAGCAGGATCGAGCGGGGCGAGGGCAGACAGGAGGACCTGGATCTGCTGTCCAGTGTGGGCAAGAACATCGCCGGCCGCACCATCTGCGCCCTGGGCGATGCGGCGGTGATGCCGGTGAACGGCATGTTGCGTCACTTCCGGGACGAGTTCCAGTACCACATAGATAATAAAAAGTGTCTGGTCCAAGATAAATAATTTACGAAAGCAGAGATCTAGTTGCGATGACAGAAGATTCAATGGTTACCATCGAGGTTAACGGCCAGGAGCTGAAGGCCAAGGCCGGCGCTACGCTCATCGATGTCACAGATGCAGCGGGCATCGAGATACCTCGTTTCTGTTATCACAAAAAGTTGTCGGTATCGGCCAACTGCCGCATGTGCCTGGTGGAGGTGGAGAAGGTGCCCAAGCCTATCCCGGCCTGCGCCACCACGGTGATGGACGGTATGAAGGTCCTCACCAGATCCCCCATGGCCCTGGCGGCACAGAAGGGGACCATGGAGTTCCTGCTGATCAACCACCCGCTGGACTGCCCGATCTGCGATCAGGGCGGCGAGTGCGAACTGCAGGATATATCGCTCACCTACGGCAGTGATGTCACCCGATTTGTCGAGAAGAAGCGGGTGGTGCCCAAGAGGTATATCGGCCCCCTGATTGAGACCAATTTCACCCGCTGTATCCACTGTACCCGCTGTGTGCGTTTCAGTGCCGAGGTTGCGGGTATCCGCGAGATGGGCGCCACCGGACGCGGCGAGTATATGAAGATCGGCACCTATGTGGAGAACAGTATCGATTCCGAACTATCCGGCAACATGATCGACATCTGCCCGGTAGGTTCCCTCACCTCCAAGCCATTCCGCTATCAGGGTCGGGCCTGGGAGTTGGTTCAGTCTGATAGTGTGGCGCCCCATGACTCGATCGGATCCAACATGCATCTGCATGTGCGCAACAACCGCTTGATGCGCGTGCATCCCAAGACCAATGAGTCTATCAACGAGTGCTGGATATCGGATCGGGATCGCTTCAGTTATGAAGGGCTGTATAGCGATGACCGTCTGACCGTTCCCATGATCAAGGAGAACGGCAAGTGGAGCGAGACCGACTGGGAGACCGCTCTGCATGAGGTAGCCACCAGACTGCAGGATGCCGGTAAGGATGTGGGTGCCCTGATTGCGCCCAACTCCAGCGTGGAGGAGATGTTCCTGGCCCAGAGGCTGGTGCGTGGACTGGGCAGCGACAACATAGATTTTCGCCTGCGTCAGTCAGACTTCCGGGGCGGTGAGCCGAGCCTGCCATGGCTGGGCATGCCCATCGAGGAGATCGAGAATATAGACGCCGCCCTGTTGATCGGCGCCAACCCGCGCAAGGATCAGCCCATACTGGGTCATCGTCTGCGCAAGGCCGTTTTGCAGGGTGCCCACATCAGCTATCTGAACCCGTTGCGCTATGACCTCAACTACCGTGCCGATCAGCTGGTGAGTTCACCATCCAGGATGGCGGACGACCTGGCGGCCATAGCCAAGGCCCTGGGTGCGAGTGTCGATGCAGAGGCAGGCGCTGAACATCAGGCCATCGCCGACCGACTGAAACAGGCTGATTCCGTCCTGGTTCTACTCGGTAATCTGGCAGAGTCCCATCCCGATTACACCATCTTGTGTGCCCTGGCACAGGAGATCGCTCAGGCCAGTGGCGCCAAGCTTGGATTCATCGGATCGGCCGCCAATAGCCTGGGTGGTCGTCTGATCGGCGCCATGCCCCAGAGCGGCCTGAATGCCCAATCCATGTTGGAGCAGCCGCAGAAGGCCTATCTCCTGCTGGGTCTGGAACCGGATCGTGATATGTGGAATCCGTCCCTGGCGCGCAAGACATTGGAACAGGCAGGGTTTGTCGTTGCCATAACGGCCTATAAGAGTGATGTCCTGGATCAGTCTGCGGATGTGATCCTGCCCATGGCCGGATTTGCCGAGACCTCCGGTACCTATGTAAACGCCGAGGGCAGATGGCAGTCGTTTGCCGGTTCTGTCACTCCCGTCGGTGATGCCAGGCCCGCCTGGAAGATCCTGCGTGTCCTGGGCAATCTGCTGGATGTGGATGGTTTTGAACAGGCCAGTTCCAGCGATGTCCTGGAGGAGGCGAGAGGTGCAGCGGCAGATCTGCAGCCGGATAACAAGGTAACGGCGGATGCTAAGACAGAGCGTCGGTTGCAGGGCGTTGGCCTGACCCGTGTCGGTGATGTCCCGATCTATGCCATTGATGCCATGGTGCGGCGTGCCTCGGCCCTGCAGCAGACAGCAGATGCCATCGCTCCTGCGCTTCGAATCAATCCGGCCGAGGCCGCGAAGGCCGGTGTGGCGCAAGGTGATGAGGTGACACTGGTTCAGGATGGCAATCGGGCGCTTCTGAGCGTGGAGATAGATCCTGGGGTCGCCGATGGCTGCGTGCGTGTATGCGCCGGCCTGGACGGTAGCGGGTCCCTGGGCGGACAGTTTGGTGAAGTTACCCTGGAGAAGGCATAAGCGATGGATTTACTCAATAACATCTGGGGATGGGTTGTAGAATGGACCCTGTGGTTCTGGTCTTTCGAGGTGGTCCGGATCCTGGTGTATATCTTTGTGATCGTGCTGCCGCTGCTGCTGTCCGTGGCCTACTTTACCTATGCCGAGCGCAAGCTCATAGGTTACATGCAGGTGCGTATCGGTCCCAACCGGGTCGGCCCCAAGGGTTGGCTCCAGCCTATTGCCGATGCGGTAAAGTTGATGTTCAAAGAGATCATCATTCCCACCAAGGCAAATAAACTGCTGTTTCTGATTGCACCTATGCTGACTTTGGGTCCGGCCCTGGCGGCATGGGCGGTATTTCCATTCAGTCCTGAGATGGTGTTGGCTGATGTTAACGCCGGGCTTCTGTATATCCTGGCCCTGGCCTCTGTGGGTGTGTATGGCGTGCTGATTGCCGGCTGGTCTTCCAACTCCAAATATGCCTTTCTGGGCGCTATGCGTTCAGCCGCCCAGATCGTCTCCTATGAGATCGCCATGGGCTTCGCCCTGGTAGGTGTCCTGGTGGCAGCAGGCAGCCTGAATCTGGGTGATATCGTTGCCGCCCAGCAGGGAGAGGGCGGGCTGTTTAACTGGTTTTTTATACCACTGGCGCCGCTGTTCCTGATCTATTTTATCTCCGGCGTGGCAGAGACCAACCGTGCTCCATTTGATGTGGCCGAGGGTGAGTCTGAGATCGTGGCCGGTTTCCATGTGGAGTACTCCGGGATGCCGTTCGCCTCATTCTTCCTGGGTGAGTACGCCAATATGATCCTGATCTCGGCCCTGACCACCATTATGTTCCTGGGTGGATGGTTGTCACCGATACCTGCATATTTAGGGCTGGACAGTATTCCTCTACTCGGGATTCTGCTAGGTGATGGTATTCATTGGCTGTTTGCCAAGATCGCATTCGTTGGGTTTTTCTTTCTCTGGTTGCGCGCAACCTTTCCCCGTTACCGCTATGACCAGATCATGCGTCTGGGCTGGAAGGTGTTCATACCGATTACTATCGTCTGGATCCTGGTGGTAGGGTTTGCCGTGGTCTACGAGTTACCTTGGTGGTTTGATTGAGGACTTGATGAGATGAAAACAGTTATTTGCAATCAAGTTCTGAAGCGGAGAAACGGATGAAGGGTCTGATCGACTATATCAAGAGTCTCTTCCTGATTGAGATGGTCAAGGGCCTGCGCTTGACCGGAAGTTACCTGTGGCGCAAGAAATTCACCATCCAGTATCCGGAAGAGTGCGCTCCCATGTCACCGCGTTTCCGTGGTCTGCACGCACTGCGCCTGGATGAGAAAGACGAGGAGTGTTGCGTCGGCTGCAAGTTGTGTGAGGCGGTATGTCCGGCCCTGGCCATCACCATCGAGACAGGACCGCGTGCGGATGACGGCTCACGCCGCACCACCAGATACGACATAGATATGTTCAAGTGCATATTCTGCGGCTACTGCGAAGAGGCCTGTCCGGTGGATGCCATCGTCGAGACCAGGATATGCCACTACCACTTCGAAGATAGGGATAACAGTGTCATGACCAAGGAGAAGCTGCTGGCTGTGGGTGAAAAAAATAGAGATCAGATCAATGCCGATCTGAAGATTCGGGACATGTATCGGTAGAGACCGATTGGAATAACAGATGACGTTTGAGCAATTTCTATTCTACGTTTTCGCCGCCATGCTGGTGTTTGCCGCCACCATGGTGATCACGCGCCGTAACCCGGTGCACTCGGCGCTGTTTCTGGTGTTGGCGTTCTTCTCCAGCGCCGGGATCTGGTTGCTGGCGGAGGCGGAATTCCTGGCCATCGTGCTGGTGCTGGTCTATGTGGGCGCGGTGATGGTCTTGTTTCTGTTTGTGGTGATGATGCTGGATGTGGATGTTGCCACCATGCGCGCCGGTTTTATGCGCTACATGCCCATCGGTCTCCTGATCGTCATCGTCATGGTGCTGGAACTCTATATCGCCATCGGCCCCAACACCTTTGGGCTGGATATGGTGCCTGCTCCGGTACCTGCGCCTGCCGATTACAACAACACCGAATCGCTGGGCAGCGTGCTGTATACCGTATATATGTATCCATTCGAGATCGCAGCGGTGATCCTGCTGGTGGCCATTATTGCCGCCATAGGTCTGGCCATGCGCAAGCGGTCCGGCACCAAGTCTCAGAACCAGTCTGAGCAGGTGAAGGTCAAGAAGGCGGATAGGGTTCGTTTGGTTAACATACCGTCCGAGAAGAAGATGGAGGTTAAACGATGATCGCACTCTCCGACTATCTGTTGCTGGGCGCCATCCTGTTCTCATTGAGCATTGCCGGGATATTCATCAATCGCAAGAACCTGATCATACTCCTGATGTGCGTGGAACTGATGCTGTTGGCGGTAAATATCAACTTCATCGCCTTCTCCCACTTCCTGGGTGATAACACGGGGCAGGTGTTCGTGTTTTTTATCCTGACGGTGGCCGCGGCTGAGGCAGCCATCGGTCTGGCCATACTTATGGTGCTATTCCGCAACCGGCGTACCATTGATGTGACGGATCTGGATAGCCTGAAGGGGTGATGTTTGTCCGCAGATAAACGCGAATAGACGCAAATTATTTTGGATTGTTTGTTCATAGAGAACGTAACTTAGAGACAAGGGGATAAGGTAGAAGATTGATCGCGGATTACAGCAAGTAACGTTAGAAAAGATTAGCGTTCATTTGCGTTCATTTGCGGACTCTTTACACAGAAAACGGTATGGAAAATATCTATCTCATAATAGTTCTAGCGCCTCTGCTCGGTGCCATCATCGCCGGGTTCTGGGGTGGACAGATCGGACGGGTCGGTGCCCACTGGGTAACCAGCACCGGTGTGGGTGTCTCTGCCCTGTTGTCTATATATGTGTTGTGCGGTTTTATCAGCGGCAGCAACCAGGTATTTAATGGTCCGGTATACACCTGGATGGTGAGCGACGGCCTGCGCATGGAGGTGGGATTCCTGGTGGATAACCTGACCGCGGTGATGATCTCAGTGGTCTCCTTCGTCTCTTTCTGTATCCATATATACACCATCGGCTATATGTCCCATGATGAGGAGAACTGGCCGGAAGGTAGTGGCGCGGGCAGGAACAGCTACCAGCGTTTCTTCAGCTATATATCCCTGTTCACCTTCTCCATGCTGATGCTGGTGATGTCCAACAACTTTCTGCAGCTGTTCTTCGGCTGGGAGGCAGTGGGTCTGGTCTCCTATCTGTTGATCGGATTCTGGTCGGTGCGCGAGACCGCCATATTCGCCAACCTGAAGGCATTTTTGGTAAACAGGGTGGGGGACTTCGGTTTTATCCTGGGTATCGCCGCAGTGGCCATGTACACCAACAGCCTGGATTATGCCGAGGTGTTTGCGGCTGCCCCTGGATTGGCCGATACACAGATAGAGATATTCAGTGGGACTAGCTGGTCGCTCATGAGCGTGGTCGGTATCCTGCTGTTCGTAGGCGCCATGGGTAAGTCAGCCCAGGTACCGTTGCATGTGTGGTTGCCTGACTCCATGGAGGGTCCGACCCCGATCTCGGCATTGATCCATGCCGCCACCATGGTGACCGCAGGTGTTTTTATGGTGGCCCGTATGTCTCCCATCTATGAGTTGTCGGAGACTGCCCTGAGTTTTGTGCTGTTTATCGGTGCCACCACCGCCATGTTTACCGGTCTGATCGGCATCGTGCAAAATGACATCAAGCGGGTGATCGCATACTCCACCCTGTCCCAGCTGGGTTACATGATGGTGGCCCTGGGTGTCTCAGCGTACGCAGCCGGCATTTTCCATCTGATGACCCACGCCTTTTTCAAGGCGCTGCTGTTCCTGGCGGCCGGTTCCGTGATCATCGGTATGCATCACGATCAGGATATCCGCAACATGGGTGGCGTTCGTAAATATATGCCTTATACCTATTGGACCTCTCTGTTGGGTTCCCTGGCCCTGATCGGGTTTCCTGGTTTCTCCGGTTTCTTCTCCAAGGACGCCATCATCGAGGCGGTGCATCACTCTACGATTCCGTTCTCCGGTTACGCCTATTTCATGGTGGTGGCCGGAGTGTTCGTGACCGCGCTCTACAGTTTCCGTCTCTTCTTCCTGGTGTTCCACGGTGAAGGTCCACGGGATGAGCATGCCAAAGAGCACCTGCATGAATCGCCCAAGGTGGTAACGGTACCGCTGGTGCTGTTGGCCATACCTTCGGTATTGATCGGCTACTTCACCGTAGACACCATGCTGTTTGGCGACTGGTTTGCCAGCGCCATCCATGTACTGCCCCAGCACGACACCCTGGGCGAACTGGGTAAGTCGGTACATGGCGCCAATTCCATGATCGCCCATGGCTTCTTTGGCTTGCCGCTGTATCTGGCCCTGGGCGGACTGTTCGTGGCCTGGTTCATCTATATGCGGCGTCCGGATCTGGCGGAGAAGATCAAAGGCGTCTTCGCCCCGATCTACACCCTGCTGGACAAGAAGTATTATGTCGATGAGCTGTATCTGTTCCTGTTCGCCGGTGGCAGTCGTGGCATCGGACGCTTTTTCTGGAACAAGGGTGATCAAAAGCTCATCGATGAGATCATCATCAACGGTTCGGCCAACGGTGTCGGACGGATCGCCGCCCTGGTGCGCAACATGCAGACCGGGTACCTGTTTCACTACGCTATTGCCATGATCCTGGGTCTGATCGCCCTGCTGACATGGTTTGTGATCTTCTAAAGGATTCGCCACATGTTCGATATGCCAATACTTAGTCTGACTATCTGGTTACCGATCATCGGTGGCGCCCTGGTGCTGGCCAGCGGCAACCGGAATCCTGATGCGACTCGCTGGACCGCGCTGGTGGTGTCCATCCTGACCTTTATCGTCAGCCTGCCGCTCTGGTCCGGGTTTGAGATCGGCACGGCACAGATGCAGTTTGTGGAGAGATCCATGTGGATCTCCACCTTTAACATCGAGTACTACCTGGGCGTGGACGGCATCTCCATGCCGCTGATCATCCTGACCACATTCATCACCGTGTTCGTGATTATCGCCGGTTGGGAGGTGATCCAGTACAAGCCATCTGAATACATGGCCGCCTTCCTGATCATGGAAGGGGTGATGGTGGGTGTGTTCAGCGCCCTGGACGCCATGCTGTTCTATGTGTTCTGGGAGGCCATGCTGATACCGATGTTCCTGATCATCGGTGTCTGGGGCGGACCGAACCGGGTATACGCCACCATCAAGTTCTTCCTCTACACCTTCTTCGGATCGGTGTTCATGCTGGTGGCCCTGATCTATATGTATTTTCAGTCCGGCAGTTTCGACATCCTCACCTTCCACGGTCTGAAGCTGGGCCTGAACGAACAGATCCTGATCTTTATCGCCTTCCTCATGGCCTTTGCCGTGAAGGTGCCGATGTGGCCGGTGCATACCTGGTTGCCGGATGCCCACGTAGAGGCGCCCACCGGTGGCTCCGTGATCCTGGCCGCCATCATGTTGAAGATCGGCGGCTATGGCTTCCTGCGCTTCAGCCTGCCGATCACCCCTGACGCCAGCAGTCACCTGGACTGGATGATCATCGCCATGTCTCTGATCGCGGTGGTCTATATCGGTTTTGTCGCCCTGGTGCAGAAGGACATGAAGAAGCTGATCGCCTATTCCTCTATTGCCCACATGGGCTTCGTGACCCTGGGTTTCTTTATAGTCTTCATCATCGCCCAAAATTCGGGCACAGGCAGCGGCGGTGCGGCCCTGGGTATGGAGGGGGGTATGGTGCAGATGGTCTCCCACGGTTTTATCTCCGCCGCCATGTTCCTGTGTGTGGGTGTGTTGTATGACCGCATCCATAGCCGCGAGATCGGTGATTACGGCGGTGTGGTACACACCATGCCCATCTTCGGAGGGCTGATGGTGTTCTTCGCCATGGCCAATGCCGGACTGCCCGGCACCTCCGGGTTTGTGGGTGAGTTCATGGTGATCCTGGCCAGCTTCAGGGCGGACTTCTGGTTTGCCTTCCTGGCGGCTACCACCCTGATCCTGGGCGCGGCCTATACCCTGTGGATGATCAAGCGGGTGGTGTTCGGACCTGTGGCCAACGACAATGTGGCAGCACTGGAGGACATCAACCGGCGCGAACTCCTGGTCCTGGGTTCCCTGGCGGTGGCGGTATTGGTCCTGGGTCTGTGGCCGGCGCCCCTGGTAGAGGTGATGGATGCATCCATCCAGAACCTGTTACAGCACTTAACCCTGTCGAAGCTCTGAGCCGAGGTGAGTATCAATGCAATTTGAAATGTCCAGTCTGATACCGGTCCTGCCAGAGGTCTTTCTCCTCACCATGGCCTGCGTGGTCCTGGTAGTGGATCTGTTTCTGAAGGATGAGCAACGCATCATCAGCTATGCCCTGGCCCAGATAACGCTGATCTTCACGGCAGGGCTTACCCTGGCCGTAGCAGGTGAGGGGATAGATATAGTATTTAACGGCAGCGTGATCCGTGATCCCATGAGCGACCTGCTCAAGACAGTGATCTGTCTGGTCAGTGCCGGCGCCTTCCTCTATGCCAAGGACTATCTGCGTGCTCGTGATCTTTTTAAAGGTGAGTACTACACCCTTGGTCTGTTCGCCGTGCTGGGCATGATGATCATGGTCTCGGCCAACAGCTTCCTTACCATCTATCTGGGATTGGAGCTGCTCTCTCTTTCGCTCTATGCCATGGTTGCATTCGATCGTGAATCCAAGACCGGATCCGAGGCGGCCATGAAGTATTTCGTGCTGGGCGCCATCGCCTCCGGCATGTTGCTCTATGGCATCTCCATGATATATGGAGCCACCGGGTCTATCGTATTTCAGGATGTGACCCAGGCCATGGCCACCAGCGGTATGGATGATTTGGTGTTGGTGTTCGGTCTGGTATTTGTGGTCATCGGACTCTCATTCAAATTGGGGGCGGTGCCTTTCCACATGTGGGTGCCGGATGTCTATCATGGCGCTCCCACCCCGGTGACCATGCTCATAGGTAGCGCACCCAAGCTGGCTGCCTTCGCCCTGGCCATGCGTATGCTGGTGGACGGTCTCGGCGCGCTGCAGCCGGATTGGCAGCAGATGCTGGTGATCATGTCGGTGCTCTCGCTGGCTATAGGTAATGTGGTCGCCATCGCCCAGACCAATATCAAACGCATGCTGGCCTACTCCACCATCTCCCATGTCGGCTTTATCCTGCTGGGCCTGCTGGCGGGAACTACGGAAGGCTATGTGGCCGCCATGTTCTACACCATCGTCTACTCCATAATGGCCCTGGGTGGATTCGGTATTGTCATCATGCTCAGTCACAAAGGTTTCGAGGCCGATCAGTTGGATGATTACAAGGGTCTGCACGAGCGTAGTCCATGGTATGCCGCCATGATGATGTTGCTCATGTTCTCCATGGCCGGTGTTCCACCTACAGTGGGATTCTTCGCCAAGCTGTTCGTGTTGGATGCGGTGGTCAGTATAGATATGGTCTGGATTGCCCTGTATGGCGTATTCTTCTCCATTATCGGCGCCTTCTACTACATCCGTATCGTCAAGATCATGTATTTCGACAAACCGGTAGATGATGCGCCGCTGGCTCCTGTGGGTATAGACACCCAGGTGCTGTTGACTGTCAACGGGCTCTCCATGCTGGCGCTGGGTATATTTCCTGCCTGGTTGCTTGCGCTGTGTAGTGCGGCATTGAGTTAGGGAAGGATATTAGGCAATAAGGGATGCCATGTGTGACAAAAGGAATGAGTCATCTTGCTAACGGTTAGGAAATTTTATATGGATAGCGTAAAAAAGCCCGCATAATTGCGGGCTTTTTTACTAACTAGATGGTTGGGTATTTCACAGAAATCCAATAGTAGATCACTGGAGATACACCAGCTTCGGGTCAAGCTTATATGTCCAGGTGGCGCCGGCATTCTTCCAGCCATTTATGGTCCTCTTTCCCTTTTTGGATTTATCACCCTCAAATCCATCGGTGACGGTATAAACATTTTTAAAGCCGGCGCTGGCCAGCTTATTGACCGCTTTTGCGCTTCTGGATCCAGACCGGCACATGACCATGATGGTATCTGTCTCCTTGAAATGCTTTTTAACCTGATCCACGAAATTTTCATTTAGTGGCATAACTGGTTTTGTGGTCTTTGGGTCGATCTCACCTTTGTATAGCTCGAAAGGTATGTTGATTGCCATATCGGCATGGCCTACAAAGACATATTCACCTGGAGTCCTTACATCCAGAATCTTTATTGTGTTCGGATCTGTCTTCCATCTGGTAAATGCCTCGCTGGCTGTAATATAGAGTCCAAGTTCTGTCTGCTTGTTCTTTGGGATGGCAGTTTCAGCCCAAGAAGCAGTTACAAAACTGAGTAGTAGTACTAAGGCAACTAACGGCAGATGTAAGCGTTTGTTCATATTCACCTCCATGATCCTAAAATATTTAAAATTGCTTCCGAGCCGCGGATTATATACATAATCCAATTTAGATAATGTGAAGAGACTCGCTATATGGGAATTAAATTCAAGTCGCACCCGTAGTTCCTGACATGTCCGGAAGAAGGGCAAATTCCGGTGATACCGGATATTCTTGTAAATATGTCCTGTGTTTCTAATAGATATACTGCTCCTGGAATGCAGTGCTCTATTGCGCTGTTATAGTGTGTGGCATAGAATTGCTTCACTCTAAAAAACACTACAATTAGCGCGAGATATTCATCATGAAACCAATTAAACCCCTGTTTCTAGCATTTGCAGTAACGTCCATGTTTCTGTTTCCAAGCGTGGTTCCGGCGCAGGAGATGAGTAATGCGGAACTGTATAAGCTGCTAACAGCTATGGGTAAGAAGCTGGATGCTGCGGTTGCAAGAATAGATAAGGTGGAGGCAGAGGCCAGCAAGGCCAAGGCTGAGGCCGCCGTAGCGAAGGCAGAGGCCGCAACGGCAAAGAGGGAATTGGCTCTGGTCAGGGCCGAGCAATCCCTGGCCCCGGAATCGAGGGGAGAATCAGGAACTGGCCTGGCCCAGCGAAACAGAACTAAACCTGGGGCGACAGCATCGCTTGGGATGGTGTATATGCGCCCATCCCGCGACAACCTGGATTATGTCGTTGTGGATACAGCGCAAACCGGCAACATTCGTGGGACCTACGAGAGTGTCGATCTTGGTTATGAGCCAGGTGTGCGGCTTAATGTTGGATATGACTTCGGTAACGGCGTGGATATAGGCGCGCAATATACCGGTATCACATTCAATGAAACAGATTCGACCTCTTTAGCTAATGCAGCCACGGCCGATTTGTGGGGAACCTGGCTGCATCCAAATGCCATAATTGACGACAATGATGTTACCGATGCAAAGGCAAGTTATAACCTTGATTACGACGTCTTCGATTTTGTTGCCGGTAAGAGTTTCGGCAGCCAACATGACCTGAATTTCCGTGTTGACGCAGGTCTGCGCTATGCCCATATAAATCAGGGCCTTGATATCAATTATGTGCAGGATATTGGCGGTGGGCTAAATAGAAGATCAAATATCGAAAGCAGTAATAGTTTTCACGGTTTTGGTCCAAAGGTCGGCCTTGGGGTCAACTGGCCGGCAGGGAATGGTTTCTCGTTCTTCGGATCCATGTCTGGATCCGTCCTGGTCGGCGATTTCGACCTGAAGTTGAGAGAGCATGATTGGCAGGTAGGCGCAGTAAACGGTACCCGTCGAGTGGATATCGATGCCACATATGAGAATCGTGTGATCCCCGTTGTCGAGATGCTGGCCGGAGTCGGGTACTCACGTGAGCTCAATAATGGAATGCTGGTCGGTGGCCAGTTCGGGTATGAATGGCAGAACTGGTATAACATGACAACTGTTCGGCAATTCACTGATGACGTCGACAGCCAGCTTGCGAATACCGACACCACTGACCTCGGCTTCGATGGGTTTTTCCTGAAGGGTTATATAAAATATTAAGCACAGTTTGTGTAGTCGAGGAGACGCATTAAGACAGCGTAATTTAGCCATATAAAGGGTGCCTGAATAGGCGCCCTTTTTTATGTTTCGCTATGCCAGTGCTGCTTGAAAACCCTCGAAAACTGGGGGATAGTCCTATAACGTGCTCATAATAAAATAAGAGGGTAGAGGAGATGAGGATGTTCACTAACTGTAAATCATTATCTCTGACTATGATTCTGGCGACCTCAGTTATATTTGTTCTGGGTGCAGAGTATGTGTCGGCTGACACCAGGATGCGCATGGCGCCGCAACTAAGGGCGCCTGTCCTGAAGAATACGAAGAGCATCCCGGCCGATCTGAAGGTGATGGGGGTCAGAATCTCCCCGCAACCGCCGCGGGCCAAGCATGACATGATCACCATCAAGGTGGAGGTGAAGAATGTCGGAGGCAGGCCGACACCCATGCCCGCATCTCTGGGTATGTCGGTATACAGTGTGGATGCCAGCGGGAATCAGATCAGTGGTAAAGACAAGAACATGAACGCCATACCCTGGTATACAAACAACATTCCGGTGTTAAATCCAGGCGAGAGCAGGGAGATCAGCAAGACCATTACCTGCAATCATCCCGGTGCCCATAAGGTTTCCGGTGTGATCATTACCGAGGGCTTTTCGGTCGGTGACGAAAGGTCTGACAACAACAATTATGCTGAGATCTTTCAGGTGCAGCTACCTCCCAAAGAGGTGGACCTGGAATTGACCGGCTTCAGTATCAATCCATCAGGTCAGCTGGTCATAAAGATGTGCAATAAAGGCCTATCCATCCCGAACCGTGATTTTGAGCATTCCCAGATCAGGGTGTTTGTAAACAATGATCCCTATAAATCACTCATGTTTCCGGAAGTGGATCCGGCGGGTATTGTTAAGAAGGACAGGGGTTCCGGTCCTATACCTATAGGTCCTGTTAATCATCTGGTATACAGATGGCCAACCTCAGGTTATGAAGGGCTACAGTTTAGTTCCGGTCAGACGTATAGCGTCAAGGTGCATTTGAATTACAACAATTCCATCTATGATAAAAACCTGAACAATAATCAAAAGACTAAAACCATCACGGCTCCGTGATACGTGGATGAATATTGACAGGGATGTCGTATACCAATTTGGTTAGATCTCGCCATATCTTTTGCATTTCCCTGGTCTCTGTTTTGCGATCCGCTTCATAAAATACATTGATCCTAAACCATATAATGGCTACCAGGATGGATAACATCACGGCCCTCTTATGGATGGGATTTGTTGTAGTGCTGTGAATCAGGAATCAAAAGGAGTAGTTATGAAAAAAAGACTTGGATATGTAATTGTTGGAACATGTCTTTTTCTTACCGCAGGTGTAACCCAGGCTGCAACGGCAACATTTGATGGTTTTTCAGAGGGTGCGACCGGCTATAGTTTTAGCGACGGTGGGATTACTTTCTCTGACTACGATAATTATCTCTCATACTATAACCCTCAACTTTATATAGAGGATGGATCAACCGCTTTAGTCAACTCATCTTTCAGCCCTGGCAACGTGTTATCTTTTGGGGCCCTTGTGTCTGGCGGTTCTGTTGGGTACGGTCGTTTTGGCTCCGTCACAATGTCGGTTAACAGTGTCGCCACTGCTGCATCTATAGATATATTTGCAGGATCATTTCCGAAGGATAATCAGTTGACACTGAGTGCTTACTACCAGGGTGGTTTTGTCGATAGTGTAAGCGTGTGGTTATCAGAGTTTGATCATTACACCAGACCTGGTGCAAATACGTCTTCTCATCAATACACCATGTCTATGGATGGTATCCAATTCGATGAAATGCGGTTGGTTTCCTCCGGGTCTTATGACAGCGGAGCATCGTTTCTTCTTCTCGATAATGTGGTGATGACCACTCCGGTCCCGATTCCTCCGGCAGGGGTACTATTGGTTTCCGGGCTGATGTGGTTGGGTGCAAAAAGAAGGAAAGGCACGACATCCATTGCGATATAACACAAATTTCATTCTTACTTATATTACTAAGTAAAGGGTACCTCCATTGAGGTGCCCTTTGTCTATTTTGTGGTTATCTAACAATAAACATTTTGAATTTATTGAAGCGAATTAAGTATACTTACCACCTAATGTTTTATATCTATACCCATAATAAGAAGGAAAATCCTCGTGAAAATAAAAGTTCTTTGTTTGGCCGGTCTCCTATTCTTCATTGGTTCCGTAACAACTCAAGCAGCATCCTATAACGATTCAAACTGTGACTGGTGTGAGCTGCACTGGCCGAGTAGTTCCACCGTGGATGCTACGCTGGATATTTATGGACATATTTATGTTGCTGGAATCACTGATGTGAAGGCAGATCCTACATTAATATTTGCTGAGGTTGGCTATGGACCCCATCTATCAAATCCAATAGATAATGATTCTGCATGGACCTGGGAAACTGCAGTTTATAACCCTTATGGCCATGCTGCTCCAAATGACTATGAGTATATGGGCAAGTTATCGTTTACCGATCCGGGTACTTTCTCATACACCTTTCGTTTTTCTCTGGATAGTGGGATCACATGGACCGTTACAGACATGGATGGCAATTATAATGGAGTACAGGTCGACCAACTCGGAGTTGCCACGGTCTTAACAGGCACGGGTTCGCCTGTACCATTACCCGGTGCCATCTGGATGTTTGGTGCAGGAATGTTCGGTATTTTCGGTTTTAGGAAAGGGCTGAGATAGAGATATTAGGCAAATAAAGCATGTTGTTTTCTTGAAAAGATAGAGAACGTCCCTAAAAAGCCCCGCATCTCAGGGGCTTTTTTTGTCCAACCAGGGCGGTAAATAATAGTTTTCATAAGCCCCATAAATACTCCAATATAAAAAAGTTGTTATTTGTCTTGCGATGGATTTATGATTGCTGGACACAATAATTACGAGCCATTGTCGTTCGAAAAACAAATAGTATGTTCAGGTGGTAGGTAACTGGGCATAGATTCTTTTCACCGCTAAATATTGAAGAGTAGAGACTATGAGCTACGAAAATGAGTACGCACGCTCCATGGAGGACCCAGAGGGCTTTTGGGCCGAGGCCGCAGCCGAGATAGATTGGTACAAACCCTGGGATAAGGTCCTGGATGATTCCAACAAGCCATTCTACCGCTGGTTTCAGGGTGGTGAGCTGAACACCTGTTACAACGCGGTGGACCGGCATGTGGAGAAGGGGCGTGCAGATCAGGCGGCCCTGATCTACGACAGCCCGGTTACCGATTCTAAACGTACCGTGACCTACGCAGAGCTTCAGGAGTGGGTGGCCAGGTTTGCCGGTGTCCTCGTCAAGCAGGGTGTCACCAAGGGCGATCGGGTACTCATATACATGCCCATGGTCCTGGAGACTGTTGTCGCCATGCTCTCTTGCGCCAGGATCGGCGCGGTCCACTCTGTGGTGTTCGGGGGTTTTGCCGCCAAGGAACTGGCCACCAGGATCGATGACGCCAAGCCCAAGGTCATACTCTCTGCCTCCTGCGGTATCGAGGTAAAGAGGATTATCGCCTACAAACCCTTGCTGGATGAGGCGATTGAGCTCTCCAGCCATAAACCGGAGCACTGCATCATCCTGCAGCGTCCGCAACTTGCGGCAGAGTTAAAAGAGGCTAGGGACCTGGATTGGGAGGATGAGTTTGCCTCCGCCGAGCCGGCGGACTGTGTACCGGTGGCCGCCACCGATCCGCTGTATATCCTCTACACCTCGGGTACCACCGGCATACCCAAGGGTGTGGTGCGGGATAACGGCGGCCATGCCGTTGCCATGAAGTGGAGTATGAAGAATATATATAACGTGCAGCCTGGTGAGGTCTACTGGGCGGCCTCCGATGTGGGCTGGGTGGTAGGCCACTCTTATATAGTATATGCACCCCTGCTGCACGGCTGCACCTCCATCGTGTATGAGGGCAAGCCGGTCGGCACCCCGGATCCTGGTGCCTTTTGGCGCGTCATCTCGGAACACAACTGCTGTGTCATGTTTACCGCACCCACCGCCTTCCGCGCCATCAAGCGCGAGGACCCCAAGGGCGAGCTGGTCAAGAAGTATGACCTGTCCAACTTCCGCACCCTGTTCCTGGCGGGAGAGCGTTGTGACCCGGATACCCTGCATTGGGCGGAGGATCATCTCCAGGTGCCGGTGATCGACCACTGGTGGCAGACCGAGACCGCCTGGGGTATCGCCGCCAACTGTATGGGTATCGAGCAGTTGCCGATCAAACCTGGCTCACCCACCAGGGCCGTTCCCGGCTATGACGTACAGGTGCTGGATGCCAACGGTGAGCAGGTGGCACCGGGCGATATCGGCAGTATCATGATCAAGCTGCCCATGCCACCGGGTTGTCTACCCACCCTGTGGAACAACGACCAACGCTTCGTCGACTCATACCTGAGTTACCACGATGGCTACTATCTGACCGGTGACGCCGGCTACAAGGATGAGGACGGCTACCTCTGGATCATGAGTCGCATCGACGACATCATCAACGTGGCCGGACACCGTCTCTCCACCGGTGGTATGGAAGAGGTGCTGGCCGCCCATCCGGATGTGGCCGAATGTGCCGTCATCGGGGTGGAGGACGAACTCAAGGGGGAACTGCCCCTGGGTATGGTGGTGCTCAAGGCCGGTGTAGACAAGGATCATGAGGAGATCAAGTCCGAGTGTATTGCCATGGTGCGGGATAAGATCGGTCCGGTGGCAGCATTCAAACTGGTGATCGTGGTGGAGCGCCTGCCCAAGACCAGATCAGGTAAGATCCTGCGCGGGACCATGAAGAAGATCGCCGACAGTCAGGAGTACAGAGTTCCGGCCACTATCGACGACCCTGCCATCTTGAGCGAGATTGCGGATGCGCTGCACAGTATCGGCTATGCCAAGTAGGTAAGGGTATTTCTGATAAACTCTTGTTTCGTCATCCCGGCGAAGGCCGGGATCCAGGGAAACAACCGCATGGATTCCCGCCTACGCGGGAATGACGGAGTAGGAAAGACTTAGCCATTTAGGAGCAGTCGTATATGGCCGATTTTCCCAAGCCAAAACCGGAACAGTGGAGCGAACTCGCAGCAAAAGAGTTGCGCGGACGCCCGCTGGAAGAGCTGACCTGGAACACGCCAGAGGGCATAGCGGTGAAACCGCTGTACACCGCAGCCGATCTGGATAAGATCGCACATTGCGACAGTCTGCCGGGTTTCGCCCCCTTCGTGCGTGGCCCCAAGGCCACCATGTATGCCGGGCGGCCCTGGACCGTGCGCCAGTACGCCGGGTTCTCCACCGCCGAGGAGTCCAACGCCTTCTATCGGCGCAACCTGGCGGCGGGGCAGCAGGGCCTTTCCGTTGCATTCGATCTGGCGACCCACAGAGGATATGATTCCGACCATCCCCGGGTGACCGGCGACGTGGGCAAGGCCGGTGTGGCCATCGACTCGGTGGAGGATATGAAGATCCTGTTCGACGGCATCCCGCTGGACCAGGTATCCGTATCCATGACCATGAACGGCGCGGTGTTGCCGATCATGGCCAACTACATCGTCGCCGCCGAGGAGCAGGGGGTTACGCCGCAGCAACTGGCCGGTACCCTGCAGAACGACATCCTGAAAGAGTTCATGGTGCGCAACACCTATATATATCCGCCGGAACCCTCCATGCGCATCGTGTCGGACATCATCGCCTTTACTGCAGAGAACATGCCCAAGTTCAACTCCATATCCATCTCCGGCTATCATATGCAAGAGGCGGGGGCCACCTGTGTGCAGGAGCTGGCCTTTACCATCGCAGACGGTCTGGAGTATGTGCGTACCGCTATCGCCAAGGGGCTGGATGTTGACAGCTTTGCTCCGCGGCTTTCCTTCTTCTTCGCCATCGGCATGAACTTCTTCATGGAGGTGGCCAAGCTGCGTGCCGCCCGTCTGTTGTGGGCGGAGCTGATGCAGGAGCTGTTTAGCCCCAAGGATCAGCGCTCCCTGATGCTGCGCACCCACTGTCAGACCTCCGGCGTCAGTCTCACCGCCACGGACCCGTACAACAACGTGATGCGCACCACCATCGAGGCCCTGGCCGCGGTGCTGGGTGGTACCCAGTCCCTGCACACCAACTCCTTCGACGAGGCCCTGGCCCTGCCTACCGACTTTTCGGCACGTATCGCCCGCAACACCCAGTTGGTGATCCAGGAGGAGACCGGCATCACCAATGTGGTGGACCCGCTTGCCGGTTCTTACTATGTGGAAAGTCTTACCGACTCCATGGTGCAGGAGGCGCGCAGACTGATCGCCGAGGTGGA
>JBNKIR010000017.1:0-5575 GCA_050290785.1 Sedimenticolaceae bacterium | reverse complement strand
CAGCGACCTGGAGATGCGCGACCTCAGCCACATGCTGCCCTGGGAGACCACCTGGGTGGCCTATCACAAGGACAAGTACCTGCGGCGTTATCAGCAGAAGTTCATCGATCTGATGGATGAGATGATTTTGGAGAATGGCGTGACCAGGTCGTAGCAATCCCGGCTGATCGATGGTTAAGTCTCCGAACCGTCTATCAACCAAACACCAGGGTAATTGACGGCTGGCGGATAAATATGGATGTTTTCATGTCACTGACGGGGCAACGGCAAGTGCCCAGCCGAAGTCCCGCGGCCTGCCGTTTGGGCCTGTATGGCAATCGCCGCGGGACTCAGCGGGGCGGCTCCCCGCTGAATCCCGCGAAGTCAATCACATGAAAGCGAGTCAGAAAGTCGAAACAGTGCAGTTGTTTTTGTAGATCGCGATGACGTTGTCCTTTTTCACCACCAAGCTGTCTACGTTCAACTCGACCACTTCAGAAATACGCGACTCGTGGAGCTGCATCGGTTTTGGCGTACGGTTGGCATCCATGACATAGACCGTCTCATCGAGTACAGCCCGAACGTGATGATACCCCCCCTTCTCTCCGATGCTTTTGCCGCTCAAATCACGTACCGCCTGTTCGATACCATCCAGGCGATAGATCCGACCGCTCTGTTCCTGGTACAGGACATGGTCGTTCCCCGAAGCATCCGTCGCAATGATGCGCTTGACCACGACCAGCGTATCGCCCGCGCCGCCTGCCGGGAATGATCCTTCCGCGAATATACTTTCTGTGATGCCACAACAGATCGCAAGCGCAACAAATCCTCGCCATATCTGCTTCATATTCATAATTCCGCCTCCGTTATCGTAGGTGGACACATGGTCCACCGACTGTAGAAGCCGCTCTTATCCAACCGGCTATGTTGGTGATAATAGAGTGGTAACGTAGGGAATTATGGGATGGACATCTCAGTTATCCACGCCCTATGGAAACACCAACAGGGCAGGTTCTGCTGGCTTTCTGAATGAACCTTAACGACCCAATTCATGCAGACACCTAAATCACAGACTATTTTTATTTCGGCTTTAAGCAAAGGACCTTCAAAGCTTAAGAATTCTTTCTGCTCAAGCTTTAGTTTCCATTAAGCGACTAGTCGGTTCTTAATGCCTTCGTCAGGATGCTATTGACCATCAATCCAAACAGACGGCATGGATGGCAGAATCATTAAGCGCACATCGATTGAGACAACACCACCTTGCTGCTATTGTCAGCAGATATGGGTACAACAAGCCTGCAAGCAATCGGTCATCTTCAGCGCCTGACCCACAGAAAAAGCCAACAAACACTATTAATTCAGGGAATCACAGATGATGAAAGCCCCATATCGCTATCTATCAATCACAACCGTTCCACTACTTGTTTTGACGGGATGTGCCGGAGTTGGCAGCATCGCGGGCGATGACACACTCAGCGTCCGCTCCACCCCTTCCGCCGCCACGGTATACATCATGGAGCAGGCCGTGGGACAAACCCCACTCGAACTGACCCAACAGATGCTCTACCCCAACACCTACTCACAAGACAAAGCGCACCTGTACGGCGTCATCACTCTCAAAAAGTCAGGTTGTCAGGACTATACACAACGGGTAAGCAGCAGAAATATAGCGCGCGGTCTGGATGCGCAATTGGAATGCAATACTGATGGAGTCGATATCAAAGCCGCTTCGTCGAACCCAGCTCCCGTCTCTACCCAGCAGACAGACACCACTACCACGATACCGGAAAAACCTCTGTCTTCTGCACCGGCGACAGAGTCTTCCGCAAAGCAGCGTCTGCTACGCATCGATCAACTGAAAGAAGAGGGCTTGATCACTGAGCAGGAGTATCAGGCAGTACGTCAGCGCATATTGGACGCCCTCTGATATGCAGCGACCCGGTCTGACAATCCAGACCAATTCTTCATAAGCCAATAAAAAAAGCCGTCACCCATTCGGGTAACGGCTCATCGATTCCTGACAATCTACTAGCGAAACCAGGAGCAGTGTCAGAACGCCGACAGCAATCTGATGTAGCTCGCCACGCCTTCGATCTCCTCTTTCGTCAAGCGACCTTCCCACCCCGGCATGAGTGAATTGCCTGAAGTACCCTGAGTTATTACCTCAATCAGACGAATATTGGAGAATTTATTCATCACATTGCTATTCGTGTGATCGGTCGGTTTTATCTTCATGACGTCAGTCAGCAGACCATCCCCTTTCCCCTTGCGCCCATGACAGGCCGCGCAATGGTTCTGATAGACCGCTTCTCCCAATTCCGGATCGCCGGGCAGTTTGTGCGGCGACAGTCGCAGGAATTTCACATAAGAGACAATCGCTTGAATCTGTGGCTCGGCCAGCGCCAATCCCCATTGCGGCATGACATCTCCGGAACCATGCTTGACCGTGCCCTGTATCAAACGAAACAGCATCTGGTCGGTCTGGGTCTTCATACCCCTGCCGTCGGTAAGGTCCGTCACATTGGTATCAAGCTTGTCGGCAAGCGGTCCGCCACCCATACCGTCTTCGCCATGACAGAGAAAGCAGGTCTGATTGTAAAGGCGATAACCCTGGTAAGCGTCACTGGCCTGCAGATTCGCAGAGATCCCTCCCAGCAGACACACGGCAGCCAGCCCTTTGATGGTATTTGAAACGAATGACTTCATCAGCTAATCCTCTTGTTCAACTCCTCAAGGGCCATCTGGGCCGGCAAAGAGTATGCAAATCCCGTTCGATCACGTCTACCGTATTAAAATCCGGCAAACAGCTGCATCATCCAGGTACCGTCGAGTTCACTGGATCTGGCATCAACCCCATCACCGCTCTCGCTGACATGGAAAAGTTCGAATGAGACATTCTGGGACATCATGTATTTCGTGCCGATCGTTGCCGAATCGAATTTAGCATCGGTGGCCGTGCCCACGTCTTTTGTCCTGTAAGCCGCATAAACATTCCACTTGTTAGGCACTATACCCAGCTGTCCCAGGATGCCGAATGACTTGGCGTCATCCTCATTCGCGCAATCGCCCAGATGGTGATCCGGATCTGCGCTACACTCGCCATAGCTTGCATAGATGCCCAATGGGTAACTGCCGACACTTCCCTGGAACTGTGCGTCTATCACCCATCCGTCGGTTGCCAGCAGGGTTTCACCACCTCCGCCATCCGACACCTCGGAATCACCAGACCAGACCTGTACGCCGAAGGCGCTGTCCCAACTGCCGATGTATGGCATATAGGCCGCTCGGAAGTAGTGCGCCAGTCCTGAGGGCTTTACATTCATATTAGTGCCGCCCCAGCCCGGTACCCAGGGGGTATAGTTGATGAAGTAGTTGTGGCTCGATGCCACCAGTGCGATACCCGTGGCCTCGCCGCTACCAAGACCAAGAGCCTGAGCCGCGCTGAAGCCCCGACGGTCTTCGATCGGGCGCTGCGAGCGCTGCGCGCCGGTGTTCAGTAACTCAAAACCGTAAGCCACACCAAGCCCGTCGGTCGAGAAGGGGATCGCGCTGAACTGGGTGCTGCCCGCCTTAGCCACATTAAAATGAACCTTGGTCGAGAGAAAGGCGTTACTCTCTCCGCTGCCCGTACCCTCACCAGTCAGCGGATCGACCTCGACATCCACCTCGGTTGCACTGAGCAGGCCCAGCTCCATCAGGAAGCCTGCGTTGCTGTTCAACTTCCCACCGACAAGAATTGCCGCCTCGTCCGGCCACTGTATCTCTCCATAGTCCGTCCCTTTGTTGGTGTTGCCGTTCGATTTCACATAACGGAGCTTGGCGATCACCGAAGCGTTCAACATCAACGGCAGGGAGATATCGTCACCTTCGATCATTCCCTGACCGCCGGTCAGCGTGTATCCGCCTGACCTGAAGGAGCGACCGAAGGAGTTCAAGGTCGGAAAATTCTGAAAATGGCATGCGCTACACGGCATACTTGTCTGTCGTGCGAAGGCTGGTACAGCCATTGCCTCCTCCGGCATTACCAGACTAAGTAGAGATAGTATTATCCCCGCACTGAACATGCGGCCCAGGTATCTATTCATCATCTCACATCCCCTTGGTTCTTTAGCTGTGAATGGCTAGGATCTTGTTCTTTTTCACCGTCTGCTAAACCACTGTTACAGATGGCGTCACCAATACCCGTGACACCGATAACCGAGGCGACCAACCCTGCCACTTCTGGCCTCAATTGAGTTGTCAGCAGATACCATTCGCTCGTCTTTGAGGTTTGCGGGGATGATTCTTGCGTGTCTCATCCACCCGAAATAAACATGACGAATGTCATAAGACCTTAATATATGCGTTGTTTAGTGACCTATGGGCAACATCCCTACCTTTGAAGGGGCTCATTGCCCATCAGCAAAGAATTAAATTCCCGACAGGGATGCCTGCACGGGTGTGGCCGCTAGACTCAGAGTTGGCCATGCAGATAGGCATATGCATAAAGCTACAAAACCCACTTGAATCCCTGTGTGAAGCTATCCATTTCCAAGGAGCGGGGATGAGACGAACAATGGCATAGTGCAGGTAGGGTGGCGCACTGGTTTCGACGCAACTGAAAACCAATGCCCCGACTCTATGAAGATGGGCGAAATAATATTCGCCGCGATGCTGGCCCCAAAGTCAGCGCCACACAAATTAAGTTTTTTAGTGCCAATAACTTTACAACCGAAGCACAGCATCCCGCTGTGAGATTTTATCCAGACAAATACATCAAACGCGCGTAGTAATAGGGTAGAATCAACGTCAATCATCCATCCGCATCATTGGTCCGATACAGGAGGCAAGTATGCACATCCCTCAGCTGCAGCCCGTGGTGGCCTTAGTCGCCGGCATCCTTATCTTGGTAAAACCCAAACTGTTGAACTACATCGTCGCCTTCTACCTGATCCTGATCGGAGTCCTCGGGCTGGTACGCTTCTGATCCCGTTGACTCATGGCACTCCATACTCAACCAGGTAGCCGGGTCAACGGCACAAAGACGACGCCCAGCACTTCTCGTGTGCTGAAGCCGCCTGCGGCGTTCGTCTCCACCACCATCAGCTCCTGACTGCTGTAGGGTTGACCCACGGGGATGACCAGCCGCGCCGCCGGTTTCAACTGCTCGATCAGTGGCGGCGGGATCTCGGGCGCAGCGGCGGTCACCAGAATACCGTCATAGGGGGCGTGCTCAGGCCACCCCTGGTAGCCGTCATCGCAACGGCAGGCCACATTCTCATAGCCGAGAGTTTGCAGCGTTATCTGCGCACGCTCTGAAAGCGTGTCGATGATCTCAACGCTATAGACCTGCTTCACCACCCGTGAGAGCACGGCTGACTGATAACCGGAACCGGTACCGACCTCCAGCACCCTTGCCGTTTCACCCACATCCAGCAGATCGGTCATCAAGGCGACGATATAGGGCTGGGAGATGGTCTGGCCGCAACCGATCGGCAGCGGGCCGTTGTCGTAGGCGAAACGGCGTTCCGCCTCCGGCACGAAGTGATCGCGCGGCACCTCGCGCATGGCGGCCATTACCCGCTCGGAAAAACGGTCTCGACCAATCATACGACGC
>JBNKIR010000016.1:0-1828 GCA_050290785.1 Sedimenticolaceae bacterium | reverse complement strand
TGATTAAAGGGGTCAGACCCCTTTTATCTTGCGTCGCACGCAACGGGTCATACAGTGGTAATAGGCAGTATCGTCTAGGGTAATCAACGCCTTCCTGGGCTTGGGCATGACATCACTCCTTGATATCAAAAGCATCAGTAGATTTGCTTTAAAGGCTGGCAGATTTGCCAGCTTGGTACAACAGTTAGCTTGGGTGTCCTGGCAACGCTTTCGGGTGTCCTGGCAACGCTTTCCTGGCAACGATTTGGTCGCTCCCAACGCTCTCATGGAAGTTCTGACAAAAACTCCTCTAACCAAACCAGCAAATCATCTTGTGTATCAAAGTCTTCCTCAGTTAACTCTTCGTACTCTTCTGGTGAAATGAGTTTTTTGTCGATTGCTTCTCGCAACTGAGCCTTAACTAACTCCACATCGTACGGAAATCCTTTTCCAGTTCGAACTACTTCTCTTATTAACTGAGGATCGTAGCACTCAACGTGGCAATATTTCCTCAATATCGTTCTTAATGGTTCTTTGATGCTCATTTCTATCTCTTAAGGTTTTGGGTTCGGGTATAAAGTATGCAACTTGACGTTTCCATGTTGACCAAGCTTGTAAATTGCTTTAATTGTACCGTCAGTGAAATCAGTCGGGATATGTCCTGTCGGATTATTTTTACTGCCTAAGCGAGTAACTCCCCGTACATGGTCCTGATAATTATTCCCAAATACATCCCTCAATGAAATTTCTACTGGATCAATGAATAGATCTCCATTTGCTCGAGCAGTAGCAATATTATGCTGGAACTGTGTTGAACTTCGAGCAAAGTCATCTGCCTGCAACAAAGCATCATCACTAGTAAATGCGGTTGCATTCCTCCCTACCTTGTGAGGTTTAGGGCTGCCATCTGAAAATTTATTGAATGCATCGAATGTCGTACCTGAAGCTGGGTCAATCCCTCTCACAGCACGATCTTCAAGTTGGAGATCAGTTACCCGATTTGGACCACCATGCCTAATTGGTGCATGCCCTTCAAGATCAAGTTTTACCATTCGCTGAGCAGTGGTTAACTTATTTGGAGCATTAGCTCCATCCCCCATCGTAGCACCGTTATCTTTTGGCCTCCCCTGCGCCTTCCACTGCTCAAACCCCGGCTCGCCGCCATCCGCCACCCATCGCCGGTAGTCTACATCATCTTGGGGGTCGACTCTGGTTATATCACCGTCACTGTTAACCGTACCAAGTATACTTCCGTGCCGGGTCCAGATTTCGCCGTTGGGGTAGAGGCTGTATTGATTGCGGATGCCGTTGGCATCGGTCAGCGTGAGGGTGAAGTCATCGGGGTTATATCGGCAGACATAGTCGTCTTCTATCCACTCTCTTACCGATATCTCTTCGGTATGAGTCATACCGGTGACAAAAACGCCGATCTTGCCCAGCCAGAGCAATAGCCTGCGGCTGGCCTTTTGAAAGCGATACCATTCTGTATCACTGACAGGTTCGCCCAGTTCCTCAACATTGACTGACTCGGGGGCAGTGTGCGGTGCAGTGGGTGGCGTGGGTTGGAGTGCGCCAGGAGACGACGGAGCCATAAAGTCGGCAAAGCCGATGTCGCTGCCGTGGGCCTGCGCCGCCGCCCTTTTTGGGGTGGGCGGTTTCTTGGGGACAGCGGTCGCCATGATTTCTTCCCACTCCCGAAGGGAGATGTGGCGGGCCTGGTATCCGGGAGGGAGGCTGGCGTTGGCGGGCAGGCTGCGGTGGAAAAAGACCTGGCGCACGGTGTTGTCGTAGGCGATCTGCTCACCTGCGGTCTGTGTGCCGCCATAGTTTTGTCGCTTTGAGATTGTGC
>JBNKIR010000015.1:0-12624 GCA_050290785.1 Sedimenticolaceae bacterium | reverse complement strand
GTAGAAAAAATATACGCGCTCCACAAAAACCATCCCTGATGAAAGGCAATAGAAATGCAGTGACATCTCCAGCTGGAGTGGGGTCAGCGTTACAGCGGGGAATGGCATTGCTGCAGTCAGGACGTCTGCAGGATGCAGAGCTGGTGTTTCAATCTGTCCTATCGATGGATCCAAAGAATGTTAATGCATTGCAGCTCCTAGGGATCATTCAGTTTCAGACCGGGCGGAGCAAAGAGGGAGAACAGCTGCTGCGGCGGGCGATTAAGCAGAGGCCGAATATAGCCGATCTGCATTACAATTTAGGCAATATGCTGGATCAGCAGGGTAAGTTGAAACAGGCGCTAATGGCGTTTGAGAATGCCATCAAGCTTGGATTGAGTAATGATCAAATCCACAACAATCTGGGGATGGTGCAGAGTAAGCTGGGAAAATTTAAAGAGGCTGAAAATTCCTTTCGTAAAGCTATAAATATCAATCCAAAAAATCCTTCTGCCTTGTCTAATTACGGGTTGTTGATGAGAAAGACGAATAGGCAGGATCAGGCAATACAGGCGCTGCAGCAGGCGATAGATCTAGAGCCAAAATTCTTCGATGCATTTTCTAACCTCGGCGCCATCTATTTTGAAAAAAACGACCTTGATAAGGCTGAGGAATATCTTTTGCAAGCGCTGGAGCTTGATACACAAAATTCAAATGTCATGAACGGACTGGCGGGTGTGCTCTTGCGCAAAGAAAAAGATGCCGCAGCACTGGCCATGATTCAAAATGCAATGAAACTCTGCCCTGATTCTATAGATGTCATGCTCAATATGGCAAAGGTACTTCTGAAAATGGATGATGTGAATGGGGCGGAGGCTACATATCATCGTATTTCAAAAATAATGCCGTCTAATATCGATGCATTAGTGGGATTGGGAAGTGTTCTGTCCAAGCAAGGTAAATTTGGTGGGGCAAGGGAGAATTTTGAAAAGGCTCTGGAGATTGATCCTGAAAGAATTGCTGCGCACGTTGAGCTGGTAAGTATAGACTCGCCAGACGTCGAAGACAGTGAAATCATATATTTACGCAATGCGTACGAAGATACTGCGATATCAGATGAGGATAAGATGAGAATAGCCTTTTGCCTGGGTAAAACCTATGAAAAGGCGGGTAAATATAATGAAGCATTTAGTTATCTGGCTGACGGTAATAGGTTAAAAAGAGAGAATTACGAATACTCTCTGGCCGATGAGCGAAAGTTCTTCAGCCAGATAAAAACATCCTTCAATGGGGAATTCTTCCAAGACCGTTCGGATTGTGGATGTAAGGATAAAACGCCAATTTTTATTCTGGGTATGCCGCGCTCAGGAACCACTCTTACTGAGCAGATTCTGTCCAGTCACCCTCTGGTTTTCGGGGCGGGAGAGTTACCTGACCTGAAAAAAATATTGATTGATCGGTGCGGTGCAGAGGGATATGAGGTGTTTCCAGAGAAGTCTGGGCTCCTCTGCAGCGATGATTATATCCAGATGGGAAGAGATTATCTTAATGGATTGCGTACGCGTTATGGTGAATCGGAGAGGGTGACGGACAAGATGCCACATAACTTTCTCCATGTTGGGATGATCCGCCTGATGTTGCCCAACGCCAAGGTTATTCACTGCCGGCGTGACCCGATTGATAACTGCCTTTCTATCTATAAACAGAACTTCGCAGGCGTGCATAAGTATGCTTACGATCTAAAGGAACTTGGAGGGTATCATCTGCTATATCAGGATCTGATGGAGCATTGGCATCAAATGCTACCAGGCTTTATGTTTGACCTTCAATATGAGGATCTGGTTGCCGATCAGGAAGGCATGACGCGTCGTCTGCTGGAATTCTGCGAATTGCCCTGGGATGAGGATTGTCTGCAATTCCATAAATCTGAACGTATGATTAAGACGGCGAGTTATACGCAGGTGCGTAAGAAAATATATTCTGATTCAGTTAAATTATGGCATCACTATGAAGCTGAGTTACAGCCTCTTATCGAGGCCCTGGCTGTGAATGATGATATAGACTGATCTATTTGTTTTGATGATGTATTAAGCTTCTATTAGTTTCGGCCCTTGGGGCGTACCCAAAATAAGCAAATCAGCTGGCCGCTGAGCAAAGAGCCCAACAGTTACTACACCGGTGATGTTGTTGATCTGTTGTTCAAGCTTGATGGGTTCCATGATTTCAAGATGATGAATATCCAAGATCTGGTTGCCGTTGTCTGTTATAAATCCTTCGCGCCAAACCGGGGTTCCCCCAAGCTTTACTAGCTCTCTTGCCACCATACTGCGAGCCATTGGAATGACCTCAACTGGTAAAGGGAATGCCCCAAGGCTATTAACAAGCTTGCTCTCATCTGCGATGCAGATGAATTTTTTACTGGCCTGGGCAATGATCTTTTCTCGGGTCAGGGCTCCGCCACCACCTTTTATCAATTGCAAATAATGATTGGTTTCGTCAGCTCCGTCGACATATAGATCTAATTCACCCGCGGAATTTAGATCAATTACTGAAATGCCATGCTCTTGAAGTCGCTTGGTGGATGGCTCAGAACTTGATACGGCAGCCTCAATTCGATGTTTTATATCGGCAAGCAAGTCAATGAAATAATTTACAGTTGACCCCGTGCCAACCCCGATGATTCCATCATCAAAATACTCAAGAGCCGCTTGTGCAGCTATTTGCTTTTGTGTGTCTGCATTCATAGATAACTCCATGGGAACTGCCATCGATTGCTTAGGCTTTTGTTGTATACAAGGCGTGAGGCCGCATAAGTTAACTTGTTGATTATTAGTCAAAAAAGGCCCGCAATGCGGGCCTTTTATATATAACGTTGATTGCGTTTACTGCTTTTTACGTGGTGTGACTTTGCGTGGTCTGAGGGTGGGCTTTTTTGTCACCTTCTTTTTGGCGGTTTTCTTTGCCACCTTCTTTTTGGCTACTTTTTTCTTGGCAACCTTTTTCTTTGCCACCTTCTTTTTGGCTACTTTTTTCTTGGCAACCTTTTTCTTTGCCACTTTCTTTTTGGCTACTTTTTTCTTAGCGACCTTTTTCTTTGCCACTTTCTTTTTGGCGACTGTCTTCTTAGCGACCTTTTTCTTTGATACTTTCTTTTTAGCTACTTTTTTCTTAGCTACAGTTTTCTTTACAGGTGCCTTTTTCTTAGCCACTGTTTTCTTCTTTGCTGCTTTCTTGATCGCCATTTTGTCCCCTCCAAAACATAGTTAGCAAAAGTCATTAGTGAGTATAATAAACTATTTGGAAAATACCAGTATTTTTATAACTAAATTTAGAAATTTGCGAATTCATTTTAAAGAATAAAATTGTGCTGAATACTGCGAATGTAGATGCTGGATTCTGTTACTACTCCATCAAGTGATACATCCCATCTATTGGGTTGTAGTAACTCACTCTTCTGAAGTTCATGCGCTATGCCAATTAGTTTTGGTTTACGCCATTTAGTTCTGTACCTAAGATAGGAAAATGTTCGGTCATAATACCCGCCGCCCATGCCAACACGATTGCATTGGACATCAAATGCCACTAAAGGTACGAGGGCAAGGTCAAGCCCCGATAGTGCTGTCTGTTTGCGATTTCGAATATCCGGCTCAGGAATGCCGTATTGATTGAGTATCAATTTGTCGCCTAGTTTATATTCAGAAAACCACAATCTATTTGGCTGCATCGGTCTGAGTACAGGGAGATAGCAATGCTTGCCTGTTGCGTTGATCAGAGGCAGTAGCCGCGTAACATCAATTTCACCGTCATTTTCTATGTATATGGCTATTTTGTTGCTGTTGCGAAACAGCGTGGAATTGGCTAACGATCTGCATACTGCTTGACTGTGGGCCAGTCTTTCTGCTGGTGACAAGGCCCGTCGCTCCGCGCGCATTTTTAGCCTAAGCTGCTTCAGGTCGTTCAAATTAAGACTATCCGCAAGAAGGAAGACATCCCCCGCATGTGCCGTCGCGTATCATCGTTCTTGAACCAGAGGTTCAAGTGGGGACAACAGTTCCGCCTCAGGCTTCCCACTATGTGTGGGTATGCACACCGGCGTCAGCATTATGTCTCCAGGGTATTGGATAGGCTCAAGAAAATACCCGATTTGCTGACGTACACTACAGGGAATGTCCATAACTGGTACATATTCCATTCAGCATCAATTTGATGAGAGCCTTGTTATAACGCTAGCTCTTTTTTTTCTAAAATTCTAGTTGTTTGTTATTGGATAGCGCGCTTTCTATCTTGGTTTGTAAGCGCATAAGGCGTCTGCTTGTAGCGGTGTCATCAGATTTTGAATTTTTTTGATGCTCGAGCAGTTCATGCGCGATATTAAGCGCTGCCATGACAGCTATGCGATCAGTGCCGATTATCTTGCCGCTATCGCGGATTTCTCGCATCTTTCCGTCGAGGTGGCGTGAGCTCTCTAGCAAGGTTTCTTTCTCGTCAGGTTGGCAGGCAACCAAATACTCTTTATCGAGTATTTTGACACTTACCGGTATGGGGTTCTCACTCACGATCCTGTTTCCATAGATTTGAGTCTTGTGATCATCGCCTCAACGCGGTTTTTGGCCATCTCTGTCTTTTCGATCAGCTCTGCCTTTTCCGCTACAAGGCTCTCCTGAGCCGACAAAAGTGAACTGTTTTCATTCTGTAAGCGTGTATTAGCCTGTATCAGTTCATCGACCTGGATCTCAAGTCTCTTCAGATCGTCTTCAGTGATATTGATATCTTCGCTCATGATTTCCAAATATTAGAGTGCGCAGGTTGTTGGGTCAACGGTATTGCTGTACATAGCCCATTATAATAGAGAATTAGCTCAAATTTCGCATGTTTTTATTTATTCTGCCCGACGATAACTCTTGACTGGAGTGAATCAGGAAGCACCCTGGGCTAAGCCCGTGCTATCATCCTTTTTGGGACCTGAATTTGGCGTAAATTATATAAAAAAAGGCATTGCATGCAGCTTGATCATGAGTATATGGGCCAGTGTCTGGCCGATGTTGGAGTGGACGTAGGGGCTTCGGGTGGGCACGGTCTATTGTGTGGCCTGATATGTGCTGGGGAAATGGATATTCATAGGCGACTCCATAGCGAATGGTATTCGTCCAGACCTGAGGGGGATTATGCGGTTGAGGAGTGCCAGCGGGTTGTGGATGAGTTGGTGCATGGGGTGCGTTCGTCATTAGATGGAATGGATTTCGAATTTCCTCTTCTACTCCCTTCTGAAGATACTCCACTGCAGGAGAGAGCCTCTGCGGTCAGGGATTGGTGTGAAGGATTCCTCTATGGGGTTGGGCTGGCAGATATAGAGAGTGAAGAGGAGATGTCTGATCAAGTCAGAGAGGCGTTAAATGATCTGGCCGAAATAAGCCGTATGGATGTGGGCAGTATCATCGGTGATGAGGATGAAGAGGTGGCCCTTACAGAGGTGGCTGAATTTGTTCGGATCAGCGCAATGCTGGTACACGATGAGTTGTCTGAATCCGGGCAAAAAAGAGAAAAAGAATGAACCACAAAGAATTTGCAGCGCGCCGCAGACAGCTCATGCGGATGATGGGAGAAGACAGTATCGCAATCCTTCCTGCCGCGCCTGTGGTAAAGAGAAACAGAGATGTGGAGTATCACTATCGTCCGGATAGCGACTTCTATTATTTGACAGGATTTCCCGAGCCTGAGGCGGTGGCGGTATTGATTCCAGGACGCACTCATGCCGAATATGTCCTGTTCTGTCGTGACAGGGATGCAGCAAAGGAGAGATGGGATGGTGTACGCGCCGGTCACGAGGGTGCCATAGAAAAGTACAGGGCGGATGACGCCTTTCCTATAGGGGATCTGGACGACATACTGCCGCGCATGTTGGAACAGTGTGAACGGGTTTTCTATGCGATGGGATGCAACCCTGATTTGGACAAGCGTATGTCTGAGTGGATCAGTCAGATCAGGAGCCACTCCAGATCTGGGGTGCATGGTCCGTTGGAGTTTATCGCGCTGGACCATTATCTGCACGATATGCGGCTATATAAAGGGCGTTCTGAGATTAAGCAGATGCGCGCCGCAGCAAAGATATCGGCCCGCGCTCACAGGCGGGTCATGCAGAGCTGCAATCCGGGGCTTATGGAATACGAGTTGGAGGCGGAATTTATTCATGAATGTGCGCGAATGGGTGCGCGCCATCAGGCATACCCGGCTATCTTTGGTGGCGGCAAAAACGGGTGCGTTCTGCACTATGTGGATAATGATGATGAGCTGAAGGATGGAGAACTATTGCTGGTGGATGCAGGGTGTGAATATAACTACTACGCATCCGATATCACCCGCACCTTTCCGGTGAACGGGGTCTTCACCAAGCCGCAGAGAGAGATGTACGAACTGGTATTGGAGGCGCAGGAGGCGGCGATTAAGCAGGTAAGTCCCGGCAATCATTGGAACGACCCCCATGATGCGGCAGTTAAGGTGGTAACCAAGGGATTGGTTGAGCTGGGTCTGCTGAAAGGTCGAGTATCCACACTGATAAAAAAAGAGGCCTATAAAGAGTTCTACATCCACCGAACCGGACATTGGCTGGGTATGGACGTACACGATGTTGGGGACTACAAGGTTGATGGGGCCCCGAGACTGCTGGAGCCTGGTATGGTCCTGACCATTGAGCCCGGCATCTATATCCCAGCAGAGAGTAAAGGCGTGGCCAAAAAGTGGTGGAATATGGGCATCAGGATCGAGGACGATGTACTGGTTACCAAGGATGGGTGTGATGTCCTGAGCAGGGATGCCCCCAAGACGGTGGCGGAGATTGAGGCCCTGATGGCCGCATAGACGGTATGCCCATAAAACAATTTCATTAACTGCATCCTTTGCCTGTAATATAGTAGGCCTTGCCTTCACGTAATCACTCCTATGGAAAAGCAATGGGTTTAAGAACAGCACTATTTGATATTCACATTGAGATGGGCGCCAAGATGGTCCCTTTTGGCGGCTGGGATATGCCTCTGCACTATGGTTCGCAGCTTAAGGAACATCATGCCGTCAGGCAGGAAGCCGGGATGTTTGATGTGTCGCATATGCTGGCGCTGGACATCGTAGGGGCGGATAGTGAGGCCTTTCTGAGAAAGCTACTGGCCAACGATGTGGCCAGACTGCAGCAAGCTGGAAAGGCGCTGTACAGTTGCATGTTGAACCCCGATGGCGGGGTGATTGACGACCTGATCGTTTATTTTCTGTCACCAGGGAACTACCGCGTGGTGGTGAACGCAGGTACGGCGGAAAAAGATCTCAGATGGATGGAGCAACTGGCTGGGGCATATGAGATAGAGTTAACGGCCAGAAGAGACTTGGCCATGATCGCGGTACAGGGGCCCCAGGCCCGGGACATGACGTTGCCGCTATTGCCGGACACCTTGAAGGAGCCTGCAGCAGAACTGAAGCCGTTCTTCGCCGTTGCAGATGAAGATTGGTTGGTTGCACGCACCGGCTATACCGGCGAAGATGGTTTTGAGGTATCCCTTCCGGCCACAGAGGCCGGGGACTTCTGGAAGGAGCTGGCAGATGGGGGGGTGGCTCCATGTGGTCTGGGTGCGCGTGATACCCTGCGCCTTGAGGCCGGGATGAACCTTTACGGTCACGACATGGATGAGTCCATTTCCCCACTGGTGGCCGGACTGGCCTGGACGGTCAGCTGGGAGCCCCAGGAGAGGGATTTTATCGGCCGTAAGCCACTTGAGGCGCAACGCGATAAGGATGACAATCTGCAGTTTGTAGGGCTGGTGCTGGAAGGTCGTGGGGTGTTGCGCGATCATCTCAAGATATATTCCGGCGATGAAGAGATAGGGGAGATCACCTCCGGTGGATTCGGACCGACCCTGGACAGATCCATTGCACTGGCCAGGATACGTAAGGGATACGGAGACGTATGTGAGGTGGATATACGAGGCAAGCGTCTCCCGGTCAGGGTGGTAACGCCGCCGTTTGTACGCAACGGACAGATCAAGATTTAGACTGTTAACAATCAACAACCGCCTTTAGAGGGCTTTCAATCATGAGCAACATACCTACCGAACTGAAATATGCCAAGACCCATGAGTGGGCGCGGGACGAGGGAGACGGAACTATCACAGTAGGCATCACAGATCATGCCCAGGAACAGCTGGGTGATCTGGTTTTCGTAGATCTGCCGGAAGAGGGCGACAACGTGGACGCAGGTGCCGACTGCGCCGTGGTGGAGTCGGTAAAGGCAGCCTCCGATATCTATAGCCCGGTCTCAGGAGAGATCGTTGCGGTCAATGCGACCCTGGCCGATAACCCGGAGATAGTAAACGAATCCGCTTTTGGCGATGGCTGGATGTTCAAGGTAAAGATGTCTGATCCATCTGAGCTTGATGAGTTGCTGGGTGCAGATGGTTACGCGGAAGTCGTGGCCTCTGAAGAGCACTGATCAGTAGATAGTAGATAGATATGCCGTTTATTCCCCATACAGAAGATGAGGTCCAGCAGATGCTGGCGACCATCGGTGTCGCCAGTCTGGATGATCTGTTCGATGAGATACCCCAGGATTTGCGCTTCGATGGATTGAGGGAGATGCCGCAGGCCATGTCCGAGATGGAGGTGACCAGCCTAATGGAATCCAGGGCCCAGGCCGATGGCGCGCCGCTCTGCTTTATCGGCGCCGGGGCCTATGATCACCACATCCCGGCGGCGGTCTGGCAGATAGCCGGTCGCGGCGAGTTCTACACCGCATACACCCCATATCAGGCGGAGGCGAGTCAGGGTACCCTGCAACTATTATATGAGTATCAATCCATGATGACGGCCCTGACCGCCATGGATGTCTCCAATACCTCCCTCTATGACGGCGCATCGGCCCTGGCCGAGGCAATCCTAATGGCGGTGCGGGCCAATCGCAAATCCAAGTCCAAACGGGTCCTGGTGCCGCGCAGTCTGCACCCCGCCTATCGCAGGGTGGTGCACAATATCGTGAAGAATCAGGGGATAGAACTGGTAGAGCTGCCTTTCGATCCCGAGGGCGGGCATACAGATCCATCACTCCTGGAGCAGTATGCGGGTGAGGACATCACCGCCCTGGTGATCCCGCAGCCCAATTTCTTCGGGGTGCTGGAAGAGGTGGATGTCCTGACCGACTGGGCCCGTACCAACCGGGCAATGTCTATAGCCGTGGTCAATCCTGTTGCTCTTGCCCTGTTAAACCCTCCAGGTGAGTGGGGCAGTGAAGGGGTGGATATATGCTGTGGAGAGGGTCAACCCCTGGGGGCGCCGCTATCATCTGGAGGTCCCTATTTCGGATTTCTCTGCTGCCGTCAGTCCCATGTACGGCAGATGCCGGGGCGTATCGTCGGTAAGACCCTGGATCTGGACGGAAAGCCGGGATTTACCCTGACCCTGCAGGCCCGTGAGCAACACATAAGGCGCTCCAAGGCTACATCCAACATCTGTACCAATCAGGGGCTGATGGTGGCGGCCGCCACTATGCACATGGCGCTGTTGGGCGCCGAGGGTCTGGAACGTGTGGCCGCCGGCTGCAACGCAAACATCACATCTTTGACAGATAGACTTACTCAAATAGACGGGGTGGAGGGCCTGTTTGATCGGCCGGTATTCCACGAGCAGGCAGTGCGTCTGCCACTGCCGGCGCAGGGCGTGTTACATACCCTGTCTCGCCATAACATCCAGGGTGGCCTGGACCTGTCTAAAGAGTATCCGGAGTTGGGGGATGCCATCCTGGTGTGCACCACTGAGAAACGCACCCAGGCGGAGATGGACCGGTTTGCTGAGATTTTGGAAGAAGCGATTATAAAAGGGGCCTGACCTCTTAACGCTTTGTGGAGATTGAGTTAGTGTTGATCCAAGAACAATCTAAGAAGGGCCGGCGCGCATCGGCCCAGGCGCCGCTGCAACGGGCACAGGATATTTCCATCCCGGAGCGGTTTCGACGCAGGTCCCGACCGGCGTTGCCGGAGGTGTCGGAGATGCAGGTGGTGCGTCACTATACCCGCCTGTCACAGAAGAACTTCTCCATCGATACCCATTTCTATCCCCTGGGTTCCTGTACCATGAAGTACAACCCACGCGGCAGCCACACGCTCTCCATGCTGCCCGGATTTATCAACCGTCATCCGCAGGCGCCTGACGAGCACAGCCAGGGGTTCCTGGCCTGTATCTACGATCTGCAGGAGATGTTGAAGGAGGTGACCGGCATGCGCGCCGTCTCCCTCACTCCCGCGGCGGGATCTCAGGGTGAGTTTGCCGGTGTGGCCATGATCCGGGCCTATCACGATGCAAGGGGTGACCAGGAGCGTACGGAGATCCTGGTGCCGGATGCGGCCCACGGCACCAATCCGGCATCCGCCGTGATGTGCGGTTACAAGGTGCGGGAGATCCCCACCGGTCCGGATGGTGATATAGATGTGGATGCGCTGAAGCAGGCCCTGGGTCCCCAGACTGCAGGTATCATGCTTACCAACCCGTCTACCCTGGGGGTGTTTGATCGTCACATAGCGGAGATTGCCGGTCTGGTGCATGGGGCGGGTGGGCTGCTCTATTACGACGGCGCCAACCTGAATGCCATCCTGGGCAAGGTGCGTCCCGGTGACATGGGATTCGACGTGATCCATATCAACCTGCATAAGACCTTCTCCACCCCCCATGGCGGCGGCGGTCCTGGCGCAGGACCGGTCGGTGTCAGTGAACGCCTGGAGCCCTATCTGCCGGTACCCATGGCCAAAAAGGACGGGGATCGCTATGGCTGGCTGAGCGAGGAGGATAGACCGGAAAGCATAGGTCGTCTATCCGCCTTTGCCGGTAATGCCGGAATCCTGTTGCGGGCCTATATCTATGCCCGCATGATCGGACGGGAGGGGATGGCGCGGGTGGCCGAGTACTCTACCTTGAATGCCAACTACATGTTGAAGCGGTTGCAGAAGGCCGGCTTTGAGGCCGCATATCCAGAGCGGCGCGCCACCCATGAGTTTATCATCACCCTGCGGCGCGAGGCGCGCAGCCTGGGGGTGAACACCATGGACTATGCCAAGCGTCTGCTGGATTATGGCTTTCATGCCCCCACCACCTATTTTCCGCTCCTGGTGCCTGAGTGTCTTCTGATCGAGCCTACCGAGAGCGAGGACAAGGATACCCTGGATGCATTCATCGAGGCCCTGATTGCGATAGAAGAAGAGGCGGAGTCCAATCCTGATCTGGTCAAGGGCGCGCCCCATTCCATGCCGGTGAAACGGCTGGATGATGTGCGGGCCGCCCGCGAACTGGATCTGGCCTGGAAGCCGGAAACCGAATAATGGCCAGCCAAGGGCCCCTGGGGATGCAACGTATCATCAACGCCTGGGGCTTCTCCATGGCCGGGTTTCGCGCCTGTTTCAAACATGAAGAGGCGCTTAGACAGGAGACGTATGGGCTGATCTTTCTTATCCCGCTGGGTCTCTGGTTGGGGAACAGCGGGGTGGAGCGGGCGCTGCTGGTCGCCAGCCTTTTACAAGTGCCACTGGTGGAACTGCTGAACTCGGCCGTAGAGACGGTGGTGGACCGCTTTGGTGGCGAGCAGCACGAGCTATCCGGTCGGGCCAAGGATATCGGCTCTGCTGCGGTGTTTCTGAGTATCACCCTGGCGACGGTGGTCTGGGTGTTGGTGTTAGCGCCACGTTTTTTCTAACTTAAAAATTTCTGAATCTGGATTAACTATGTCTGCACTCATCTGCGGCTCTTTTGCCTACGACACCATCATGGTCTTCCATGATCACTTCAAGAACCATATCCTGCCGGAGCAGGTGCATATCCTGAACGTCTCCTTTCTGGTGCCTGACATGCGGCGCGAGTTCGGCGGCTGCGCCGGCAACATCGCCTATAACCTGAATCTGCTGGGTGGTGAGGGTAAGCCCATGGGGACGGTGGGGACCGACTTCAAACCCTATGCGGAGTGGATGGATAGCTGTGGCATCAGCCGCGAGCATCTGCTGGAGATAGATGGCCAGTACACGGCTCAGGCCTATATCACCACCGATCAGGACGACAATCAGATCACCGCCTTTCACCCAGGAGCTATGAACTTCTCCCATGAAAACAGGGTGGATACAGCCAGTGGTTGCAGCATAGGCCTTGTTTCGCCGGATGGGCGTGACGGCATGATCCAGCATGCAGAACAGTTTGCTGAGGCTGGTATCCCATTCATATTCGATCCTGGTCAGGGTATGCCCATGTTTGATGGGGATGACCTGATGCGCTTTGCCGAGCAGGCCCAGTGGCTCGCTTTTAACGACTATGAGGCCAAGCTGATGCAAGAACGTACCGGCAAAGGACCTCAGCAGTTGGTAGAGATGGTGGATGCTGTGATCGTAACTAAGGGTGGCGAGGGTTCCAGTATCTATACTAAAGAACAGGTCTTCGACGTCCCTGCGGCCCAGGCGAACGGCCTGGAGGATCCCACAGGATGTGGTGACGCTTATCGTGCCGGTCTGCTCTATGGTTTGATGAATGATATGGACTGGGAGGTGACCGGTCGTATCGCGGCGCTGATGGGCGCCATTAAAATAGAACACGCCGGCACCCAGAACCACAGTTTTACCCGGGACGAATTTGATCAACGGT
>JBNKIR010000014.1:0-74076 GCA_050290785.1 Sedimenticolaceae bacterium | reverse complement strand
CTTCAAGGCCAAATCAGCACATAGCAGATGGTGGTTTACCACAACCAGATCCGCCTCCTGAGCCCGGCGTCTGGCCTCCACCAGATGACAGGTACTGTAGGACTGGCACTCAGCCCCCAGGCAGTTATCCACTGTTGAGGTGATAACCGGCCAGATACCGGAATCCTCTGGTATGCTATTAAGTTCCGCAATATCGCCGCTCGCGGTCTTACCGGACCAATCCCGCACCTGCATCAGTTGGTCCACCAACTCTCTGGAACGCAAACGCCCCTCCTGCAGGGCATTCTCCATACGATGGATACAAAGATAGTTGGCGCGTCCCTTGAGCAGGGCAGCACTAGCTGGAACCGCCAACGTATCCCTGATTAACGGCAGATCGCGTTGATAAAGCTGATCTTGTAGATTCTTGGTGCCGGTGGATACGATCACCTTAAGGCCGGACAACAGCGCCGGAACCAGATAGGCGAAGGTCTTGCCAGTGCCGGTCCCGGCCTCGGTAATCAACACCCCGCCCGCAGCCATGGTCTGTTCCACCCGCTGAGCCATCTCCAACTGTTGGTGACGATATGAGAATGCGTCTATGTGTTTGGATAGAAGTCCATCTGTACCCAGGATTTCAACAAGATCACTCATTGTATAATCTCATGCAATGAGGCAAGTTACACACAACATTTGTGTCATATAAATTACGCCTTATAAAGCTCAATTACAGCAATCTCCGGAAAACAGTTAAACCTAACCGGGATAATTGCCCAACCAATACCTCTACTGATAAACAGTTTTGTTTTTGGCGTATCGATAATACCACTGGAATATTTCTTATTCTGTACGGGCAAAACAGTTGCCCCATAAAATGGCACCCTGACCTGACCGCCATGTGTATGGCCACTAAGCACCAGTGATACCTTACTGTTGAACTCTTGATCCACAGAATCAGGATTATGTGATAGTAGAATACGGCAATCATTCTCAGACGAATTGGAGAACGCCCTATCTATATTCAGAGAATCTTCCCACAGATCACCGGCCCCACCCAACACAATACGCTCATTGCCTTTTTGAATCGGAATGCATTTATGCCTTAAATCTTGACCGGTGCGATCTAGCCAATAGAGTGACCTCTCGGTATCTGCCCAGTGGTCATGATTACCCAAAACAGAATAAACGCCATATCTTGCCTGAAGCTTAGCGAGAATAGGCCAAACAGTGTCAATCTCTTTGGCTGTATTGCGTTCATGTACGTAATCACCGGTACATACGATCAGATCGGTTTTCAACTGGTTGGTTGTTGCTACAACATCTTCAACAAATGCCGCAGAAACTAATGTTCCGAAATGGATATCGGTTAGCTGTGCTATAGAAAAACCATTAAATGATGTTGGTAAATTCGGGAGGAAGATTTTATATCGGTTTACTGTAACAATATTTCTTTCGATCAATACCGGGTAGCTTCCAATAAGTGCAGCAGCACCTGCGTAGAGTGAATATTTGAGAAATGATCGCCTATGCATGTTTAGGCTTGATTATCCCACACCTCAGATTCGGCGCCATCTTCCCGAGTCCAGGCCAACCTGCCGATGATTCTGAATCTGGATACAGACAATACACCACGCTTGGCGCGGCTACTGCTGCTTTTATCCACATATTCCAGAAGCTCATCCCGATCCACCTCGTAGATCTCGAATGGTTCGTAATCCTCATCCATTAACACCAGCACCACAGAATCCCACTCCTGCTCGACCTTGATCTGGCCAATGCGCTGACTACCAAAATTATCATCGAAGATGGTGCGGCTCTTGATCTGGATACGTTTGTTGGAACGCTCCGGGTCTATGGCGTCATATCCGCCAGGATTCTGCCCCGCCGGGACCAGTTGCAACAGGCGCATGGCATCGTGCAGGGCGATCTCATTGCTTACCCCCGGGAGAGGCTTCCCCATAGTGCGGCGATAGTCTGCCGCCAGTTGCCGTGCCTGGCTTATCAATTTTTCTTCTGCGTAGATGTTCAAGACATCACACCTTTCCATTTCAGTGAGATCGATGATTGAAGGATTGTATCTGAAATCAGGATAAAAAACGCCGTCTCAGATGCCGACCAGATAACACCCTCTTTGGTCCGGGGAAACTGCCACACCCTCCCTTATGGCAATAATTAGCGCGACTCTGACTATTATGTCGCATATTCCCTATTTATCACCGATTAATAGCGCGAAGTGGAGAATAAGTGACTAAATATAGCCTGTTTACGTGTAGTTGTGGGACTATCTGTAACCAATCTCCGTGGCCTTGTACTCCGCCCTGGCGGCCCCATGCTCGTCACCGGAACTGCGTCTGGCCTTGGCGATCAAGCGCCAGTTATCGCTCTTTAGCCTGGAGTCGGCACCGGACAGACTGTTTGCTTTTGCCGCCAGCTCCTCTGCGCGCTTGCCCTGCCCCTGATCCATCCTCAAGTGCGCCAGCCTGTTCCAGAGATAGGCGTTCCTGGGCTCGATCCGCAACGCGCGCTCTATACTGCCCACGGCTCCGGCCAGGTCTCCATCCCTCTCCAGTCTCTGTGACTCCCGCAACAGAGACTCTACCGGTGAGCTGTATGTGGGCTTGATATCGACCTGCTGAGGCGGTTGATAGGCATTTACCACCACATCTGATCCATCAACAGGGGCCGGCTCATCCCTATAGCTATAACTGTCCATACAGCCGACAAGCGTCATGGATGTTGCGATTATTGTGATCGATATAAGTCTGTTCATCTAAGTAAACCACGTAAAAAATTTCCAAAACCACCACCCACACAGGGTGACTCCCTGTTTGGTTCCGTCCCTATTATAAACGGATAGACATCGGTATCACCGCAATTTTGATCCGCAAGCAGAAAATTATCTTTATCCAACAGGACCTGAACTACCTGCTCCGGCTTGACCTGATCACCAGGCGCCAGGGACAACTGCCCCATCATATCGCCCCATATCTCCAGGGCACCGCTGGAACCGGTCAGCTTAGCCGACTTGTTGTCATCCCGGCCCACCCAAACCACCGCCACCTTATCCGCACTGAATCCGGCAAACCAGCTATCGCGCATATCGTTGGTGGTCCCGGTCTTGCCGGCTATCTTCTTATCCGGTCCGATATATTTTGCCAACCGCCTACCGGTACCCTGTTTCACCACCTGCTGCAGACTCCAATTAAGCAGATAGGCGGCCTCGGCCGGGACCGCCTGTTTCACCGTAAGTGGATATCTCTGCAGGGTCTTGCCATCCGCGGTCAGCACCTCACGTATCGCACGCAACGGCGAACGGAAACCACCCGCTGCCAGGGTCTGATAGAACTGGGTCATCTCTATGGGGGTAGCTGACAACGCCCCGAGAAACATGGATGGAAACACATTGAACTTACGCTCAATACCCAGGGCCTTGATGGTCTCAGCCACCCTCTTCATCCCCAAATCCATACCCAAACGCACACTGGCCAGGTTGTAGGATTTGGCCAGCGCCTCATACAAGGGGACCTCTCCATGGCTCTCTCCATCATAATTGGATGGATTCCACACCTTTCCATTCGGCGTGGTTATGGACAGCGGCGCGTCCTCCAGCATGGTGGTTACCGTGTAACTACCGCCATACTCCAGCGCGGTCAGATAGATGGCCGGCTTGACCAGTGAGCCGATGGGGCGCACCGCATCCAACGCCCGATTGAAACCGGCAAATGCCGAATCCCGTCCTCCAACCACCGCCAGGACCTCGCCGCCCTCCACCCCGGCGATGATGGCAGCTGCCTCCAGCTTGCCACGGGGTAGTCTGTAGTCCTTTTCCAGTCTGCTCAACCTTTCGGTTACGGCCCGTTCCGCCTGCTTCTGCGCCCATGGATCCAGGGTAGTGAAGATACGCAGGCCTTCGGAAGAGAGATCCTCATCCCGATAGTCACGCTGCAGCTGCCTGCGTACCAGATCCATGAATGCATGATATCTGCCGGAGACGTCATTACCTTTCGCAGTCACCCCCAGACCGGCCTTGCGTGCCAGGTCTCTCTGACTCTGGTTGATCACACCGCGCTGATACAGCACCTCCAGCACCAGATCCCTCCTCTCCTTGGCGCGTTCGGGATGACGCCGCGGATCATAATAGGAAGGACCACGTACCAGGGCCACCATAAGGGCCAGCTTGGGCAGATCCAGCTCATTCAGGGGGCGATTGAAATAGAAGTGGCTGGCCAACCCGAAACCGTGGATGGCCCGGTTTCCATCCTGTCCCAGATAGATCTCGTTGGCATAGGCCTCTAGTATCTCATCCTTGGAATAACGGGCATCCAACAGCAGAGACATGACCGCCTCATTCAGCTTTCTACGCAGGGTGCGCTCACTGGTGAGATAGAAGTTCTTAACCAGCTGCTGGGTCAGGGTACTCCCTCCCTGTACCAGTCTGCCGGCCGTGAGATTGGCCCACATGGCCCTGGCTATGGCCTTGGGATCCACCCCAAAATGGCTATAAAAATCCCGGTCCTCCATCTCCATCAACGCCCGCACCAGCATATCCGGCAGATCACTGCGTTTTACCAGCACCCTGTCTTCGTTGTGGGTCGGGTGGATGCTGCCTATCTCAGGGGCCTCCATCCGCACCAATGACACGCTGCGTCCGGCATCATCCCTGATGGCAACCAAACCATTTGAGGTGAAACTTAGATCAAGAAACTTTCCGTACTGTCTTCCGTCCCAAAAGGCAAAATCCCTGGTGTGCACCTGAATGTGGTTGCCATCCTGCGACCAGGTTCCGGACTGTTTGCCGGTGGATGCCTTTATATAGCCGAGGAATTCCAGTTCGGCCTGAAACTGTCCAAGGGTGATCTGTGCACCCGGATATAACTCCAGGGCACGTCCGTAGATACGCGCAGGTATGGCCCAGCGATTACCTTCAAACTTGGTCTTGATGGCCTGATCCAGATAGACAAGGTAAACGACCCCAACCAGACTGAATAACAGCAATAAGGAGATAATTTTCGCCCTATGGCGCTTAAGGGTTGCACCTATCCTCTTCCAGATAGCAGGGCCACCTTTACGTCCATTCTTCGCAGTCGTCTTTTTTCTTCTCTTAGTTGTGGGCTTCTTTGCCATTTATTGATACTGCCCCGTTCCTATATTGAAATTTCACTCAAACATGAGATCTTACACCCATCGCCTCCGGTGAGCCATGCGGACGAATGCACAGTTTGAGCAGGAATCGGGATAATGGTTCCAGAACCTTAAAAGATGCATTTACGGCGATTTGGATTATTAACCCCCAAATCATTTTAATTTTACAAGATCATAATTTTCTTATATAAATGCTTGGTTTTAAAATTACTATAATATATGCAGGGAATTGATAGCAGCGGGTATAACAACTTTCCGAAGAGGAGAATCGCATGGCTCATGTGGTAATTATTGGTGCTAGCACCGGGGGGCTGCCGGCAGCCTACGACGTAAAAGAAAAACTTGGTTCCAAGCACGATGTAACAGTCATCAATGTTTCACCTATCTACAGCTTCGTCCCTTCCAACCCTTGGGTGGCAGTGGGATGGCGTACCAGAGATCAGGTAACGTTCGAGATCGAACCATATCTCAAGAGAAAGGGCATCAACTTTATTGCCGCCACGGTGACCGAGATCAAGCCGGACGACAACAGCCTAATACTGAACAACGGCGAATCGGTCGATTACGACTATCTGATCATCGCCACCGGACCAAAACTCGCCTTCGATGAGGTGGAGGGACTGGGCCCAGACGACGGGTTTACCCAATCTGTATGTACCCTGGGACATGCCGAAGAGGCCTATGAGAAATGGCAGGACTTTGTCAGATCTCCTGGCCCGATCGTGGTGGGTGCCGCTCAGGGCGCTTCCTGTTTCGGTCCGGCCTACGAATTCGCCATGATCATGGATACCGCCCTGCGCCGCGCACGCATCAGGGATCAGGTACCCATGACCTTCGTAACATCTGAGCCATACATCGGGCACCTGGGCCTGGGAGGCGTAGGTGATTCAAAGGGTCTTCTGGAATCTGAACTGCGCCAGCGCCACATCTCCTTTATCACCAACGCCAAGATCACCAAGGCCGAGGCAGGCAAGATGTACGTTGTAGAGCACAACCGCAAGGGTGAAGAGACCGAACACCATGAGCTGGATTTCGATTTCTCCATGATACTTCCCGCCTTCAAGGGCGTGGATGCGGTCAACGCCGTGGGCGAAGACCTGGTCAATCCACGTGGTTTCGTAAAGGTGGACGAATTCCAGCGCAATCAGAAATGGCCAAACATCTATAGTGTCGGCGTATGTATCGCCATCCCACCGGTGGAGAGCACACCTATCCCCACCGGCACCCCCAAGACCGGCTATATGATCGAATCCATGGTTACCGCCACGGTGAACAACATCTGGCATGACATCAATGGCGGAGCGCCTGAGTCGGTAGCGACCTGGAACGCCTTCTGTCTGGCCGATATGGGAGATGTGGGAGCAGCCTTCATCGCCCTGCCGCAGATCCCACCGCGTAACGTAACCTGGGCTCGGCGCGGTCGCTGGGTACACTGGGCCAAGGTCCTGTTCGAGAAATACTTCATCCGTAACATGAAGAAAGGCACTACGGAACCGCTATACCAGAAGTACGCCCTGCGTCTCATGGGCATAGATAGACTGAAGCCGGGCAAATAGCCACACCCGACGCAGTCCGTACAATCATTCGCCCTTAGGACTAGCTGTTATCGGCATGGTCCTAAGGGCGTTTGGGTTGTGGCTGTAACAATATTTGCTGGGTAATAGAGATGAAGATAGTAAACGGCCTACACTTTAAGAACATCCGTGGAGACATCTACGGAGGTCTCACCGCAGCCGTGGTGGCGCTGCCACTGGCCCTGGCCATGGGGGTGGCCTCCGGTGCCGGTCCTATCGCCGGTATCTACGGCGCCATCTTTGTGGGTCTGTTCGCCTCCCTGTTCGGCGGCACCCCGGCCCAGGTCTCCGGACCCACCGGACCCATGACCGTGGTGATGGCGGCCGTATTTACCAACTACACCGCCATGTTCCCCGGCAACCCGGAGCACGGCGCTGCCCTGGCATTCACCGTGGTCATCATGGGCGGCGTGTTGCAGATCCTGTTCGGTATGCTGAAGCTGGGTCGATACATCAACCTGATTCCCCATCCCGTGGTATCCGGTTTTATGAGCGGCATCGGTGTGATCATCATCCTGCTCCAGCTTCCTCCCCTGCTCGGTTACCCCCCTGTTGCCGGGCCCATGGCTGCACTTGAGATACTGCCGCAGATCATCACTGAACCGGTGGCGGCCACCCTGATGATAGGCTGGCTGGCGCTTATGGTGGTCTATTTCCTGCCCAAACGGGTAAACCAGATCCTGCCGTCACCGTTGTTTGCGCTGATCCTGGGTACGCTGGTGCTCTATCTGTGGCAGGGTGGAGATATCACCACCCTGGTAGAGGGCGGAAATACCGTATACAAAATCGGTGAGGTCTCCGTACTTGGCAACATCCCTACCGGCATCCCGATGCCGATACTGCCGGTGATAGAGCCGGAACTGTTGATCAAGATGGTAAAGTCCGCCCTGATGCTGGCCGCACTGGGCAGCATAGACTCTCTGCTCACATCCCTGGTGGCGGATAGCGTCACCCGCACCTATCACGACTCTGATCGTGAACTCATCGGTCAGGGCATAGGAAATGCCATAGCTGGCGTGTTCGGAGGACTTCCCGGCGCCGGTGCCACCATGCGTACGGTAGTCAACGTGCGCGCCGGCGGCCTCACCCCCATATCCGGTATACTGCACGCAATGGTGCTCCTGGCCATGGTGCTGGGCGCAGGTACCATAGCGCGCTATATCCCCCATGCACTACTGGCCGGCATCCTGATCAAAGTTGGTACCGACATCATCGACTGGGACTATCTGAAGCGTCTCAGACATATGCCCATAACCGGCATCGTTGTGATGGTGACGGTATTTCTGATCACCGTCTTCGTCGACCTGATCACGGCCGTGGCCATCGGTATGATCATGGCGTCCTTCATCTTCATGCAGCGCATGGCCGATCTACAGGTCGAATCGGTAACCGCCATCACCGACCCCCACGACGAATCACCGCTCTCCCCGGAAGAGTCGGAACTCCTGGCGGCGGCCCAGGGGCACATCCTGCTCTATCACATATCCGGGCCCATGAGCTTCGGCGCGGCCAAGGATATGGTGCGAATAATGGCCAATTTTCAGACCTACGATGTGCTGATCCTGGACCTGTCCGATGTGCCACAGGTGGACTTTACCTCGGCCAAGGCCCTGGAAGACATCCTGTACCGGGCCTGGTCCATGCACCGTGAGACCTATATCGTGAACTGCAGACCAGCGGTGTGTAAGGTGCTGCGCAAACACGGGCTCATAGATAAGTTCCAGCCGCATCAACTCAAAGAGAGACGCATCGACGCACTGAGAGACGGGCTGCAATTCGTGCAGTGGCGTCATCCTACGACACTGGATTGAATGCATCGGTTAGGGATATAGTCTCTGCATGGATGGATTGACCGCAACCCTGCTTTGGGAAATATTCAAACATGTCAGATCCTGGCTGAGCAACCTCAATCGGGCCAGCGCATCCCGAAAGCAACAGTCTATCGCGGCCCTGCACGGTGTCATTAGCGCAGCCAGGGAGACGGCGGTCTATCTGCGTCACATCAAAGAGTCGGGCCAAACCAATCATCAAACCGAGGCCCATCTTGCGGTATTATGGACCGACCTGGGATTTGCCCTGGAAGACCTGGGCATCAACAAACTGGCCAAGAGGTGTCAGATCAAAGGCAGGTTGTGGGCCGACCCTGAACATTATGATAAAGGGTTTATCACCAAGGCAGATCTAAGCCTGGAACGCATGGAGCAACTGGCACGGCAGATATTGAATCAGATAAAACAATGAGAGGAGATAGCCCATGAGCATCATGCAACTGCTTATATTCCTGATAATAGGCGCCATATCCGGCTGGCTGGCCGGGAACATAATGAAGGGCCGTGGTTTCGGCCTTGCGGGGAACATCATAGTCGGAATCATCGGAGCACTTATCGGTGGTTTTGTGTTCGGCCTGCTGGGCATCAGCGCCGGTGGTCTGATCGGTTCCGTCATAACCGCCGTGGTCGGCGCGATCATCCTGCTCTATCTGGTGGGGGTGATAAAGAAGCTCTAGCCGGACACAAGATGAGTCAGCGCCTTGCCACTGCGCCAAAACCGGCGTAGAGATCTGGCGCTGATCCGATAGATATGGCCGTTGCACGGGTGGATATCGATATAACCTATCTGTTTGGATCGTATCTTCCCCAGCAGCGGCTGCAGCCATGCGTTGAAGCACTCAACAGAATCGACCCAGCCGTAGGGGTCGGCGTTCAGCACGGAGCGCTGCAGCCGGTCGTACACTGTCAGGACGCTCCCTGTATCCAGCTCCGCTTCGTCCCCATCCTGGGGTAAGGGGCAAGGTTCAATCCCGGCGGCCAATGCAAGACCGCGCAGCAAGGGATCATCGCCTATCACCGATCTATATATAGATCCCTCTATCGGTTGATAGACACCACCTCCATGCAACCAGACACCGTTGATGGGAAGTTGCCCCCTGCCCTCGCGTAACATGTTCACCTTAGAGGTGTGCAGTAGCATCTGTATCTCATTCATTATGGAGTGCCAATCCATGGCGTCCCCGCCTCTGGGCAGGAAGCGGTCGATATTTCTGCCTATCACATCAGAGAGTGGAGCGGTCTGCATATCAGGAGTCTCTGTTAACCCCAGATACCAGCGCCCTGGGGCATATACATCCAGCTTCCAGGGATGGTCACGGAAGTGTTCCCGTATCAGATCAACAAGTTGCCTGGACTCATCCAGGGTTATCTCCAGCACCCCGGCATCGAACAGCAACAGACCTTTCCCATCCGGACGCAGGTGCACCGGTGATACCTGCAACCAGAATCCACCGTCTTTTTCCCCACCATCGGCAAGACGACAGTAAGGCGCCGTGGGTAGATCGCCTGAGTCGTTTGTAGTGACACCTAACAGGTGGAAGAGGGTTGCAGCATAATCATCTGCATCAATCGGTGCGACATCCGCCCGCGAGAGGGATGCCTCCAGGGTCTGGACCTGGGGAGAGAGATCCAGATCTTGCAACGCCGACATAGGCCCCAGCAGACCTGGGACCAGAAGGTCTATACCAGTACGATTAGACACCAGGGGAGAGCCTCTACCCCTCCAACTGCTCCATGCGAATGCGGGTGACCTCGCCGTTGATGCTGTCCATGGACTCGATCCTGCTGATCGCCTGGTTCATCTGACGCTCCAGCACCTTCTGTGTCAGCATCACCAGGGGCACATGGGTCTCGCCCTCCGTCGGCTGTTTCTGTTGCAGGGCCTCGATACTTATACCGGATTCCCCCAGGATACCGGAGATCTCGGCCAATACCCCGGGCTTATCCTCCGCCTGCATGCGCAGATAGTAGGAGGTCTCTACATCATCCATACCAAGTACCGGCATATCCGAGAGTTCGGTCGGCTGGAAGGCCAGGTGCGGCACCCGGTTCTCCGGATCCACCGTCATGGCGCGCACCACATCCACCACATCGGCCACCACGGCGGACGCCGTTGGCTCGGAGCCGGCCCCGGCACCGTAGTAGAGGGTCGGTCCCACCGCATCGCCCATCACCAGGACCGCGTTCATCACCCCATCCACATTGGCGATCAGACGCTTCTGCGGGATCAGGGTAGGATGCACCCGCATCTCTATCCCCTTATCGGTCTTGCGGGTGATGCCCAGGTGCTTGATGCGATAGCCCAGCTCGTTGGCGTAGGCAACGTCCAGACCGGTAATCTTGCTGATGCCCTCGGTGTAGGTCTTATCAAACTGCAGCGGAATACCAAACGCTATAGATCCGATGATGGTCAGCTTGTGTGCCGCGTCTATGCCCTCCACATCGAAGGTGGGATCGGCCTCGGCGTAACCCAGGGCCTGGGCCTCGGCCAGCACATCGGCAAAGTCACGCCCCTTGTCCCGCATCTCGGTGAGGATAAAGTTGCCGGTGCCGTTGATGATGCCTGCGGCCCACTGGATCTGGTTCGCGGCCAGGCCTTCCCGGATGGACTTGATAATGGGGATACCACCGGCCACTGCCGCCTCAAAGGCCACGATCACACCCTTCTCCTGGGCCGCAGCGAATATCTCATCCCCATGCAGTGCGATCAGGGCCTTGTTGGCGGTGACCACATGTTTGCCGTTTTCGATCGCCTTCAGCACCAGCTCCTTGGCCGGGGAGTAGCCGCCGATGAGTTCGATGATGATATCCACATCCGGGTTATCCACCACCTCGAAGGCGTCTTCTGTCAGTTGGATATTCTCAACCCCGGGCAACGTAGCCGGATCCAAACCCTTGGCCGCGGCATGGGTGATGCTGATACCGCGTCCGGCACGACGGGCGATCTCCGCCGCATTTCTGGATAATACTCTAAAGGTGCCGCCGCCAACGGTGCCCAGACCCAACAGACCAACTTTTACCGGATTCAATCTTACTCTCCTACACTCTTGGCGGTCGCAAAGAAACCTGCCTTTGTATCACGTCTAATCATATCTCTGATCCCACGCACCGCCTGTCTGGTACGGTGTTCGTTTTCGATCAGACCGAAGCGCACATGGTCATCTCCATATTCGCCAAAACCTATGCCCGGCGATACCGCGACCTTGGCGTCTATCAGCAGTTTTTTACTGAACTCGAGAGAACCCATCTCCTTGTACTGCTCCGGGATGGGGGCCCACACAAACATGGTGGCCTTGGGTCTGGCCACCGGCCAGCCAGCGGCGGTAAGGCCGTCGCACAGGACATTGCGCCGGCTCTCATACATGGCGCAGATCTCCTTAACGCAATCCTGCGGTCCCTCCAGGGCGGCGATGGAGGCCACCTGTATCGGGGTAAACATGCCGTAGTCCAGATAGGATTTCATGCGCGCCAGGGCGGCCACCAGGGTCTTGTTGCCGCACATGAAGCCGACCCGCCATCCTGGCATGTTGTAGCTCTTGGACAGGGAGAAGAACTCCACGGCGATATCTTCAGCACCTGGGATCTGCAGTATGGAAGGCGCCTTGTAGCCATCGAATACGATATCCGCGTAGGCCAGATCATGGATCACCCAGATATCATGCTCGCGGGCGATATCCACCACCTTCTGGAAGAACTCCAGATCCACACACTGGGTGGTGGGGTTCCCAGGGAAATTGATCACCAGCATCTTGGGACGTGGCCAGGAATCGGTGATGGCCTTTTCCAGCTTGGCGAAGAAGTCCACCCCAGGCACCAGCGGCACATGGCGGATATCGGCGCCGGCGATCACAAAACCGTAGGGATGGATCGGATAGGACGGGTTGGGTACCAGCACGGAATCACCCGGTCCCACACAGGCCATGGCCAGGTGGGCCAGCCCCTCTTTGGAGCCGATGGTCACAATGGCCTGGGTCTCAGGATCCAGATCCACATCGAAACGGTTCTTGTACCAGTTGGTGATGGCACGACGCAGACGTGGAATACCCTTGGACATGGAATATCTGTGGGTGTCCCTGCGCTGGGCCACCTCCACCATCTTGTCCACTATGTGCTGCGGCGTGGGCTGATCCGGATTACCCATACCGAAGTCGATGATATCCTCACCCCGCGCTCGCGCCTCTGCCTTTAATTCATTAACGATATTAAAGACATAGGGCGGTAGCCGCTTGATTCGGCTGAACTCTTCCATCTCGGGCGTGGACACTTTGACCTCTGCTGCTCTGGGCTAGAAAAAATAAACGAATAAGGTAACTGAGCAGACAACAAAAAGTCAAAATAATTAGGCGCGTAGGAACGGGCTCATACTTGCTGTGCTTGATGGCATTAGGTATCTTGAATCCATGAAATTAACCCTGGCAAACGAAGGCGACCACTACATCATACGCGCTTACGACAGCGGCGAGGTGGTGATCAATGAATACCGCCACTCCCGCAGTGTGATAGTCACCCCGAAACAGATCATTGGCAATTGGCCGCCGCAGACAATGGAAGAGCTCTCTCCGGAACATTTCAGCGCCATGACCGACCTGCGGCCCCAACTGGTGATCCTTGGCACCGGTCCCACCCAGCAATTTCCAGATCCGGCCCTATATGCAACCTTGATCGAGCATGGAATAGGCCTGGATGTCATGGCCACCCCGGCGGCGTGCCGCACCTACAATATACTGGTGGCAGAGGGGCGCAATGTGGCCGCGGCGCTGTTATTAATATAGGTCTGGATGATTACGTCTTCATATTCGCAGACGACACATCTATATGCCGCCAGACAAATCCCGTGAAATGCGACCCCAGCCCTTGATCCCTGCAGGGAATGGGGGTAAGAATGAATGCGGGAGTGTACTCTGGACTTCACGGTTGACGCAGGAGCCTGCGTCTTACTTGATTACACTTCCCAACCTATGTATTCCAAAGCTGGAGTGTGGAAACGAGACAAAATAGATAATTATTAAAACTATAAGCGACAAAAAAAGGGGGGCTCATGAAAAAGAGCGTACTGCTTCCACTGATCATCCTTATCCTGCCAGCCATCTCCTGGTGTGGAACCATAACCGTAACCGGACCTGTGGGCGGACAACAATATTGTTTGTTCAAACCACAGACCATCACCTGGAACACCTCAGGCGCCCTGGCCAATAGGGTCGGCATCTATTTAATGCATCCCAACGGCCAAACGGTTAAACGGACCATCACCATGAACGCCCCGAACAGCGGCAGCTATCAATGGGATGGCGGGGCTTCAGGCCCAGGAAACTACCTTATCAGGATCTCCGTATTCGCCGATGCACAGCACCCAGATCAGGCCAGAGGCGATTCAGGTGTATTTACCCTCGCCAACTGCGACAAACCTGACCTGCAGGTCGGCGTGATCAAGGTAACCCCACAGAATCCTGGCGCAGGGTCAACCGTAAGATTCGAAGGCAATGTCATGAATTACGGCAACGCACCGGCGCAAAATCCTGTTGCCTTCCTGAATGTCAAAAGACCAGGCGGTCTTCCAGACAAGCATTACCGGCAAGAGATGAATGTAACCCTAAATAAAAACCAGGGGGTTACTTTTGTAGCAAACTTCCCGGTCCCCAAGGCCGGCAACTATACCTGTGAGTTCACCGTCGATCCGGCCGACATGATTCCTGAACTGGATGATCACAACAACAAGAAAAACTGGACCTTCGGCGTGCACGGCCTGCCTGACCTGATCGTATGTGTCGATAACGGCAAGAGACCGCCCGTGGGCGGCAAGAGGGATATCCAGGCAGTAGTTAAGAATATCGGCAGCGGCAATGTCAGCGGCATGGGGAAGACAAGGCTGCGTTTCTACGTGGAAAAGAAAGGGACAAACACCTACGACATCCCGCCCCTGGCCGTCGGGGCATCCCACACCATCAAGAGAAGACACAGTTGGGGGCTGGCCGGCAGCAAGAAGATCACCGCAAAGGTCATGTACAACAAAAACGAGACCCACGGCGGCAACAACGAGGTGCAGGGATCATATTTTGTCAGGCTGCCACATCATGACAAATACAGCGCCGCACCCCAGGTGAAGTGTTCCACCGGCGAGAACTTCAATAGTTGGCAGGAGTTTGAGCAGAAGTATTGATTTTACCATGGCTCCCACGGTCTCCGTGGGAGCCCATATCCCACTTGATTTACCTAGGTAATTTTGCCCAAGGTAACCGCTATCGTTTCCTCAGCAACCATTGTAGCTAGTGCAGCAAACTCCTCTTTCCGGATGCCGTCGCAAGAGAACGTATCACCATATTTTTTATGAATTGCATGGGCGTTGATTTGGGTAATTCTCTCTCCCGGGATTATATTCTCCAATACCCGGCCATGACAGTTCAGAAAACAGCCGTCGACCATGACCACTTGCCTAGCATCGGCTACCCATTTCGCCATGGTCGAATGGGGAACATAGAAGGCCTCGCCGTGGCAGGCTCGCTCAAAACGGTCATCAAGCTTCGGGATTAATGTGGCTGTCCGCCGCGCGATCTCACCCTTGGCGCATGGTCCCTCACATGAGAGCACCGGTATCTTCCCGTTATGGGAAGCCGCTATCGACCACTCTTCACCGATCTTGCAATTCCCCTTAACTTTTGAAACGGCACGATTGAAATCGTCGGTGGTAACACTATCGCCCGGACCGACACAACAACTGTTTTCGCTCATACAAACTCCTATCAATTAAACAGCCCCGATACATACGGGACCTTAGTTATGAACCGCTCCAGGCGGTCTAATCAACGGAGCCTATGGCAATGAGCTTTCCCTCTCGCTTATCCGATAGTTCTGGCACATTAGGCCCCTCTATTAGCTGAAATTCACAATTCATTTCAACTAGATAGACGAGGCCACACCAGAAAAGGTTACACAATCAGCTAATTTTCTCAGGGTCAGAGAGCAATTGTTTCTAATATTAGCGAAAATTGCTCTCTGACCCGGATTTTCCTTAAAGGGGACGCAGTGTAAAAATCAAATGCGTCCCTTTTAATATTATGCCGCCGGCGAACGATGTTCCCTAAAGAGGCGCAATGCAAAAGCTCCGGCAGGATGTGCACGGAATTGGCAGATGGTATCACGCGCGCCGGTGGGAATCTCATTGAGTGGTGGGAACTTGATCCCGTATTCCGGCGGCCAGAGCATCGGGGCAGCCAAGGAGGCGAATGTAAGGTCTGCCGCAGTAAAACGATCACCACAGAGAAATGGACGACCATCGCTCAGGCGGGCGCTTACCATGTCGAATGCCTCCAAGATTACCGGGAAGCCTTTGTCGACGTTCTCTCGAGACACATCAAGGGTATGAAGGAGGAATCGAAATAGCGGCGAAAAGAATGGTGGCGCAAGAGTACGCTCCCAAAGCGGTGTACCCTGCCCCGCGATTTTCAATATCTGGCGGGCAGGCAGGGTTTGTAGATTGAAATACACCCAGCGCCGTGTCTCGTCACCAAAACGTTCATCAAAGTAGTCCTCCAGTTCCTCTACTTCTTGGACCAATCCGCTAGGATAGAGCTTGGCGGACTCAGGCAGGCGCTGGTCCAGGAAGCGCAGGATCTCCGTTGAGTCAGTAATGGCCCCGGTGTCCGTCACCAATACCGGAACCATCCCACGGGTGTTATAGCGACGGGCGACGAGATAGTGGAAGAGCTGCAGATGCGCATCCTCGACATAGCTGACACCAGCATGAATAAGGCCCCAACGCGCCTTTTCGCAATAGTGACTTACCGGGATCGTGATTAGTCGCATGGATTAGTAGAGGTAGCTCGAAGGGGCCGTAGCGAAGCGGAGGTCCCAGACGAACGATTGGTTATGTGGATTATTTGCACTGGTACTGTACATCTCGCCATTTTTCAACCTCATAGTTGTAATAACTTGCTCTAACATCTAATCACATAACTTACCCCTACTTTCCATGCAAAATATCAGCCCATCCGCCTTTGATACAGCATTTTCCTTAAGATCCTATTGCTGAAACCCATTCGTATCCGCATTCGGTTCTGAACGTAAGATAAGTCTGGCATCCGCGATACGCCGGTAAAGTGCGACGTTCTTACGGTGGGGGAACCATTCAACCAGCAGCACTGCCAGCGCCTCCCACATCGATACCCATGCGGCTACGGTGAGACCTTGGGCAAAGACGTTTTCCGTGACTGTGCGTTCGGGTCCCAGATATTGGTGCAGCCAGACCGACAGGAAGAGGATGCTGATCCCGATTGCCAGAAAGATCGTCGCACGCCTAAACATCTGCAGGATCTTCTCGATCTCGACCTCGGCGAGATAAAGGAAATAGGTGTTGAGGCTGCGCTGAATACGCGACGACTTGGGCTCATCGGGGGGATGGGACAGGGTCAGCCGAATTACGAAAGGAAGGCTACCTATATCGCGGGCGCCTGCGGCCAGATAGTCGGCAAAATCCTGATCCAGATCGCGCCGCACGTACGGCACGCTTTTGTCAAAATCATTGTACAGGTCCTCAACCCGCGACGCAGAAACGTCCACGATGATGTTGCCATCATCATCCCGCTCATATCGACTAAGCACACCTTGCTTCAAGCAGAGCCTCCAGTGCTCCAACGGGCATCAATGAGGATGAATCCTCAAAAAACAGGATCAGAGAGCAATCGTTTCCAATATTAGCGAAAATTGCTCTCTGACCCGGATTTTTCTATGTCAGATTTTATCTCCGGTATAACTGCACTCCTGTATCTCTTGCATACCGGCTTCGCTCTCAACCAGTTCCGGATATACATGCCCGACAAAGAATCCCATGGATACACCGAACTTTACATATCTGGTCTGGCCCTTCTCCAGCATAAGCGACAGCTTCCGGTCAACCTCGGTCGAGGTCATGATCTCGTATTTTCCCGGTTCCGCATCGACATACAGGAACCCCTTGGCCACGGATTTGCCGATCGGTTTTCCATTCAATTTAATCTGTGGTTTCAGCGCAGCACCCAACGTGGTCGTCCTGTATAGATAGATCCTACCCGTGTCCGGATTCCGTTTGCTGATACGATCACTTACCTCGGCAAACTTAGGACCGGTCGCACAACCGGACGCCAATGCAAGTAGGGTCGCGGCCAATAGGAATTTAGAAAAACGCTTCATATCTATTCTCCATTATTTTTTTATTTAATGACTTCCAACAGCATTGGTTTATCGAGAGAGGAGTAGGTACCTTCCACCGGCAGGTAAAAACCGACCAACTTATTTGAAGAAACGACCATATTCGCCTCATAGATATTTGATCCCTCGATAGTCAGTACCTGATCATCTGACTTGTACACTTCCCCTTGCGGGAGTGAACCGACGCACACCCACTTGGTACCCGCATTTAACTTTCTTTTATATCCCGTAGCTAACTGGACCTCCGCCTCCTGCCGTAAGGTAAATGCTTGCGCCTGTTCCGGCGCCGGTTTCATCTTTACCGCTGTTTGCTTTACCCGGATCACGTCAAACGCGCATCCGTTGAGAAACGGCATAGCTAACACTGCCAGTATGGATATTATTGTTTTTATGTTACTCACCTTATTCTCCGTCCAATCTGATACAGCTCACTGTCCTGGTATCACTCAACCGCACCGTTTGCGGATAGGCCAGTTGGCACTCCGGCATCGCCTCGGGACAACGGGGGTGGAAGTGACAGCCGACCGGGGGATCTGCCGGGGACGGCATATCGCCTTCCAGACGGATCACCTCGCGCTTGCTCTCTTGCTCCACCACCGGTACCGCCGACAGCAGGGCCCTGGTGTATGGATGCTGCGGTGACTCCAGCACCTCCTGCACCGTACCCCGCTCCACTATCCTACCGAGATACATGACCGCCACCTCGTGGGCCAGGTAGGCCACCACCGAGATGTTGTGGGTGATGAACAGGTAGGAGAGGTCCAGATCGTCCTGCAACTGCTTCAGCAGATTCAGGATCTGGGCCTGCACCGAGACGTCCAGGGCGCTGGTGGGTTCGTCACATACGATCAACATAGGGTCCACCGCCAGGGCCCGCGCCACACAGATGCGTTGACGCTGACCACCGGAGAACTCGTGTGGATAGCGTTTGGCGGCATCGGCCGACAGGCCGACCTTGGTCAACAACTCCGCTACCCGCTCACTGCGCTCCTGCCTGTTGTTGCCGATACCCTGGGCCTGCATACCCTCGGCGATGATGTCCCCCACCAGCATGCGCGGGTTCATGGAGGCCATGGGATCCTGAAAGATGATCTGCATATCGGCGCGGCGCTTGCGCAGGGCCTCGCCCTTGAGTCGGGTCAGCTCGTCACCAGCGAAGTTGGCGCTGCCGGCGGTGGGACGGATCAGTTGCAGTATGCCCTTGCCCACGGTGGTCTTGCCACAGCCGGACTCTCCCACCAGGGCCAGGGTGCGTCCACTATTGATCTGCATGGAGACCCCGTCCACCGCCTTTACATGACCCACGGTGCGGCGCAGCACCCCCTTGTGGATGGGGAAGTGGACCTTGAGGTCATCCACCTTAAGCAGAGGCGTGGATGACTTATCTCCATCAGGAGGAACCATAGGGGACAGACCACGATTTACTGTTGGGGAAATTGGGGTCTGTCCCCTATTGTCCAGCTCTTGCAGGTGACAACGCACCCCCTGATCTTCGCCGATACCGCTCCACACCGGTATACGGTCGTGACAGATATCCATCATCACCTCTTCGCAACGATCGGCGAAGCGACAACCTTTGAACTCCTGACTCAGATCCGGCACCAAGCCCTTGATCACCGCCAGTGGTTGTCCGCGCCGCGCCTTGCCCGGAAGTGAATCGAACAGCTTACGGCTGTATGGGTGTTGCGGGTCTTTAAAGAACTGTTCTCTGCTGGCCACCTCGACGATCTGACCGGCATACATCACCGCCACCCGATCCGCCACCTCGGACACCACCCCCAGATCGTGTGTGATAAGCATGATGGCCATGCCTGTCTCCTGCTGCAGGTCCTTCAGCAACTTCAACACCTGGGCCTGGATGGTCACATCCAGGGCGGTGGTGGGCTCGTCCGCGATCAGCAGTTCCGGCCTGCCGGCCAGGGCGATGGCGATCATCACCCGCTGTTTCATGCCGCCGGATAGCTGATGCGGATACTCCCGCATACGTCGCTGTGGATCCGGGATGCCCACTGCCTTGAGCAGCTCCAGTACCCGACCGTTTATATCGGACCTGGACGCGGCATCGTGCACCTTGACCGATTCAGCGATCTGCTCGCCAATGGTCAGGACAGGGTTGAGCGAGGTCATGGGCTCCTGAAAGATCATACCCATACGCCCACCGCGCTCGTTGCGCATCTCCGCCTCCGGCAGGGACAGGATATCGGTATCACCCAACCGTATCGAACCATGTACGATACGGCCCGATGGCGGCAACAGGCGCATCATGCTCAGTGCGGTCATGGACTTGCCACAGCCAGACTCACCCAGCAGGGCGAAGGTCTCGCCCTTTCTGATATCCAGGTCGACCCCGTCCACCGCCTTGACCGGGTTATCTCTGTTCCCCAGACTGGTCTTGAGATTTTCTATGTGTAACAGCGGTTGGTTCATCCGAGGCAATTCCCTCTTAACAAGATCTATCTACTACCACGCAGGCGCGGATCAAACGCATCGCGCACCACATCGGAAAACAGGTTGGCCGACAACACCAGGGTAAACATAAACATAAGGGCCGCCATCAGCGACCACCATACGATAGGTTCCCGCGCCATCTCCAGACGGGCGCTGTTGATCATATTACCCCAACTGTTCATCGTGGGGTCCACACCGATATTCACATAGGAGAGCACCGCCTCCGCCAGCACCAGGCCGGAGAAATCCAGCACCACCGTGATCAACACGATATGCAGCACGTTGGGCAGTATGTGTCGGGATATGATCTGAAAATGGCCCACGCCGAAGGCGGTGGCGGCCTGTACATAGTCCACCTCCCGCAGCTTGATGGACTCACCACGCAGCAGACGACACAGGCCGGTCCAGCTGGTGACCCCCAGGATGATACAGAGAAACAGCAGCCGCATGTCGGCCCGCTCCAACAGAGTGTTGAACTGATCGGCGTGGTTGCTCATGTAGATCTGCAACATCAGGATGGATGCGGCGATCAACAACACACCTGGGATGGAGTTGAGGGTGGTGTAGAGATACTGGATGATGTCGTCCACCCAGCCCCTGAAATAGCCGGCCATGATCCCTAACAGGATCGCCGCCGGCAGCATCACCAGGGTGGTGAGGGTGCCGATCATCAGCCCGGTGCGGATACTCTTCAAGGCCTGGTAGAACACATCCTCACCCACCTTGTCCGTACCCAGTAGGTGGTATTTCATACTCAGCTCTGCACTGACCATGACCAGGATCAGGATAACCAGAAGGGTGAACATGGCTACGCGCCATGGGATATCGGTCTGTCCGGAGAATATCTTCCTGGCCTGTCCGCCGTAACCGCAGCCGGAACCGGCGGAGCTGAATATGATCAGGATATTCATGGCCACAAAGCCAAGCACGACACCTTTGATGATCCCCAGGGCGACGGTGCGCACAATATCCGGCAGCCACCCCGCTTCCGGATCCTCCAGATGGGCGCCGCCATATTGCAGACGGGGAAAATCCCGTGTCTGGCCGCCATCCGGCAGTTCTATCGTCTCCTTGGCATAGAGGTGTGTGGCCAGGGGTGCCGAGTAGGTCTTCTCCTGGCGCACGCGCAGGGGCATGACCATCTGATCGAACAGACTGATCACCTCCGAGGAGTGGGTTACCCCGTTGCTCTGTTCCTGTTGCGGCAGGACCGGATGGAAGTGAATGGAATCAAGCAAGCCGATAGTCACATAGAACAGCAACACCACCATGGTGCCGATACCCACCTTGCTCTCCACCACACTGCGCCAGGGGCCGCGCAGATGTTCCTTGCGCGCCGCATAGACACCGAACGCTACGGCCATAAACAACAGCAGAAAGATCAGGCCATCGGTCCACAACACGACGAACTGCGGCATCAACCCACCCCCTGGGCGCGTGGGCAGAGTCTCTCTTCCACCGCTATTACCGCCGCATCCACCCTGGAGTTCACCTGCAGTTTGCGCAGGATGGACTTCACGTGCAGCTTTACCGTGCCATCGGATATGCCCAGCTCCTTGGCTATCAGCTTATTACTCTTGCCCGCGGATATGTGACAGAGTATCTCCAGCTCCCGTGGGGTAAGCCCGGCCAGGGCCGCCCGCTCCCCGGAGATGTCCAGTTCACCGTTCAGTATCTTGGTCAGGACCCCGGTGAACTCCCTGGCCAACACCAGATTGCCGGCGATCATGTCCTGCAGGGATGTGATCAGCTCGTCAGGCTCAACGGTTCTAAGCAGATAGCCATTGGCCCCGGCACGCAGGGCCTTGATCAGGTCATCCTGTTGCAGGCTGAAGGTGAGCATGGCCACCGGCAGATTGGGACGGTTTTTGCGCAGCTCACGCAGCACCTCCACCTCGCTCATACCCGGCAGTTGTAGATCCAGCAACATGGCGTCGGGACGATCACGTACCGCCTGTTCTATACCCTCCTGCCAGTCGGCGACCGCCGCCGTCACCTCAATGCCGCGCCGTTCCAGCAACTCCTTCAGGCCCTCACGAAAAAGGGCATGATCCACCACCAGGAGCAGACGCATGGGTCTATCTTCTGTTTGACTCTGGTTGTGTTGCTCGGCGGTATTTGGCATAGGCTCACTTTAGCATGAAAGGGTGCCACGCACCGCCTCCAGTCGCAGGCGTTTCAGCTCATCCCCCAGCTCCTTTCCGCTCAGCCCGCGCTGCTGCAGATCAGCTGCAACCACCGAATCGATCGCCTGCATGGCCCGCTCAAGATTCGGCGCGGCACGCTCCATGGGCTTGGGCCAGAGCGCGGAGGCGGCCTGGAGGAACTGCCCCCATCTCTCCGGCTGCTGTTCCGCCCGCAGGGCGGTGATGAGCCTGAGAATGGCCTCGGCATCCCCCTGGGCAGACGCCTCGATATCTGCCGCGTGGGCTACCAGTGCATCCAATAGCCTCATGTAATCTGCCGGAAGACGCAGCGCCTGCTCCAGGTCCCTGGCCCCGGCTTGATCGGTCACGGCCTGGTATAAGACGGTGGCGACCCGCACCAGCGGGTCAGGGGTCATCTTGGCTGCCCGCATCAGACAGGTGATGGCCTGGGAGAGATCATGGAACTCCAGGTTCAGTGCCAGCAGGGCGCCACACCCCTGCAGCACCTCGAAGAACATCCAGGGGGCCTTACCGGTGGCTGCGTCCAGCATCTCCTTCCAGAGTCGCTCCGGTTTGATAGTCTTCATCTCACCTGAGGCGACTATCTGCTTTAACAGCTCCATGGTCTCCTCCGCCACCGTGAAATCCAGCCTGGCGGCAAAGCGCGCCGCGCGCAGCACCCGCAGCGGATCCTCAACAAAGGCCGGAGAGATGTGGCGCAGACGCCTGCGGGCCAGGTCGTTACGGCCACCGAACATATCGATCAGATTGCCCTCTTCATCCCGCGCCATGGCGTTTATGGTGAAATCACGCCGTGACAGATCCTGTTCCAGGTTGATCTCCGCATCCGTATTCACCTCGAAACCGCGGTAACCGCTACCGCTCTTGGTCTCGGTCCGGGCCAGGGCGTACTCATCCCCTGTATCCGGATGCAGGAACACCGGAAACTCGGCATCGGCCTGTTTAAAACCCTGGGCCAGCATCTCCTCTTCACTACCACCTACCACCAGCCAGTCCCGCTCCCTGGGGGAAAGCCCCAACAGTCCGTCGCGCACTGCACCTCCTACCAAATAGATCCTCACCTGCGCACCACCCTCGTTTTGTTGTTATCCATACCGCCCATCCTGCTGCAATCATCACTCTAGTGAATTATCATAGGTTTCGTATTTTATAGCATTTGGCCATGATTATACGTGCCCATGATGGATATCATTAAGCAGTGCTCATTTTCCAGGCACAATCGGCCTACAACTGACAGCGGAAACCAGACATGACCCAAGATTGCAGCTACAACGAACTCTACGCACTACAGGTGCTCGACGACAGCATGGAGCCGGAATTCCCGGAAAAATGCATCATCGTCATTGAACCGGCGCGAGCCTGCGCATCCGGGGCCTTTGTTATTATTAATGTCGAAGGCGAACGCTGGTTCCGCCGGTTCGTAACCGATGCACAGGGCAGAAACAGTCTGACAGCCCTGAAGGCAGGATATCCGGATATAGATCTGGATGGGGCCAGCTACCAGATCGAGGGGGTAATTGTACAGCGCAATATCAGGCGTGAGATCAAACACTATAGGCCGTATGAGGTAGATAACGGCGAACAGGAATAAGTTCTTATTGTTAAGAAAGAGAATTCATGGGAAATAATACCCAGCCTAAATTGTGTTCCGCACACCAGGTTCCTTATCCACCGCGTTTCTCTTCAACACCAGGGTAAATCCATTTCGTATATATTTTCTGATTCCGAGCTTCTTCAGTACTCCTCCGGCCACTTGAATTACAAAATCAAGAACAATATTAGTCGCTCCCCATTCACCGGAATCGCTATCGGCATAACGATAAACCAACTTCTCCACAACAAACTCCCGGGAAACGCTTTTTGCGGAATGCTGCCCTGATTGATTACATAGGTATCTTACAAATACGGCTGGCGCATAAGGTCTTACATGGGACAAATCCCCATAGAACCCTTCCCACAATAGAGGGGCACTTATTATCAGTATTCCCCCTGCGCATGTAACGCGATCTATCTCTTTTAGGAAAGAGTACAGCTCCTCGTTAGTTAGGTGCTCCACCAAATGGCTGCAGTGAATTAGATCCACTGTACCGTTTTCGAACGGGAGTTTATCTGGAGCTTTGTATTTTATGGCATTAAAGCCTCTTTCTTTTAGGCTCTGTACCGCTTGGTTGTTTGCATCTAATAACGTCACATTTATATGTGGATCATTATTATTGAGATGACTTGCGAATGCGCCTTCCCCTGACCCAACATCAACAATCATTGCTTCTCTGTTTTTTGGTAAATAGGGTATGGCTATTTCATAAAAAGGGGTGCGATCCATCGTGCAGTATTTTGTTCTTAGATTGAACGAATACTTCCAATTTTGTATTTTGCCATATAATTTTTTCACTAATATTCTATTGTCCATAAATGTTTAAACGATCAACCGCGCTTTAGTCATCACCTCCCTCCACAGCTCCTCATAGGACTTAGCCGCAATACCATTGCCGGCGTAGTCCGCCAGTGGTTTGCGATACATCCCCATGCGTTCCACATCACTGGCATACGGGATACTGGTGGTGAGCAGCTCAGGATGCAGCTTGGGCAGTTCCTGCATTATCTCCAGATGCATACGCTTACGCCTATCCACCATGGAGAAAAATGGCATGAGCTGCAGCCGATCCAGATTGTGATTGATCACGAAATCCAGCAGTTGGCCATAGGTGCGCAGAGAGAGAGTAGTCGGTATGGTAGGTATCAGCAGGGCGTCCGCCGCCTGGAAGATATTCTCCGACACCAGTGAGATGCTGGGCGGACAGTCAAGAAAGACGATGTCATATTCATAGGAAAGCGGACGCAACAGCTTGAGCAGACGCATGGCCGGCTTCTTGGTCCCATCCAGGACCAGATCCATATTACGATAGGAAAAATCGGCCGGGAGGAGATCAAGTCCCTCGTAATCCGTACCTTTGATCTGTTCGTCCAGATCACTCTTACCCCGCAGCATCTTTTTACTACCGCCTTTTATCTTGGGTTTTATGCGGAAATAGAAGCTGGCCGCACCCTGCGGATCCAGATCCCACACCAGGGTCCGCAAACCGTCTTTGGCCGCAAGATATGACAGATTGACTGCGGTGGCGGTCTTACCGACGCCACCTTTGATGTTATATACCCCGATAATCCGCATCAAACCCTGCCTTTATTTGTTGTAGGAGAAAACAGCGCCTTAAAGGCCTTCCGGTTTTTCTGATTGGAAAAACTGGCGAAGTGGCTGGAAAACTCTTCCCGCGCCTGTCGCTGTCTGCTCAATAAACCATCCACCAGCATACCCATTGCCAACAGGGTATCATGAGGAGTATCACCCTCCTCCACCATCTGCCGCGCATAGTCTCTCAGGGTATATGCCTGGACCTCAAGATCCTGAAATGAGCCAAGATTATCCAATAGCTGCTTGACCGATTTTATCGCCTGTCCGATCTCCTTTTTCGGATAAAGACTGCGAAAAAACTCCATAAGGTAACGCAGCTTTTTGCACTCCTTACGCAACTCATGCAGACACTCTGCCGGAGAATCATCAGCAATGGCCTGACCATGCCGCAACACCCGGCGATACATCTTGTATATCCTTCTGTTTGCCAGCTCCGATATCGGGGTCGCGGCCTCATCCGCGCCATCCTGTTCCGTTACGGTCTCGAGAAATGAACGCAAATCCTTTATCAGGGTGCGAAAGTGTGGGGAGTTGATACTTTTCACCATCTGCCGATGCTCTATCTCACGATGGCTTTGCAGAAAATCATGCAGCGGATCCAGGTCATCCCGAAACTGTTCCGGGAGACAAGCCCGGTATCGGTCGAACTCAAGGAGATAGACATCCATATCCCGGGGAGGCCCGGTTACCCGACCGACCCAGGCCAGGCGCGATTTGAATCTATCGATATCTTCTGGGCTGAATACACCCTTTATCTGGGTCAGGGCTGACCTGGCCCTACGCACGGCGACACGCAAATCGTGGAGAAACTCGGAATCAATATCTGCCTTAACCCCAGGGACATTTGCCTCAATGATATCCAACAGGTGCAACTGGATCTCTTTTACCGCCTGGATTGACGGCGTTGCCGGATCAAACCGGAAACCTATCCTGGAACTGTAGCCACACGGTTCTACATCTATTGCGCTTAGCGCCTCTGTAAACAACTCTTTTTCATCAACAGGCAGTTTAAACTTTCTGTTGATGAGAGCTTCCATCCTGGCCATGGCCTCCGGGTAACCTTTTACCGGCTGCAGTACAAGGTGACAACCCAGGTCTATGTAGTCTCCCCTGCCCGGCACGCGACACGCGGTCTGTTCCACATTGAAACGCAACACCGTCTTGTGCGCACCGTCCAGGATATGCAGACAACGAATACGGCTTTTCACCTCGAGCTGAGGCAGGACCGCCCTCACCTCCAACAGCCGGGAGATAGCCTGTCTGACCGGGCCATCATGCAGGTCATCTGCGGACATTGGGATGGAATCGGTAATGGCAAACTTTCTGGCAGGAGATGATTTGGGGATCCCGCTCTGATAGATAGACCTGACCCCATCCCTCTCCTCTACCCACAGACGCACCCCACCTGCATAGAGCCGCCAGTCGAAGCTATCCAGAAAGGTACGAGTGAGCGTATAGGACTCGGACTCCCCCACATCATACCTCTTCCGAATATGCCCCATGACAGCGTCTGATACGGACTCATCCGAGATGCAATATCTAATTCCTTGTAGCAAGACCGGCTAACTCCAACTAAGCAAATTTAATAACATTGCAGATAACCTACATGACAGGGCTACTCTCTTCTACCGCAATTAGGAATACAAATACTAATATCTATCCTAATCCATACTTAAGTTTAATAAAACATATATATGGCGCAATAAGCCATAGCCCATGGATAGGGTTTTTTGGTATAAAATAAGGATAAGCAACTAACCCTGATAGGCATTCGCATTTAGCAACTTTAGGATCAAGTACAAGTATAAGCAGGAAGCGGTGTATAAGATAAATACCACAATTCAGCACACATCCAGCAAGATCATTTTTTGCATTGCCCTCCTCGTAGCACTATTACCGGCACCTATATCGGTATTTGCGCAGGAAGCGGAAAACAAGTCCAAACTTGCGCTCAATGCAAAGGCAGTTCAGCCTATTTCTGTTGAGCAGTTAAACTCTTATCAGTCTGATCATGGCAATCCATCTGAAAAGGAATACCTGAATACATATCCTTTCGCCTTTATCGTTCTCATTTTACTGACAGCACTGATCTATTCCTCGTATCGATTCAAGAGATCCAGGCTGGAGCTGCGGACAAGGGAAAACCGCATGCACCACGCATTAGAAGGAACCAATAGCGGATTGTGGGACTGGGATATCAGGAAAAACCGACTCTATTTAAGCCAGCGTTTCGAGTCCATGCTGGGATATGCGCCAGGCGAAATAGGCAACACCCTTTTAAGTCTGAAATCGTTTGTTCACCCCGATGACTATAAGGATGTCAGGCAACGACTACAGGACCACCTGAAAGGTGACTCCACCATATTCGAGAGTGAACATAGATTCAGACACAAGAGCGGCAGTTGGGTCTGGGTATATGGCCGTGGAAAAGTGGTTAACAGGGATAACAGAGACAATCCGATACGAATGGTGGGAACCCAAACGGACATCTCAGAACGAAAAAAAGTTGAAGAACAGTTACGGCAAAGTGCGCTGGTATTCGAAACCATCTCTGAGGCGGTAATTGTTTGTGACAAGGATAATCGTATAGTTTCGGTCAATCACGCCTTTACGGAGATAACCGGGTATTCGAAGCAAGATGTTATAGGAAAAGACCCGCGTATCCTGCAGTCCGGCAGACATGACGCACACTTCTACAAGGATATGTGGCATAGAATCAAACATGATGGTGTATGGCAAGGTGAGATATGGAACAGGAGCAAGGGCGGAGATATCTATCCAGAATGGCTCTCAATCGCCACCATACGCGGACCGGATGAAAACATCGATCAGTACATAGCGGTCTTCAGCGACATAACCAAGCGCAAAGAAGATGAAGAGATAATACGCTACCAGGCAAACTATGATGCACTGACAGAGTTACCCAACAGACACCTGCTGTTGGACAGGCTTGGATTTGAACTGCAACGGGCAAAGCGGGAAGGTACCCTGGTTGCCCTTATGTTCATAGACCTGGACAGATTCAAGCCGATAAATGACACCTACGGACACATGGTAGGCGATCAATTGCTGTGGGAGGTATCCAAACGCCTGACCAGCCATGTGCGCGAAACGGATATGGTGGCCAGACTGGGTGGTGATGAATTCACCATAATCCTGCCTAATATAGAAGACATCAGTGAGGTCGAACACATGACCTCACGCATCCTGTCCGAAATAGCCCATCCATTCGATTTGGACGGACATGAGCTGTTCATATCAGCCAGTATCGGCATAACCATCTATCCTGATGATGGAACAGACATCTCGACACTCATGACCAATGCTGATAACGCCATGTATCGGGCAAAGGATGAGGGGCGTAACACATTTTGTTTCTATACCACAGAGATGAACGATCATGCCAAGGAGATGCTGAAAATAGAGAACGACCTGCACCATGCCATACGTAAGAACGAGCTTGTTCCTTACTTCCAACCGATACTGGACATCCATACCGGAGATATAGTTGCCGCTGAAGTACTGCTACGCTGGAAGCATCCGGAACTTGGTGTGCTAATGCCAGAGAGTTTTATACCGATAACCGAGGCTGCGGGACTGATAGTGCAAATCGGCAAATGGCTGTTGGAAGTGGTCTGCTGTCAGGTCATGCGCTGGCGTAGCGATGGTGTAAATCTGCAGCGCATATGTGTAAACATATCCGGCAGGCAATTTCGTGACAACCTACTTTACATCGTGGAAAACGCCTTGAAAACCAGCGGTCTGGAACCGGAAGCGCTGGAACTGGAGATACTGGAAACCATATTACTGGAAGAAAACAAACAGAATGCAATTGTACTGAATAATCTTTATGAGATGGGGGTTCGCCTCAGCATAGATGATTTCGGCACCGGCTACTCATCTTTGGGTTATCTGAAAAAGTTTCCTTTCGACGTACTTAAGATACATCGCAGTTTTATTTCCGGGTTGCCGAACAACAATGATGACGCGACCCTGGTCAACACCATAATAAACATGGCCCACGGGCTGGGGCTCGGAGTTGTGGCCGAGGGAGTGGAAACCAGGGAACAGTTGGACTACCTAAGGACCCAAGGTTGCGATATGGTCCAGGGCTTCTATTTCGCCAAGCCCATGTCCGCCAAAAAGTTTGAAAAGTGGCTGGAGAAAAAAGACCAAAAGAACTAAGCCAGACTCCTAGAGGCCACTTCATACACATCGTTTGATATCCCTTTGATATTGGCTATCTCTTGCAACTGCCGTTGCATATGTATCTGACGCTCGGAATCGAATCGTCTCCAGCGCGACAACATCCTCAGCAATCGGGCAGCGATCTGGGGATTCATGGGATCAAGTTGTTTGACTGCATCACCCAACAAGGCATAACCGGAACCATCGCGGGCATGAAAATTGTGTTGGTTTGCACCGCAGAACGTGCCGATCAGAGATCGCACCTTATTGGGGTTACGTATATTGAACGCCGGGTGCTGCAGCAGCCCCTTCACCCTGTCCAGGGTGTCGCTACGTTTGGACATCGCCTGAATGGCAAACCATTTATCCAGCACCAGTTGGTCACTCTGCCAGCGCCGGTAGAAGTCGGCCAAAAGGTCCTCCCTCTGCGGCGCATCGCTGTGCGCAATCAATCCAAGCGCGGCGACCACATCGGTCATGTTATGTTGAGCCTGATACTGTTCGATACAGAGAGAGGTCACATCGGCATCCTGCAACTGCATCAGATAATCCAATGCCAGGTTGCGCAGGCCGCGCCTGCCGATGGCTGCCGATGACAGATCATACGTCCCCTGCTCCCGATTATCATGATAGGCACGGAGAAGATCATCCCTGAGTTCTGTCGCCAGGTGCCGTTTCAGCGATTCCCTGGCGCGATGTATGGCATCCACATCCACTACATCCATCTGGTCACCCAGGTAAGACTCGCCCGGCAAGGTCATGATCTCCGCCAACAGGGCCTGGTCTGATTCCCTGTCCGCCAGGACTTGGGCAAAGGCGTCCACAAAACCCTGCGGTACGACAAAACCAGGATCGGCAACCATGTTTAACAGTATCTTCTGACTGATCAACTGGGCCGCGTCCCAGCGATTAAAGCCGTCGCTGTCATGGGACATGAGGAAGATGAGATCATCCTCCGTATAATCGAAACTGACCTTTACCGGGGCGGAGAAACCACGCAGCAGGGAAGGAACAGGCCGCCCCCCCACATCCAGAAATCTAAACTCCTGCCGGCTCCCGGTAATCTCCAGTACCATGTCTGCCTGTTCTGATACCGGCGGTTCACCTGCAAGCCTTAGCGGTACATCCGTGCCATCCGGGGCCAGCAATCCCATGGCAAATGGGATATGCAGCGGTTGCTTATCACTCTGCCCCGGTGTATCCGGACAGGACTGTTCGATGGTCAGGGTGTAACTGTTTTCCGACCGGGAATATTCTCCGCTACAGCGCAGCTCAGGTGTGCCGGACTGACTGTACCAAAGACGGAACTGCCCAAGGTCCCTGCCACTGGCATCCTCCATGCACCGGACAAAATCATCCGTGGTAACGGCCTGCCCGTCGTGTCTCTGAAAATAGAGATCGGTCCCCTTTCTATACATCTCCGGACCCAGCAGGTTGTGCTGCATGCGCACCACCTCTGCGCCCTTCTCATATACGGTGATGGTGTAGAAATTGTTTATCTCCATATAGGATTCCGGACGTACCGGATGGGCCATGGGGCTGGCATCCTCGGCGAACTGATGGGACCTGAGTATGCGTACGTCTTCGATACGCTTTACCCCGCGCGACCCCATATCGGAGGAGAACTCCTGATCCCGGAACACCGTCAACCCCTCTTTCAGGCTGAGCTGAAACCAGTCACGACAGGTGATGCGGTTACCGGTCCAATTATGGAAATATTCGTGGGCGATGACCCCCTCTATACCCTGAAAATCGCTGTCGGTTGCGGTGTCCGGACGCGCCAGGACATACTTGGAGTTGAAGATGTTCAGCCCCTTGTTCTCCATGGCGCCCATGTTGAAATCGTTCACCGCCACGATCATGAATATATCCAGGTCGTATTCACGGCCGTAATTCTGCTCATCCCAGCGCATGGCATGCCGCAACGACTGCATGGCGTGATCACATTTGTCTATATTCTCCGGCTCCACATAGATATACAGCTCCACCTCCCTGCCGGAAGCAGTAGTGTAACTGTCATGTATATGCAGCAAATCACCCGCCACCAGGGCAAACAGGTAACAGGGCTTGGGAAAGGGGTCATGCCAGGTTGCGGAGTGCAGATTACCATACAGATCGGTTTGCCCTACCTGATTGCCGTTGGAGAGAAGCACCGGATATCTGTCTTTGTCCGCGACGATGGTGGTGGTAAAAACCGACATCACATCGGGACGATCCAGGAACCAGGTGATCTTGCGAAAGCCCTCTGCCTCGCACTGGGTGCAGTACATGGCCCCTGACCTGTACAACCCCTCCAGCGCGGTATTGTTCTGTGGATAGATCAGGACCTCGCTCTTCAATTCAAATTGGTCCGGCACCCGGTGGATGGTCACACCTTCCCCATCTATCTCATACTCATCCACTCCCAGCCTGACGCCGTTCAGTTCAATATAGACAGATTCCAATCCCTCGCCATCCAGACGAATGGCTGCAGGGTCGGATTCAGATCCCGGATTCCTGCGTATATTCAGGGTTGCAATAACCCTGGTCACCTCTTCATCCAAAACTATATTCAGGTCGACCCGATCGATAAGGTATTCCGGCGGCCTGTAGTCTTTAAGATATATGGTTTCAGGATGAGTTTGCGACACATCTACCTCACTTTTTGCATGCGTATTGGAATCTGGACCAACCCCCAGACAGATTGATAGGATATAGAGATATATTCATTTATAAAAGAGATTACATATGCCAAAAGTAGTCGTATACAGCACTAAATTCTGTCCCTACTGTGACCGGGCGAAATCCCTGCTGCAACGCAAGGGAGTCAGATACAAAGAGCTGAAGATCGATCAGGACATGTCCCTGATGCAGGAGATGGTAGAGAAAAGCAAACGCCGTACCGTACCACAGATATTCATCGACGATTACCACGTGGGAGGCTATGACGACATGGCTGAGCTGGACGCCGTAGGCAAACTGGACAAGCTGCTTAAAATACCTCCACAGGAGACAGACGAAGTTACATGACTGGTCCGGAACGTGAGACGCAGGAGGAAATGCGTCTGGACAAATGGCTCTGGGCCGCACGCTTCTTTAAGACCCGCAGCCTGGCGGCCGAGGCCATCAACGGAGGCAAAGTCCATCTCAATGGAAAGCGCGCGAAACCAGGAAGACAGATACATCCAGGCTCACAACTGCGCATCCACAAGGGTCCCTATGAGTGGGACATAACCGTACAGGAAATTCCCAAGCAGAGACGCTCCGCATCCGAGGCAAAGAACTTCTACTCTGAGACGCAAGAGAGTATCAACCTGCGGCAGCAACTGACCGAAGAGCAGCGTCGCATCCGTGCCGGTACAGCGCATTCAGATAAGGGGCGCCCCACCAAGCGCGATCGCAGACAACTTGAGCGCTTCACCGGGAAAGATCACTGATTGCACATCTCCTGTCCATAGAGTTAATATAATCCTCCCGGACAACTACCACGAAAATCTATGGACGACGACCACCCTATAGCGGTCAAATTTGTTTTACATACTGAACCAAGGACATTGGAGGTTGTTTTCAACAACGGCGACAAGTTCGTATTGTCCTGGGAATTCCTGCGTGTCTATTCACCCTCGGCGGAAGTCCGTTCCAGGGTAAAACAGCAACAGATATTAGTAACCAACAAGCAGTCGGTCACGATCACCGATATAAAACCGATAGGCAACTATGCAGTAAAGCTCCTGTTTGACGACGGCCATAACAGCGGCATCTACGACTGGCGTTACCTCTATGATCTTGGCTGCAACCATGAAAGATACTGGCAGGAGTACCTGGAAAGACTAAGGAGATCTAACTCATTAAACAGCTTGCCGACTAGTCCTGACGCGGCGGTATAAATGTCTCATCGTTGGGGTTTAGAAAGATGAACCTCTGCTCCCCGGATTCGATCTCCACATAGTCCATGGTCGCACCTTCCAGCAGTCTTCTGTATTCAGGTGCAAACACCACCTTCACCTCACCGCATTCGACCTGAATGTCATCTTCCTGGGCCTGATCAAAGCCCATCAGATAATCGATAGATCCATCTTCCTTCATCCTTGCTGCTATACGTAAGGGATCACCTACTGAGTCACCGCTTTCCGCGGATATGATTACCTGCTTCTGAGCCGCTTCGGTCAATGTAAACATAACTACCTCTATCTTATCTAATCCGACTTTAAACTACGCACATAGTCTATAAAACGCCTGGTCCAGTGGTTGTCCGCCACATCACGCATATGGGTGTAATTCGCCAACATGTTCTTATATATAATTCCATCGCTGTTTCCGTCTATACCCGTACCACGCAATACCTCATAGGCATAGACCATCCCGGGATCCAGGTTCTCCAGGGATGAGTAGTGAAACTCATGGGCGGCGATCTCTGACATCTGCCCGGCTTCAACGGGCCAGGGGGTATTGGCGGTCTCCCGCAGGCGCACATAACCCCTGCCCTGGGGACGTTTGTGCATCACTATATCCCCCGGTATGGCCCCTACCATGGAGCAGGTTTTTCCTCCCCAGCTGATAGTGCGGGCCAGATACATCAGACCGCCGCACTCGGCATACACCGGGCCACCCTGTTCGATAAAATCCAGGATCTCACGGCGCAGACCCGCATTGCCCTCCAACTCCTGCATGGCGATCTCCGGAAAGCCTCCACCCAGGAAAAGGGCGTCCACTTCCGGGAGCCCAGGGTCATTGATGGTATCTATCGGCACCAACTCCGCCCCGTTCTCACGCAGGGCCTGGAGGTCGCCCGGATAGTAGAAACCGAAGGCCCGGTCCCGGGTATAGCCGATGCGCACAGGTTCCCGGAGCGCGACCACCTCACCCGACATAAGTTGCATCTCGGCCGGAGGGGTGGCGGTGCCGGCGATATCCAGGATCTTATCCAGGTCCACTTGGGAGGCCACCGCCCGCCCCAGGGATTCAATCTTCTCTTTGGCCCTGTCCGCCTCATTGCTCGGCATCAGTCCCAGATGACGCTCTTCGATCACCAGATCCGGATCGTTGTTCACCGCCCCCACTACGGTCAGGTCGGTGTAGTGCTCGATGACCCTGCGCAGATTGGCCTCGTGGCGGCTTCCCCCTACCCTGTTCAGGATGACGCCGGCCATGCTCAACTCCGGATCGAACCCCTGATAACCCAGGATCATGGGTGCTATACTTCGCGCCATGCCCCTGGCGTCGATAACCAGAATAACCGGTGAACCCAACAGTTTGGCCAGGGCCGCATTGCTGTCACTGCCTTCCAGATCCTGCCCATCGTGCAGACCCATATTGCCTTCGATAATCCCCAGGTCGGCGCCCTGCATGGCGGCGGCAAACCCATGCTCTATCTCTGCATGCCCCATGGTATAGAAATCCAGATTGAGACAGGGACGTCCGCATGCGGCGCTCAACCAGAGCGGATCGATATAGTCCGGACCCTTCTTGAACGGCTGTACCTCCAGACCGCGCCCGCACAGGGCAGAGCTCAGACCGATGGTGAGAGAGGTCTTGCCCGATGACTTGTGTGCTGCTGAGATAAAGAAGTGGGACATAGGGACAATATTATGCGAAATATGGGTAAAAATCAGAAAGCCCTATGCGGCAGGCATAGGGCTTTCGATAATCAGCTTGCTATTAGCAACCGGCGCAAGATCACATCTCGTCTGGATCTTCCAGATGATCAGGCAACATCGGCAACATGCGCGCCATGATCGCTACGATGGTCATGGCGATGACGATACCACCTATCCCCAGCAGTGCCTCCGACATGGTCGGCACATAGCTGCTGATAGCACCGTCAAAGAAGCTGCTCTGCACAACCTCCTTGCCCGGGAATATGGACATCGGGAAGGCCTGGCCGCCGATCACGATCACGTAGACCTGGAAGAATCCGCCCAGCAACACCATGAACGACGCCACTGCGATGGTGAAACGTGAATTTGTAAAGGCCGGGGAATAGATCAAAAACAGCGGGATGATACCGCCGATCAGGACCTGCCCTATCCAGAACATCTTGGTATAGATACCGCCATTCATAAGGACGAAGGCCTCAACACCGTGGTGCTGGGTGGCGTACAGGTTGGCCAGGTGAAAGACCATGGCGAAATAGAGCACAGAGGCCACGAACACGCCCAACAGGTTCTTCAGCTTGGCCAGACGCAGGTCACCGATAGTGCGGTTGCCCCACCAGTAGGCCGCCATCAAGGTGATGATGAAGAAGGCCAACCCGTAGCTGAAGGACATGATGATAAACATGGGCGCCATGATGGCTGCATCATAGGCCTCACGCGCCACCAGAAAACCGAAGATGGAACCGGTACCGGTGGTCAGCGCCAGACGCCAGAGAAAGGCCGTTATACCCAGTGGACGGTAGAGAGACTTTATCTTGCGATCCATCATGGCCCACAGATAGAGACCGACGATCACGAAGAAACCGCTATACAGATAGATGTTCCAGGCGAAGATCGACTTGAAATTATATTTGGTCATGGCCACAAGCAGACGATCGGGACGACCCAGATCCAGCACCAGCACCGCCAGTCCGCCCGCCAGCAGGGCTATGGCCAATACACTGGAGAACCTGCCCAGAGGCTTGTACATGGGACCACCGAACACGGAACCTATGGATGCCACATTGAGCGCGCCGGAGGCGGCCACGATCAGGAAGATGGCAAACACGTGGGGCAGACCCCAGACGATCTGGTTGGTCATGCCGGTCACATAGTGCCCGTGGTGCTCCATGTTGAACACGGCCACCATGGCCAGCAGGATCAAAAAGACCAGCAGCCCCAGACCACTCCAGAAACGGGGTGATTCACACTCTAATTCGCGATAGTTTATTTTTTCCATCAATCAGACCCCTATACGGCTAGACGTTGGCGTAACGTACGCCGGTATTCAACTTCAGATCCTCGCGCAACTGACGACTGTTCTGTTCCTGCAGCGCCTTGGATATCGCGCTGTTGGGATCGTTCAGGTCACCAAAGACGATTGCGTTATGACCCTCTCTGGCACAGGCCTCGGCACAGGCGGTGTTACCCTCACCCGCATCTATACGGCTTGCGCAGAGATTACATGACTCTACACAACCCTTGCCGCGCGGCGCCTTTACCACCTGTTCGGCCACATCGGCATGTATAAAGGAACGTGCCTTGTACGGACAGGCCATCATGCAGTAACGGCAACCGATACAGATGTGACGATCCACCATAACGACACCGTCGGCCCGCTTGAAAGATGCCCCGGTAGGGCACACGTCTGTGCATGGCGCCGACTCGCAGTGCTGGCACATCAGCGGCAGGTTGGTCATCTTTCCGGTCTGGGTATCTTTCAGTTTGACCTTGCGAATCCACTGCGGACGCTGCTGCTCCCACATGGCGTCCGAATGCCCTTCCGGTTTCTGCACCAGATCTATACCGTTTTCCTGGTTGCAGGCCGAGACGCATGCGCTGCAATCATCGGCGCACTTATTGGTATCAATCAGCATACCCCAGCGATTGGCGCTGGATACGGCCTTACCCTCTTCCCCCGCCTGCGCGGTTGTCGTCAGCAGTACGCCGGGTGCCACTGTAGCTGCAGATGCGGCCAGCACCGTCTTGCCCAGGAACTCGCGTCTATTCATATCTGGTTGTTGTTTGCGATCGCTCATACTCACTTCTCCTCCGGCACCTTGCGGTGGCACTGGAAACAGGTGGGTTTCACCGCCGCATAACTATGACAAGAATCGCAGAACTGATGCTCTGCATTTACCGGAACGTATTTTCCTGATTCATCTTTGGATGCGTGACAATTTACACATTCGGCCAGGCTGTTGTCTCCACCCCGTATACCCTCATGTACCGTCGCATCCCTTTCATGCTTCAGATACTCCATGTGGAAACGCCGCATCTTATCGGTCGGAGCTACACAAGACTCCATACCTGCAGCCTTAGAGCCTTTCACCACAGCCGAACCACTCATGGACGCGGCGGAAAATGAGAGAAGAGCTACCCCCAAGACCGTCGCCACTATTCTTTTAAAGCCAATTAACCTGTGCATTACAGCTAAGCTCCTATTCACTGGAGATGTTTATTCTTCGGATTCCGACTCGGCGGCATCATCCGCCTCATCGTCCTCTGTGACCTGTCCGGTAAGGACAATGGCATTGCTTACCAGTTGGTGGAGACTGACTATCTGGTCCCTATCCATGCCATAGTACGGCAACACCTTGGTGAACTGGCTCTTACAGATGGCGCAGATGGCAGCCATGTGAGTCACACCCTTCTCCTGCATTACATTGTTCAACGCAGTCATCCTGGGCAGGGCGCCCTTAACACGTATCTCCATCAACTCATCGGTAAGCAGTCCGCCGCCGCCACCGCAGCAGAAGGTCCTTTCACCTATGGTATCCTGATGCATATCCACATAGTTGTTACACACCGCCTTGATCACATTGCGTGGCGTTTCAAACTGGCTACCCGGATAAGAACCGATCCTGGTGGCGCGGGCCACATTACAGGAGTCGTGGAAGGTGAGGGTCATATCGTCATTCTGAGACTTGTCGATATTCAGCTTGCCGGCCTGAATCTGCTCCCAGGTGTACTCCAGCATGTGCTGCGGTACCGGATATCTGGAATCCAGAAAGTCCCAAGGACCGACCGTGGTGTTCAGGAAGGCATAGGCGATACGCCAGGCATGACCGCACTCACCGAAGATGATGCGTTTAACCCCCAGCTCCATGGCGGCCTCACGGATACGCATGGAGACACGGCGCATGTTCTCGTAGTTTCCGATGAACATGCCGAAGTTACCGGCCTCGGATGCGTGGCTACTCATGGTCCAGCTGGCGCCGGTCTCATGGAACACCTTGGCATATCCGATCAGGCCGTCGATGTGTGGTTCCACGAAGAAATCGGCTGAAGGGGTAACAAACAGGATATCCGCGCCCTTAACATCCAGCGGGAACTTTACCGCTACACCGGTATCGTCTTCCACATCCTCTTCCAGTCCTTCCAGCGTATCGGCCAGGGCAGGTCCGGGCAGACCCAGGTTGTTACCGATCTTATGCACCTTGGCGATAATCTCGTTACAGTACTTCTGGCCGTAGCCGACACTGTCCAGGATCTCGCGTGCTGCCATGGAGATCTCTGCGGTATCGATGCCGTAGGGACAGAACACCGAGCAGCGGCGGCACTGGGAACACTGATGGTAATAGTTATACCACTCGTCCAGGGTCTCTCTGGTCAGGTCTTCAGCACCCACCAGTTTCGGGAAAAACTTACCGGCAAAGGTACGGTAACGACGGTATACCTTACGCAGCAGGTCCTGGCGTCCCACGGGAGTATTTTTCGGATCGGCCGTACCCAGGAAATACTGACACTTATCGGTACAGGAGCCGCACTTTACGCAGGCATCCAGATAGACCTGGAGTGAACGGTAGCGACTACGCAGGTCGTCCAGCTTCTCCAGAACCTTGTCATGCCAATCTTCAACCAGCTCTCCCGGAAACCCAAGATCGGTGTTATGTTCAGGTTTGGCCACGTATGACGTTGATGTCTCAGCCATAGAGCCTTCCTGAACCTTAGGAACATCCACATACTCATGGAGTTCCGGTATATCAAATTCTGCCTTAGCCATGAATTATCCTCTTCGGCCCAGTTCGATTTAATTCTTTTCTTCTTCCAGCGCCTTTGCCCAGTTGGAGATATGGCGCTTTTCGCGTGGATTATCCACCTGATTTCTGGTGGGACTGAAGAATATCCCAGGCGCATGCAACAGCTTGCTGAATGGAAACAGCAGCATAAGCAGGGCGACCAGTGAGAGATGGACAATAAGCGGCTGATCCAATGGGAGCTCACCGCCAGCGAAGGTGAAGAACTGTTTGATAGCGATGATGTCTGTGTGCGCAACGAAGGACATCATCAGGCCACTGGCGCCGATAAAGCCAAGCACTACCAGCCACAGGTAGTCGGACGGTGCGGAGATATAGCGCACCCTATCCACAAAGATGCGTCGGACAAACAGCCCGCCCAGACCCAGCACCATGGCGAAGCCTGCGTACTTACCGAATGGCTGCACCAACTCTATCGCTGCCCAGAAGATACCTGGAACCCAAAACCAGTTGGGATCTATGAAATAGCGCAGATGCCGCAACAGGACCAGCAACAGGGCCATGTGGAATACCCAGGAAAAGATCCAGGTCCACTTGGTACCCTTAAACAGGCTCTCGAAAAAAACAACTTCCCGGAACATGCGCATCACCACTCCACTCTTGGTAATGGGTGCCGGGGTTGTTGCAATCTTTAGTGGTGCCGGGGTCTTGGCATACTGGACGATCTTCGACGCCAAGCCCACCACAAAGACAAGGCCTGCGATAATAAACAGTAGCGCAAAGAAAAATGACATGATCCTGCGATCCTCCGTCGGGTTTAACCAGACCCTAAGAGTACACGCCAGATACAAAATGTTGGCTGGTGGCCTTTATAGACAGAAACCGTATCTATTATTATCCGACTATCCAGAGAGAATAGTCTAGCCACGTACTTATTGAGGTCCTGGTCTAAACTGAGCGGCGATAGCCCAAAGGACTATCGCCGTTCATATTATCTACTTCTTTAGATACAACCGGTTGGCTTGGGCAGACCGGCATAACGACATGCCTGCTTACCTGGGCCATATGGGAACAGTGCATACAGATACTTGCTGTTGCCCTTCTCCTTACCCAGCTTCTTGCCTACAGCCTTGGTCAGAACACGCACTGCAGGGGCGATCTGATACTCGTCGTAGTACTCGCGCAGGAAGTTGATGATATCCCAGTGCTCTTCACCCAGTACCAGATCATCTTCTGCAGCCATTATGTCTGCAACACCCGGCTCCCACTCATCCAGATTTACCAGGTAACCTTCCTCATCAGTCTCTAAACTCTTACCACCAATTTCGATAGCCATTCAATTTCTCCTAACGTTAAACTTTTCAGGAATCTGGATCAGACCCAGGCCTGTACTTTATCGTGATCCGCAGAGAGGTCGACAAAACCTGCATAGTCAACGATCTCTACTCCGTCAATCAATTTATCTTCGCTGATGCCGCGCGCCTTCAGGTCAGGACCAAGGGCATACAACTTAACCCCTTTGGCGCTGGTCATCAATTGTTCGATGCTTGCCCCTTTAATGGTCGCATATACCGCATCCTCATAAAAGAGTATGGAACTACCCTCCAGAGCATGGGCCAGACAGCTGCCAACCGAGTTCTTCTCATAAGGCGACTTATTTACAGTGTGTAAAATACTCATATCTATGCCCCACCCTAGAAACTGAAAATGACGTCTTGCTGATCAATGATCTCACTGAGTTCGTCACGACTCACCAGACGGATAGAATCTTTCTCCGCCCAGTCGTCGTCCTCATCTTCCCACTTCAGATCCATCAGGTCATCAAGTGTCAGACCGCGCTCTTCCAGGGACTCCTTCTCCACATACAGCTTGGTGACATCATAGTCTCCCAGGGCCGAATAGGTGGGTGAGAAGTTCTTGGTCTCGATACCGGAGGTATCCTGACCCTTCAGCAGCTGATAAACGCCATCATCCAGGAAGGCAAGACTTACATCCTGATCAAATGCGGCACCGATCAATACAACCTCCAGTGACTCCCAGGCATAGATGGTGCCATGGGGAGCGCGGCGGTTGATGTACATGAATTTTTTAATATCTTCAGACATGGTTTCAACCCCTACGCTTAATCACCGAATACGACCAGACGATCCGCCTGGATACCTGCCTCGATCAACTGACCAAGACCTGAGATGCGAAAGCCGTCAGCGATGTTCTGGGCGGCTTTGCCGTTACGCTGCATCTCACCCTCGTCCACGATACCGCGACGCTGGGCTGCTGCAACGCACACCACCAGATCCAGATCATGCTCCTGCGCCAACTCACTCCAACGCTTGACGATGTTGCGATCGTCCTGCGGAGGGGTGGTCAGGTTGGTGCCGTTATTCACGCCATCGTGGTAGAAGAAGACACGAAAGATCTCATGTCCCTTCTCCAGGGCCGCCTTGGTGAACTGATAGGCGGAATCGGTGGCCTGATGCTGATAAGGCCCTTCATTAATTTGAATCGAAAACTTCATTTTTTATCCTTTGTGCAAAGTAGTCGTCAAATCAACTTAGAAGCGTACATGGTTAGACGCATTCAGGTTCGCACGTCCACCGCGCCAGTCGTCGATATGGTACTTGGTGAACGGCAGGCCGGTCTTCTCAAAGAAGCTGCCCCAACCGATACGGGTAGCCCACTCACCGATACGCTCGTAATCCTTGGCATCGGCCTTATAGGCAGCAAGGATACGCTTAACGATATCGGCAACCTCAGGCCAGCGTGGCGGGTTGTTCGGAACATTGGATGCCACCAGCTTGTGGAAGGTCGGCTTGCTACGGGCATTGGAGCTCTTGCCACCAACCCAGATAGCGAAGTTGGAATGCACCGGATCGTTGATCTGCATGGGTGGGCATGGGGGGAAACAGGCTCCGCAGCATACGCACTTACGCTCATCAACTTCCAGGGAAGGCTTGCCGTTGACCATGGCCGGACGAATAGCTGCAACCGGGCAACGGGCCACAACAGTTGGACGCTCGCATACATTGGCCACTTGATCATGATCAATCTTGGGTGGCTTGGTGTGCTGGATGTTGATGGCGATATCACCCTGGCCACCACAGTTGATCTGGCAGCAGGAGGTGGTGAGCTTCACACGGTTCGGCATCTCTTCCTTCTCGAACTCATCGATCAGTTCGTCCATAAGGGCCTTAACCGCGCCGGAGGCGTCGGTGCCAGGGATGTCGCAGTGCAACCAACCCTGGGTGTGGGCGATCATGGATACGGAGTTACCGGTACCGCCGATGGGGTAACCTTCAGCGTTCAGCTTGTCGATCAGCGGCTGTACCTTGGACTCTTCGCTGACCATGTACTCGATGTTGGAGCGTGTGGTAAAGCGAACATAGCCTTCAGCAAACTCGTCACAGATATCCATAAGCTGACGGATCATGGTCACGTCCATCTGACGCGGAGTACCGGCACGTACGGTCCAGATCTGATCACCGCTGTTGGCTACGTGACGCAGTACGCCAGGACGCGGACGGTCATGATACTTCCAATCACCATAGTTTTTCTTCAGTACCGGATGCAGGTACGGATCCATCTCCGGTACACCACTCTCAATAGGCATGCGAGGTTGGGACATAATTATCTCCAAATATCTCTATCTTATTCATTTAGTGGCGTTGGCCTTGTTTCGCCTTTAACGCCGCATTAAACCCTAAAACTGGTAACAGCCTGATCAGCTGGCAGCTTTACGCTCTTCCCACTTGGCAACTTCATCGTCCCAGCCGTCCATACGGACATATGGGTTCATACGTGGGCTATTGATCATGTTCGGATCAACATCCAGGCCGATGCCTTCCAGGAAGTTAGCCAGACCGATACGTTCGATCATCTCACCGGTACGCTCATGCTCCAGCGCGTTCTCGGCGAAGAAGTCGATGATCTCAGTGGCCAGCTCTTCCAGGGCCTCGAAATCCTCGTCTGACTCAAGCTTCATGAACGGAACAATGACTGTGCCCATGAGGTCACCGATCTTCAGGGTACGCTTACCACCGCAGAGGACGGTTATACCCTTGTCGTCTCCGGGGGAGAGGGCCTTGTTCATCACGTTCAGACAGTGCATGCAACGCACGCAGTTCTTGTTGTCCACATCCAGGGTGTCATCATCATTCAGAGACAGGGCCTGGGTCGGGCAGCGGGTGATTACGTTATCGATAACGTATTTGCGTCCCTTGGCACCAACGTAGGCCTTGACCTCGTCCTGGTCGACCTTCATGTCGTCACGCCAGGTACCGATCACAGACAGGTCGGAACGCTGAATGGAGTTCACGCAGTCGTTACCACAACCGGATACCTTGTACTTGAACTTGTATGGCAGGGCAGGACGGTGCATATCGTCCAACACGTTGTTCACCAGCATACGCATGGTGCGTCCCTCGTCGAAGCAGGACATCTCGCAACGGGCAGCGCCAACACAGGACATACCGGTACGTACAGCAGGACCGGCCCCACCCATATCGAAGCCCATTTCGTTAACCTCGTCGAAGGCCTCCTGTACCTTTTCAGTGGTACAGCCCTGCAACATGATGTCACCGGACTGACCATGCAAAGCGATCAGACCAGAACCGTGCTTCTCCCAGATGTCGCAGAACTTGCGCAGGGTGTTTGAATCATAGTGCATGCCAGGAGGAGGCATGATACGCAGGGTGTGGAACTCGGCACAGGCTGGGAACTTGGCCTTGCCGTCTTCGCCCTTGAGCTCGGTGAAGCGAGGAATAACACCACCGCCATATCCGATAACACCAACGGTTCCGCCCTTCCAGTAGCCCTTTCTGGTCTCATAGGAGGTCTCGAGCTGACCCAGAAGGTCAACAACCATATCACTGTTCTGCGCCAGACGTTTCAGACCGGTTACGAAACTCGGCCATGGGCCGCTTTCGAGTTGGTCCAGCATCGGAGTATCATGCAGTGGTTTTGCCATTACTTTTATCTCCCAGTTATCACTTTAAATATATGGGTGACCGCACCGGTCCCGGATATCTCAATAAAGATTCAAAATATCCCGAATAATTAGATACGATCTGGAATCTTTTACTACCTAGCCTTATGGCAGGCTATTTCAGAATGTCGAAAGTTTAGAATTTCCTAATGGAGTAAAATATCCCCACGATGAGGAGGTATGAAGTATATACTAATATCCCTAATGAGATATATTTGGATTAATAATGGCGCTATTATTTTAATTTAACGCCAGATTACACCTTTGATTGCACATGCTATTTTTTACAAAAGCCACCAGACGCACGGTGTTTCATGCCCTGTTTGCACCCCTATGCACCCCACTCCCACCGACTTGCCAACGCCATGTTATTAGAGTTGAATGCCTTTTAATTCGTGCAAACGGCTCCATATTTGTTCCACGAATGCCGATTGACATCCAACCCACATAACTGAGGTCTCGATCCGAATGCTGTATTTGAGTGAGATATTGATCCAAAACCCGGATCTGGAATCCTTTGAGGATCTGCTGGCAAAGGTAAAAGAGCGCTCCAAGAGTGAGATGTTCTTTCGCATTGACGTAAAACCCCAATACCCGGACACCCCGGAGGATTGGGAGGACCGCCTGGAAGCGGCATTTACCTGATACGGCATAGAAAACACCATGAAGTACCTGAAAAATGAATTTGTCCTGGGCGGCAGCTCTGAAGAGGAAACGCCATCTATCCAGCATCTGGAGTCCAAACTGCTGGATATCCGAAATACCATAGATAGCCTGCCGGATGGTGCGGGCACCATCGAGCGCCTCAAACCGACCCTGGACAGCTGTTATCTGCTGCTGGATCTGGAACGCAATGATGAGGCTTGGGGCATCGCCAAAGGGTGCCTGGAACAGGCCATGGCCGAGCAGCTCTGGACCCAGGCGGTAGAGGCCTGTGACGTCATGTATCAGGCGGATCTGGAGGACTCCATCCAGGCCCTGGCCCACGGCATCTGGTTGGGCGTCACCTTCCCGATCGAAGCAGAACTAAGTGTCGCCATGCTGCAGCACCTGGTGGACGAGACACCGGACAACTCAGACGGGGCCGCGGTTGCCGCTGCGGCAGCCTGCTATCTGGTGGACCTGCGGGCAGAGGGCGAACAGCTGGAAGAGTTGCGCTTCTTCACCAGGCAACTGCTGGGTCAGGTGGCCAGACGCCATAGCCAGGTGGATGACAAGGAGATCTTTGATTTCTGGGTGGAACGCCTGGAGCTGAACGAACCGGGTAAATTCCTGCCACGCCTGGCCAAGATACTGGATCTGTTGAACAACAATGACTGGTGGTACGACCGGGATCGTCTGCGTGAGCTGATACCGGAAGGAGAGTAGGAATATATGTGGCAGGATGAGGAAGAGGTCCAATACCAGATCCCGGATGATGTGGTGGATCTGACATTCAGCATAGGATGCCCAGCCATTCCCGTGGACCACGCCCACGCCCTCTCCCGCGCCATCTGCGAGATACTGCCCTGGTTCGCCGACGAACCGGAGGCCGGGTTGCACATCATCTACGGCGCCGCCTCCATGCACGGCTGGCAGCGCCCGGATTCGCCGGATGAAACCATCCTGCTGTCAAAAAGGACCAGGCTGCGTCTACGCCTGCCCAAGGACCGGATAGAGGACGCAAGCGCGCTCTGCGGCAAGACACTGGACGTGTCCGGGCACAAGATGGAGGTCGGAGAGGCCAAGATCATGCTCCTGGTAAGCAGTAACACACTGTTTTCGCGTCATATAGCCTCGGACACGGGGGAAGACGAAGAGGCATTCACAGAACGTATGGTCCTGGAACTGCGGGCAATGGGCCTGAGATTCACCAAGATACTGTCGGGACGTGATCATGCCATTGCCATACCGGACGGACAGATCAACACCAAATCGCTGCTGGTCAGCGGCCTGTCGGTTCAGGATGCGGTAAAGCTGCAAATCAGCGGGGTCGGCCCTTACAGACATATGGGAATCGGCTTGTTCGTTGCGTCAAAGAGCATATAATGATTAATTTAGGCTAATTTAAGGAATCTCTGATATACGCTTAATCCTAACCGACTGAGTCATCAGACATCCCTTAATTATCTTTCTGGCCTTCCGTTAATACGGCAGGGTCGATCAGGTAAACATAAATAGATAAACACAGAAATAGTAAGAAGGAGAAAAGATATGGCATATGAGGTAAACGGTACCACCATCGCAACCAACGCCAACGGTTATCTGGAGAATCTGGATGACTGGAGCGAAGATCTGGCCAAGGTCATCGCCGCGGAAGAGGGTGTCGAGCTGACGGATAAATCCTGGGATGTGATCAACTACCTGCGCGATGAGTACTTCAACAACAACGAAAACCAGCCGAACGAGCGCCACATGGTAAAGCACTTCAAGGATATATGGACCGATCTGGACAAGGTAGACACCAAGTCCCTCTACAACCTGTTCCCAAGGGGTCCGGCCAAAGAGGCCGGCAAGATCGCCGGACTGCCTGAAACCCGTCGTAAGGGTGGCTACTGATATCCCCTGGATTTCCTTATAAAAGACGCGCCTGCCAGACGGCAGGCTCGTTTTTTTGGAGCACACATTGGCCGTAAGAATCAAAAGCCACTGGCACAAGGAAGAGAGAGACAGGTCTACCGAGGAGACCGCAGGCGCCATCGCCTTCAACGGCTGGCGTATAGCCATGGATAAGGCCATGAACCTCTACAGCGAAAGATTCGAATATGAATCGGACGAACAGCGCCTCTCTGTTATCGAAGAGTATCTCATCTTTCAGGTACAGATAGTGGACCGCCTGGTCCACGACCGGTTTGATCAACAACAACGCGCAGAACTCATCAATGCCCTGGTCATCAGACTGGCTGGACACGTACAGGAAAACCGTCAGGAGCTATTGGGAGGCGGCGACCACTCCTCCAGCTTCATCGAAAAATTCAACCGGCGCTCGCAGGAATATTCGGAACTTGGCTTCACGGACGATGGGCCCAGCTATCCGTTTATGCGCCACCTGGGTTATGAGATACAACAGCTGATGGGATCAGAGAACGAGAACCGCTGGGTGATCGACCAGGTAATGGATGTGGATGGAATCGAGGTATACAAACAATTGAAGAGGATTGTTAAGGATCTAACCTAAAATTACTATATCATTAAGGTACAAACCACATTGAGAGGTTAAGAACATGGCGAACCAGAATTTCATTGGTAGTTTAACCCTTATTGGATTGTTTCTCCTGATCTCCGCAGGCATGTCTGGTTGCAGTGACAACAACAGCGACAACAAAAATTCCGCAGCTCCCGCCAAAGGCACCATGCCTGAGGTAAATATCACCAAAACCCCAACAAAGCCTGCACCTGCCGAACAGGCGCCAGTTACGGAACAGGCTCCTACCGATACAACTGCTGCTGAAACAACTCCAGCCGAAGCTGCACCACCCACAACACCTGCCTCTGAACCAGTTCCTATGGGTGAAAAAGTTTTCAACTCCGGTTGTGTTGTATGTCATGGCACCGGGATAGCGGGCGCACCCAAATTCGGTGATGCGACACTATGGAAAGCCCGTATAGCCAAGGGCAAAGATGTACTGGTTAAGAACGCCATTACAGGTTTTACCGGGTCCACTGGGACAATGCCGCCCAAGGGTGGCTTTACCCATCTCAGTGACGAGGAGATTGCCGCGGCGGTAGATTACATGATGAAGGCGGCGCAGTAGGTTATTGTCGTCCTGCGGCTCGGTCGCGGGATTCAGGAGATATCCCCTCTCCCAAATCTACTACTCAGTCATCCCCGCGAAGGCGGGATAAAAGCGCGCAGCGCGTTGAACGCCCTTCAGGGCGGCCCGAAGGGTGAGTGTAGCGAATAATCCAGTGGTCTTAGCGATATCGGTAACAAGTTTCGCAGCTTGTCTATATCAAAACCTTTCTCTAACCTCATCACGTTAGCTGCGAGTGACTTTCTTTTGCGTGTCCAAAAGAAAGTAACCAAAGAAAAAGACACTCCACGACTTGCCCTTCGGGTACCCTCCGTTCCCCACCGCTCCAGGGGCTCCAGCGAAGGGATATCCATATCCCTCGCTGGAGGCGCCGCTTCCCTGCGGCGCCCCTACGGGCCTAATCCTGTATCGGTTCCGGTACTCGGCTGCGTCGGAGGAGGTTTGAGGGTGGTGGTTTTTAGTACGCAGGATATAAAATGAATTTGCCTATTTTTATATCTGGCATTTAGAAAACAAAAACCGTGTCATCCCGCGGCTTGACCGCGGGATCCAGAAAGGAACAACACTATGGAAAAGGATTTCTACGTCTACATAATGGCGAGTAAAAAGAATGGCACTCTATACGTCGGCGTCCCATCAGACCTAGTCAAACGTATTTACCAACACAAACATAACCTAGTGGAAGGCTTCACCCAGAAGTATGGTGCACACACCCTAGTCTATTATGAGCAGCATTTCTCAGCAGAGTCGGCAATCAAAAGAGAAAAGCGCCTTAAAGAGTGGCAGCGCAAGTGGAAAATAGCACTCATAGAGAAGAACAACCCGGAGTGGAATGATTTATACACCGAGATTACTGGATCCCGCGGTCAAGCCGCGGGATGACGGGGATTTATGGATTGGAGAGCGCGAAAGATAAATGCGTATTCCCACTCACTTAAACAATTTTATATGTAGCTGTATCGTAGTTAACGTAAGCATACCCAGAGTAATCATTTGTGCCTGCTCCTAATTGCGATGGTAGAACAAGCTCCCCTGACTCAATTTTTTTAAATAACGCCCTTGAGAAACGATCACATTTTCTTATGATTTTATTTTGTAGGTCAGCCCCTTTATCAAAAGCGTATATCAAACCAACATTGTTTGGTAAATAGTGATCTTTATAATATGCTTCATCTCCATTATTCATCGCGATGTGTTTATCCAATTCTGAATCAACTATCAAACCCAATTTACAATTAGACGGTATTTTAAGCAGCGTAAATACATGCTTAAAAAACAAATGCCACCCCACAACTTCAGGATTCAAATCAGTATTTACATCAGATATAACAAATGCAGGTAATAAGAAAAACTCAACGTTATCAGTATTTATAGAGCCAGAGTAAAATGAAGATGCTATAGAAAGCCTTCTTCCATCTATTTCAAAATTATTTGTATCAATTGCCGCAAGCGCATCATAATTGTGTCTAATATTATCCCTTTGGCTAATATATGCTGTTCCATTTTTTGTGTATGACCTAACTACCCGCTTTTCCTTGCCTGATTCCCGCATACGGCCTCTGTAGCTATTAATGCTACCTTGGATTGCTTCTGATGACGTTACTTCGCCATTTTCTCCGAATTTGATATTTACAATCCCTTCTGAATTAGGTTTTGCTTTGAAATGGACGAATTCCTCAACTTTTTTAGGAGTGGATTGAGCTTTAGCTTTTCTTTTTTTACGTTGTTGCTTGGGCTTATGTAATTTAGAGCTCTTTTTCATCCGCAAATATTTTCTCGTTCGTGACCAAACAGATAATTATCGAACACATCCATATATAGAAATATGTAATAAGCGCGTATTACCTGATATTCACCAAGGTTATCAAAGAACCCCCGTTCTTAGATAGCACATAATATCAATAAACCACCGTCATCCCGCGGCTTGACTGCGGGATCCAGTACCCGTGTGTTACACCGAGCATCGCAGTTGTAAGCGGATATGGCCCGCAGGGGACCGACAGGGATGTCGGTCCTCTTCCGCGGGATAGGGATATCCCGTCGGAAGAGCCCCGCTGGAGACGAGAAGCGCAGGGTACCCGTAGGGTGTAACACTCGGGCGCGTTTTTCTTTCGTCCCTTTCTTTTACGCGTATAAAAGAAAGGGACTCGCAGCTAACGCACGGAAGTTAGGGAAAAGATTTGGATTAGAAAAGCTGCGAAACTTTTACGGATATGGGAAAACCACTGGATTATTCGCTACGCTCACCCTTCGGGCCGCCCTGAAGGGCGTTCAACGCGCTGCGCGCTTTTATCCCGCCTGCGCGGGGATGACGGGATTCCTGGTTATCTCGCCCGCAGGAGCTGGCTCCTACAAATAACGAAACCCCGTCCCCTCCACCCGATCATAATAACGCGCCCGATACAGCAGCCGCTTATGAGTACTGCCATCCTCGAAGGCAGCGCGATCGTGCAGGACATTGTTACTGATCAGCCCCATACCCGGCTCCAGACGCCCACGGAAGATATAGGGTGAATCGCTCGCCAGCAACTCCTGCAGAAATGCCACTGCTTCCTGCGTAAGCGCATCATCCTTCCATACGATATTGCGCGTACGCTCGGTGAAACGCATGTGCAGTTCACCCCCAGGGGTGATCGAGAATACCGGACCGCTCTCCTCCGCCCGTGCCACCTCTCCCTGCTCGGTGCGACAGGGTATGGTCATGACATCCGGTGCCATAAGGGCACGGATGTAGTCCGGGTTCTGCTCCCGTAGCAGGATGTAGGCCACCTCATGATCCATCAGGGCGTTCTCACCCCCTGCGGCCGCACTCTGTACACAGTGCAGCATCAACCCATGGATCTGGTGCTCGGCGCTGTTGTAGTAACCATCCGTATGCCACTTGATGGGGCGGTCGGTATAGGGGATATAGAACTGGCGGGTACCGTTCTCCTGCACCGTCAGCGAGGTGAGACCGCTGTCGTCTCCCAACCAGTTACGGTCCAGATTATTCAGCCCGAAACGGTGGCCCAATGCTATCGGGATCTCCGGATCCGGATCATCGCCGGTAGCGCTGACATAGAGAGCCATGTTGCTCTTGCGGATACGTGACAGCACGGCATCGTATTCTCTATCGCTCAGGGATCTGGGATCATGCAGCTCAACCAGCAGGTCCGTTATGGATGCCGGATATGCTTCAAGTTTCTTGTCGCGCCACTCTTGGTATAAGGTGTCACTGGATAGGTCAAAGGGGGTTGCTGACGAACTGATCATGTGGCTGGTCACCCTGATTCTCTATGCAAATAGCAGGTCACATCCTACAATAAATGACTTGCCAATAGCCACAAGCTACGGCATAACTATAAGGAACCCAGATTTGAACTTTGGCAGACTGAACTGGTCTTTTGACCGATGAAACCTTTCTCACCACATAAACATCACTCCCGCGGCATGGTTTTCTTCATCAGCATCATGCTGCTGCTCTCCAACACCTTTACGTCAGTCATGGCCGCAGATATAGAGCTGCCAAATTTCGGCGACCCCAGTGGCAGCATAATGACCCCAACGGAGGAACGCCGGCTGGGACAGGCATTTATGCGATATGTAAACAAATCAATGAATCTTTCAACAGATCCATTGTTGATATCGTATATTGAATCGTTGGGGTCACGATTGGTGGCCAACAGCGGGGAGGCCAGCCAGAGTTTCTCATTTTTTCTGGTTGAAGAGCCGGTGGTGAACGCATTTGCCGGACCTGCCGGGAATATCGGAGTAAATACCGGACTCATTCTGACCACACAGTCAGAGAGCGAACTGGCTTCCGTGGTAGCACATGAGATTGCTCACGTCACACAGAAACATCTGGCCCGTACCTTTGATATGGCTGAAGGCATGGGGATTGCCGGAACAGCTGCCTTAATAGCGGCCTTGGTATTGGGTGCCGCCTCTAAAAACTCTGAAGTGGGCAGAGCGGCGGCCATTGGTGTTCAGGCCGGGATGATGCAAAAGCAGATAAACTTCACTCGCGAGAACGAAAAAGAGGCGGATAACATAGGCATAAAAATACTGGCCAATTCCAATTTTGACCCACGCGCCATGCCGACATTCTTTATGCGTCTCGGCAAGGTCAATATGGCTTATGACAGCCACACCCTCCCTGAATTTCTGCGGACTCACCCCATATCCAAGAACCGCATGGCCGATTCCATGGGGCGGGCTGAGACTTATTCCTATAAACAATATAGGGACAGCAAGGACTATTTGCTTTCTTACGCCATTTTACGGGAACAAAAATTCAACAATCCCAAACAGGCTGTCGACTTCTTCCAAAAAACCCTGGCCGACGGACGTTATCGCAATGCGGACGCACAGAGATATGGACTGACTCGAGCGCTCATCCGCGCTCATAAATACCCGGATGCGTTAAAACAGGTAAACCTGTTGCTATCCAAGGATCCGAGGAGAGTCCACTATCTGCTTGCCAAGGCAGAGATACTGAACCAGACCAAACAGACAAAACAGGCGCTAAACATCCTGAAACAGGGCCTGCAAATACATCCCAACAACTACCCTCTTACCGTGCACTATGCAAGTATCCTAATGCACGGCGGACAACCATCCAAGGCAGAACAACTGCTGGAGAAGCTGATTAAGACAAGGCCCGATGACCCAAGCATTCACAAACTTGCTGCAGTTGCAGCCGGAAAGGCGGGACATAACTCTCAGGGACACTACTTCCTGGCAGAGCATTACTATCTATCAGGCGACTTGACCTCAGCAGAAAATCAACTGGAGGTTGCTCTCAATAATCGCAGCAACAGCTATTATCTGAATGCAAAGATGGCCGCAAGACTGAAAGAGATAAAACAGGAGCGGTCTGATCTTGAGAAACGCAAACGCTGAGCAGGATATAACAAGAGCACCAAAACACCAAAAGACAAATGAAGACTGATCACAGACGCAGACTTTTTATGAAATACCTGCTGGTTAACAGCGCCCTTGCGTCAACCTTCTGCGCCGGACTGCTGAAGCCAAGGGTGGCACTGGCAATCTGGCCAAAATCGGCATTTGAAGCGGCCACCGTTCCAGATGTATTAAGCGCCCTATATGGAAAAGATGAAACAATCAGCAAAAAAGGGGTGACCAAGGTGCAAGTCAGTCCCCACCTGGATGACGGTGGAGCACAGGTAACGGTAAGCATAACCACAAGGATTAGAGACGCAGACTCTATAACCATATTAGCGCCCAACAACGAGAAGCCCCTGGTAGCTACATTCAAGTTCAACAACAAGGCGGTTGTGTCACTCCAAACCAGGATAAAGATGGAAGCCATAGGCGACGTGATAGCCATAGTTAAATCCGGCGATCGTATCTTTTATGAAGCTACCGAAGTGGATTTTACCGGCTGCGGATGTGGTTGATCGGAAAACAGGATACTAGTGATGGCAGACAACCAAATCATAATCAGAGCCAAACACACCAAAGGAGTAACCAAAGTCAGGGCGATCATAACTCATCCCATGATTGGACATAACAAAAGCGGTATTGGAAATGATGACAACATGCGTCCGCACTTCATCCAGGAGATAACCTGCAGCCTTGGAGAAGAGACAGTCATGTCCGCCCTCTGTGGTAGTTACGTCGGGAAAGATCCGTTAATTGCATTTGATTTCAAGGGTGGAAGCAAGGGCGGTACCATCAGAATAACCTGGGTTGATAACTGGGGGGAACGGGGATCAGCTGAGGGTGTTATAGATTAGACACGGGAAAAGCAGCTACCCGATCAATTCATCCGGATTTTCCGGGGCCTCTATCTCTTTCAAGTCAGTCTCTTCTTGCGGATCCAGATCTGACAGATCATCCATCTCTTCAACCATCGCCGAGCCTAGATGAGTACCTTGTTGGTCAGGCTGGGCAACATCTCCCGCATCTCCTTCACCCACGTCTGACGGCAGTTCGATCTCATCATCCGGAGTATCGGTCTCATCCTGTACCGGGGTTGGCTCCGGCTCTTCGTGGGCATATTGTTCTTCCTGCCCCTCCTCCTCTTGCTCCTTGGCCTTCTCAGCAAACATGGCTGAGTACTCGCTTAACATGCGCCCCATGGTCTGCATGGTAACTGAGATCTCTTCTGAGAGACGTTTGTTCTCATCCTTCAGTCGCTTTAATTCACCTGATTCATTCACCGGCTTCGCAGAACCGGATCCGCCAGGTGGCTGCAGCGTCCGATAAGGATCCACTGCCGCCTCAAAGGTTATGTTCAGACTTGCTAAAGCACTCGCATCGCGGCGCAGATACATGTTTATAGCGTTCTGATAAAACGCCCTCTCTTCATGGTCGATCCTAACGGCCAGCTCTTCGGACTTACCATCATCAAATCCGAATCTATGCCGCATGATCTTTTTTGTCTCTGCGGTACGGCGTGCCTCATCTTCCTTCACCTTCTGGACGATTTCAGCCGCCGCCCTACGATCACGCAGCCTGCGCATAACACTGAATACAATAAGCAACACCGACAATAACGTCGTAGCAATCAGCAGTTCAATCAGGATCATGAACCATAGTGAGCTAATCGTTACCACCTGGTGTCTCCTTTAATCTCTCAGCCTCTTATCATTTACCTTCATCGTCTTTAGGGTCAAGGTCTGACAGGTCATCCATATCACTATCAGGATCGATTTTGTCATCATTCACCTCTTCCTCTTTATCCGCATCATCTTCATCCTGCACTTCATCAGCCTCTTCCTCAGGCTCCTCTTCCACAGCAACCTCTTCCACTTCGCCCTTCACATCATGATGCTCTTCATCGATGACTGCATCTTGTTCGCCCTCTTCATCCGCATCTTCAGACAACTCGGTGAAGATAGAGCCGCCACGTTTCCGAAAATACCAGTAGGCGCCGCCTCCGATACCAATTACCAGGACGTTGAACAGGATAAACAGGGCAATATTTATAACCCAACCACCATCCTCTTCCTCTGCCTCCGGTTTGGCCTCAGGTTCAGTCTGCGGCTCGGACTCAGCCACAGGTTCCGCTTCAGGTGTAGGCTCTGGTTCGGCCACGGGTTCCGGCTTTGCCTCTTCCTTAACCGGAGCGGTCTCAACAACAGGTTCCATACCGACTACTGGTATAGACTCTAGATCCATCTCCAGCCTGCTGCCGGAGACGCTGCTGGCCTTTATGCTGATATCCAGATTCCAGGTACCCTTCAGCTCTGTGCGGTCTATCCACGATTCACGGGACATGCCGTCAGAACCGGGCAGAAACATCACGGAGACCGGCTCTCCGTCTTTAGGTGTAAGCTGTGCCTCTACCTCCAGCGATTGTCCATCGACCAGATTCGGCTCCGGTATCACCGTCGCCATAAGGCCAGCCCTACCCCCTCGCTCACCTTCATATTTATCCACGGTTACTGCAGGTATCGACTCCAGGGTATATCTCTTCTCACGTACAAAGGTCTTCCCCTCCGCGGTGAGTACAACCTCTACCTTACCCTTGCCGATATCCTTACCGAAGGTAAATGTGAATACGCCATCTCCAGCCTCCTGATCACCACCCTTTCCATCATCGTATACCGGACGCGGCTCACTGGCGCCATTATCGTCTATATGCACAGATTTAACGGCAACGACATCCAGAAACTCCTTTTCCACTATCTTTCTGCCTTGATCCTTAAACATGATCTTTACGTTGTTCAACTCTCCCTGCAGCACCCGATTGGGAAGTGTGCTGGTCACCATCTTGAGATCGGTAACCACGATAACACGGTTATCAGGATCAACATCTGCCAGGATCTGCCATTCGCCCGCCTCCGGTTTGGTGATGGTCATCAGGTCATACCCATCATCCCGATGCCAACTGACGCCATCCGGGGTATCTTCTGAACTGAAGCTAGTGCCGCTCGGGGTCTTTATCTTGGTAGGCTCCTTATCTGCGGAGTGAAAGACCAGGAGTGTCGCCTCTTTTACACTCTTATCTATTCTGAACTTATTCTCTTTGCTTAGTGGGACCGTGTCAGGCTTACTGACCTTTTCAAATATGCGCAAAAAAATGCGTTTGAGCTGATCGGCATCATCTACCTGTTCGTACCAGCCATCCGTCTCTCCGGATATCTTCTTCAATAAGTGGTGGTCGGCGCTCTGGGACAGGGCTATGGTGTGTACCTTCACACCAAGTTTCTTCAACCCTGGAAGTATCTCGTCGAATATGCGTCTTCTGGATCTGGCGTTGATCAGGCTGTTCTTGGATATATCGACCACACCATCGGTAAGGACCACCACGTGGCGGGTATAATTTCCGTCCGGCTCCTTCCAATCTTCCGTCGAGCGCCTCAGCACCTCTTCGATGTCTGTATACAGGCCGCGGGAGTGTATCTTGCCGCTTGCGTCCCGGGCCCTCTCACGCCACCCGTCATCCACCTTACCCAGCGGGATCTCCTCGTTTACATACTGCCCAAAGGTCCAGACCCCGGCCCTGCTATCCTTTGGCAGCAGGCCGACCAGCAATCGCAAGGCCGGACGACGCAGATTTTTCGGGTCGTTCTGCTTCATGCTGCCGGAAATATCGATCAGCACCCTGGTATCTGCCGAGGCATCCTCAACAGCTATATCTTCAGCGGAGCCCGCCCATAGGGGCCACAGAAGCAGCAATAGTGCAAAACAGATGGTTTTTCTGGATTTCAGATCCATTGGTCTTATTTCCCCAAATATTAGAGCGCATATCCCATATCATGGGTAGCGACCAGCGTTAGGGAATACTTTAATTCTGATATTCCAGGATATTCGCTTTATTTTTAACGGCTTAGAAAGCCGGAAGCAGGCTATTTTGGGGAGGTGTAGGGAGAGGGTTCGCCATCCGGGCCCTTTTCAAATTTTTTGTATCCCCAGAGATACTGTTCAGGACGGTGGCGAATACACTCCTCCAGACCCAGATTTATCGCCGCCGCCGCCTCTTCCACATTGGAGTCATCAACGCCTTGAGGTGCCGGAATACAATTCAGGCGATAACCGCCTGTCTCCAATCTCTCGGCATAGAAGAAGAAGACCGGGGCACCGGTCTTACGGACCAGACTGTTCACCAGGACCATGGTGGGGGCCTGCCGACCAAAGAACGGGGCATATACACTACCCTGCTTGCCCGCTGCCTTGGGAGCCTGGTCTGTCAGGATAAACAGCAGTTCACCACTTTTCAGTGCAGTTATCAGCTTCTTCACCCCCTGTACCGTAGCTGGAGCTAGATTACCTCCGCCCCTGCGACGCCCCCTGTATATGGGCTCATTCAGGACCTTCTTCCGCGGAGGACGATAGAGTGCCGTAGTGGGAAATTGAGATGATAGATAGAGAAAGGCCACCTCCCAGTTGCCCAGATGGGGCCCAGCCATAATCACCCCCCTGCCCGCCGCCATGGCCTGCCGCAGTTCTGCGAACCCATCCCCCGGTTCCGTCATCTCTACCCATCTGGCTGGATCACCCATCCATACTGCAGGCAACTCCAGCATGGTCTCCAGGTTTTCCCTCAGGCTGTCACGCAACAGACAATCCCGTTCCTGCCGCGACATCTCCGGAAAGCAGATATCTATATTCACACGATGGTTACGTCGCTGCTTATTGGGGATCATATAGAGTATCTGGCCCACCAACCGCCCCATAGCGCGGGCCAAAGCCAGTGGCATCCTGGAAGCAAGCCTCAGCAGAAAGAGAAGTACCTTAGATTCCATATATAAATTTTATGCCTGGCGAAAATTGTTCTATAATCAATCAATACATGAAGAGGGTTGGCATTACGGAGCAAACCCTTGAGTAATGAAGATGTTAAAGCCTATGGATTCTACCACCAACTGCACCTGTAATTGAGGAGAGAGTCAAAAAATGAGTGAAAAAGTCCCGGTCAACCTGACCCCGGATCAGGCGATGAAACTGATACAGGATGATCCCAGGACCATCCTGGTGGATATTCGATCAAACATGGAATTTCTATTTGTGGGACATCCGGTTGGTGCCGTACACGTCCCATGGATCGATGAGCCGGACTGGGTGATCAACCCACACTTCGTCACCGATATACGCAAACTGGTGTTGGGTGGCGCGGTCTGCACCATTGACGACGGATGCGCCCCGGTAGTTTTGATCTGCCGTAGCGGTAAACGCTCACTTGAGGCAGGGAAGCTCTTGCTGCAGGAGGGATTCACCAGGGTGTTCCATGTGGGTGAAGGGTTCGAGGGCGAACTGGATGACAACCATCACCGCAGCAGTGTCGGCGGATGGCGTTACCACGGACTGCCTTGGGAACAGTGCTGATCAGGAGTATCGGTTCACACTTTTTACCAAATCTTGCCCGGAAGGCAAAAAGGCCGGGGGATATTGAACCTTTCCGTTCAGTTATGGTTCATAGTTGTGGCATTATTATAACCACACTTATAACTAACTGATTGGACGTCGGAGATAAAAATGAAACTTAAGATCATCACAGCGTTAGTGGCATCAACCTTTCTCTTCGCCTGCACGGAAAATCCCAATCGTGACGTTGGCATTGCTACCGGCGCTGTAGTTGGCGGCGTCATCGGCAACCAGATTGGAAAGGGCAGCGGCAGGGCATGGGCCACAGGCCTTGGCATGATTGCCGGAGCGGTAATCGGCGGAAACATTGGTGCCCGTATGGACCAACAGGACCGCATGTATTCCCAGCAGGCCCTGGAGAGTTATGCCGACAACAGGTCCAAGAGCTGGACCAATCCCAACAGCGGCAACAGTTATACGGTAACCCCTACCAACACCTATGAGACCGCCAGCGGACCCTGCCGTGAATACACCACCGAGGCCATTATCGGCGGTAAACCAGAGACGGTCTATGGCAAGGCATGCCGCCAGCCGGACGGCAGTTGGCAGGCCGCAAATTGATCAAATAGATCAAACAAAAGGCCCCGCTCTAAGCGGGGCTTTTTGCTGTCCGCTACCCTGCACGCAGGGCATAAAACTCCTGTACAAACTGATCGAACCGCTGCTGTTCGATCGCTTCCCGGATATTGCGCATCAGGGTCTGATAGTAATAGAGATTGTGGATGGTGTTCAGCCTGGCGCCCAGGATCTCATTGCAACGGGACAGATGTCTGAGATAGGCCCTGCTATAGTTCCTGCAGGTATAGCAGTCACACATGGGATCGAGCGGCCCCGTATCATATTGATGGCAGGCATTCCTGATACGCACTACACCGTTATGGGTAAACAGATGGCCGTTGCGGGCATTGCGGGTCGGCATGACACAGTCGAACATGTCTATACCGCGACGCACCGCCTCTACGATATCTTCAGGTGTCCCCACCCCCATCAGATAACGTGGTTTGTCAGTGGGCAGCCGACTCGAGAGATAGTCCAGAACCCGCCAACGGTCTTCTGACGGTTCCCCCACCGAGAGTCCGCCCACCGCATAGCCATCGAAACCGATATCCACCAAACCCTGCAGAGACTCTCCCCGCAGCTGCTCATACACTCCACCCTGCACTATGCCGAACAGGGCCGCCGGATTGTCGCCATGGGCCTGCTTGCTGCGTTGCGCCCAGCGCAGAGACAGCTCCATGGAGATGCGCGCCTCGCTCTCCGTGGCCGGATAGGGGGTACACTCATCGAAGATCATCACGATATCCGACCCCAGCTCACGCTGCACCTGCATGGACTCCTCCGGCCCCATGAAGATCCTGCCGCCGTCTATCGGGGAGCGGAAATGGACCCCCTCCTCTGTAATCTTCCTGATATCGCCCAGACTGAATACCTGGAAGCCACCGGAATCGGTAAGGATCGGTCCCTGCCAGTGGGTAAAATCGTGCAGGTCGCCATGGCGGGAGATGACGTCCGTGCCAGGACGCAGCATGAGGTGGAAGGTGTTACCCAGGATGATCTCGGCACCCAGCTCCCGCAGCTCTTCCTGGGTCATGGCCTTGACCGTTCCGTAGGTGCCAACCGGCATAAATGCCGGGGTCTGGACGCTACCCCGATCGAACTCAAGCTGTCCGCGACGGGAGAGGTTGTCTGTTTTTAGGGTCTGAAATCGCATAAAAACCTACAAAAATCAAAAAAAGTGTTGACAAACGCGTTAGTATATTAGAAGATTCTACTATCCTGAATCACTGTAGTATTGATTCAGTTCCTCCTTTAGTGGTTTTAGGCGCGGTTCTTCACCGCGCCTTTTTTTTGCCCATGGATGTGCGAGAGCGGCGTTGATAGTACGACAGAAAACTGCTCCTGCGTTTTCTGCATTTCCGCCATCCCTGGCGGTCATGTCGCGAACAGGTAAGGATACCTGGTTGTGAGCGACGCCCAATCCACAATCACCCCACCCTAGTTATAAACATCGCATCCCCATAGCTGAAAAAACGATATCTCTGGTCCACTGCATGCCTGTAGGCCGCCATCACGTGATCATAACCCGCAAAGGCCGCCACCAACATCAAAAGCGTCGATTCCGGCAGATGGAAGTTGGTCAGCATGGCGTCAACGGTATTAAAGCTGCTTCCCGGGCGGAGAAACATCCTGGTCTCCCCGTTGAATGGCCTTAGCTCACCACCAATAGATGCGGCCTCAAGGCTACGTACGCTTGTGGTACCCACCGCAACGACCCTGCTGCCACGTTCACGGGTAGCCGCTACCGCAGCGCAGACCTCAGGGCTCACCTCTACCAGCTCGCTGTGCATCTCATGTTCATCCAGATTCTGCACCCGCACCGGCTGGAAGGTGCCCGCACCCACATGCAGGGTAACCCGGGCGCTCTCTACTCCCATCTTCTCCAACCTCTGCAGCATATCGCGGTCAAAGTGCAGACCGGCAGTGGGCGCCGCCACCGCCCCAGGACGCTCGGCATATATGGTCTGATATCTATCCAGGTCCATCTTCTCATCGTCCCGCCGTATATAGGGTGGAAGGGGTATGTGTCCATGGGAATCCATCAGCTCCATGAGTTCCCTGTCGTGGGAAACCAGCTCAAACAGATCGACCTGCCGCCCGGTCACTTCCAACTCGGTGTCGCCGATATGGATCCGGGTCCCGGCCTTGGGAGATTTGCTGGACCTTAGATGAGCCAGGGCGCGGTTGCTATCCAGCATCCGCTCGATAAGTACCTCGACCTTCCCGCCGGTCTGCTTCCGGCCGTACATCCGCGCCGGGATCACCTTGGTATCGTTAAACACCAGGAGATCTCCAGGTTGCAACAAATCCGGCAGATCCAGAAACACCCGGTCATCCACCACACCGTTACTGCCATCTAGACACAACAAACGGCTGGCACTGCGCCTTTCTGTGGGATACTGGGCGATCAGCTCTTCGGGTAGATGGTAATGAAAATCAGACAATTGCATAGCCGCGGCATCTTAGCAGTGATTAATCTGCAGCAAAAGGGATGTTAAGGTTGCGATGGTTATGGAAATATATATACTTGTGGCCTTCTTAAGGTATGGCCTGCCATGCCGGGGTGGTGAAATTGGTAGACACAGGGGATTCAAAATCCCCCGGAGGCAACTCCTTGTCGGTTCGAGTCCGACCCCCGGTACCACCATATTCATATAACAGATCATGGTCTACTAGACACCATAATGGATGCTTTTGAAAAATGACTAAACACCTAATCACTTTTTTCATCCTCCTAATCGCACTCCTGTTCTATTACGTCGGGATAAATATCGCCGCCACCGGGCTGGTCATATTGGCCGTGGTGTTTGAAGGTATTTTCTGGTTCAAGTTATTTGGACTGGGAGAGAAATAAAAGACCGCAATCTTTATTGCCATAACGCGTTGTTTATGATTGCAAAATTATCTAGCTAACAGAACATGGCGTTTGGTTATACCAGGCGGAATATCTCCTTGAGGAGAGATCACCAGCCATTGATCATCAACCATGGTTCCGTCCTTTCCATTATGAAAGGCGGAAAGGGGAAAAGACCCCAGCCCCTTGGGCCGAGGTCCGAAGGTAAATCTATCACTCCCCAGATACTGCCTCTATCAACCCAGGCATGATTCAACTTGCATTGACACAAAAAACATACATCTGATTCATTCCATAGCCATAGGTGGCATCAGGCTATTCAACCGTAACATCACAGATTAAATTTCTCTGTTTATCGCCTTTTTTGCCTTAAATATTATCGGATCAGCTGATGGAGCACCTGGCTCTTCTAAATACGAGCCAAACAAATCGATCTTCTGACAGGCATATTGGCGTATTTCAAGTATTTTTGAACCATCTCCTACCGCACTCTGAGCCTCCTGCAACATAGACATCTCCTTGTCAGTAGCTCTTGATAAAAGATCAAGTAATTTTTCCAGCACTTGAGATGCCGCTTTCCAGTCATTAGCTTGGGGAATTTCACCAAATTTCTTCACAATATTTTGATATTCATCATAGGCATCCGTTTTAGCCCTTAGACACTCGTTGGCAGCACCAGCCTTAATGCCAAGCTCAAGCGGTGTCTCCGCCTCTTTGATTTTTAGCACTTCCAATAAATCCTCATTACTTGCCATACCCGTCACCCTTTTATTATGAAAAATCAACAGCTTCAATATAGCCTGTCCAACCACTTGGGTTTTGTACAGGCGCGCAAGATTATTCATGCATGTTTGGAATTTTGCGCAGATTCCAGAAGCATGCGGAGATGCTAAGTTTTTTCGCGAGCGTGGGGCAATACCGCCTGGTAGGTATATTTATTCACTAAGGAAGACTTGTGCAAACTTGACCAAATCGATCAGTCTCCCGGTCTCCAGTTTACGGCATATATTTTTTCTGTGAGTTTTTACAGTATGAATAGATATGCAGAGCTTATCTGATATGGTTTTATTGCAATCTCCATCCGCTATTAGTTTCAGTATCTCGCACTCTCTTTTTGTCAGCGATTGATATCTGTGGAAATTCTTATTAAAAAACACAAAACGCTCTTCAACGATATCCTTTAGAAAACTATCATTTTGTAGCAAATGCAGTGGCTGACTGAATGAGACTATTGCATCTCTGGTTTTGTATAGCTTGGATGATGTATAAAACAATGTATAAGGAATATTTTTCTCTCTATAACATAAGCGCTGAAAATGACTGTAGGTTCTTCCAACATTCCCGGCAAGAAACCTGTTCTTTACCTTAAATATTTCCTGCGACTTCTTATCCGAAATGCTAAGCAATAACTCTCTTCCACCTTTTTTTATTTCATCATTACTTTTTTCAAATATCTCCAGACCTCTCCTGCTTAAATACTCTAACCCATGGGTTCGCAGGCTATTGATATGGACAAACCCAGGTATCAACTCGCTTAACTCGTCAAGAGTGACAATCCCTTCACTTTCCAGCAATGAGCAATATGCAAAATTAACTGAACTCTGGGAGAGTGCTTCCTTTTCAGTAAATAGCTTCATCTTTCAGCCCGGCAAAACCACAAGTGGAAAACTTTATATATTGGGACAACAACTACCACCTGCAAAAAGCAGAACGTAATCCTAGAACATTTAGGACATAGGATCTTATATATTCAGCTATGCGCCAATAGCTGTTTAAGTCGTATATCATCACCTTCAATCTTTGTGGCCAGCTGCGCCAGGAACAGTTCACCGGCAGCGATGGCGTCGACCAGTGCATTATGGGCGCGGTAGCGCGGCAGGCCATATCTTGCCCTGGCATTGGCCAAACGCAGGTCTCCGGACCGAATGGGGATGTCCCTATCGCGCAGGATGCGCGCCTCGGTGGAGAGCGTATCCACCACCGGCCCCAGAAACGGGAAACCGTAGATACGTCTGCATGCGTTACTCAGAAAGTTATATTCAATGCTCGCAAAATGGGCCAGCATGACCTTACCGGACAGGGCCTTCAGCAGGTACGGCAACACATCCTCCAACTCTTTCGCGTTGGCCGCCTCGTCATCCATAATCCCATGGATCACCGCCGACCCATCCGGTATCGCACCCTTCGGCCTGGTCAACATATGGGTTGCGTCCGCCAACCGCAGACTGGGGCCGTTGATGGTGGTATAGCCGATGCTAAGGATCTCATCATTCCTGTCATCCAGACCGGTGGTCTCAAAATCCAGGGCCAGATAGTCAACCTGGCGCCAATCTGATTTCTTGTCCGGAAACGGAACTTCATAGTAATCCCTTAGCGGAGATGAAGGCATCTTGCGCATCCACCAGTTTCGACGCTCTTCCAGACTGAAAATATATTGCCAGATCGACATGAGCTAGGTCTTGTATCTCTGGATCAGTGCCGTTTGCGCATTCCTTATGACGGTAAAGGCATCCTTGAGATGACTCCTCTCGAAATTCGACAGGTTCTCCGGTGAGATATAATTGTCCGCAGCCCTACCCTCTCTAATCTGTCGAGCCTGGTGCCGTATACGCAGAAAGCTGACAAACTCGAATGTATCCTGCAGATCACGTACCACATCTTCTGCGACCAACCCGGCATCGGACATCACCTTGATTCTATCCTGGGTATTTACAGCAACATTTCCTGTGGCCAGTGCATATACCCTACACAAATCCACCAATGGCACCATACCGGTATGTTTAAGATCAAAGGTACTGTCGTGTTCCCCACCCTGAATCAATACAAAATTGCGGAAAAATCCCAAAGGAGGTTTATTGGCCAGAGCATTGTTAGCCATATGGGCAAGAAAGACACGACTGCTTCTGCTCCTCTCCAGCATGTGCCGATTCAGCTCACGAAACAGGGATTGATCGCCATAGATGCAACGCAGATCAAAGAACACGCTGGTGAGTTGTATGGCCTTGGGATCAAGGCTATCAATCCATTGCGTATAAAACTCTTTCCATACACTAACAGGATGGCGCCATTGTTCATTCTCGGCCACCATCTCACCGGAACTGTAAAAATGGCAGCATTTGTTTAGTCCATCGCATACAAACTCTGCCAACTGTTTGAAGTAGTCAGCATGTTCTGCCGGATCATAATCATCATCCAGGAGCAGGCAGTTATCCTGATCTGATTTCGCTGTAAGTTCACTTCTTGCTTGAGATCCGGCGGCAAGCCATGCGTATGCAACCGGTGCCGAGCCAAGCTTTTGCTCAGCCAATTTAAGCAGCCTGCTGGTAATGGCATCTATCACAGAGGTGATTACATGACCGGCACTGTCTGCGGTGACATCCGCGGCCACCAGATTAACCAACAGGTCCGGCACCTTTGAACAGATCCCCCGCAGGGATTCAATATCATTCTGCTTGTATATATCACTAACCATGTATACTGCAGATGTGGTGTGATGCTTGGCCAGATCGGTAGCGGTAAACATACCGGCCACACTTTCTCCATCCACTACCGGCAGGTGATGAATATTCTGCCGAGCCATCTTCAACTGGGCCTCAAAGGTATAGTCATCCATACCGATGGTGCTGGTATCACTGGTCATGATCTCAGTAATGGGAAGATCGTAATCCAGTCCCTTGGCAACCACACGATTGCGCATATCCCGGTCGGTAACTATGCCCTTGAGCTTGTTATCCTGGGTTATAAGAATCGATGATACTCGTTCCTTACTCATCAGCATGGCGGTCTCTCTGATGGTAGCCGTAGGAGGCATGGTCACCGGCTCTCTCTTCATAAGGTCCCGGATACGGGTGGTCATCATACTCAGTTGCGACCTGGCGTCATCTGCACCATGGGTAATGGCGTCACGCAGGCGTTCTCCTCCAACCGGAGCCAGAAAATAATCCAGCTGCGGGTGCGCTGTACACAATGCATCTACCGTAGATCTGGGAAATTGATATACCAGGGAGTCTTCGATCATATTGCAGCGGATATTATCCTGCCCCTCGCGCTGAGATGCGCGATAACCAAACATATCCCCCTCGGCCAGACGGGCCAGAAGTTCATCCTCCAGATTCTGCAGCTCAACCGCTCCGGTACGGATCAAATAGAGATAATCCAGAAGGCCATCTGTGCTCTTGATACTGCTATTGCGACGCAAATACCTTATCTCGATATCCCCCAGGACGCCTTTTAACGCATCCGTGGGGAGTTGATCAAAAGGATGATGGGAAGCGAGGAAATCTCGGATCTCTAGTAATTCTACTTCCATCTGCACTCCTGACGATCTGGGAACCGGGCAAAAATCATAGGATATAGTCACACTCTTCGGAGGATATGACAACCGAATTGATCTATGTGTAACTAAATGAATTGATGCAGATTGCCTTATGAACCAGGAACCACGCACTGACGCCAGCGGCTATAGGCGCAAACCTTGCGGACAAATTCATCTCTCATCATATGGTCTTCTAAACTCTCCTCATCCACCACTGGCAACTCCGGAAAATTTTGCATGACCCTGCCCGCATATATACCAACGCCGGTTGCTTCGTCCTTTCCGTCACGCCAGAGTTTAACCTCACGTATCCCGCAGCTGGGCGATCGTTTTTTGAGGATATAACCGGAGATCTCCCGCTGCCAGTCTCTCTGTTCATCGGCACATCCAATCAGTCTATCCGTGACATCTATAGTATTGGTTATTACATCAAGACATCTGGTTTGATCTCCAACCACAACCAGATGAATCGGCTCCCGAGGTATGCCCAGACCTATCTCCACCTCGGGACAAAAGGATAAAAATTCAAACTGTTCTCCAAGACCCAGGACAATGGTGGAATTATATTTATGCCCACCGTCGTACCTAACCTCTTCACCCAGTAGACAACTGCTGACACCGATGGAAATCTTATCGTTGTCATTATACGGAATCATATGCTATCACTCTGTTTCTACCGCTGCTTTTAGCCTCATACAGAGCGAGATCGGCGCGATGTATAAAATGCTCCAGCGGCTCTTCACTTTCATATTGCGCCACGCCAAAACTACAGGTTACCTTCACTGGCACACCAAAGTCATGCGCCTCAATCTTCGAACGCAGCTTTTCGGCAGCCTGGACAGACTCAGCCATATCTGCCTCCAGCATGGCCAGAACAAACTCTTCACCACCCCATCTCCCACATGCATCACTCTTGCGCGTCTCGCTATCCAGAAGCCCGGCCAGCTTCTTCAGCACATTATCACCCGTATGATGACCGAATCTATCGTTGATACCCTTAAAATTATCGATATCAAAATATATCAAGGACAGAGCCCTGGAATAACGATCGGAGTGATTTACAAACCCCTCCATCTTGCGGATAAGACTGTGTCGATTTGGCAACTGAGTCAACCAATCGGTACCCGCCATCTTGCTTAGCCGTTTGTTGTGACGAACCATGAGCCAGTTGGCATATACGGCCAGCAGAATTATAATGCCGAAACCTATCAACAGCTTCCAGATGATATCTGGATCGATCGTCGGTCTTGGTCTGACATTTATCCACTTATTGGTGATGTTTTCCCTCTCCTCATGGGAGATAGATCTTATCGCCTTATCTATCAGACCCAGCAGCAGATGATCGGCATGTCCAACCGCAACACTAACGCCTATCTCCTCTCGCCCGAAGTCGTTTATCACAATATCTTTGATATTATGCTGGGATATTACGTTACTGAAATGCGCACCGGTACACAGCATACCCTTTACGCTTCCATCTTCTATCAGACTCAGTCCCTGCAACCCATCTTCAACCGGAACCACCCTAACCCCGGGATAACGCATCCTTACAATCTCCTCAAAGGCCGATTCTCTAATAACCGCAACGGAGTCCAACATATCGCGTTCAATATCTACTCCTGACCTGGTGGCTACTGATATCGGGATGCTAAGGTATGGAATACTGTAACTTTGGTAACGGCCACTCCACACAGTGGGGATGGAACCGGATATAATCCCGCACGCGCCTGAACGCAGCATGTCGTACGCCTGGGTTATAGTGTCAACCGGTACAGGGTGTAATGCTATCCCGATCTTTTGCTGCAACAGCCGCAAATAGTCGGCCACTATCCCTATATGTTTTCCCTCCATAAAATCCTCGTACGGCATCCACCCTTTAATTACGCACATATTGATCCTGTCCGTGGCGCTGATATATCCCAGTTCTTTGGAAGAGAGATGAAGTTGATTAAATGAGGCATGATAGATAAAGTCCTTCACGCTCACATCACTATCTATCAGATTGGCCAGCATATAGATCTGCATCATCTGCTTAAGCCTGAGAATGGTTATAACTCCAAAATCACCATACTCGTCAAAGGCGAGGCCCTTCAAAACATTGGCTTCATATCTTAGCGCGTCACTGCTCCGCCCCTGGGTATTGTAATGCTCCATAATGGTAGAAATCGTCTCGTCAATATGCTCAAAAGCGTACAGCCACCCACGCAATGATGCGCGATAGAACCTATTAACCAGACCCGGCTTGCTTTTTACCATCCTGCCTGAGGTGAACAGGATGTCCGCATACATATCAAAGCCATAATCCCTCGGATGAATAATATTGTGTTTGATACCTTGCTTTTTTAATTGATAGGGCTCATTTGAGACATATGCAGCAACGGCATCTGTTTTGCCACTAACCAGGTTATCTATGCTGAATCCATAGCGTGCATGAATATAGTCTTTCCCGGCAAGACCTGATTTCATCAGCATGGCTATTATCTCTGATGCGTGTTCACCATCTGGGGCAAACATAATACGCCTTCCATGAAGGGATTCCGGAGTGTCCAATCCAGAATCAGAAAGCGTCAACAGCATCATGGGGGAGTGCTGATAGGCGGCTAATAGTGCTACCACATCGGCACCACGCGCCCTATCGACCAGGATGGAACTGCGCCCAACCGCGAAATCCACCCCACCTGAAACAACCTCTTTTACATTATCTATCTCTGGATCCTTCTCCAGGATCTCAACATCCAACCCCTCCTGCTGATAAAAGCCCATCTCTTTTGCCATGTAATATCCGGCAAACTGGAATTGATGTTTCCAGATAAGACGCAGACGCACCTTCTCATTAGAGGCGTGCAATGGCGAACTGAATATTAAAAATAGGATCAATAATGGCAGCCAAGACCAGCCATTACCCAGCTTAAAAACCCCCACCCGCATGTGTTTTCCTTTTTATAGATAAATACGACCCAAGAGCAGAACAATGCTCAGAAAAATCGCAACACAATTTCAGGTTATAGTTTTTCTTATGGTATTTTTCTTCTTATTTCCCTATAGCACCCATTTTGATCAGGGCATCCGCGATTCTAGACCATTTTCAGGACAATTTCCTCACAATACGGACATTAACTGTTACCTTAAAAAATATTCGACAAGCCATCATGGCAGGACAACATGACATGCTGTCGATTTCAATTTATTGCTTTCTGAGATAATCTTATCGGAAATAACCCATATTCAAACAAAACAGCACACCAACCTATGCCAGAAATCATGAGATTCTTTACCCGCAAGTGGGTAAAACCGGAAGATCTGAATCCGAACGAAACGCTGTTCGGAGGTAGCCTGCTGCGCTGGATAGATGAAGAGGCCACCATCTTCACCATATCCCTGCTCGAGAGCAAACGTGTGGTTACCAAGTTTATGTCCGAAATAAACTTTGTCAGCTCCGCCCGCCAGGGAGATATCGTGGAAATCGGTATAGCCGTGGTCAGCTTTGGCCGAACCTCGGTGACCCTGCGTTGCGAGGTTCGCAACAAGCTGACTCAGGATGTCATCCTGAAGGTGGAGACCATGGTCTTCGTGGCCCTGGATGATTCCGGACGCCCCACCCCCCACGGCAAAGGTGATTGACCCCTACGAGAAAAGACCATGAATAGATTTTCCGTCACACAACTATCCAGGGTATTTCTGCTCCTGATATTCACAACAGCAACCGCCTCTGCTGACGGCTGCAACAGCGAATCATTCTCCAGATGGATCAACGGGGTCAAACATGAGGCTGCGGCACAGGGCATATCTGCGCGCGCCATCAGTGAATTGGATGGACTTACCTATGACCCCAAGGTCATATCCATGGACCGCAAACAGGGGGTTTTCGCCCAGACCTTCCTCACCTTTGCCGGACGCATGGCCAGCAACTACCGGATAACCCACGGTAAAAAGTATATGCAGCAGTATGCCAATCTGTTCGGTCGATTGGAGGCAGAATACGGCGTGCCGGCCGCAGTCATTACCGCCTTCTGGGCGCTGGAGACAGACTTTGGCGCCAACACCGGCAGCTTTGATACCCTGCGCTCCCTGGCTACCCTGGCCCACGACTGCCGTCGCCCAGAACTGTTCCGCCCGCAGCTGATCTCGGCCCTAAAGATCATAGACATGGGATATCTAAGCAAAGATGAGATGAAAGGGGCCTGGGCCGGAGAGTTGGGACAGACCCAGTTCCTGCCCACAGATTATCTAAAACATGGACTGGACGCAGATGGCGATGGTCGTATCAATCTCCTCACCAGCAAGCCGGACGTCCTGGCCTCAACCGCCAAACACCTGGCCCATTACGGATGGCGCAGCGGGGAGCCCTGGCTGGAAGAGGTCCGGGTCCCGGCAGAAATGGATTGGGAGCAGTCCGACCTGAGCAACATGCTGCCACGCAGCACCTGGGCCCAATGGGGAATTCGAAGACCTAACGGAGCCCTGCCCGCCGACGGACTGGAGGCATCGCTGTTGTTACCCATGGGTAAGGATGGACCGGCATTCCTGGCCTATCAAAATTTCCGCATCTATACGGAATGGAACAAATCACTGGTCTACGCCACTACCGCCGCCTACCTGGCCACACGCCTGAATGGGGCGCCGCAGGTAAGTAAAGGCAGGGCCACAGTAGAGACATTGAGCCTGGATGAAACCAAGCAGCTGCAGAGGATCCTCGTCTCCATGGGTTATGACGTAGGCGAAGTGGACGGCGTTATCGGCGTCAATACCAGAGCCAGCGTACGCAAGGAGCAGAAGAGACTGAACATGGCTGTAGACGGATATCCGACCAAACAACTGTTACGGGCACTGGGTGGCCATGTGGTCGATGAATCCAGTGGCGGCAATACTCACGGACTGGATCTGCGTCGTTGATCATAGGACATGGATGATTATCCATTTCACATTAGACTACCGGGAATTATAACCATGGAAGCAAGACGATCGATCTCTCTTAGATCAAAAGGCAGGCTGTTTTTCATGATCGCTATAACGTCAACCATCGCCTTCTCCGCGCTGACGGCGTGGGCGGCAGATCTTCCGAACTCCAAGGATCATCCGCTGATCAAACGCTTCGCCGGTTCGGAGATAGTTGGCTATGATGTAAAACGCTTCGACGAATACTCTTTACAGACCTCCACCTTCAAGCGTTTCAACCTAGATACAGACAAGCGAGAATTCGTCGAACCTTCTATGCAGCTTGAAGGCGGTGTCACCCGCATCTGGTACGAGGCCGCCGGTGAAGCCAGCTCCGCCGAACTGGTGGGCAACTACCGCAACGAGTTGAAGGCCCAAGGGTTCCGCATCATATACGACTCGTCAAAAGACCAGGCCGCGGGAAGGTGGACCGGTTTCCTCAACAACTATGACGACATCAAGATCAGGACCAACCGCAGCAACTATGTCTTTCGCGCCGCTGACTATGATGGCATCCGCGTCCTCAGCGCCGTTAAGGAGAGGTCAGAAGGTGACATCTACGTCTATATAACCACGGTGGAATGGCCCAGAAGCGACACCACCTATAAGTCTAAACAAGGGGCCTATGCTGCCGTAGACATCATCGAGGTGCGGCCCATGAAACAAAACATGGTGCTGGTAAAGGCGGACGAGATGTCCAAGGCGATCACCTTGCACGGAAAGGTAGCCCTATACGGCATCTTCTTCGACACCGATCAGGCGACCATCAAACCGGAATCCAAGGGGACACTGGAGCAGATCGCCAAACTGCTGAAACAGGAGACTCAGCTGTCCCTGCATGTGGTGGGACATACGGATAACACCGGCGGCTTCGAGCACAACCTGGATCTCTCCAAGCGAAGAGCCAGTTCAGTCAAGACAGCACTTACCGGGGAATACGGCATAGAACCAAATCGACTGACACCGAATGGTGTCGCCAGCCTGGCGCCGGTAGCAACCAATGCCACAGAGGAAGGACGGGCCAAGAATCGAAGGGTTGAATTGGTGCCGCGTTAATAAGATCACAAAACCGACTAAAGGAATATCGTTCCTGACTTTTTTCTATGCATACGCTATTTGGGTGAGGTAAAGTTGCACCATACATATAATATTGGAACGGTATAAAGCTTTACTTTTCCATCTGCTGGTTAGACGAAGAAGCTATATGCTATGCAAGGATGTATATCTAAAAGTAGCAACCTGATAATTGGAGCATCCTATGCATGATAGCATTAGCAAAACCTGGCACATCCTGATTCTGACGGTTGTCATAAACATCCTGACAGTTCCATCTGTATTCGCTTACGCATTTAGCTTAAACCTAACTTTTGACAGTAGTTACACCACTTCCCAACAGAACATATTCAACAGCGCTGCCGGCTACTGGGAAAGCGTCATAACCGGTTATCAACCTGGTTATACCGGAGTTGACGGAATATCGATCTACGTTGGCACTATAAGTGCGGCAGATAGTGACGGCGAATACGGCATCCTTGGATCAGCTGGTTGGGATACCTATGTCTCGGAAGGATGGGGGCAGTATTTCACTGCAACAGGATCCATGGAATACGACATACCAGATATATCCCGCCTTGAAAGTGAAAATACGCTGTTTGATGTGGCCGTGCATGAGATAGCCCATATAATAGGTTTCGGCACCTGGTGGGAATTTGATGCCGACATCGATTACGTAGATGGATCTGGACAGTATTTCGGCGCAGCCGCCTTAGCGGCCTATCAAGTAGAGTTTGACCCGTCAGCAACCTTTGTTCCAGTAGAGCTGGACGGTGATGCTGGTACAGCAAACGGACACTGGGACGAATCAATGGATGGCCTTGAACTCATGACCGGATGGTTTGACAGTCCATCCTATGTCAGCAACACCACCAAGGCCTCTTTTATTGATCTGGGCTATGCCGTCAACTTTGCTGCAGTTCCGCTGCCTGCAGCAGTCTGGCTGTTCGGCTCCGGCCTGCTTGGCCTCGTCGGATGGTCGCGGCATAGACAGACCGCATAATCAAATCACTTCAATAACAAAAAACCCAGCCCGATCTAAATCCGGCTGGATTTTTTATCCACTCATTTTTCCTTAAGGAGTTTGGGTGATGCCTTATCCATGGTCTTATTGATTGAGTAGTCGACCTCTTTCTTAACCTTCGGTTTTACTGTCTCTTTTTTTGGATTCTCACAGCGACATTTCCAATCCCTGACACGACCATAGCAGACCACAATCTGCGGATCCTTACAGTTGAGCTGGCCGGTACAGAACTTAATCGCCTCCTCTTTATCATAGGCCTGAGAATTACAGCCGGCCAGAGCAATATCAGCAGACAACCCAAATGCGATTACAGTCAGTACTCCACCCAGAACAATATTTTTACCGTGAATAAATGTTTTCATATCAACTCCCTGTAATTACGGTTGAGATTAAAGGGGCAGCATCTCCCAGGTTCACGCTTTACTCCAATAGAGTGTAGCAGTCAGAAACTGCGGCTATGCAGAACAATCACTCCTATCATCAGAATACGGTCCCTCGGGCGCACCCTCACCCTGAAAGATGAGCGATCCTTTCTCTGTAAGTTCACCCCGAAAGGTCCCGCTCTTCTCCTGCATGATATCGAAGGTGATGGTGACACTATTCCCGGACACCTCATAGGTTCCAGTGACCTGTTTCTTCACCACTTCATCACCGGTAACGTCCAGGAACCAATAACTGAAGGTACCATCTTCTAGGAAATCAAAGCCGGAGACAGGACCAAAGGCGCCGGGCGCCGGCCCAAACCATGATACAGCCGCAAGGATCTGACTCACCCCTTCGCTGGTATTGGGGGATACTCCCTTGATCATCTGCCAGGCAAAGGTGGCGTGCACCGGATTCAGATCAGGATCTGATAACATCTTGTCACGTTTGGACGGGAGATAGTGCAGGGTTTGATGCAGCGAATGGATAATATCCTCCAGATACACCTCGTGTTCCCCGCATGCGCCCTCCTTCTGCCGCAACACTCCAAGGGTACAGGCTAGGTTATAGTGGGCCTGACCGTATGTAGGATCGG
>JBNKIR010000013.1:0-58977 GCA_050290785.1 Sedimenticolaceae bacterium | reverse complement strand
ATACTGTCCCCGCTCATAGCTCAGTGACATCAACAATTCTTAGCGCTTGTATTTTTTTCGAAGGGTTCAACTTTATTCTGTTCTTCCACTCACCCTTCTGAAGAAAAGGGCTGTATTTTGAGATCCATGGTTCAGCACTGGCCTCCGCCACTAATAAATCATATAACTTATCACCGACATTTTGTGACTCTAGCTTTTTATAGATGCAGTATATTTTATGTTTTGCCCAATAATTATAAATACCACTAGTACGAATATACTGTGATAGCTCTGGTCGACCCTTATAATCCAGCAAGTTGGATGGAATTGCATCTTTCTTTATCTTGCTCTTTGGCGTATTTAATAATTCCACAAGGCTGGGGATACCTTTGCTGTCGCTATACTCTCTTAGTCTTTTCTTAAAATCCTCAGTCCTAATAATACGCCTCGACTCAAACCATGGCCCCAGTGACGAATAACTCTTTCTAGTTGCACTCATCATAGGCGTTTCCTCTAAACTGTACCCCAGTTCTCTGAGTAGAATATAAATACTATAATTATTATCTACGAATAAAACTTTCGAGGAGTCCAGGAGGCTACAAACTCGTTCAATACTGTTCGGATCTGTTTCCTTGGCCAGGTTGGATACTATCCCGTTCAAGACCGATTCTGACATCATAAGCTTCACAATAGATGAGTCATAGGAGGGGGTCTTATTCAGCTCATCATTTATTACTAGGTACTCTTCTAGCAAATCCTCCAGTTTCTTGATGTCCGGTTGCTCTGTATCTGTTGATAACTTTCTCACCAAAGCAAAGTGTTCATTAACCTTACTTTCTGGTTTCAGTGGTTCCGTTTTTTTCACTCCCTTGTTGATCTGCTCTTCTTTTGTTGTTCTATCCAGTTGTGCTTTATCTACAATTTCTGGCTGTCGCCACAATAGTAGGATAAGGAGCACACAGATAAGCATCCCTCCAGTCACTAACAAAACTGCTCTTTTCTTTGGAATATTCATGATCAATAGTTAATGGTATGTGTACCCAGTGGCACCGTTGCGTTAACGCTCTGCCTGAAGGAAAAAGGGGGCGCATTTATTTTTCGCGTGAAAACAGCATCCCGCCCCATCCTTATCCCCTACTATCCACGCAGAATATCACCCCAACCCCATTCAATAAACCACTTTCCTAGTGTCCATTCGAGGCAAAGAATACTGGACCCCGCGATCAAGTCGCGGGGTGACGGTGAGGGTTTTCTGGATATCGCAGGTAAAAGGGCTCTGGACCCTTTAATTCGGACTTTAAGTATCTGCCCCCGCTCATAGAATCAGGTACCGCAAAAGGTCTGATAGCCCTCATCGGCATCCTCTGGCGCATCCTGAAACAGCCAGGTCTTATCGGTTTTGGCATAGGGGGATGACAGCACCTCTATAAACTCCTCTGCCGCATCCGCTTCACCGCTTTCGATACATGTGCGGATAACATTTTCCATGTGGTGGTTTCTGGGTATTACCAGAGGATTGGCCTGTCTCATCAGTTTCTGTGCGTCTTCTTTCGTGTCAGACTGGTTTTTCAGCCTGCGCCGCCACTGTGGATACCAATCGCCTAACTCCTCATTCATGGTCCGTTCGTGGGATTCTGAGGAGAGCGACAGGGTCAATCGGTCGAAGGTGATGGTGTAGTCGAGCTGCTGTTGCTGCATGCGACTAAGCAGATCCGAGATCAACTCTTCATCTTGGGTCGAGGGTTTAGCCAAACCAAGCTTGTCTGCCATCATCTGCAGGTAACTCTGTTTGAATTGGCCGGAGAAATCGGCTATTCGGGAGGAGGCGGCATCAGTAGCACGCTGCTGGTCGCTGTCGATCAGGGGTAGCAAGGTCTCGGCAAAGCGGGCCATGTTCCACTGGGTAATAACTGGCTGATTGCCATAGGCGTAGCGCCCCTGATGGTCAATGGAGCTGAACACGGTTTCTGGATTATAGGCGCCCAGCATGGCACAGGGACCGAAGTCGATGGTCTCGCCAGATATGGCGGTGTTGTCCGTATTCATTACGCCGTGGATAAAACCGACCCGCAGCCACTCGGTCACCAGCTCTATCTGCCGCTGAATGGCCTTTTCGAGTAGCAGCAAATAACGTTCGGGATCGCTCGCCTCTATCTCTGGGAAGTGGCGCTTGATGGTGTAATCAGCAAGCGTTCTCAGGGCTGCGCGGTTTTCACGAGCTGCAAAGTATTCGAAGGTGCCCACCCGAAGATGGCTGGAGGCCACACGAGTAACCACGGCGCCCGGCTGGGGGGTCTCCCGGTAGACCTTCTCTCCCGTGGTCACCACTGCCAGGCTGCGACTGCTGGGAACCCCCAGCGCATGCATGGCCTCGCCCATGACGTATTCTCGGATTGCGGGCCCCAATGCGCAACGGCCATCACCGTTGCGTGAGAATGAGGTCGGCCCTGATCCCTTAAGCTGGATATCCCTTATCCTGCCATGGCGATCCCTCGTCTCTCCGATCAGGTGCGCCCTGCCGTCACCAAGCCGCGGTACAAAATGGCCAAACTGATGTCCTGCATAAGCCAGGGCGATGGGTTCCAGGTCTGGTAGCAGATCATTGCCGGCAAACAGACGCGCTCGACTCTCCTCACTCAGGTCGAGTTTATCCAGGAGCCCAAGCTCATCCGACAGTTCTCTGTTCCATAAAAAAAGTTTGGGATCTCTGACTGGTTCAGGGCGAATGGTTTGGTAAAAAACCTCGCCCAGAGGGATATAGCTGTTTGAAAAGGTCATGTTTTGAGCCTAGCACAACAGACCAATGGGGTCAGACTCACTGCTGTCCCATTAACTGTGGGTCTACTAGTTGTAATGCTATGATTGTTACGCATAAAACAATACTCCGCGATCAGATAAACATAAAAACCCAAAACAGCAATCCCTTCTCCCCAGTGGGGACCTCGGTACCCCCTTGAGGGGTAGAAGGACAGGATGAGGGGGAGATATTAATCAATGAGTTATCTCTCAAATACCCCCTCAACCCTCTCCCCAAAGGGGAGAGGGATTAAGTGGGACAGCAGTGGGTCAGACTCGATTGATCTATCTGTTAATATTGCAGTCAATTGCTTTGACTCTGATTATCTAAAAGGGAGGTTTAGTGAAACTATCTATTTATCAAATCGATGCGTTTGCCGAGAACATATTCCAGGGTAATCCGGCTGCGGTTTGTCCTCTGGATGAGTGGCTGCCGGATGCGGTGTTGCAAGACATAGCTCAGGAAAACAATCTGTCAGAAACCGCGTACTTTATACAAGAGGGCGACGGTTACCGTATCAGGTGGTTTACTCCGACGGTTGAGGTGGATCTATGTGGTCATGCCACCCTGGCCAGCGCCTATGTCATATTTGAAATATTGGGGTTTGGTGGTGATGAGATCCTGTTTCACTCCAGGAGTGGCGAGCTAAGGGTTAGGAGAAAGGGGGAGTTGATAGAGCTGGATTTTCCTAAGGCGGAGATTCAGCGGTGTGAGACCCCGGACGAAATAACCCAAGCATTCGGCAAAGAACCGGTCGAGGTATGGCGGTCTGATGATTATATTGCCGTGTATGAAAATGCATCTGATATAGCATCCTTATCACCTGATTTTTCTATCCTGAGCCGGTTGGACTGCAGGGGGGTTGCCGCCACTGCGCGCGGTGCAGATGTGGATTTTGTCTGCCGGTTCTTTGCGCCCAGGTTTGGGATTGATGAAGACCCGGTTACCGGCTCGGCCTATTGTGAGTTGATGCCGTATTGGACGGACAGGCTTGGCAGGAATAAGTTGTCTGCTGCCCAGTTATCCAAAAGGGGCGGCGGGCTGCAGTGTGAGTTGACCGTGGGACGCGTTCTTATTGCCGGCAGGGCGGTTAAATATCTGGAGGGTGTGATAGATATATGATGGAAAAATAAAAGGGGACGGAAAAAAGGGACGAAAAAGCGGGTCAGAGAGCAATACTTCCTAATATTAGCGAAAATTCCTCTCTGACCCTGTTTTTTTTAAGGCAGCTTCTTCCTGGCAGTACCTATTAGTCCCAGGATGCCTGTGCCGAAAAGCCAAATCGCCGCGGGTACAGGAACTGTTTTAACAACTAAGAACGAGCCAAAGCCAGCAAAATTTATCGATTTATTATGGAGAAGGCCTCCCTCTAATAGCTCGTAGTTTTCTCCAACACCATAATAGAAATCCAGTCCATAAGTAGGTGCCATCAAAGAAGCGTTTGCTGCTTTGGCGTAGCCAAATGTCTCTGGATGGTTGTCTTGGCTGCTTGTTTGGCCAAACAAGGTGATGAATGCCAGGTGAGTCGCGTTTACAGCCCCTGAGGCCAATCCAAAATTAGCGAACATGGTGCTGATTTCAGCCCCGGTAGCGCGGCGGTAGCCGTCAAACAGTCCTCCTGCCAGAAGCTCCGAATCAACCTGGTTGTATGAGAATGGTTCAGTCTCGGTTAAATCGAGCCATTCCAGATTTGTTAATGTATCAGTAGTAGTCAGTCCGTTATCAATAAATGCGGACTGGGCATTGCCTGAAAGAATCAGAAACGCAATAAATGTGATGGCCTTTAATGAGTGTTTAATATGCATGCTTATCTCCCTGTGTCTGAGTGGTCCATATCAGCAAGCAATTACCCGATTGGGCGGAGATCGGAGATGAGAGTTTGAGCATCCTACCCAGAAGGCATTCCCTGCGATTAGCAAGGTTATCAAAAAAGTTGTGGGAGGGGTATATATGAATTGTTTATTGGCGGAAGGATCAAGGGGTCGGAGTACTTGAAATCTACTCAGTATACCCAAGGCAGCAAACGATAGCGCACGCGTCGCGCATAGTCTCGATAGCCCGGTAACTCTTCCTGCAAGGTTTTGTCTTCAAGTGCAGTTCTAATCACTGCGATTATTGATGCCGCCGCCGCAGGGATCAGGGTCCATACCGAGTTCAGGGCAAGGACAATTCCGAACAGCGCAAGAACATTTCCGGCATAACCCGGATGCCGCACCAATCGGTAGGGGCCAGTGTCACACACCACATGCCCTCGCTCCGTTTGAATGCGTACCACGCTGGAGAAGAAACGGTTCTCGGCCACCGCCCATGCGGCGCAGGCGTATCCCAGGGAGATCAGAATGAAGCCGATCACGACGAGCCATAGTGGAAATTCCGGGGACCAGTTATAGCGGTGGTCCAGCCCTGCCACAGCGACCATGGGATACCCGATACTCACCGCCATCAGTGGGGCCAGCACTTTGTCCCAGGACTTTGCGTTTTGGATGTTTTCAAGATTTTGCCGTTCGGCGGTTAACCCGGGATGTCGCTGCTCCGCCCACATGCGCCCGCCAGGACCTGCGGCCAGGATCAGTATGGAGTAGAGCCACGCCTGCCACCAGCCGAGATCACCGCCGCATATAAATAAAAGCAGCGGGATTAGGAGATACGCCGCAATCAATCTGATCCACTGGCGTGGGGATGGTGTTTGAGCTGTTCCTTTATTAACGGTCTGTGTCGACATGTCATTCCCAGAATACAACGGATTTAATAAAAGGGGAGATTGCCCCCAATATTTGACTCTTTTTGAAGCGAGCGGCGGATTACGCTCAGCTAATCCGCCATGCGGACCTGTGTTAGGTGTTTGTCAGCATTCCAATTGTGTCTTCTGCACTCAACACTTTCGCAAAAACCGATGCTATAGCAGCCATATATGCGCCATGGACATGCGCAGCTGGAATTTCAATGCCATTGAATGACATATTGATTGTGGCACAGGCATTGTGAACGACAGTGCAATCATAGCCTTTGTCGAATGCAGCTCTTGTTGTTGTGTCTATGCACATATGTGACATCATTCCGCAAATTATAAGCTTTTGTACTCCCTGCGATTGAAGGTGTTGTTCAAGTTCTGTATCACGAAAACTGTTTGGGAAGTGCTTCTTGATTACAGTTTCTTCCGGCAAGGGCGTGACGGCATGATGGAAATCTATCCCATCTGTGTTCGGTAGAAAAAAGGTGGCTCCGGGGCGTGTTGAAATGTGCTGGATGTGGACAACAGGCAAGCTGTTTTCACGGAAGTGATTCAGCAGCTTTTGCGCATTCAGGCTTGCCTCGACAGCTCCTACAACCTCCATTCTCCCGTTGGGAAAATAGTCTTGCTGAATATCCACCAATACTAGTGCAGTATTCATGCTTTATCCTCCATTTTGAGCTTTTGAAATATTTCCTTGCTCATGGTCATATCTACAAATTCAATGGCCCTTCCATGTATCGTGTGATTGCTGTTGCCAGTCACCATAAACCCAAGGCTTTTGTAAAGCGCGGCAGCCGGATGGTTTGTTTTTCTTACAATCAGATTAATCTTGTCCAGATCAAGTGCCAGGAAGCCGGTTTTTAGGGTTTCTATGGTGACGCTTTTACCCATTCCTTTGCCTATCCAGTTTGGATTGATGGCGATGCGGAATTCTGCCTCACCCTTTGAGGTGGTACTAAGTAGGCTGAATCCAATAACAGAGTTGTCTGATTCGGCGATATAAATCCACGTTTCGGGCTTTTGTTGAAATTCGTCAATCCATCCATGTTCCCTCAGGGCATAATCCATTTCCTCAAACCCGGCTGCGTAGCTGGGCCACTTTTTTATTTCTAAAATATCTTCTGCCTCAATCGGGCGCAGGCTAATCATGATCTGTCTTTTTGACTCCTTATGTCTAAGGTCATGCACACAGCTTTACTGCGACGCCGTGGACGACTTTGTCGGCAATCCATCTATTTGCATATTACCAGATTTTAAAAGATGGGTAGGGGATCAAGGATGCGGTGTAAACCTCATCTGGTTTGGCAGAGACTTTTGATCATTCGATAAAGTCGCTTCCTATGGCCGCTTAAATCTCTTTTTCGCATCTTCCACCTTGGCCCTGATAACGCATCCTTTTGTGTGATCGTTGACCAGCCCCATCGCCTGCAGGAAGGCGTAGACGGTGGTCGGCCCCACAAATTTCCATCCCATCTTTTTCAGCGCCTTGGACAGGGCGATGGACTCTTCTGAGGTGGAGACGGTTTGCGGCGCGGGCAGATTGTCTGGACTGGGCTCGTAGCGCCAGAAAAATGCAGCCAGGGAGCCCTCCTGTTTGACCAGCTGTTGGGCGCACTTGGCATTGTTGATTACGGCCTCGATCTTGCCGCGATGACGCACTATCCCGGCATCCTGGAGCAGGCGCTCTACATCGCGTTGGGTGAAGGAGGCTATTTTATTGAAATCGAAGTTATGGAAGGCCGCGCGAAAGTTCTCGCGTTTGGCCAGGATGGTGCGCCAGCTCAATCCAGACTGAAAGCCTTCGAGACAGATCTTCTCGAACAGGCGCTGATCGTCTGTTACCGGAAAGCCCCATTCGCTATCGTGATAGGCCAGGAATTCCGGTGCCGCTCCGCACCATTCGCAACGTGGTTTGCCATCCGGTCCGATATAGGTATTGGGCATATTTTCTTTTCTCCTCAATCGCCTGTTCGTATGCGATCAAGGGGTCCATATATGACCCCTTGCTCCGATGTCGTCTCTAAAAGCAATATATCGGTGAAGACAAAGCCGTCTCTATGCACCGTCTCTCCCACAGTTACCTTGATCGGGTTTTGAAACATGGGTCCGTCGAACGCAAAGCTGTGGAACTCGCCGTATTCGCCGCATGGATCAACAGCTTGCGGAATATCGTCCAGGAAAGATGCGTTGTATTCCCTTCCGGCAAACTGCTGCGCAATCTGTTTCGGATCAACGCATGTGATCACGGCCCTTAGTCCGGAGTCCACCATCTCTCTGCACAGGGTCTTTGTGGGGATGTCCCAAAGGGGAAATATTGGTGTTATGCCGCTGCCGGCCAGACGCTCTTCGCGATAGCTGCGGACATCGGCGAGAAAGAGATCGCCAAATGCGAAACACTCGATGTTGTCTTTTCTGGCGGAGTCAACGAACTCCGCCATTGCGGATGCATACTCGCTATCACTACATGGATACGGGATTTCGATTATGTGCAGTGGCAGGCCGGCGCTGTTTGCCTGTTGCTGAAGAAGCTCTATCCTTACGCCATGCATGGCTACACGCTCGAAGGTCTTGTTGACTGTGCAGAATAGACCGGCCACGTCGACATCCGGGTCTTGCTGCAGGACATGCAGCGCCCATGCGCTGTCCTTGCCGCTGCTCCAGGAGAGAAGGGTCTTTTTGCTCATATATTATTCCTGTACCTGGCCAAACAATTCGTGTTGAATTTTGATTCCCATTTTTCTGTTTTCTATAACCTCATCATCGGGAGCGGTCTGAACGGATCTGTTTTCAGCCGCTGTCCGGTTAAGGCGATAAGGCGTTTATGAAATCCTGCATTCGGAAACCTGGACATGACCTCCGCTATAAAGTCTGAGGGCAAGCCAAATTTTAGCATGCCTCTGGTTACATCGAGCCAATCCGCCCTACGGAATGGCTCAACCAGCCAGTCGGGGTGCGGACTGTATCTTCTGATTTTGTGATGCAGCTCAATCATGGTTTCTATCTCTTCGCTCCATGCGTCTTGATTGATACCGGCAAGGTATTCACGGGCCAGCAACCTGGAAGGTTCGAGATAATCGAAGGTCCTGTTTGTCCATATGCCCAGGTCATGGAATGCGGCCGCAATGGAAACCTTGTGCATTGACTCCGGGCGTTCCCCGCTGAACGCGAGGCAGAAGTTTAAGACCCGGTAGCAGTGATTCTTGTAGGCGTTTCGATCTGCGCCCAGAGCGGAATCCCAGTTCCCAAGAATATCCTCCAGGATTGGGGCGTGTTCGTATATCTGTAAGTTATTGCTATGGTGGGGCATTGAAAAACACCTGGCAGGTTAATAGGTGCGCGTCAGCGCAGGGTATGGTGCGTTGCGCTGATGTAAAATACCGGCACTGCGGATCAATAATTTTTGATCCAGGTCTCTGCGCCACGCATGATCATCTCGATAGCGACAGTGCCGACGTATAGCGCCGATATGCGTCCGAAGACCTCTATATAACGTTCGATCAGGGCCTCTCTGCGCGGGAGGACATAATCGTGCAATGTTTTTAGCAGCAGTACGATCAGCAGCGATACAAATACCGCTATCAATACAACCGAACATGCCAGTAATGGATCGAGGCGTTTGCCGATGATGACGCTCGCACTTATGGTCCCTGGTCCGATCAGGACAGGCATGGCGATGGCCCCTGAAATATGGGCTGCTTCGCCCTGCAGGATCTCAATGGCGGCCGGACCCTTGAATACAAACTGCAGTCCGATCAGCACAAATACGATTCCGCCGAATATTTGAAATGATGCGAAATCGGCCTGGAGTACATTCGTAAAGATTGCATCGCCAAGGACCGCAAAGGCGCAAAAAACAGCACCGGCAATGATCCCAGCCCGTATCAGTACCTGTTGAAACTGGGCCCGATCCAGCCGCTTCATCGGGCCGACCAGATATACCACCAATAAAAAAGGATTCAGAAGTGCCAGGAGCAGAGTTGCAGATTCAATGACGCCGGTCACTTTTGTCTAGCCCTCCTTAGTTCCGTCTCAAGAATGATAGGGGTTATTCGAAACTACCAGCTATTTGTTGATACATCAATTGATGCAGGGAGATGTCCAGGCTTGAACTGGGATAAAAAATGAGAGATTCTTGCAGTGATTGGATACATCGGACGATCGCATAGAGGCCCCAAACGGAGATGCTGCCTCATAGTTTAATAGAGGTGGCATCATGTCTCTGTCTACACAAAAAGATATAACACCCTTGGCGCAGGATGAATATCAGGGCTACGACGCCCTGGGTCTGGCGGAGCTGATACGCAAGGGCGAAGTGACCGCAGAAGAGCTGCTGGAAACCGCGATTGCATGCGCCGAGGGCGTCAACCCCAAGATCAACGCCATCATCACCCGTCTCTATGACTTTGGCCGTGAGCAGATACGCAACGGACTGCCAGCCGGTCCATTTACCGGCGTGCCGTTCCTGTTAAAAGATCTGTTATGTTCGTTGCAAGGCACCCCGATGAGTAATGGCAGCCAGGCGTACCGGGGCCATATCTCCAGTGCAGATTCTGAGACCACCCGTCGTTATAAGAGCAGTGGTGTGGTCATCTTCGGCAAGACCAATACCCCGGAGTTGGGCCTGATGGGCGTGACCGAACCCAAGGCCTTCGGACCGGCGCGTAACCCATGGAATACCGAACATACGCCGGGTGGGTCCAGTGGTGGCTCCGGTGCGGCCGTTGCCGCCGGCATAGTCCCGATGGCGGCTGGCGGTGACGGTGGCGGCTCCATTCGTATCCCTGCGGCCTGTTGCGGTCTGTTTGGTCTGAAACCCAGCCGGGGGCGTGTGCCTACTGGTCCTGACTTCTCTGAACTGTGGGACGGCGCGACCGTAGAGCACGTATTGACCCGTAGCGTGCGTGACAGCGCGGCCATGCTGGATGTGCTTTCCGGTCCGGATGACTCCACTCCATATCCGATGACTAAGCCGGCCTCCTATCTGTCGGCCATAAAGACACCGGTGCACGAATTAAACATCGGATTTACCACCAAATCTTTTGTCGGTCGGCAGATAGATAAGGTGGCCGTACAGGCGGTCGAACATGCTGCAACCCTATTGCAGAGGTTGGGGCACAATGTTGAAGAGGCGCACCCGGACATCAATGGTGAGGCGTTGGCGGACTCCTATCTGACCATGTACTTCGGTCATGTCACAGCAGATATGGAACTGGCCGCACGGCAGTTGCAAACCCGGTTCGGCAGGCTTGAGGTTGAAGATACCACCAGGGCGCTGGGTTATATTGGCAAGATCATTTCCGCCGGGGAGTTTGTGACCGCCAAGAGGCGCTGGAACGAATTTGCCCGCAGTATGCATAACTACCACCAAAGATATGATCTTCTGCTTACGCCCACCCTGGGTACGGAGCCGGCCAGGATCGGAGCATTTGCGCCGCCGGCATTCGAACAGATCGGCTTGAAGGTGATGAATGCGTTGCGTCTGCACAGGGTGGTGTTGAAGTCAGGCATGGTGAAGCAGATGGCGATGGATAATCTGGAAAAACTGCCGTTTACCCAGCTGGCCAATATGACAGGTGCGCCGGCCATGTCCGTTCCGCTGTACTGGAGCGCCAGCGGCCTGCCTCTCGGTGTGCAATTTATGGCCCCCTTGGGCGATGAGCTGACCCTGCTGCAACTGGCGCTGCAACTGGAAGCGGCCCAACCATGGTTCAGCAGGACCGCCGGGGCGATTTGATCTGAGGCGTGCCTGATCGGGTCGCAGCATCCATTTGGGTGATTCCGTGGATAGGATGCCCATTCCGAATGGTTATCAGATATCACATGAAGAAGTAAATATACTTAACTGTTTTTGATAAAAATAAAATATTACCCCCCCCCCGGCCTGTTATCCGGAGCGGACAGATGTTCGTGAGGGCCGTACGATGCTTTCTGCCGGGTAAAGATGCTGTCGTAACGGCCTTGTAACCCAGGTGTTTCCTGCATTTGTCTTGATTTCTTTTGCGCGTGGCGATTGTCGAACACGGCATAATATTCTATGCTTGGCGGAGCGGTAGAATCAGCATGCATATTACTAAGAATGGATTCGCCGACTAATTATAAGTTCTGTCTCAGGGAAAATAAGAATATGCATCTTAAAAGAGTAGCTGCGGCCGCGTTTCTGTTTTTGCTAGGTGTCTGCGTCTCATCGTTGGCCTGGTCGGCCGACACAATATCATTACCAGCAAGCTTTACCGGAAATCCAGCTGTCTTTCAGGATGTTTATGGTGTCGGAGATACGCCGGTTTCAACCACCAATCCGGCAGATACCTTTCGTGTCACTTTTTCGGTCTCTTCCGGTGTTATCCAAATTACAACGACCAGTGGACTGGGGGCGGTAACAGGTTATCCGTCGGCAAACTGGACCAGTGGTACGGCCACGGAAATAGCCTTTACCGGTTCCCTAACCGATGTAAACAATGCCGCGGCATCACTCCAATATAAGGGTGGCGCCAGCGTCCTGACCGCGTCCGTCCTCGATATTACTGCGGGGGGCGATGCCTCCTATTACGCGGCTACCGGTAGTTTCTATCAATATGTCTCATCCAGTGTGTCCTGGACTGCCGCAAGGAGTGCTGCAAACAGTGCTACCTTGAACGGCATGCAGGGATATCTGGCCACGGTAACCAGCTCAGATGAATTTGATTTTATCAAATCAAAAACGGGCGGTAGCCAGGCATGGCTTGGCGGTACAGACCAGGCAGTAGAGGGTGAGTGGCGCTGGATCGATGACCCTGGGGTCCCGGCCGATGAGAGCGGCGTGATGTTCTGGTTGGGGCTTTCTGGTGGATCGGCTCAAAATGGCATGTATACGGCATGGAATACCGGTGAGCCAAATAATTCCGGTGATGAAGATGCCCTGCAGATTACGGGTATCGGCAATTGGAATGACCTGCCGACTACCGGGTACACTCTCCCGTACGTAATCGAATACACTCCGTCCGCCTCATCCGGTAGCCTGGCCACACTTAACATCTCATCTGCAACGGCGCCGACCATTTCCACTTTGGCGCCTGCAGATGACTCAACCACGGTTACCCTGGATTCGAATCTGGTTATAACCTTCAGTGAACCAATTGTTGCCGATACCGGATACATCAGGATCTATAGATCATCGGATGATACGGTCTTCGAAAGCTTTGATGTGGCTTCCAGCGGCGCGGTTACGGTCTCCGGTAGTCAGGTGACAATCAATCCGACAGGTACCTTTTCCGAGTCCACAAGTTACTATGTGTTTATAGATACAACCGCATTCAAGTCTGTCGACGATGGCGCCTATTTTTCCGGCATCAGCAGTCCCGCAACATATAACTTCACTACCCTCAGCGCCCCGACATTGACTTCCAGTACTCCCGCTGACAATGCGACAGATGTTTCGATCAATAGCAATATTGTTTTGAACTTCTCTGATACGGTGGATGCGGAAACCGGCAATATTGAAATTCACCGGACCTCGGATAATTCTCTGGTGGAGGCCATTGCCGTCGGATCCGCTCAAGTGACAGGTTCTGGCACCAGCGCGATTACCATTGATCCGTCCGTCAGCCTGGTTGCCGGGACAGAGTATTATGTGTTGATCGATGCCACCGCCTTCGATAGCACTGGGGGGCTGAGTTATGCAGGCATCTCTGATCCAACCGCATTAAGTTTTACCACATCCTTTGATGTGACATCGCCGACGATGGTGATCACCGCAACCGAGGTGTTGGACGGTGGCGCATCTGATGATGCTTCCCTTACTATCACTTTCACTGCCAGTGAGCCGACATCTGATTTTGATGCGTCTGATATAACCGTGTCCAACGGTACCATCAGTAATTTCTCAGCCACGTCATCCACTGTGTATACAGCGACCTTTACCCCGCAATCCGCCGGTGCGGCCACCATAGATGTTGCGGCCGACACATTTCATGATGCGGCAACCAATGGCAATATAGCCGCTGATCAGTTCAATTGGATCTATGGTGATGATCCGACAAAAAAGGCGGATGTTGTCGACAGCATAAAGGCGATGTCGAATATGGCATCCCGTTTTGCGGGAACGACTATGCGCTCCGTTAACAGACGCATGAGCTGGTTGAATCAGAACAGGAATGCAACGGAAAAGTCCCGCCAGGGAATCGAGTTTACCTTCGCCAATCCATATCTGAACAGTTACTTCAATAGCACTTCTGTAGATTTGCCAGGGATGTTAAGCAACTACGATTCTAATGCGGAAGAGGGTGCGCGGGATTACGGGATCAAGCTGGCGATGGAGCAGGCCCGTGAGAAATTTGGAAAGCTCAACCTGAATCCAACTGCGGGAACCATCATCGGTGACTGGTCTTTGTGGACTGAAGGAAATATTACTATCGGCAAGGCGGATGGCACCTCCGGTTCCGATCTGGAATCGCGGAGTTTCGCCATTACTGCAGGCATGGATCGTCCTGTGGGCGACGATGCCCTGTTCGGTCTTTCTGTGACTTACGGTCAGGATGAAGTCGACATAGGCAGTGCCGGCAGTAATCTTGATTCTGATAATTATGCGTTTTCAGCCTATGGCTATTTCAATCCGGAAAACATGCCGTTGATGGAAGCGGTGGTCGGTCTGGGTAAGATGAATATCGATACCATGCGTGTCGATGGGGCTCAGAACCTGCATGGTGACAGGAATGCCAAGATCCTGTTCGGCTCATATACGGTGCGTAAGGATACATTGAACTATCGTGACGTTAGTTTAAGTCCTTATGCCAGATTGGAAGGGGCATACATTCGTCTTGATGATTATGCGGAGGCCGGTGGCAATTTGGCGCTGGCATACGATGAGCAGACCGTGAAGCAGGCCATGTTCTTTGTCGGTACCGAATTTGTGTCGCAACAGTTTTTCTCCGGCGGCAAGCTGCGTCCGTTCGGTAAAGTTGAATATGGTCTGAATCTTACCGGCGATTCCAATGCCGATATGCACTACGTCGGAGATACAACCAACTATCGTCTTGTTCTGGATAAAGACGCATCTTCATTCTGGTTATTACAGTTGGGTGCGGACTATCAGATTAAGGATGACTTTAGCGCAAGCTTCTCTTATGACCATTCAGAAGCGGTGGGGTCCGGGCACACTGATACGTTCAGATTGGAGCTCAATCTGAAGATGTGACAGATCGTCTGAAAGGTACGGACCAGTGCTGCAGACTGTTTTATTAAACCGGTTGTTGTGGGAGATAGGCCGCAAACAGGTGACGGATCTCGTCCAGGTGGTCTTCGATGACGAAGGGCATGATGTTGGCGAAGCTATCCAGGATGATGACGGCGTTGGTGGATGAGTCGGTAATGGCGATGCTCTTGATGCGTTCGGCGATGCCGATGTTCACGATGTGCAGGTTTTTATAGATCTCCGTAAGCCCCGACAGTTCCAGGTCGCTTTCCTGTCCTTCCCGCTTGAGAAAATATTGCGCCAGCAGGTACATGCCCGCGGCCCGGAAGATGGTGTCTTCCTCTGTGGCCAAGGGCAGGTGGAAGCGGGCCATGGGCTTCATGTAGTTGGTGTGCGGGCAGCCGCTGGTGGCGAACAGCAACCCCAGGAGTGAGCTTATGCCCTTCTGGGCGGTGGTGTGCTGCGATACCTTCCTGGCGTCGGTGGTTACCTCCAGGTATATATCATCGTGAGAGACCACCTGGTCGAAACGCCAGATCACCTTGGATATGTTGGCGGCGACGGGGCAGAGTGTATGTTCGTCCGGCCTGAGTGGACAGTGTGAGCATTGGTGAAATGCGAGTTCGGTCCATTCCTCCGGTTTCCGCTCCCGCTGTGGTATCAGCTCCAGGGTGTGCGCATCCAACAGCAGGTCAAACCTCTCTTCCCCCTGTGCGTCGAGATTGAATCTGTAGCTGATGTTGATGGTGTCCTTATCCATATTTGTTTAATGTTAGCCAATAATGGTGAGGGTTGCTTGTGATTTGGATTCAACCTTTCGCCCTCATCCTGATCCCTATCCCACAAGGTGGTACTGAGTACCCCAAGGGAGAAGGGACCTGATTAAATATTTTGGTTATGATTGGGGCAATAGTTTATTTCGATGAAAGTAACAATCTTATGTCTGAATATCAGGTAACGCGTAGGCACACAGTCCCGGTCAAGGTGGGCGAGGTGAATGTGGGTGGCTCCGCACCAGTCGTGGTTCAGTCCATGACCAATACCGATACGGCCGATGTTATGGCTACCGCGGCCCAGGTAGAAGAGCTGGCCCTGGCCGGTTCCGAGCTGGTGCGTATCACCGTGAACACGGAAGAGGCGGCCAGGGCGGTGCCGGCCATTCGTGCGGAGCTGGACCGACGTGGTTGCGCTGTCCCCCTGATCGGCGACTTTCATTTCAACGGCCATCGCCTGCTCAACAAATATCCGGAGTGCGCCCAGGCCCTGGCCAAGTATCGTATCAATCCGGGCAATGTTGGGCGTGGCGCCAAACGGGATGAGCAGTTCGCCTCTATGATCGAGATGGCCTGCAACTACGGCAAGGCGGTGCGGATCGGGGTCAACTGGGGCAGCATGGACCAGGATCTGGTGACGCGCATGATGGATGAGAACAGCCGTTCATCTGCACCCAAAACCAATGCCGAGATGATTCGCAGGATTATGGTGAATTCCGCCCTGGAGAACGCGGCCAGGGCAGAGGAGCTTGGTCTGGGGCGGGAGCGGATCATCCTCTCATGTAAGATGAGCGGGGTGCAGGACCTGATCGCGGTGTATCGTGATCTGTCCTCCCAGTCGGATTATGCCCTGCATCTGGGTCTGACCGAGGCGGGGATGGGATCACGCGGGATCGTTGCCTCAACGGCTGCCCTGGCGGTGCTGTTGCAGGAGGGTATCGGAGATACCATACGTGTCTCCCTGACCCCGGAGCCGGGCGGTGCCCGCAGCGAGGAGGTGGTGGTGGCCCAGGAGATCCTGCAGTCCATGGGTCTGCGTTCCTTTACCCCGATGGTGATCGCCTGTCCCGGTTGCGGCCGTACCAGCAGCGACTATTTCCAACAGCTGGCCAAGGATATACAGGGCCATCTGCGTGAGCGCATGCCGCAGTGGCGTCAGCAGTACCCAGGTGTGGAGGGGATGACAGTGGCGGTGATGGGCTGCGTGGTCAACGGTCCGGGTGAGAGTAAACACGCCAATATCGGCATCAGCCTGCCGGGGTCTGGTGAGGAGCCGGTGGCCCCGGTGTATGAGGATGGCGTAAAGACCATTACCCTAAAGGGCGAGCGGATTGCACTGGAGTTTCAACAGATCGTCGATGCCTATGTGCAGTCGCACTACGGGGTTTAGATCTGCGGCCTGATGCCGGGGCTATCGTTTGGCCTTTTGGCGTCTACTATATTGTTGCGGATGGCCTGGGCCCATGTCTCCATGGACACATTGGCGACCGGCATGGGCGCCTCCATGAAGCTGATTACAAAACTGTCCGACAATTCGGCCACGCCGATGGAGCGCGGTCTCAACCCCAGTACCTGTGGATTGGGGATTGTGAAGCCGAAGCAGAATACGATATTTTTAGCATCCAGGATCGATTTGTCGATCTTACCCTCTTCCAGTGATTTGGTGTGGGTGTAGTGGTCGAAGGTGGCTATGTAGGTCGCGGCGCGATTCGCATCTATCTTCTCTTTCAGAAAGTTGAGGATCTCGTCCACGCTCTTGAAAGTGGTCTCATGCTTGCCCACTTCCAGGGTAAAAACCGGATATGTTTCTTGTGCCAGAGTCTGCTTCATTTGCTGTTGTCAGGGTCACGTCTTTAAGCGGAAGTTCGCTCATATTCCTATGTAGACCCCGTGCCTCCCGTGGAGGCAAGACTAGTGAAAAGATTGGGGTATTGCATTGAAATATCTCAATTCCCTTTGCCCGTACTCAGGAATCAGAGGTGTGCCGGTGATGGGGTGATGCAAAACGCCGGAAGGTCAGTCTTCGGCGATGTGTTCCAGGTTGCGGATATCCAACAGGAAGTGATTGGGCGTGGTTTCCACCAGCAGGCTGGCGCGCTTGAAGCTGGCGATTACGCGGCTGGTGGTCTCGGTGGTTATGCCCAGCATGGCGCCCATGTCTTCGCGGCTGAACAGGTCGCACTCGCTGGCCTCCTCATCTTTTACCAGGCGTAACAACAGTCGGGCGACCCGCTGTTTGGCCGATCCGGTAGAGAGTTCGGTCAGCCAGGCATCCGCCTCGGTAAGGGCGTGCTGCCATCTGGATAGCAACTCTTTATGTAGCTTAGGATTGGTATCTGACAGGGCCTGGACTATGCTGACCGGCAGACTGCAGGCCTGGGTTGGCTGCAGGACTACCGCGTCGTGTTGGTAGGTATGTCCCAGCAGGGCTTCCAGCCCGATAACATCGGTGGATCTGCTGAGACGGACGATGCGTTGGTTTCCGTCCGGAAGATATTGCACCAGTTTCAGTACGCCGGAACGGATGGTAAAGAGCCGGTCGCCTCTGTCGCCCGCACGATAGAGGGTGGAGCCTATCGGCAGGTTATACATATCTATGGGTTGATGTATCTGTTCAAAATCCTTTTCATCCAGGCCACCAAAAAGAACGGAGTTTCTGATGGCGCAGCTGATACAGTCTGCCTGTCCTTCCCAAGCTTCTTTATCTGTTATTAGTTTCATTTGTGCAATCTATGGCGTGTCTCTCGCGAATGACAAGGTATACTACAGCCATCAATATAGCCTGCCACATAATATGGTCCCAGTAAATTTGTTTCTTCTTATCCGCGTAAACTCAATGGAAAATGTCTGGCTTGGCATGCTGAGTTGGATTCATGGTTGTTCTGGATGGTTTTCGCCTTATCGCATAGGTTGGGTTGGAGTTACAATTATCCTTGGATGATGTTAAAGATAGTAATGGTTAAACATAAGTAAATAGAGTTTATGGCGTTAATTACTCTGCGTAATATCCAACTTGGATTTGGTGGTCCTGCACTTTTGGAGGATGTGTGCCTGTCGATCGATAGTGGCGACAGGGTTTGCCTGTTGGGCCGCAACGGCACCGGAAAATCCACCCTCATGAAGATAATCGCCCGGGAGATACCGCCCGATGACGGCGATATGGTTGTACGCCAGGGGACGCGCATAACCAGGCTGGAGCAGGATGTTCCGCACGGGGTTTCCGGTAGCGTATTTGAGGTGGTCGCAGACGGACTCGGTGAGTTGGGAGACCTGCTGCTGCGTTACCACACAATCAGTTCTGCCATGGAGTCAGGTGACGGTGGTGACAATCTGCTGCAACAGCTCGAGCGTGCTCAGCATGAGCTTGAGGTGGCGGATGGCTGGAATACGGAGCTGCGTGTGGAGACGGTGATATCCCGTCTATCACTTGATCCGGATATCCGGTTCGATCAGCTGTCAGGTGGACTTAAACGCAGGGTGTTGCTGGCCCGCGCCCTGGTTCAGGAGCCTGATCTGCTGTTGTTGGATGAGCCGACCAACCACCTGGACATCGCATCCATCGATTGGCTGGAGGAGTTTCTCAGATCCTATGGTGGCACCCTGCTGTTTGTGACCCACGACAGGATGTTCATGCAAAAACTGGCCAATCGGATCTTTGAACTGGATCGTGGAAGGATAACCGATTGGCCGGGTGACTATGACAACTATCTCCGTCGCAAGGACGAGATGTTCAATGCGGAAGAGAAGGCCAATGATCGATTTGATAAAAAGCTGGCCCAGGAGGAGATCTGGATAAGACAGGGGATCAAGGCCCGCCGCACCCGCAACGAGGGCAGGGTGCGGGCCTTGAAACAGATGCGGGAGGAGAGAGGTCGCCGCCGCGAACGTGGGGGGCTGGCCAGCATGTCCGTGCAGGAAGCCGGTCGTTCCGGCAAGTTGGTGGTCGAGGTGGAGGGCCTTGGATATGCCTGGGACGGCGAGGCGATCATAGATGGGTTTTCCACCACCATACTGCGCGGGGACAAGGTGGGGATCATCGGGCTCAACGGTTCCGGCAAGACCACCCTGCTCAATCTGTTATTGGGGCGCCTGGCGCCACAGCAGGGCAGTGTGCGGCTGGGTACCAAGATTGAGGTCGCATACTTCGATCAGTTGCGTGGCGCCCTCAGGGAGGATGAGTCCGTCCAGGATAACGTGGCGGATGGCAGTGACAAGGTAGAGATAAATGGAACCAGCAAACATGTCATAGGCTATCTGCAGGACTTCCTGTTTAGCCCGGAGCGGGCGCGGCAACCGGTACGATCACTCTCCGGTGGCGAGCGCAACCGTCTGCTGCTGGCCAAGCTGTTTTCCCGTCCGTTTAATGTCCTGGTGATGGACGAGCCGACCAACGACCTGGATCTGGAGACCCTGGAGTTGCTGGAAGAGCTGCTGCTGAATTTTGGCGGGACCCTGCTGTTGGTGAGTCATGACCGTGCCTTCCTGAACAATGTCGTGACCAGCACCCTGGTATTCGAAGGTAAGGGCAGGGTGATGGAGTATGTGGGTGGATACGATGACTGGCTGCGTCAACGTGCACCGGATGTGTCTGAGGTCAAGGCCGACTCCGGCTCGAAGCGGGAGGAAAGCAGGTCCAGGCCCAAGTCCAAAGCGGTGAAACTCAGCTATAAGGATCAGCGCGAACTGGATGGTCTGCCGCAAAGGATAGAGGTACTGGATGCCGAGCTGGCGGAGCTGCATGCCGCCATCGCCGAAGCTGGGTTCTATCAGCAGGATGGGGCAACCATAGCCGAGACCACCAGGCGTCTGGAACAGTTGGAACAGGAACTGGAGCAGGCATATGCACGCTGGGAGCAGTTGGAGTCGGGCGCAGGCGGTTGATTTCACTTATTACGACTACTGGGCCATAATTAACCCAACTTTATATCTAAAGATTAATCGGCAAAGGCAGAGAATATGCAGGACATATCAGTCTTGATCGTTGATGATATGCGCTCCATGCGTTCCATCGTAAAACAGGTGTTGCTGGATATGGGCTTCAAGAAGCTGCATGAGGCAGGGGATGGCATGGAGGCCCTGTCCGTTCTGCGCTCGAAGGAGATCGATCTGGTGATCTCCGATGTCGAGATGCCTACGATGGATGGGATAGAGCTGCTGGACGAAGTGGAAAAGGATGATGCCCTGAAGGGGATTCCGTTCATCATGCTTACGGCCATGAACAATCGCGACAAGGTGATGGAGATACTGGAGCATAAGGTGACCGACTTTGTCCTGAAACCGATCAATCCGCAGATGCTGGAGATGAGGGTGCAGGCGTTCCTGAACAACCATCCGCAGGAGATACCTGATCTGGACGCATAGCGTCTGCGTGGGTTGCGCCGGCCGTGGCAGTTCCTAGCGGTCAAAAAACAGTCTGGGTTTGCCCGTCGGCGTAGGTTGGTAATCCTGAGAGTCTATCTCCTGGGCGATGGTGGCCAGTGCCCTTTGATACACCTCGGCGTAATTCCACTCTTTAATGGCCGCATGGTTCTGTTGTCCCGGCTGATACCCTTTGCCTGCCTTCCATCCATGGGCGACCAGAAAATTGGCCGTCGATGCCAGGGCATCCGCCTTGGAGCGGATCAGATCGCGGCGGCCATCACCATCGAAATCCACGGCATACCTGAGATAGTTGGAGGCCAGGAACTGGGTCTGTCCGATCTCACCGGCCCAGGCCCCGATCATCTGGTTGGCGTGCATGTCCCCCTGCTGCACGATCTTCAGTGCCGCCAGGAGTTCACGGGTGAAGAAGTCGCTGCGACGACAGTCATAGGCCAGCGTGGCGAGTGAGCGTATGGCCGGCAGCTTGCCGGTATATCTTCCAAAAGATGACTCCATACCCCAGATGGCCAGGAGTATTCCCGGCGGCACGCCATATCTCTTTTCGATGCGACGGAATAGCTCTCCGTTTTGCGATTTGAGTTTACGTCCCTTGGAGACTATGTGGTCGGCATTGCGTTTTTGCATGAACTGGCTGAAGGTCAGCTTATAGCTCTTTTGATTGCGGTCCAGATGGGTTACCTTGCTGTTGTAGGTTATGGCGTTCAGGGATTCGTCCAGAACTGATTGTGAGATGCCATGACTCAGGGCCATCTTCTTGAATGCCTCTCTCCATTGATTAAAACCATCGGCGCCGTTACCACAAAGTGCGCTGGAGGGGTATGTATTGGGAGAGCCCATACAGTTTAGCGGCACAATCAAGCCGAACAGTGCAGCGGTTATTAGAGATATAATCGGTCTATGCATGATGATACGCAGGTGTAAGGTATTGTGTGTAGCGGCCGGTTCTTACTGGGACTTTAGGTCAGTGAGAGCAGTGCTCCAACCAGTAGTTCCGGGTCGTAGTATGGCGCGCTCTTTTCTGTTATTAGAGTGGTATCGATCAGGCGTATCCCCAGGTCGTCCAGACGATCCTGGGACAGAGATGAGTTGTAGTTTCCGTTCTTGCTGTCGATCAGGACAAAGTTGAGCAGCTTTTCATTGGGGCAGTCATTACCTGCGTCCACCCTGAGATATCTGAGCAGGGTCTCAATGGTTGCATATAGAGACATGCCTAACTGCTCTGGGTCATTTCCCAGACAGGGGATATAGACCTTAGGTGCAGTGCTGTTGGCAATCGCGCTGCCTACCCCCTGTGGCAGCAGGTTCGCTATCAGGCTTGAATAGAAGCTGCCGGGCGGAAAGCAGATGATGTCCGCCATGTCGATCAATTTTCTATTGGGTTTACTCAGCCTGGCGGTTGCCGGCACAAACTTATCTGAGGATTTGGATAGGGCTATCCACTTGATGGGTGAGGTGATCGGGTTTACCTCTTTACCGGTGATGTGGTGTTGCCCCGTAATCTGGGTTCCGTCTTCCAGGGTTGCGGTCAGATGCAGGTCGTAGCTGATGGTGGTGCGCACTATACCCTTGGCCCCCACCAGCTTGGTGAACATAAATGCGATCTGATCCAGCTCTCTGTTGTTGTGCAGATAGCCGCCGGTCAGGACCAGATTGCCGATGCTGGCCCCGCGCAGATCGAAATCATCCGGCATGGATTCCTGGAAGTATCTGAGCTGACTGCAGATCAATTGCTGCATCGGTTCGGGTATGGGTTGTATCAGGGGATGCTCCCCATCGACCATGGATACAATCTCATCTCTTAGCTCAGCGTTATCCTTATTGGTCGGTAGCCGGTGGACGAAGAGATTGTAGATGTAGATATGCTCATCGAAACTTTCGTCCGCAAGGGTTATGAGGCGACTGCGCAGATCGCCCACGGAGGGCATGGAGAATGCCTTGCGCAGCTTGGCCGAGCTGCCGCCAGAGTCGAATGGGGTCACCAAATGGATGGTATTGTGACTATACTGTTTCAGTATGCGGCTGATCTCCTGCAGCGCGGTCCCTCCGCTGAAGAACAGGGCGCAGGGTCCAAGCTCGGGTGTTCGCAGGCAGCTTTCCAGGAAGACGGGGTTTGGCAGTTCAGATGAGTTGTTGCTTAACATGGTTGTTTACTGTTGCGCCTACAAGGCATAACCCTAAGGTGTTATTCCGTTAATCACAGACAATGGATCCTAGGGCATATTATAGGTTGGATAGGGAAACTACAAATGACGCGTGAATTGATGCTGTTGCGCCATGGCAAGTCGGATTGGTCGGTCACCGTCGGTGATTTTGATCGACCCCTTACCCAAAGAGGAAAACGCGGGGCTAAACAGGCAGGATGCTGGTTGCGCAACTGTGGCGGTGTACCGGATTATATAGTTACCTCACCGGCCAAGCGTGCCTGCTCAACTGCCCGCAGGGCAGCCAAGCAGATGGAGTTTGATGTGGACGCCATAGTCAAGGATCATCGCATCTATGCGGCCGGCGTTTCCGATCTGTTGGCGGTGTTGCAGGAGTGTCCTGAGGACGCAAAGCGGGTGATGCTGGTGGGGCACAACCCAGGTTTTGAGGATATGGTGCTGTTTCTGGCGGATGAGGAGATCATGATCCCGCTGGATGGTAAGCTGATGCCTACGTCCACCATGGCCTGGTTTACCCTCACTTGCGGCTGGAAGGAGCTAAAGGAGGGGTGCGCCTCCCTTAGATCCATAACCCGGCCTGCGGATATGCTCAGCAGATAGGATCACCTCAGCGGTCTTTTACCTGGTTAGCTCAGGTATCTCCTGGTTAAACCTGATCCGGTACGCCCGTTGCAGGCAGCGGGCGATCTCAGGTAGCCCCTGTTCCACAGCCCGTCGGTACTGTTTGATCCACTCTTCCCTGGAGTCTGTATCCGGCAGTTGGATGTGGCCGCAATCGATCTGCCGTGCGTTGGAGGGTGCCGACTCTCCGACAGGCGCTTCGGGGATGGCGTCCAGTTGTGCGGCCCCTTCGCTCCTGGGCTGCGGTGGGGCAGGGGCGGCCTTCTGTTTCAGCGCCCTGTATCTTTGCGGTGTAGGCGCCTCTTGATCCATCTTCTTCCTCTTTTCCAGGGTCTGAACTGGGGCCAGATCCATTTCCTTCCTCTCCTGCAGAATGACGCCTGGCGATGTGGCGTATTCATCCGCCGGCATGGGCTCCATCACGGCGTCTTCCAGCGGTTGCTGGTTCAGTACCTTCAACACCAGGCTGATGCTCAACACCAGCACCGCGGCGGTGGCCAGGGAGGGCCAGGTGTAACTCCTCTTTTTGCCGGAGACGGAGTCCCGGGCCGCCTGTTTTATGACCGCGTCTATACGCACGGGCGGTTCGGTGCCGTCGCCCATCTTATAGAGCCGGGAGATGCGCTCGTCGTGCAGGTCGCGGTTATCGTTCATCGCACCCCTCCAGTCCGTCCCTGAGTCTCTTCAGGGCATAGCGCAGACGGCTCTTTACCGTCTCGAAACCGGCCCCGGTCACCTCTGCGATCTGTTCCAGGGTGAGCCCCGCCTCTTCTTTTAGTAGAAAGGCGTTGCGCTGCTCCTCGCCCAGACCACCCAGGAGTTGGAACAGCCGCTCCACGCAGTCGCGGATCAGCAGCATGGCGTCGGGCCAGGGGGAGTCCAGCGGGATGACCGTCTCGTCCTCGATGCCGGGGTTATCCTCGCGCCCGGCGCGCCAGTGATCGACGATGCGGTTGTGGGCGATGCGGTAGAGCCAGGGCTGGAACCTGGTCCCCGGCTGCCACTGTTCGCGGGCGCGGATCACCCGCATCCATACGTCCTGGTACAGCTCCTCCGCTACCGAGCGGTTGCCGCATAGGCGTTCCACATAGCGGAACAGGGGCGCGCGATGGCGCGCATACAGGGCGTCAAAGGATGCGGTGTCGCCGGTGCGATACATGGTCATCAGTTCTTCGTCGGTGGTTTCGCCCATAGTGCCTGCAATCCGTCGGGGATATAGATCCACCCCAGACTAGCCTCATTAATATATAACGTCCAGTGTCGGATAAAGGGGTTAGCCGGTCCTGTATTATGATAGAGTTATGCACTGCTGATATATCTGGAAGCCCTTTGATGAAGACCCCCGAACTCCTTGCCCCAGCCGGCACCGTCAAGAACATGCGCTACGCCTTCGCCTACGGGGCCGATGCGGTCTACGCCGGTATGCCGCGTTACAGTCTGCGGGTGCGCAACAACGATTTTCTGGGGGAGAACCTGCGCCTGGGGATAGACGAGGCCCACGTCCTGGGCAAGAGATTTTTCCTGACCTGCAACCTGATGCCCCACGGGGCCAAGCTCAAGACCTTTATGCGGGATATGGAGCCGGTGGTGGCGCTGGGTCCGGACGCCCTGATCCTGTCCGATCCAGGCCTGATCATGCTGGCGCGCGAGCGCTGGCCGGAGATGCCGCTGCACCTCTCGGTCCAGGCCAATACGGTAAACGCCGCCAGCGTGAAGTTCTGGCAGAAGATAGGGTTGAGCCGGGTCATCCTGTCGCGGGAACTGTCCCTGGACGAGATCTACGAGATCCGGCAGGAGTGTCCGGATATCGAGCTGGAGGTGTTCATCCACGGTGCCCTATGTATCGCCTACTCGGGGCGCTGTCTGTTGTCGGGATATTTCAATCGCCGTGACGCCAACCAGGGTAGTTGCACCAACTCCTGTCGCTGGGAGTACAGATTGGGTCCAGGAGAGGATGATCCGTCCGATCTTTCCCAGTCCGGCCAGGAGCGTCACACGGCGGCAGAGCAAGAGTATCTATTGGAGGAGCGTGAGCGTCCGGGAGAGCTGATGCCGATCATGGAGGATGAGAACGGCACCTATATCATGAACTCCAAGGACCTGCGGGCGGTGGAGCATGTGCAGCGTCTGGTGCAGATCGGGGTAGACAGCTTCAAGATCGAGGGCCGCACCAAGTCCCACTACTACACGGCCCGCGCCACACAGGCATATCGCCAGGCCATAGATGATGCTGTGGCCGGTCGGGCATTTGATCCAGGACTGATGACGGATCTGGAGGGCCTGGCCAATCGCGGTTATACCGACGGTTTCTATCAACGCCACCCCAGTCAGGAGTTGCAGAACTATCGTCAGAACAGTTCCGAGAGTGCGCGCGAAATATTCGTGGGCGAGGTGCTGGAACAGGATGCTGAAACCGGAGTCGCCCTGATCGATGTGAAGAACAAGTTCGCCGTTGGCGATGAACTGCAATTGCTTACCCCGTCCGGTAATCATCTGTTCAGTCTGCAACATATTGAGGACCTGTATGGCCACGCCATGACAGAGGCCCCGGGTGGCGGTTATCAGGTGCGTATGCCTTTGCCGGTGCAGGCCTGGGAAATGGGGTTGATTACCCGTATGCTGGATGCGCCTGACCCATGATTATCCATCTGTTCAGAACATCTGTTTTACTGTCATTAGCACTTTTGTCTTCAGGATGCATGGGTTTTTTCACTAGTGAAGACCGGGTGGAGCAGGTTTTTGTGGCGGACAAGGTGGATCTGGACGACAGGGAGGCGGTCAGGCGGGTCCTGTATCGGCAGCTTAAAGAGTGGCGTTCGGTGCCGAATCGGGTTGGCGGTCTCTCCAAGAGCGGGGTGGATTGCTCCGGCTTTGCCTATCTTACCTACAGCTCTTACTTTGGCATACTGCTGCCGCGCAGCACCACGGCCCAGGCCAGGGTCGGGGATGAGATAGGGCAGGACGAACTGCGGCCGGGAGATCTGGTGTTCTATAAGACCGGAGTGGTACAGCGGCACGTGGGGATGTATACAGGAAACAGGAGGTTTATCCATGCCTCTTCCAGTAAGGGTGTAATGGAGTCGGATATGGATAACCCCTACTGGACCAGGAGCTACTGGAAGTCGGTCAGGGTACGGTTGTGAGGTGGCTATGAACGGTTTTGTTTTGGATCCCAGGCTGGCAGCGGACTGCCATCTCCTGGGGTATCTGGGAAACACCAGATTGTTGCTGATGGACAACGCCCTGGCGCCCTGGTTTATCCTGGTACCGCAGGTCGATGTCACCGAATTCCACGAACTGGAGCACGCCACCCAGTTACAACTGCTGGAGCAGATCAACCTCATTTCCAATCATCTGCAGCAGGACCTCTCTGCGGATAAGATAAACGTAGCCGCCATCGGCAACATCGTGCGCCAGTTGCACATCCATGTCGTGGGCAGGAGGGAGGGGGATTACTGCTGGCCCGGTGTGGTGTGGGGCGCAGATGGGCGACAGCCATACACAGAATCAGAGGTACAAGAAATCCTCACATCAATCCAAAATATCCTTGGTGGCAGGTTTGTCGCCGTTACTGCTGACTAATCTATTTCTCCATAAAACTTGGTGTTTACAGCGTCCTAAAAAAGTGGAATGATAGCCATTGACCGGCCTTATCCATGCCATAATAAATTTTATCCAATATTAAAATAATCAATAATAAGGGTAAAAAAAATCTGGATGGCCCGGTGATTGCCGCAATCCCATGAAATAAGTGCTGCAACATGCACTGATATAAAGTTCACCCGGAGGAAGAGTGATGGCGCAAAATGCATTCGATTTTTCCAGTATCGAGAAGCGGTTGGGTGTCTCCCGCAGGACATTCCTGAAGTTCTGCACCGGTGTAGCCGCTTCCCTCGGTCTGCCGGCAGGTTCCGGCATGGCCATGGCCCAGGCAGTGGCCGATCCCAAGAAACGCCCACCCGTTATCTGGTTGCACGGGCAGGAGTGCACCGGCAACACCGAGGCCCTGTTGCGATCTGAGCAGCCCAATCTGGCCCATTTGATCCTGGATCTGATCTCCCTGGATTATCATCAGACTTTGGATGCCGGGGCCGGGCACCGGGTGGAAGATATGAAGAAGAAGGTGATGCGGGAGAATAAGGGCAAATATCTCCTGGTGGTGGAGGGCGCCATCCCGCTGGCCGATGACGGCATCTACTGCAAGATCGGCGGTGAGAAGATGACCGACATCACCCGCGAGGCGGCGGAGGGTGCAGCGGCCATCGTGGCCTTCGGCTCCTGCGCCAGTTGGGGCGGTGTGCAATCCGCCTCACCCAATCCCACCGGTGCCGTGGGCGCGCCCCAGTTCCTGAAGGACAAGACCGTGCTGACCATCCCCGGTTGTCCGCCCAATCCGGCCAACTTCCTCGGTACCGTGCTGTTCTTCGTCACCTTCGGCAAGCTGCCTCCGATCGATGAGAAGGCGCGACCCAAGTGGGCCTATGGCCGCCTGATCCATGAGAACTGCTACCGGCGCCCGCACTTCGATGCCGGGCGTTTCGCCAAGCAGTTCGGGGACGAGGGGCATCGCAAGGGCTACTGCCTGTACAAACTGGGATGCAAGGGTCCAGAGACCTATAACAACTGTCCCAGCCTGGAGTTCAACAACGTCGGCGGCGGGGTCTGGCCCATCGGGGTTGGGCATCCCTGCGTCGGTTGCTCCGAACAGGGCATCGGCTTCAACAAGCCCATGTTCAGCCTGGCGGACGTCAAGACCCATACACCTCCCAACATGTTCCCATTCATCGACGATCGTCAGGGCGGCAGCGGCATAACCGCAGGTGCGGCCGCTCTGGTCGGTGCGGCCGTGGGCGTTGCGGTTGGCGCAACGGCGGCCGGGGCCAGAAAGCTGGATCAGAAAGATAGCGATCAGAGCTGAGGGGGCGTTATGAAACGTAGAGATTTTCTCAAGGCCACCCTCGGCGGTACGGCGGCACTCGCGGGTGCCGGCAGCGCCCAGGCGCGGCCCAATCTGCAACCGGCGGAGAATGCGGTCGGCATGTTGTACGACTCCACCCTCTGTATCGGTTGCAAGGCCTGTGTCTCCATGTGCAAGCAGGTCAACGGCATGCCGCCGGTGATCGAGAACGGTGAAGAGCAATGGGATTCGGCCCGTGCCCTGTCCGGCGATACCCTGAATGTGATCAAGGTGTACCGCAACGGTACGGCGGCGACCAAGGACGCTGAGGTAGACGGTTTCGCCTTCGAGAAGCGCAGCTGTATGCACTGCGTAGATCCAGGGTGCGTCTCGGCCTGCCCCGTTACCGCCATGCGGCGCAACGACAAGACCGGCATCGTGACCCATCATCCCGATGCCTGTATCGGCTGCCGCACCTGCATGGTCTCCTGTCCCTACAACGTGCCGCAGTTTGAATTCAACAAGCTGTTCGGGCAGATCCAGAAGTGTCAGATGTGCAATCAGGCCGGCGTGGGGCGTATCGATAAGGGACAGATGACCGGATGTGCCGAGGCCTGTCCCACCGGCGCCACCCTGTTCGGTCCGCGCCAGCTGCTGCTGGAAGAGGCCAAGAGGCGCATGGCCCTGAAGCCGGGTGAGATATACAACTATCCGCGTGGCGATATCAGCCAGCCGGAAAGCCATCATGAGAAGCCGGTGCCTATATATAAGAAGCATATCTGGGGCGAGAAGGAGGCCGGTGGTACCAATGTCATGCACATCTCATCCATCTCCTTCGATAAGCTGGGCATGCCGCCCCTGGGTGAGCGTTCCCCGTCCTCCATTGCAGAGGGGGTGCAACACTCGATCTACAACTACATGCTGCTGCCGGCAGTGGCCCTGGCCGGACTCACCTATGTGGTGCGGCGCAACACCGCGGATGACGAGGATGAAGGGGGTGACGCATGAGCGCGTATCAGGCATTAGGCGGACGCATCCTGACCAAGCCATTCCTGGTGTTGTTGGCCATCTGGCTGATCGGCAGCATGTTCGGGGTGCAGCGTTTCTTTATGGATGGCATGGGTGCCGTAAGTAACCTGAACAGTGGCTACGCCTGGGGTATCTGGGTAGTGTATGACGTGGTGGTCGGCACCGCCTTCGCCTGCGGCGGTTACGCCCTGGGCATCGCGGTGTATGTGTTCAACAAGGGCCAGTATCACCCCATGGTGCGCTCCGCGCTCCTGGCCAGCCTGCTGGGCTACGCCATGGGCGGTTTCGGAGCCTTCTTCGACATGGGCCGTTTCTGGCAGTTCTACGAGATCTTCCTGCCCTGGAACTGGAACTTCAACGCCGCCATGCTGGAGGTAGGTCTCTGTGTCGCGACCTACATCATCGTGCTGGTTTTTGAGTTCGCCCCGGCGGTCCTGGAGCGATTCGGTCAGAAGGGCCTGTTGCAGAAGTTGAACAAGGTCCTGTTCTTTCTCATCGCCCTGGGCGTGCTGTTGCCCACCATGCATCAGTCCTCTCTCGGGACCCTGCTGATCAATATGGGTCACAAGGTGCATCCGCTGTGGCAGTCGATGCAGATGCAGCCGTTGCTGGCCCTGATCACCGCCATCATCATGGGTTTCTCCATCGTGGTATATGAAGAATCCACCCTGGCCGTGAATTTCGGACGCAAGACGCAATCACCGCTGATGTCCGGCCTGACCAGGGCGGCGGTGGTGCTGATCGCGGCCTATCTGGTGATCAGGCTGATCGTCCTGGTGGTGCAGGGCAAGCTGGGCCTGATCTTCGCCGGAGATTTCGGTTCGGTGATGTTCATCCTGGAGACGGCCCTGTTCATCGTGCCGCTGGTGATCCTGCTGTCACCCTCCAGAAAGAGTCGTAGCGGTCAATTGTTGATCGCAGCTGTATGTATGTTATTGGCCGGAGCTATGTATCGCTTCGACGCATTCCTTGTCACCTACAATCCGGGTCCGGGCTACAGCTATTTCCCATCGGTGCCGGAGATCATGATCACCCTGAGCATTATCGCCCTGGAGTTGATGATCTATCTGGTGGTGATCAAGACCATGCCTGTGCTGCATCGCGAAGAGCACGCGTAACAAAGAATTACTTTGAGGAGATATAGTTGTGACTACACGTATAACGGTTGACCCGATTACAAGAATCGAAGGGCATCTTCGCATCGATGTGGAAGTGAATGATGAGGGCAAGGTAAGCAAGGCCTGGTCCTCCGGCCAGATGTGGCGCGGTATCGAGAAGATCCTGCTGGGGCGCGACCCGCGCGAGGCCTGGTTCTACACCCAGCGCTTCTGCGGGGTATGCACCACGGTGCACGCCATCACCTCGGTGCGTGCGGTGGAGAACGCCCTGCAACTGGAGGTGCCGGTAAACGCCCAGTTGATCCGCAACATCATCCAGACCGCCCATGCGGTGCATGACCATATGGTGCATTTCTATCACCTCTCGGCCGTGGACTGGGTGGATGTGACCTCCGCCCTCAAGGCCGATCCGGTGGCCACGGCCAAGCTGGCGGAGTCCCTGTCGGACTGGCCGTTGAACGGTCCGCATGAGATGAAGGCGGTGCAGGAGCGGCTCAAGACCTTTGTCGGCAGCGGTCAGCTCGGCCCCTTTGCCACCGGTTTCTGGGGACATCCCGAGATGAAGCTGCCGCCGGAGGTGAACCTGCTGGCGGTGGCCCACTACCTGCAGGCCCTGGATGTGCAGATCCTGGCCAACAAGGTGGTGGCCATCCTGGGCGGCAAGACCCCGCATATCCAGAACGTGGCCGTGGGCGGCGTGAGTAACTCCATCGGCCACGATGCCCCGTCGGTGCTGAATATCGAGCGCCTGATGCTGATCAAGAACTTCATCGACAAGCTGGACCACTTCGTCAAATCAACCTACATGGTGGACGTGCCGGCGGTGGGCGCCTTCTACCTGGATTGGGCCGGGATCGGCGGCGGCGTCACCAACTATCTGACCGTGCCCGATTGTCCGCAGGACCCCAAGGGCACCAAGTTCGATCTGCCCGGCGGCTTTATCGAAAACGCCGACCTCAGCACATTCAAGCCGATCACGACCTCCAACGACAAGTACTTCCGTGAGGGCGTGGCCGAGAGCGCCAAGCACTCCTGGTACGAAGGAGATAAGCCGCTGCATCCGTTCGAGGGTGAGACCGAGCCACAGTACACAGACTTCCAGGACGAGGGTCAGTACTCCTGGGTCAAGGCCCCCACCTTCTACGGTAAGCGCGCCCAGGTGGGCCCGCTGGCCGATGTGCTCAACGGCGTGGCCGCGGGGCATGCGGGTTACACTAAACACCTGAATACGGTGATGGATACCCTGAAGGCCGTGGCGCAAAACCCCAATATACCGCTGGCCGCGGTGCACTCCACCATCGGCCGCCACGCCGCCCGCGCCGTGCGTTGCGGTGTGATGGTGGATACCCTGCAGGATCAGTGGACCAAGCTGGTGGAGAACATCGGCAGCGGTGATCTGGAGACCTTCAACGCACCGGTCTTCCCCAAGGGCGAGATCCGAGGTGTGGGTTTCCACCAGGCCCCGCGCGGTACCCTGTCGCACTGGGTGGTGATCGAAGACGGCAAGATCAAGAACTACCAGGCGGTGGTGCCGAGTACCTGGAACGCCGGTCCACGCGACGCCGACGATCAGCCGGGACCGTACGAGGCCGCCCTGCTGGATAACCCGGTGGCAGATCCGGAGAACCCGCTGGAGGTGCTGCGTACCGTCCACTCCTTCGATCCCTGTATCGCCTGTGCCATCCACATGGTGGATACCGAGCAGAAGGAGATCGTAAGGGTGCAGGCGCTGTAGTTGGAGTCACTGCGTGAGTGGTAACTGCAAGAACATCCTGATCATCGGCATGGGCAACGTCCTGATGCAGGACGAGGGCGTGGGCGTGCGTGCGGTGGAGGAGTTGGAGAACCGTTATCACATCCCGCAGCAGGTGCTGGTGGTGGATGGCGGCACCACCGGCATGGAGCTGTTCGATCCCATCCGTCACTGTGACCATCTGATCGTGGCCGACGCAGTAAACACCGGCGCCCCCTACGGCACCCTGGTGCGTATCGCCGATGAGGAGATCCCGGCCTTCTTCCAAACCAAGATATCCAACCACCAGCTGGGCCTGTCCGATCTGCTGGGTCTGCTCACCCTCAAGGGCGAGGGGCCGCAGCATGTGGTGTTGATCGGCATGGTGCCCCATTCGTTGGAAAACAAACTTGGTCTTACTCCGGAGGCGACCGCCGGACTTAACGCCATGGTGGATATGCTGGTTGCTGAATTGGCCGAACTGGGTGTGCAACTGCAAGAGCGTAGCGAACGGGGTGTGGGCAAGTGGCGCCGGGAAGAGGAGCGGGAGAAGGCGGCATGTGCATAGGCATCCCGGTCAAGATCATAGAGTCGGGCGAGTTCGTCTCCCTGTGCGAGGGACGCAATGGCCGGGAGCAGGTCAACATGATGTTGATCGGTGCGCAACCTGTAGGCACCTGGGTGCTGAACTTCCTGGGCTCGGCGCGCGAGGTGCTCTCAGAGACGGACGCCTACCACATCAATAAGGCCCTGGACGGTCTTGCTGCAATCATGCAGGGCGAGGACGATATAGATATCGACAACTATTTCCCCGGAGTGGGGGCGACACAGGAGGTGGCCTGATGCAAGATACGCAAGCAACCGCAGAGAACCTGGTATTGGCCTTCGAGTGTATTCGGCAGGAGCAGATGCAGGATATCCCCCTGCTCAATCCCCGGTTGCAGGTGGAGGCCCTGGGATTCCAGGAGTATCAGGGGCGGGTCATCGGGATTATCCTCACCCCCTGGTTCATGAACCTGATTATGCTGCCGGGGAAGAAGGACCATTGGGATGAGTTGCAACTGGGCGACAAACAGCAGCACGAGTTCCCGTCGAACACCTACACCTTTATGGTGAATGAGATAGACGGGATAGGACGTTGCCTGACCCATTCACTATACTCACCTATGAACGAGTTCGAGAGCCAGGACCATGCCGTGGCTGCAGCCAAGGGTTTTCTTGATCTGCTTATGGTGCAGCCGAAGCAGAAGGCGGACGTCATCGACGAAGATCTGCTGGGTAAGATCATGCGTGGCGAGGAGACGCCGGAGATCGATCTGGACCAGTTTGGTGATATCGAACAGTTGGGAGAGCAGGGGACAGATATACCGGAAACCTGTCCGGCCCGGTCGCAGATCAAAAAAGATATATCACGCCGCGACCTGTTGCGGGGTAATTTTTCAGAAGACACATAATCAATCATGGGCGGCGTGCGCCGAACATTTTTTACGATAGGAGAGATTCGATGAGGCACAAAATAGCGAAGATAATCATGCTGCTTTCCTTCCTGCCGGGCATGGCCCTGGCCCATACCGGCGTGGGAGAGACCACTGGCTTCATGCACGGGGTGGGTCATCCTATCGGCGGGGCGGATCACCTGTTGGCCATGGTGGCCGTAGGCATCTGGGCCGCACAGGTGGGTGGGCGTGCCCTATGGGTGGTACCCTGCACCTTCGTCGGTGTCATGATCTTAGGTGGTATCCTCGGTTTCAGCGGAATCCCCGTGCCCTTCATCGAACAGGGGATACTGCTCTCAGTACTGATCCTGGGAGTGTTGATCGCCGGCGCCTTCAGACTGCCGCTGGTGTATAGCGCCCTGATCGTCGGTCTGTTTGCCATATTCCACGGCCATGCCCATGGTGCGGAGATGCCGGCCGCGATCACGGCCGCATCCTATACCCTCGGCTTCGCCCTGGCCACGGCATCACTGCACCTGGCCGGCATGGGTCTGGGCATGTTCGTATCCAGGATAAATCTACCGGCGCTCACTCGCTTCGCCGGTGGTGCCATCGCACTCAGTGGGGTCTATCTGGCCGTTTCCTAGCCAGTACCTCTCTCCTTCTTTCTCTCATCCACCTCTCCCCGCTGGGGAGAGGGTAGGGATGAGGGGGACATGTATGAGCCCGGTCCTCCGGGCGATTGAATGGATGGATCTTTTCGCCCACAGGAGTGGGCTCCTACAAGAATAGATTGGGTCTTATATCTATTACACGCTATGTCTCTACAACGCCGCCTTCAAAACCTCGACGATATCTTTCTCTGACATGGGCGGCCGTGCCGGTAGCCTGCCGTCGGCGTCGTGGATGATGCGCAGGGTCTCTTGGGCGTAATCCTCTATCAGTTTGTCATCGATCCCTAGATCTGAGAATCGGGTTGGACAGCCGATCGACTTGAGGAACCTCTCAAAGCAGTCGATACCGGTAAGGGCGCACTCCATATCGTTCGGGCCTTGGGCCGAAAGTCCAAAGATACGCTGGGCGAACTGGACAAACTTCGACGGATCGTTGCTGGCGGCGAAGCGCATCCAGGCCGGGTTGATGATGGCCAGCCCTGCGGCATGGGTGATGTCGTGGAAGGCCGAGACCGTGTGTTCGATCATGTGCACGGGGTATCCCACGCCGCCCGCTCCGGACTGGATCCAGCCGTTGAGCGCGACCGTGGCCGCCCACTGTATCTGCGTGCGTGCGTCCAGGTCGCTGCCGTCGGCGATGGCCTTGGGGCCGTACTCCATGGCGGTCAGGATCACCCCTTCGGAGATGCGGTCCTGAATCGGCGTGTCGCCGCTGCCGTTGAAGTAGCTCTCTGTGATATGGGTGATCAGGTCGCAGACGCCGTATGCGGTCTGGTCTTTCGGTACGGTCACCGTTAGTTCCGGATCGAGCAGGGCGACCTTGGGGAACAGCAGTGGATTCTGGATAAAGGATTTCTCCGTGGTCTCTTCGTTGCTGATCACCGCTCCGCAATTCATCTCGGAGCCGGTGGCAGCCAGGGTGGGGACGGTGATCAGCGGCAGGGCCTGGGTCGGGATGTATGGTTGGGGCTGACCGTGCAGGATCATGTCCCAGGGGTCGCCGTCATAGAACACCGCCGCCGCCATCACCTTGGCCGCATCCATGACGCTGCCGCCGCCCAGGGCGACCACCAGGTCACATTTGTTGTCACGGGCGATGGCTGCACCACGTTTTACCGAGCTGTTCCTGGGGTTGGGTTCCACCCCGTCGCATTCGAACACCGCCACCCCGGCGGCGCTGAGGACCTTGAGCGCACGGTCGAAGATGCCGCTGCGCTTGACGCTGCCGCCGCCGGTGACCAGCAGGGCGCGCTGGCCGATCCTGGCGGCCGTCTCGCCCAGACGGGAGATTGTGCCGGCGCCGAAAATGAGGTGGGTGGGATTCTGGTATTCAAATTTCACTATGGTCTCCTTTGCCGATATGTATCTGCTTACAGAGGGTGCGCATTTATTTAATGCTTCTTTGCAATATTTTATCCTGTTTGCACGGAACGGTATGATTGATCGAGTATGACACTGTTGATACTGAAATGGGGGTCGCAAATAAATATTCGACTATATTTAAGTGGTACGCCAGCAAGTATGGCCCACTGTTGACAGTTACACCTCATTCCCGCCAAGGTGGGATTGCCTAAGGCAGAGGCTGAGCCAATCCAGGAGTGTAGGGCGGATTGGCAAAGCGTAATCTGCCAGGCGACATCAGAAGCAGCAGTATTAAGGAGAATACAATGCCAAAAGGAAATTTCGCCGCCACTCTCTATCCCGGTTCCCAACTTTCCATCGATACCCTTCCCGGCGGCAGGCATCCGACCCCGGGGAATGTCGGTATCTGCCTGTGTGGCGGTGGCTCGCGGGCATTGAGTGCCGGCATGGGGCAGCTGCGCGCGTTGCATCATCTGTGCAGCGAGGATGGCGTGACCCTGTTAAGTCAGACCAAGGCCATCTCCACCGTATCCGGAGGGTCCTGGCTGGGAATCAGTTATGCATATCAGCAGAGCGTTTCCGACGACGTTTTTCTAAACCGCTATATAGAAGATCCCGCAGATCTGACGCGTACCGAAATCGAGCGATTGCCAAACGGTAATATCGGACAGCAGGTGACTACAGGATTCTCGGTTGTGGATATCGCTCTGCAGGCTCTGTTCTATTATCAGTTCGCAGACACACCGGCGGATATGCTGTGGCAGACGGTGATCGGAAAACACATCCTGTCACCCTACGGACTCTACCGTCCGGCAGGCGGCAATGCCCCCACTCTGGCGTTTTCCTATGACGGCGCCGCGGTCCAGAATATCCTGAACCTGCCCGGTCAGAATCCGGCCCTGGTCGACACCCCGTTTCTTACCTTGAGCGGCAACGCCGTCAGGCCATACTTCATCTGCAATACCGCCATGTTTGTACAGGGCGCCGAGCCAAAACTGGGGGACTACCAATATCTGGCCCCGGTGCAGTGCACCCCGTTCTTTACCGGGATTGTCGGCAGCCCCGGCGGTGTCGACGCCAACGGCAAGAGACCGGGTGGCGGCGGCGTAACCTCATTTGCCTTCAACTCGGTCCTGAATGCAATCGGGCAGACAACGGTAACCATCGGTGAGCAGCGTCCATGGTCGATCATGGACAGCGTGGGGGCCAGCAGTGCGGCGTTTGCCGAGACCCTGGTCAATCTCTTCTCCCAGTGGCAGGCCGATCCAGCCCGTCTAGTACAAGAGTTGCAACAGCGTGGGGGCCAGACCATGCGGTTCATCCAGGATGGGATGGAGGCACATCAGGTCGCAGCGGCAAACCGATGGCTGGAAGGCCTTGCCAGCATCCACATGTCCGGTATGGACCACGCCGCGCTGTTGCAGAGCATCGCGCAGCATAAACTGGAGAAGGGAGATCTGTCGGACTCATTGAGTAATATCGCGACCAAGATAGTCCCGCAATACAGCTATTGGCCGGTGACCGATGCAACCCCTGACCCGAATATCCAGCCCACCCGGTTTGCGGACGGCGGCAATCTGGAGAATACCGGCGTCGCCTCCCTGCTGAGTTACAGCGATATAGACAATGTCATCGCCTTTATCAACTCTACCACCCTGCTGATGCCGGCAAGCGCCAATCCGCCTCCCGCGGTAACAGTGGACCAGACCACGCAGGTGATCACCACCCAGATCGATGTGGACAGCCAGATCCCACCCCTGTTCGGCTATCAGCCCTATGCCGCAGAGGATGGAACCTACACTCCTTACAGTGGTGGTTCCAATATCAGCAAGAAGACCGCCTGGGGAGTGCACAACCAGGTCTTTCCGAGCACGGCGTTCGCGGAATTCCTCAGCGGCATCTGGAACGCGGCCGGCGGTTCCAGCAGACCGGCTATATATAAACAGGAACTGCCCGTAGTAGCGAATGATTGGTTCGGGGTGGCCGCAAGGGAGAACCTCGTCACCTGTGTCTGGGTCTATACCAGCACCGTCACCGAGTGGGAGTGCCAACTAAACAGAGACGTAAAGACCGCGCTGGATGGGCTGGCCAAGTTTCCAAACTATGACACCCTGAATACCGAGCTGACTCCCACGGAGATCAACCTGCTCGCCAGCCTGACCTCCTGGTCGGTTGCCAATGACGACAACAAGAATTTGTTTATTGATTTGTATCGGGATGAATAGATGTGCAGTACCGTAGGGCGGATTGGCGAGGCGTAATCCACCGAATGTTTTATTCCAGGTTTGATGTGGTTAGAAAAGAAACTAGGGATTGAATCATGCGGCGCAATGCGCGGTAGCGGCGTATAAGTTGAGTAGCAGTGAGTCTGGTCCTGTTGGTTCCTCGAGGGATCGCTTGCAATATTGCCGTGCCAAATAATTTCCCCTTCCATATCACTGGCGTAAACATAAAGTGATTGCAGTCAAACATCATGACCTGCATATTGTTCATTGATATACATTTCCATAGACCCTCTCATATTGATGCTGGTTTTATCAGATCTCACATTCCGAACCTGGAGTGTTGACGCTATAGTGCAGTTACACCCTATCCCCTGAATTATGCATACATGGAAAAGGTTAAATCTATGAAAGAGTTTGTTGAATTTGAAATCGTATAAAGAAATTGGAATCCTGGGCGCAGGGATTATGGGTTGCACTTTAGCGTTGGAACTTGCGCAACGAGGATACCAGGTTAAGCTGTTTGATAAATCAGCATCTCCAATGAGTAAAGCCAGTTTGCATAATGAAGGCAAACTACATTTGGGATTCGTTTATGCAAACGATCCAACTGCATGCACCCATAGACTGATGGCTCAGGGATCGCTCTCATTCCTACCGATTCTCGCGCGACTTACCGGGTCTAGACCGGAGGATTTTGGAACATCCTCGCCGTTCCACTATTTTATCCCGGTGGATAGCCAGATCGATATCGATGATATTGAAAGGCATTTTGAAAAAGTTGGAAGTGAAATATCTTTATTAAATAAAGATCCGGGAAATTATTATTTTGGAATTAATTCCGGACGCTGGTTTGAACGTAATCCTTCGAAAGCCCATGAAAAACTGTTTTCAAGAACTTTAACGCAGGGCTCATTTAAGACGGAAGAGCGTTCAGTTTCGACCGGTTTCGTTGCAGAAATCCTATCTGCAGCAATTGCTAATAATCCGAAAATATTATTTACGGGCAATACTGAAGTTGTATCAGTCAAGCGTCTGCATAACGGTGATATCAATGTAAATATATCTGATCGAAAAGATAAGTCATATACATTCTCATGCGTAGTTAATTGCTTATGGGATGACAGGTTAAGAATCGACAGATCTGCCGGGCTTGAGGACCTGGGCAGTTGGTATTTGAGATACAGGGCAAGTATTACGTTCAAAGCGCCAGGTTTATCAAGTTCGCTTATTCCATCCGCCACGGGGATAATTGGCCCATACGGAGATATTGTAAATCACGGTGATCGATATTATGTATCCTGGTATCCACTTTGCGAGCGAGCAGAAATGAACGGTGAAAATGGCCGGGAATTAAACGATAGGATACATCATAAATTTTTATCGTGGTATACGGAAGGTTAGTCGTCTTAATCATAAGATAACAGATGTGATTACCTCCATTGCCCATCGTAAGTTTGCGCGCGACAATGTAAATGCTATTGCAGATTACGTGCCTTCTGTCGCGCGACTGGTAGAAATGGCAAGTAGCTGGCAAGTGACTGGCATGTAGGTGGCGGAGTAATTATGGCGCGGGGAAAAACTGACATTGATGACCCAACCAGCTATCTTCATCAAAGATCTGCTATTGGACCACGAGCAATGGGGTCATATATTACAATCGATACAGGTAAATACTGCATGGCGCCGCTTTTTGCCGTGGAAACAGCAGATCTGATCAAGGATATTCTGTAGTGCCTGTATGCGCTGTTGTCATTCTCTTGTTTCGGACCATCAATGTATTAGTGGCGTCCAAAATGTTTTGAGATTAACCGGCTTGTATATCCGCATATTCTCTGACAACGGGAGAGCTGGTGATGTATATATGTCCGATCAAGAAACGCTAAAGCCTGATCGACTATATCCTGGTCACCCAGTACATTCCTGATTTCTGAATCCAGTATATTTTTGTGTTCCTGCGCACTGAGTATTTTCCAGCGGCTGTGAGTGCTATGGGAATAGTAGCGTTTTGTGTAGATTGCGTCTGGCACTTCGAGCATATACGTTTTAAGTGCAATGCCAAATATCCATGATAAGTCTGCGAAGCGGTCATCGGGTGTTTGAGCAATTAATCTTAGTGTTTCGCGCCTCATTACTCCTCGAATTGATACTCCAATATGGCCGTAGCTCTCGAGTAGAATAGCTTCAATCCATGGTGTGGTTTTGCCTAGTTTAAACGGTGGAGATGGTATTTTACCGCGCGGCGCTGAGATCTTTCCATGCAAAAGTGAATCGCCTGTCGCAACCATGCTGCCAAACGCCAACCCTACATGTGGGTTTTGATCCAACGCGGCAATCAATTTTTCGTAATAGCCTGTTTCAATAGTATCGTCTTGTGGAAGTATACAGAACAGTTCGGTTTCGTTTTCCCGAATCAGTGCATTATAATGCTCCCGCCAGCCAGCTGCCCCGTTCTTCATGCGTACTTTAATGCGCGGGTCATTTTCAAATTGTCTTGCGATGTTTGCGGCCGCATCATCACTGCTGACTTCGTCACTGAGAATAATCCTGGTATCTTCGGGTATTCGCCGGATATTCTCGACGACGATCTGTTCCCACTGTTTTCCATGGTGCAAAGGGATAGCCACTGTAAGGCGTGGCGGATTAGTTTCTGATTCTGGCTGCGTCATATAATTTGTAAATTGGGGCCAGTGTAAATACTTGCCATTCCCGTAACCTTGGTAGCAAAGCCGTTTATCGTCCCTGATGACTGTGTTGTCAGGTTACTATAGCGAAAATCTTACGTTCATTAAAATGAGTTTTGATCGATGGGGTCAGACTCATTGCTGTCCCACATAATCCCCTCACCCTTAGGGAGAAGGGACGCATTATCTTAGACTTTCATGTCTCCAACACCAGTGAACCCGCAAAAACCTGATGGCACGGGGGATTGCGGCTTTACAAAGCAAACTATATGGGACAGCGGTGGGTCAGACTTGATTGATTCAACTGGAGTCAGTGATCAAGCCATATAGTGACCTGGATTTCCTGAAACGCAAGCCCGGAGCATTGTGTGTTTAACCGGCTGTGGCATGTTTTTTCAGATGCTGCGAACCCCACGTATGCAGCGCATTGACGATGGGTTCCAATGTCATGCCAAGCTCGGTCATGGAATACTCTACCTTGGGCGGGACTTCGGCATACACCTTTCTCTTGATCAGGTTATCCGCCTCCAGTTCGCGCAGTTGTTTGGTCAGCATCCTCTGGGTGACCCCAGGCATCAGGCGACGCAATTCGTTAAAGCGTACCGTCTTGGTCAGTAGGTGGTAGAGGATGACGCCTTTCCATTTTCCGCCGATGATGTTCAGTACCGCCTCAACCGGACATCCCGGGATGCAGTTACCTTTCGCTTGATCCATTATGTGATTCCAATAGTATACAAAAGGGTACTATATATCATAAATGTGCGTACTTGCCAAAGAAGCGCGTGTAGCTTAGTGTGCACGGAATCGTGCTGGTAACCAGTCAAATTGCAAGGAGTAACTATGAGTAATCAGATTATTGAAGATCTCCGTTGGAGATACACCACCAAGAAATACGATGCCGGAAGAAAGATCCCGCAGGAGGATCTGGATGTGCTGCTGGAGTCGATGCGCCTATCGGCATCATCCATAAATTCCCAGCCCTGGAGGTTTGTGGTCATTGAGAGCGATAGCGCCAAGGAACGCATGGATCAGACGTTTGCCCGTAACTTTCAGTTTAATCAACCTTATGTATTCGATAGTTCGCATATCATCCTGTTTGCCCATAATCCGCGCTACACGCGTGACGACTTTGCCGAGGTGGTGGAGGACGGCATTCGGGATAAACGCACCAGAGCGGAGGATCGGGAGGCGGCCTTCGGCCCCTTCATGTTCGCGGAGCTGAATACCGATGAGTCCGGGAGTACGGAGGTCTGGACCAGGGCGCAGACCTATATCGTCCTCGGCAACGCCTTACACACCCTGGCTCGCCTCAGGATCGATTCCACCCCTATGGAGGGTATAGATACCGAACTGGTGAACGAAGAGTTTAAACATGAGCTGGCCGGTTACTGGTGTGATTTGGCCCTGGCCATCGGCTATCGCCATGCGCAAGAGGACTATAATGCGAAATTGCCGAAGTCGAGGCGCAGTCTGGACAGTGTGGTGGTGCGTGTTTGATAGGGAATCTGGCGCAACATTGAGTTGGATATACGTTCCCGCGCCGGGGCGTGGGAACTAAATAATGTCTTAAAAATCGTACCAAAGGACAAGATCAATTAATAACGGAAACAGTTTCTCTCTGACCCGGGTTGGCTTCATCACAGATTATGAGAAGATTCTATTACATATCCATATTTCTGATCCCCTTGAACTGTTTTGGCGCAACCTTTGAAGAGGATGTCGTGGCTGCTGCGATTGAGCGTACTACGCAAGAGGTGGGCTATGACGGTTCCTATTTTTCCATCACTTATCCGAACGGTGATGTGCCGGCAAATATCGGGGTATGTACGGATGTGGTGATCCGAACCTATCGCACCCTGGGCGCTGATCTGCAGGTGTTGGTGCACGAGGATATGGTACGTAATTTCGATGTGTATCCATCCCGTCGCATCTGGGGATTGGCCAGGACCGATAAGAATATCGATCATCGTCGGGTGCCGAATCTACAGGTCTTCTTCTCGCGGCATGGGATCTCCTTGCCCGTAAGCACCACTCCTCAGGATTATTCTCCCGGTGATATCGTGACCTGGATGTTGCCCGGCAATCTCCCCCATATCGGCATAGTCACTGACAGGATTGCACAGGCCAGCGGCAATCCGTTGGTTGTGCATAATATAGGTGCGGGGCCGCACCTGGATGATATGCTGTTCGCATATAAGATTACCGGCCACTATCGGTATGTGCCGAAGAGGTATAGAGAGTTGGGTAACAATCCAGAGGGCTGGATTCGATAGATCCACAGGCTTATTGGCTTAAGGGCTTGACCTGACTACAGCTTCATACTTGATAGTTAGCTTCGGCGACGGTTGGTCGTTGAACAGCAATCAATTTAGGAGCGTAAGATGAAGTCAAAGTATGTAAACAAAGATCAGTGGATCGATATGTTGCGAGCTGTCGGGATGAGTGACGAGGTTATGCAGCAATGGCATCGTACATTCGAGACCAAAAACCCAGAGGGGCATCAGGAGTTTCTGGAGTGGTTGAATATCCCCGGTGACGAGATCAGCAGGATCCGGTCTGTGTGATTTAACCGGCTACGCAAGGTGGTCGCTGTGTCGGCCCTCTTGCGTGGCATCAATCAGGATTACGCATAAGATGTATACGATAGGAGAGGTGGCAAGGAGATATGCTCTATCCCGGAGCACCCTTATCTACTATGACTCCAAGGGTGTGCTGCGGCCAAGCGGCAGGACCGATGCCAATTACCGCATGTATTCAGAAGATGATATTGCACGACTGGAGAGGATCATCCTGTTCCGCAATACCGGATTGTCTTTGGTAGTCATCAAGGAGATTCTTACGCAAGATGCGGATGATGTGGAGCTGGCCCTGGAAAAGCGGCTCTCTTCCATAAACAGAGAGATACAGAATCTCAGGAATCAGCAGGGCGTTATCCTCAGCCTTATAAAGAACCAGGGCGCCGTTGCAAAGACAAGGATCATTACCAAGGATAGATGGGTGGCAATGCTGAGGGCAGTGGGTCTGAGTGATGAGGATATGTGGAATTGGCATGTCGAGTTTGAGAGCGCGGCCCCAGAGGCGCATCAGGATTTTCTTGAATCGATAGGGATTGCGGCCGATGAGATATGTTCTATTCGTGAGTTTTCAAGGAACAGGAAACTTGGGTTGGAATGAAAAAACTTCCCGGTCCGCTTTTATCTCCATACTCTGAGGAGTGGGCAGGGGTGGTGATGAGGGAAGGCCGATCACAGATCCCTCGTCCAGTCAGTATTGGATACAATAGCCGGCTGACATTGTGCCCTGTAGACCTATTTCCCCTTGACTTTACCGACCGGTCCACTATAGTGGATGACATGATAGCCGAAACAGACACCAGACAGCGTATTTTGCAGAGTGCGCGCGACCTGTTCTATGCCAACAGCTACTTCGATGTAGGTGTTGCTGCAATCTGTGAGGCAGCGGGGGTAAAGAAAGGGAGTTTTTACCACTTCTTCCCATCCAAGCTGGATCTGACATTGGCCGTTATCGACGAGTTCCTACTGGAGTACAGGCAGCAGATCTACGAGCGGGCCTTTGATCGTGGATTACCTCCGCTCGAGCGTCTTGCGCGCGTTGTCGATTTGACATACCAATACCAGAAGAAGCTTCGTGAAGATACGGGGCATACCCTGGGATGTCCTTTCGGCAATCTGGCCAGCGAACTGAGCACCACGGAGGAGTTGATCCGCAATAAGGTGGCGGGAATCTTCCGCAGTATGGAGCAGTCATTTCTTGCCGCACTGCAGGAGGCCGCAAGCCAAGGGGATCTGGCAGGCGTGGATCTGGACGCTACGGCCAAGGCCATGGCGGCCTATATCGAGGGGGTTATGCTGATGGCAAAGGCACAGAACGACCCGGAGGTAATTCGTAGCATCGGTTCTGCCGTAGTGGATCTGCGTATCATGAATGGGGCCTAAAAAATATGTCATCAACTAAACCGACCGGTCAACTATAAAGTTGAAATAATTTGTGTATAACCGATTAACCAAAGGAGAAATAGATGTCACTACTCAATACCGTTAAACCTGAGCAGGCCGAAGGTTCAGTTGCCACAATCTATCAGCAGATCGAACAGGCGCTTGGTTTTGTGCCTAAGGCGTTTCAGCTGAGCAGCATTAATCCTGGCCATCTGGAGCGCCATTGGACCGATATCGGCGAGATTATGAGCCATCCGACCCTATCGCAGAAACTGTTCACGATTATACGCCTGCTGGTTTCGGAGATTCATCGCTGCAAATACTGTATCGGCATAAATACTTCCATGTTGTTGAACATTGCCGGGATGTCGCAGGAAGATATCGATCGAATGGTGGCTGATCCTGGAACTGCGCCACTTGACGCAAAGGAGTTATCCTTATTGTTGTTTGTGCTGGATGCAGTCAGAGATTCAAACGGAATCAGTCCGGATCGGATTGATGGACTGCGTGCTGCCGGATGTAGTGATCGAGAGATCTTCGATGCCGCTGCCCATGCCTGCCATATGGTTGCCAGCGATATCATGTTTAACGCCTTTAGGGTGGAGCCGGAGTGAACTCATAAGTCATGTAATAGATTAAGGGATATATCTGAAGAGAGTTTCAGTTAGTGGTTATGGAAATGTGGGAAAAGGGCGATCTTAATGCCGCCCTTTTCCCCATTTATTATCTTTGGTTGCGCTATTGGTTTCTGAGCAAAATGCTGCTTTATAAAAACCGATTACTCTGATAATATCTGCAATATTACAGCATAAAAAGTAGGGTAGGACGCTCTCCAAGATAAAGAAATTCATCCTTTGATAGCTCGGGAGATGGCAAATGAAGAAGGGTATTCAAGTAATTTCTGTTTCGGTTTGTGCAGTAGCTTTTCTCTCCGTCGCAACTGCGGGCGACAGATTTCAGCCCACCCTTAGGACTGGCGTTGCCTTTGATGCGGGTTCGGCCAGTTACGAGTTTTCCAGGTCTACGACCTTCCTCGGCTATTCAAATGATGAACTGAAACTCAATAGTGTCAGTCGGCCATATTTCGCCCTTGAGCTCCCGTATGCGGTGACAGACCGTTTTACAATTGCACTTAATGTAGACGGTTCTTATACCTCAAAGGATAGGTTGAACGACAGCTCACACATTACGAATCTCGCTGGAACCACTGTCGTGTATCGAGAGTTCGATACCGATGATACAGCCCGCTGGGCCTCGGCTGAGTTGTTGGGATCTTACTCCCTGGTCAAGGATTCATCGTTCGCGAAGGATATATCAGTAGTAGCAGGTCTGCGCTGGGATTACTCGGATATGGAGTTCGATAATGCCCATAACAATTTTGTTTCTGCTCCTACTGACTGGCTACGTTTTAAGAAAGATTCGCTGACGCCGGTCATAGGTCTTAGTGGTACCTTTAATGGTTTCAGGAATGGGATCTGGGGTGGGGATATGCACCTAAGCGTCCTGGCCGGACCGATCATCAATGGGGATGTGGACTACAGGGAACGGATCAACAATGTAAACACTCTTGTGTACGAGGGTGATATATCAGATGGTTATATTGCGCAGCTCTTTGGAGATGTAACGATCATGTCTGGAAAGATCGGCGCCACTACAGAAGGATCGATAGCACTTTTCGCGCAGTTTACCAAGACAGATGAGGAAGGGTCTGTTAAATGCAGAGATCTATCGCAGCCTCTAGTCACTCCTCGTGAGTTCGACTACGACGGTGGAGGCACTGTTGGTGTCATCGGAGTATCCGCAAAAATTTCGTTTTGATATCCTGGGGAAGCGGACAGCGTTAGCAGTCATTGTTGTCGATCTCGGCGGGTCGGGCTAGAGATGCTGGCCTGTCAGGTGAGATTTTGTCGATAGCAATACCAGATTAAATCTGAAAAAAGTTGATGTTGCTTCCTGGTATCAACCATCTCCACTGGTTACTCATTTCTTAAATCCGCCCCCGTCTTCCGTTTGATTAAAATATTATTGGCTCAATGTTCCATCATTGTTAAATAATAGTAATGCAGAAAGTGTAAACTCAAGACTGTTATGGAGAGTTAGTGTGAAACGCATGTATCTAATATCATTAGTTGTCGTATTTACTCTCATCGGTTGCAGTAAGATTACCGATGCAAACTATGAAAAAATACAAAAAGGTATGACTATAGACCAGGTAAACTCAATACTTGGAAAAGGAATGAAAATTCATAGTTTGGGCGGCAATGAAACGGGCGAAGTAATGTACGGTGAGTTTCATAAGGATCAAATAATCGTGACTTTTGATAACGGACAGGTTAAGAAGAAGACATGGTTTTATCCAGATAAATAGTGCGTGTAATTCAGGCTATTTGTTTGTATACAAATTGACAATAAGTGCGTATCCAACCTGGCCAGTGGATAAAACGTCACGCGCGAAAATCGCGCATAATCTGGCTTTAGATGGCCTTTCCCAGAACAACCTGATTTCTGCCTTTCTGTTTGGCAATGTTGAGATTGGCGTCGGCCTGTTGAAACAGCACTTCCATGGTGTGGTGGCGCACGTTGTCATAGAGCGCTCCGCCGATACTGGCCGATATGTCTATGGTGCCGGCAGAGGTGACAAATGGTTCGACTGCTATATCCACGCGGATCCTCTCCGCGATCTGTTCCAACTCCTGTGCGTCTGTCGGCCAGGCAATTACGGCAAACTCTTCCCCTCCCCAGCGATAGACTCGATCTGCTGTGCGTATGGAGCTTTTCATACGATCGGCGAACTGTTGCAGCAACTCATCTCCTACTGTGTGGCCATATTTATCATTAACACGCTTAAAGTGGTCGATATCAATCAATAGCAGACTCAGCGGGGTGCCGGTTCGACTTACATAGGAGAGATTATGCTCGCAATCCATATTAAACTGACGACGGTTGGGCAGGCATGTGAGCGAATCTTCAGTGGCCATCTGATTCACCCGATCCGCAAGGCACATCTCAAGGATAAGGGTTATATCATCTGAGGCCTCCTCCAGATCAGATAGATAAGATGTGATCTCTTCCGGACGTCCATCATCGGCATCTTGAACCATACGTTCCACAAAAGCGTGCAGACGTTCGTGGGATGCCATTATGAAATCCCTGTGTTCTTCTTCAATATGAAGTAACCCTCCTTCGTCCAGCCAGTGTCCCAAGACGCATTCATGGGTGGAGATGGGTAGATTGATCTCTATAGCCGGTGCCCCCAGGGCGAGGCGGTAGGCCTCCAGTTTCCAGCGCAGATGCCCCAGGTAGGCATTGAGTATCTCGCTCTTTTCTGAGTGCGCAAGATTGCGATATGTGCGATTGGTCCTCTCCATTGCCTGTTCCGCCTGCTGTTGGTGTTGTTCCAACACTTGTCCTAGATGGTGGACCCTGGCCTGTATGGATTGTGAGAAATCAACCACCCGGCATAGAGCGCGAGTCAGTTGTGGGTCACGTAGGTTATTTCCTATGTCGAAAAAGAGATCTCGCAGGTGGGAAAGTGATCCTATAGCTATACCGGATGAGACTCCGTGTCGTCTCCAGAATGTGGCCTGGTGGTACTGGATCTTGAAAAAAGATTCGTCGTATCTGGCATCGATAAAGCTATCTAGATAGCCTTTGAGAAAGGGAGGTGGAGCCTGATCCGGCCAATGGGTGTTTTCCCTGAACCAATCTTCATATCCGGCAACACGTCCTTGTAGTTCGTCGACCAGCATATCCTTACATTCGGCTATGAGTTCCGAGTGTCTGTTCTCCAGACCGACCAGGCTTCTTAGTTTATCCATATTGGTCATTAATTCCTAAATTCCTCCTGTCTGTGCCTATCCGATAATCTGGAAAATTACCGCAAGACAATCATGCTTTACGGAAACAGCATGAGCTAATTATTAATTAGCATAAGCCGGGCGTATTGGTAAAGATTAATTAGAATATAAATGAATACTCAACTGCATTGCAGTCAGAATACGATGACGGCAGTTGCCAATTTTTATGGCAGTTACGCAGTTGTATTGCATTGGCGCATGTTCAGACGCATGACGTGCCTGCCCTGGCGTGTTTGGTCAGAACTCTTAAACCGGTAATTACAGAATGTCGAAGCGGTGCATGCGGGAAATTTAGTTGTGGTGGGAAAAAATGTTCTCAAGTCGGGTTGGTTAATCCCACCATAAGGCAACTGTTTTTGTTGCGGCTAATGATCTTTGGAGAAGGACCATGCCAAAATTCTCATCTTCGAAGTCAATCCCTTCAATAAATCTTGCCGTCTCCTCATCTAATTCCTGTCCGGTCTCTTCCATCGTTTCAATCATTTCATCCATAACACCGAAGTGTTGCTCAATAATGTCCGGGCAGAATTCATATATATCTTTTGCCAAGGATTCTAAATCCATAGGTAATGAATTGAATGTAACTAACACGCTGTCATGAGCTGCATCACTGATCTCTATGCCATACTGTAAATCCCAGTCTTGGAGCTTTACTATAATGTCCTCATTGCTAATCTCGTAATTTATGCCGTTGGTTTCTTGTTGTTTAATGATGTCGAATTTGTTCATTGTCAGATCCTCTGCGTTTGTCCTGTGCAGATAAGTCTGGTTTGTTCTGTTGGTGATTACATTAGATGCATCATCCGCCTGTATTTCTCAAGATATCCAGTTGATGCGAAGTCAGACGAATGGAAGGGATGATGGTTTTCCCGGAAGCCAGTCGTGCAGCATCCTGTATTTGACCTTCCTTGGTTAGCATGGATGCGAGCTTTGGATCTTCGAGTAGATCATATAGTGAGCGTTTCCTGCCGTTAACATAAGCGATGTTGCTTACCAGACGCACGCCGTGGCTGTAGTCTGCATACTCTGCAGCGTGCACAGTGCTCAATGGCTGAATTGGTTTGCCGTTAGGCTTCTGCCAGCCGTAGATGGCGACGCGGCCAGGATTTTTCCGCAGGCGATTGGTGATTACCAAATCCTTCTTCTGGCCGGCAAGCAGGGTGCCCAGAGGTATTCTTTTGGATCGTCTTTGTTGCTCGACCATCCGGTTGTGTTGTGTATAGTATTCGGTTGAAGACATTTCCGGACTTGGCGTCATCGGCTTTGGTGTCAGGTGTCTGTCTGCCCTGGCGTAGATGGCGTCAACTATCTTTGGTGTGGGTAGAGCAAAACCGAATTTTTGTGCGATGGTAGTAGCCGTTTTCATTCCCATGGGGACGCGTAGAAAATCATGGTTCGATCCGACAGCCAGATAGTCCGGCATGACACATAGGGTGATTTCAGTTGTTGCCCCGCCATGCATTTTCTTCTTGATGGTTACCGGGCGCAGATGACGCAGAAACTCTGGAATATTTCCTGACATGATCTGGTTGCGAATCATTGCTTCGCGTTTTTCACCGCTTGTCTCACGCACTCTGGAGATAAATCTGGATGCGCTAATGGCATTGAGATTGCGTCTGGGGATGGACTTGGTCAGGGATGACTTACAGAAATCTTCGGTATCGTTAAAGGAGAATACCGCATCGGGAGAAACAGCCAAGGCTGTTACAAATGCTATGACTGCTACAAATACTAAGGATCTAAACACAGCTGCGTCCTCTAAATTACATCAACAATTCGATAATATTGCTCCTTATTTTTATTCTCTTTAGGTGCTTAACTAATAATGGGGCGCGATTGTAGTACTAAATCTATGGGAATTACAAGGAAAATCATGTGGTTTGAGATAAATCTCACAAAATACTTGAATTATGGGAATACTGTTCTTGTGAGCACATCTCAAATGCTGTGACGGTGATTTCTTAGGTTATGTATGTGCAGGGCACCATCTTACTCAAGCCAGATCTTGAATATTGCCTTGGATGGGATTGTGCGGCTGGCCGGATATGTTGTGATTATTATTAGTGGAAAATGCAAATCCGCCATCAAGGTTGCAGTGCATCATCCGAATAATCTGTCATTCGGTCTTGTAAATAAACTGGAAAATCTGCGCAGAATATATTTGTCTTTAAGGTAGGTTGTGAGGCGGAGACAATGCTGGCGGAGTGGTGATATGCTAGTGACTGGGAGCCGCGCCTTAAACAACATGTCTAAAGGTAGATATCCACTAGATTAGAAACTATTGTTGTCCGCATGAATACATGGGCGAAGAATATATGGACCTATCCGAGATTACATCCTACATACATGAACATATCCCACTCACAGCCGGCCTGGGGGCAACGGTTGATTTTTACGATGGTGAAACTGTAGTTGTGTCAGCGCCACTGGAACCGAATCTGAATCACAGAAATACGGCCTTCGGTGGTAGCATCTCAGCATTGGCGATCTTGTCCGGCTGGGTGTTGCTCTTTCTGAAACTCAGGGAAGAGAAGCTGGATAACAGACTTGTTATCCAAAATAGTTCCACAGATTTTCTTGAGCCTGTTTCTGACTCATTCACATCTGCCAGCACCCTTTCATCGGGATCGGATTGGAACAGGTTTGTCCGAACCTTACGGCGACATGGCAAGGCCAGGATCAAGGTCGACTCGCAGATTGAGAGCGCATCAGGAGTGGGCGGCAGACATGTTGGTACCTATGTGGCTATTGCCCTGGATGGTCGTGGGTCTGTCTGAAATTTACATAGAGAATAAAAATGAAAAGGTTATATTTTATTTTGATTGGTGCGCTCTTGGGATTGTTGGTCGTACGTGGTTTTTTTCTGGATCCGGTTGAAGAGATGGGCTGGAGGATATTTTGGGACGCCTTGTTCCGTGGGCATATCGGTGTAAGGGGCATCAAAGAGGTTCTGCAGTCAGCGACCTTTGCCAAATCGATGTTGGGGATCATGTCGGGAGCGCTCGCCGGTTATCTGGTCAGCAATAATATGAAAGCCGGGAAAAGACGCTGAAATGGGTGTGTTCTATCATATCTGTCATTCGCTGGAGGAGGTGCTATGAACGCGTTGAGGATGTTGTTTCTTTCGATTGCCGCTGTTATTACCATCGGTATCTGGCTGACGGGGTTCGGTAATGTGCACTGGTTTCTGTACGTCCCTGTAGTGTTTCTTACCTTTGCCGGTGTTACCGGTATATGCCCGGGGCTGATCTTTTGGAATAAGCTGGGTTTCCGCAACGAACCGCTGGCGTGCGATTTGCCGAAGCGTCCAAAGTAACGAAGTCACAGGTACATCAAGCAGACGCGGTAATGATCTCGGAAGGGAATCCGAATTGGCTCACTGTTTCACGATAAATGTTCTTGAAGCCGACATCTGACATGGCACGCGCCAGCAGCACGCCCCTGCATCCGCCCATCAATTTCGGATTGATGCGGTAGACCAACTCCCAGAAGCGTTGATACAGGTGTTCCCCTTTGGTCATATTGACCAGGATGATACGCCCGTCTGGCTTTAATACGCGCCGGAACTCCTCCAGTACCGGCAAGAAGTCCTGTTCCGGCAACAGGTCAAACATGTAGTTGTTGACTATGACATCGAACTGATTGTCAGCGAATTGCAGATCGTAGGCATCTCCTATGGAGATATCATAATTTGCAGTTCCAGATTTTTCGGCCTTCATCCTGGCGCGTTCCAGCATCGCGGGGGTGATATCAACACCGACATTGCGCCCATTGGGATTCGCATTTAGTATCTCCCGAAAGGTTAGGCCCGTACCGATGGCTACTTCCAGGACAGCTTCGCCATCTGAGATATTGGCCAATGCCAGTGATCTTTGTCTTGCCTTGGTCTCGGTCATCCAGCCCCAAAGATCATAGACCGGGGCGTTTTTGGAATAGACGTTTACTACCTCTGTTTTGTTAAGTTTTGCAGAGCGAATAGACATGTGTCCCTCCTTCTTAAGTATCGTAATATCGGAAAAAGACGATATGTTGATTAAAAAATATATTTGCCCTTAACAGCAATTCTTCAATAGGTCGCTCAAGGTCTCCAGGTTGTGCACTATCTGTGGTCGATCCGGTTGATAATAGACCTCCTTGCCTTGTTTGACTGCGGTAAGCAGGCCGGAACGTTTCATGAGGGCCAGGTGTTCTGAGGTGGTGGATTGTCCTAACCCAACGCTCTCCGCTATTTGGTTTACCGTCCGTTCCTGTCCGTCCATAAAGAGCAGCATGATCTTTATGCGGGATTCGCTGGCGATCGCCTTTATAAAATCAATTAACTCTGTGGGGATTGCACTGCTCATTGTAATCATACATATCGGTAATTAGCGATATGTATATCCTAGTACAGGCAGATGGTGTTGTCAAAGATATTGGCCACACTCCACGATTTACCGACTAAATCGTGGAGTGTGAGTTGGAGAGCGGCTTCATCAGAAATGATAGATAACACCAATTTCTACCGTATGCTCGTGCACCGGGTCGAGCTTGATATCACCGCCGGCGGAGGAGAAGGATGGCCGATCAAAATCGATATATTTATATCCGAGGGACCAATCGGTGTTGGGCATGGATCTGTCTGTGTATGTGATCCCAGCCATGGCCTGCCATGCGGTCACGTTATCGCTTTCACCCGAATTTCCCAGACCCTGATCGTTGGCGAAGGTCATATGGGCCCGTCCAATGCCCACTCCTACATACGGACTCCAGGAGGAATCTGTATGCCAGTCATAATATGCATTTGCCATCAGTGTGGTGGCCTTCATGTCATCTGATGGGTCGGTGTTAGCCCTTACACGATCCAGGCCGAACGCATGAAAACCACCCTCCAGTTCGAAACGGACGTCGCCTGCGTTGGTGTCAAATATCTCAGGCTGCCAGCCAAGCGTAATGCCTGCGCCACTGCTGAAGCCATACTTAACATCTCCCGTAGCTGCACCCTTGATATCGGAGTTCGATGGGATGGCAATATCGCCTTTGAGGCCAATATAGAAGGGACCTCGATCCTGCGCTTGGGTGGGAATGGAAAATATAAGCAGATAAGTGGCCGCGAGGTAGGTAAATGTATTCTTCATGATTAGCCCCAACTGTTATTACGATAGTTGGATACTGGCTCAGTAATCTTAATGCAACCTTAACTCTTGCATATGATTATGTATTGCCCAGTGGGAGTGATTTGTATGGGGTGAAGTGGAAAACAGAGGCGAGCCCCTTTTGTATAATTTATGGTAGGCGGCAATTGATGTATGGCCCTCATCAATTCCGCTACATGCAATCAACATATCGACAGTCACAAACGGCGCTTAACCATGCGCGATGCCGTGCTCCTTAAGCACCTCCTGTAGAACAGGAAGTGCATCTAAAGCTGCTGGGTAGCCTGCGTAAATAGCAACCTGAAGTAGTGATTCGGTTATTTCCTCGACTGTAGCGCCGTTACTCAGAGAGATGCCGAACACTATACGCAGTGCCCCGTGGCGCCCCAAGGCCGCCAGGATGCCGATGCTGCATAGAGATCGTGTCTTCGGGTCCATGGCCTCACGTGACCAGGTGCGACCAAATACGACGGATATGGCCTCATTCTCAAAGGCAGGGCTCAGTTCGTTGAAACGACCCACCAGCTTTTTGGCCTGCTCCGCACCGACAAGCATGTTGAGAGTATCAATCCCTTTGGTATATTCGTTCACTATGATAATCCTCCAGGTTGCTATCAGTTGTTATGGCTAGGTTGACTGTTCTATGAGCAACAAGGACTCTCTTCAGGGCAACAGGCATTATCAGCAACCTCACTCCCGAATATTTTTTCCGCCTCTTTTTTAGCGACACCTCTGGCGCCGGTGATCACACCCTCGGCCACGCTTAGGGCTTTATTCATTTCGCATGAACTTGCGCCTGCATCAATCGCTATTTTCTTGTGGACATTCATGCAGTTGACGCAGTTAAGGGCGTAGGCTACGCCCAGGGCAATAAGCTCTTCGGTCTTCTTATCAAATATCTCTGACATCGTCTGTTCCTCTTATAAATATGCCTGATCACCAGTGATCATGCATATAGACGATGGGAGGTGCTGAAAGGTTACAGAAAGTCAGATTTATTCTTCTTTTCTCTCGCACATCATGCGATTGTCACAACTCAGGGTTACAGTACATCCCTGTTGCATTTCATCTCTCAGCTTCGCCCTGGCGCGATGCAGTCTGACCTTGGTGGTATTTTGTGATATGCCTAATATCTCGGAAATCTCCCTTATATTGTTTTCCTCCAGTTCGCTAAGTAGTAAAACCGAGCTGTAGTCAGACGGGAGCCGATGAATAAACTCTTTGATGCAGTCATTCATCTCCGCTGTCATGCTTAATTGTTCTGGACAATCTGCATCATATTGCTCCAGATCGTTCTCAGATATCGCGTCGCTGTCCTTTTTGTAGCGACTCTTCAGAAAATCTTTTGCTTGATTGGTGGCGATACGATAGATCCAGGTCTTGATGCTGGATTCGCCCCTAAAGCTTTCATTGTTCTTTGCTACTTTTATGAATACCTCCTGAGCCAATTCTTCGGCGTAGGCCTCACCGACATATCTGCCCAAATATCTCTTTATGGGTTCGAAGTATTGTTGGTATAACTGATCTGGGGTGGAGGAGGACAAAATATGTGTTCCTTAGTAAAAGCACTTTATAACCAAGTTATCCCAAGTGAAATTACCAGCTATTCGGAGGGACATCAATTGAAGCCGGATGCCGAATCAGCGTTATTTTTCTAAAATTAATAGTTATTCACATACCTATATGGCATGGTGTTACCTATGGAGATCGAAGGTCGCTTAACTATAGATCTAAGCATCAGATCGGGGCATGTTGATTCGGTGGCGATCGGATCTAGCCGTCCGGTCGGCGCCTCTCGCATATTTCACGGCAAGCGAGTGGAAGAGGCATTGCAGACACTCCCACTGTTGTTTTCCATTTGCGGCACGGCCCAGGCCTGCGCTGGGGTACGGGCCTGTGAACAGGCGTTGGGTCTAATGCCAACCACACAGATTGAACGGTTACGTGAGGGCATGGTGCGTATGGAGAGCCTGCGGGAACATCTATGGCGCATATTCCTGGACTGGTCTGAGCTTCTGCATGAACCGCCGCAAAGAGAGAACATGGCAGAGGTGCTGGCACTGCAGAAGAGGCTTCGCGCGGCGCTGACGCAGGGACATAACCCGTTTTCACGACCGGGTGATCAACATGATATTGATCTTAAGATACCGGATGAGTTGGGGCGGAAGATCAATGAACTGTTGCAGCGGGCGGTGTTTGGTATCAACCCTGCTGCATGGTTGGAGATAAAGGACTTAGACGGGCTTGCGTCCTGGGCAGGAACTCAGGTTACGCTTGCAGCCCGTATGCTGGAGCATGTGATCCAGAATGGCTGGTCCGATGTTGGGGCAGCTGACATAGAGGCACTGCCCGACCTGGAGCCGGGACAGCTATACTCTTTGCTGGAGGACGATACCTTTCTCCGGCAACCACTCTGGTCCGGCCAATGCCGGGAGACCTCCTCTCTCACCAGGGTGGACAGCCCGTTGTTGCGTCATCTACAGGGACTTTATGGCAATGGTCTGTTGCTGCGGTTGGTGGCACGGCTTACGGAGATCGCGCAGGTAGCTATTAATATAGTACCGGATGAGGTAGATCTTCCTCTTGCCAAGACAGGTACGGCTGATGATTCAGGTATCGGCCAGGTGGCGGCGGCCCGGGGTCAACTGGTGCACAGGGTGGATCTGGCGGATGGAATCGTTTCCAGATATCAGATATTGGCCCCGACCGAGTGGAACTTTCATCCACAGGGGGTGGTGGCCCTGGCCCTGGGGACCTTGAATGGCGACCGGGAACAGATAGAGAGCCAGGCGCGCTTGCTGATCAATGCGATCGACCCCTGTGTGGGATATGAGTTAACAATCAATGCATGAGATGTCACTAACCGAGGGCGTACTGCAGATCCTGCAGGACAACGCCAAGGACAAAGGCTTCGAGCGGGTGAAGACGGTCTGGCTGGAGATCGGCCAACTATCCGGGGTCGAGGTGGAGGCCATACGTTTCTGCTTCGATGCGGTGATGCAGGGGACCTTGGCGGACCAGGCCAGGTTGGAGATCATAAATATCCCTGGGGAAGCCTGGTGTATGCCCTGCGGGAAGTCTGTTACAGTGCAACAGCGCTTTGAGCCCTGTCCGGAATGCGGCAGTTTTCAGCTGCAGATAACCGGCGGGGATCAGATGCTGATAAAAGAGTTGGAAGTCGAGTAGAGAGGTAGAAAGATTATGTGCACGACATGCGGCTGCGGTGAGGGTGAGGTCCAGATCGAGGGCCATGAACACCCACATGATCACCCCCACGGACATGATCACCACCACCATCATCACCATGGACATGACCATAATCACACCCATGTCCCTGGCATGAGCGAGTCCCGCATGGTGCAGATAGAGCAGGATATCCTGAGCAAGAACAACGAGTATGCCGCGGCCAATCGCCGCTGGTTTAGCGAGCGCGGGATCCTGGCGCTCAATCTAGTTTCCAGTCCCGGCTCCGGCAAGACCAGCCTGTTGACCCGCAGCATCAATGATCTGAAGGATGAACTCCAGATCGCAGTAATAGAAGGTGATCAACAGACGGCCAACGATGCCGAGCGTATCCGTGCTACCGGGGTCAAGGCGACCCAGATCAACACCGGTAAGGGGTGTCACCTGGATGGCCATATGGTGGGGCACGCCCTGGAGCACCTGCAGCCGGATAACGATAGTGTGCTGTTCATCGAGAACGTGGGCAACCTGGTCTGCCCTGCCGCCTTTGATCTGGGAGAGGCGCACAAGGTGGTGATCCTGTCGGTGACCGAGGGCGAGGACAAGCCGATCAAATACCCGGATATGTTCCACGCCGCCGACCTGATGCTGCTGAACAAGATCGATCTGCTGCCGCACCTGGAGTTCGATGTAGACAGGTGCATAGAATACGCCCAGCGGGTGAATCCGAAGATAAAGGTGTTGCAGGTTTCTGCCAGCAGTGGGGAGGGCATGGATAGCTGGTACCAGTGGCTCCAGGCCAGCCGCCAGCTGGCGCAGATCGGGGGATGATCCATGTGTCATGCCATACCCGCTGAGGTCGTCGCCATCGATGCCGCCAGGGATATGGCCACCGTTTCACTGGACGGGGTGCAGAAAGAGGTCTCCCTGGCCCTGGTGGATGATATCCAGATAGGGGACTACCTGCTGGTACATGTGGGTTACGCCCTGAATAAGCTAAGCCCGGAAGAGGCGGAAAAGACCCTGGAACTCTTCGCCCAGATGGCGGCGTTGGGAGAGGCGCAGCCATGAAGTATGTGGACGAGTTCCGGCGGCAGGACCTGGCCCGGAAGCTGGCTAAAGATATTGCACAAGAGGCCGACCCGCAGCGTCCATATCATCTGATGGAGTTCTGCGGCGGCCACACCCACGCCATCTTCCGCTACGGCATACAGAACCTGATGCCACCCAATCTGCAGTTCGTGCACGGCCCCGGTTGTCCGGTCTGTGTCCTGCCGGTGGGGCGTATCGACAACGCCATCCAACTGGCCCAAGGGCATGATGTGATCCTGTGCAGCTATGCCGACGTGATGCGGGTGCCGGCCAGCGGGCGCAAGACCCTGCTCAAGGTAAGCGCCGCCGGTGCCGATGTGCGCATGGTCTACTCCACCCAGGATGCCCTCAACATCGCCCGCGATAATCCGCAGCGTCAGGTGGTGTTCTTCGCCATCGGGTTTGAGACCACCACGCCCCCCACCGCCGTGGCCATCAAACAGGCCCAGGCCGAGGGGCTGAGCAACTTCAGCGTCTTGTGTAATCATGTGCTGACCCCGGCCGCCATCACCCACATGTTGAATATGTCGGTGGCAGAGGGGGCGGTGCAGATCGACGGCTTCATCGGACCGGCCCATGTCAGTTCCGTCATCGGCAGTCGGCCCTATGAATTCGTGGCCGCCGAGTATCACAAGCCGGTGGTCATATCCGGTTTCGAGCCCCTGGACCTGATGCAGTCCACCCTGATGATGGTGCGGCAGTTGAATGCGGGACGGTCCGAGGTGGAGAACGAGTACACGCGCGTGGTATCACGCGAGGGTAATCGCAAGGCCCAGGACCTGGTGGCCGAGGTGTTGGAGACGCGGGCCAGCTTCGAATGGCGCGGCCTGGGCATGATCCCGGACAGTGCCCTGCAGATCAGAGAAGAGTTCTCCGGGTTCGATGCGGAGAAGAGATTTTCCATCAGCACGGCCCAGGTGTCGGATATCAAGGGCTGCGAGTGTCCCAACATCCTGCGCGGCCTGATGCGTCCCACCGACTGCAAACTG
>JBNKIR010000012.1:0-36217 GCA_050290785.1 Sedimenticolaceae bacterium | reverse complement strand
GCTGGTGATGCAACGTCGGTTCGCTCTTATCCTATTCCGGCGCATGGGAATCTTGAATTGAGATTTCCTGCTGACTGGAGGTCAGGTTTTGGTGGGCCGCCTGGTGCGTTGCCACCGACAATTTCTATTGGCCCGGAGAATCGTGATATTTATATTAAAGTGACTGTGTTTTGGAATATAAAAAACGATCCTGATTTTAATGATCCTGAACTACTTAAGGCGACTGTTTATCAAATTGGAAATAGTCTTCTGCCGAATGCAGAGGAGTCTGCAATCGAATTAAAGGAGATAAATGGTACAGGCAATAGAGGTTACTACTACACGGTTACAGATAAAAACCCAAAGCCTGGCGAGTGGAAATATATGACTCAAGGATCTGTTGTGGTTAAAGATCTACAGTTGGCGTTTACCATACTATCACACGCAAAATCTTCAGATGGAATTGATGCTGCGATATTAATGTTTAAAGAGGCGGCAATTAGATAGATGAGACTGTTTTGGTTTTGATTGTAGGGCGGACTACAATTCGCTAATCCGCCTTGCGGTCTGCCATGGATCCCGCGATCAGGTCGCGGGATGACGGTTTGCTTAGATCCTCTCTAGCCTACTGGTTTCTTTTTTGCTCGTGGCTTTGATCTGGGTTTTTCAGATTTCCTTTTCTGGGTTTTGTCCTTGTCGCTACGCTTTGATCTTGCTGGAGTTTCGTTGCCAGAATCTGATGAATCGCCTTCCAGTCTGATATTCAACTGGCGTCCACACACCCACACCCTCTTGAGATGTTTATAGACATCTTTGGGCATACCTTCCGGTAGATCTACGGTGCTGTAGTTGTCGTATAGCTGGATGCGGCCGATGTACTGACTCTCCAGGCCGGCCTCATTGGCAATTGCGCCAACGATGTTTTTCGGTTCCACGTTGTGATCTTTGCCTACCTCAATCCGGTAACGCTCCATGCCGTCTTCAGGTCCGCTATCTTTTACAGACCTTTTTTCGCGTCTGGGTTGTTCGTCCGTACGCGCTCTTTCTGATCGTTGCCGTTTGTTGTCAGGACGGTCCTCTTTCTCGTTAGTCGATCTCTTGTTCTCTTTTTCCTTGATCTGTAATGGTCGATCCAGTTGGCTCAGGTAGGCCAGGGCGGATGCGATCTGGGTTATCTCGATGTCGTGCCTCTCCTGATAGTCCGCGATCAGCTCTTCAAAGAATCCCAGGTCCTGGGAGGTGATGGTGTCGGTGATGGTCTGTTGAAATCGTTCCACCCGGCGGCCGGTCACCTCTTTGTGACTGGGAAGTTGCATCTGGGTGATCTTCTGTCGAGTGGCCTTTTCGATGGCGCTCAACATCCTTTTCTCGCGGGGGGAGACAAACAGGATGGCGTCTCCCTTGCGCCCGGCCCGTCCGGTCCGTCCGATGCGGTGCACATAGGCCTCGGTGTCGTGCGGGATGTCGTAGTTGATGACGTGGCTGATGCGCTCAACGTCCAGACCGCGTGCCGCCACGTCGGTGGCGACGATGATGTCCAGTTTGCCGGACTTGAGACGTTCCACCGTGGATTCACGGGAGGCCTGGTTCATGTCGCCGTTCAGGGCCGCGCAGGAGTAGCCGCGCGCCTGCAGCTTTTCCGCCAGATCCATGGTTGAGGTCTTGGTGCGCACGAAGATCAGTATGGCGTCGAACTCTTCCACCTCCAGCATGCGGGTCAGGGCATCCAGCTTATGCAGGCCGGTGACCTGCCAATAGCGCTGGGTGATGGTGTCCACGGTACTGGTCTTGGATTTTATCTGTATCTCTATCGGGTCTTGCAGATAACGCTGGGCGACACGCCTGATCTGGGTCGGCATGGTGGCCGAGAACAGGGCGGTCTGACGCTGCTCCGGGGTGTGCTCAAGGATCCACTCGATATCTTCGATGAAACCCATATTCAGCATCTCGTCCGCCTCATCCAGCACTATGCTGCTGAGATCGTCCAGTATCAGGGTCTTACGCCGGATGTGGTCCATGATCCTGCCGGGGGTGCCGACCACCACATGCGCGCCGCGCTTGAGCTGACGCAGTTGGATCGACATGGATTGTCCACCATACACCGGCAGCACATGGAAGCCGCGGATATGTCTGGAGTAGGACTGCATGGCCTCGGCCACCTGGATGGCCAGTTCCCGGGTCGGGGTGAGCACCAGGATCTGTGGCGTGGCCTTGGATGGGTCCAGCCGGCTCAACAGGGGCAGGGCAAAGGCCGCGGTCTTGCCGGTCCCGGTCTGGGCCTGTCCCAGAATATCTTTCCCGTCCAGCAGTGGGGGGATGCTTTGCTGCTGTATAGGGGACGGAGTCTCATAGCCGATCTCTTCCACGGATTTGAGGATGGGTTCAGATAGCCCTAACTGGGCGAATGGTGAGTTGGAGTTGCTGGACATGTGGTTGCCTGTAAAGGTGATGGCTTGGACAACTATCGACGCCGGATTAGCTGGCGGGGATAAGAAAGGTGCGGAATTCTACATGATTCACAGAATATTACCTAATAATAGTTGATTATTATCACTTGTTTCGCCAGCTTAGACTGGATCTATTTTATGTTGGAAGGTCAGGTGATATCATGATCTGAGCTGTTATCTGAATTTTACTCAGAACGCAGCCACACATGGATAAACCATGGAGTCGGGGAAGGGTTGAAGGATTAAGAATGAAAGTAAGCGATCATATGGATATCACCAACTATGCTGTTGACCTCTACTGGATGTTTTCTCCAACAGAGTTGGCCGATAAATTTAAATTCAACGTTGATGATATACAGGAAGGTGCCCGCTCAATCCGAAACGGGGCGCTTGATGCGGGTGCACGCAATCTACATTACTTCAACCACAATAACAGGTTTGAGCCGAAGAAGGTAAAACTGTTTGGCGCCTTCCATATCTATACTCTCTATCCCACAGCGGAGCATATTCTCAAAAAATATGTTCAGGAGTTGAGCAGGAATATATCGGAGGGTATCTCAAAGTACACGTTTATCCTGATAGGTAAAATACTGCATCTGGTTCAGGATATGAGTTCCCCGGCACATGTTATTCCTGTCTATCACTCTCATAAGATGAGAGATAGTTTTGAAGTCAGACTCAATTCCAGGATGGGTTTCTATCTAAGCAACTTTAATATCAATCAGGATCGATTCAATAGGGTATGCGAGCCCACCAGCAACGACATGTGTATTGAACATATCTACCGCAATGCTGCCTTGACCACACTTGAACGTATCCATAAGTCTAATTCTGAGTTTAGAGTTGAAATAAATGGTGAAAGCAGACGGGTTGGTTGGGATCTGTTCTGGAAATATGATGAACAGTCAGATATCGGTTTCTGTAAAAAAAGGGAGATCAAGATTGATGGGTTTGGTTGTTATGGACCTTTAGGTAAATTTTTTGGAAAAGAGCAGATACAAGTACGTAATAACAAATACAAAGTAAATAACAGCGTTTACGATGATCTATGTAATTACGTAGTCAGGAAGTCAATTGAAGATAGCCTGAGAGTATTGGTTTGTGTTGATAATCAGATCAGACAGTCATAGTTAGAAATTTTCCGCACCTCAGCCCAGCGACAAATGGATAATGCACGTTAAGTGTAAGGTATATAGAGGGCTGTCCTTGTGTTTGCTTTACACTCAAGCCGCTTATATATTTAAGTTCATACATCCAAATATTCAGAGGTAGCGAAGGTCATGAAGGAATGGGAATCGTTAGATGAGGTGTTAGAGTTTGCCATCGACCAGGAACAGGCGGCAGCGGATTTTTATACCAGACTGTCAGAGAGCGCAAAGCATGCATCAATGCGCGAAATACTGGAAGGGTTTGCGCGAGAGGAACTCAGGCATAAGCAAAAACTGATGGAGCTAAAAGAGCAGGGTGCGGCTAAGTTGGTAAATCACCAATCCGTACCTGATCTGAAGATGGCCGATTATCTGGTCGATGTAACGCCTTCTGGTGATATGAGCTACGAAGATGCCCTGGTTGTGGCTATGAAGCTGGAGAAGAAGGCGTTTCAGTTATACAACGACATGGCTGCACTGGCCGATGATGATGGGATCAGGACATCGCTGCTGGCGCTGGCCAGTGAAGAGGCCAGGCATAAGCTGCATTTTGAGATCAGGTATGATGATTCGATCAGAGAGAATTGAGATTCTTAAGTAACCGCTGATCAATTGACCATTCCACCCTTCGGTCGGTACACGGTACGTCCGTTTACCACAGTGCCAGCACTGGCGGGATCGTCAAAGGCGACGACTTAGTCAATCTATCCGTCTGATTCTGCTGGATCCCCGCCTATGCGGGGATGACAGAAATGCAATAACTCAGATGCCCCTTAAATAAGACTTATGCCGGCAAACACTCCCCAGACGAGGATGGCCTGCACATATAGGTATTGTCTGGATAGGCTGATAAATAGCCTTCTGGGTAACAGGGTCGGGCCGATTTTTTGCCTTTCTATGTGAAATTCCTGGTATTTCCGTTGCATACAGCGTTCGTCACGGGTAAAATGCGCTGCTTTTACCGCATGGAGTAACTTCCATGCGACTCCTTGCTTCACCGCCTGTGTGCGGGAGGCTTAATCCGAAAGGGGCAATTATGAGACATTATGAGATTATTTTTCTGGTTCATCCGGACCAGAGTGAGCAGGTCCCAGGTATGATTGAGCGCTATCGCTCAACCATCGAATCCAAGGGTGGTCGCATCCACCGTCTGGAAGACTGGGGTCGTCGCCAACTTGCTTATCCTATCCAAAAACTGCCGAAGGCCCATTACGTTCTCATGAACATTGAGTGCGATGGCGAGGCCTTAAGCGAACTGGAAAACGCTTTTCGTTTCAACGATGCCGTTTTGCGCAATATGGTAATCAAGCGCAAGGGCCCGATCACAGATCCTTCTCCTTTGGCCAAGTCTCAGGACGATAGAGAAGAGAAAGCGGAAGATGTATCTGAGGAAGACGAGTCTTACGATGAAGACGACGGAGATGAGGCGGAAGCTGAATAAGTCCGGTCTTCTCACCTTATATACATTAAGGTAATAGCTTTCGATGGCCGTAAAGATCGGCCACATCAGATTATTTGGAGAGATTAAGTATGTCACGTTATTTTCGTCGCAGAAGATACTGCCGGTTTACCGCAGAGAACATTACAGATATTGATTATAAAGATCTAAATCTGTTAAAGGCTTACATCAGCGAGACTGGCAACATTGTTCCAAGCCGTATTACCGGTACCAAGGCCAAGTATCAGCGCCAGCTTTCTACGGCAATCAAGCAGGCACGTTATGTTGCTTTGCTGCCGTACACCGATAAGCACAAGTAATTTTTTTCAACGTCTGGGCTTAGCTCCCATGCGTTGGAGGTGCGGATAGGAATATGCGTTTACTGGCATCCTTTGTGATGCAGGGGAGATCGCAGGCGGTAATGGCGATTAGTATCATCGCTCTGTTATCGATACTGTTTCCTCCGTTAGCGATAATAAGTTCTGCCGGAGTGGCTCTGGTAACACTCAGGATAGGACTGCGGGACGGTTTGTTAGTTGCGTTATTAAGCGCCGGAGCATGTGCTTTGTTGGCCATGCTGGTGCAGGTGAATGTTATAGCAGTAGCTGGCGCCACGTTGTTGTTATGGTTGCCGATCTGGATATTGGCCCTGATGTTAAGGTCAAGCAGGTCACTGGCATATACAACTACATTGGCGCTTGTGTTCGGATTGTTGCTGATAGCGATCCACTATCTGCAATTCAGCGATCCGGCGGCCCAATGGCACAAGGTGTTGGGGCCGATAATTGAGAACCTTACCCAGTCCCAGGGGCTGGAGGCGGAGCAAAGAAAACTCCTGCTGAATGTGGTATCTCATTGGATGACGGGCATGATTGCAGCTGGTTTTTTTCTGCAATTGATGGGGTCACTGCTGTTGGCGCGTTGGTGGCAATCGCTGTTGTATAACCCGGGAGGGTTCAGAGGCGAGTTTCACCAACTTATGTTGCCGCGACCTCTGGCCATATTGGCAGTTGTTGTGATTGCATTGGCGTCTACGGGTATGAATACCGGCGGCCAGTTGCTGAATTATGTGGCCCTATTGCTGGTAATGGCATATCTGCTGCAAGGGTTGGCTATGGCACACGGAGTTGTGGCCAAGCTCAATGCCAACCCAGGCTGGTTGATTGGTATATACGTAATGCTGATCGTCGGCATGCACTATATGGTGCTTATGTTGGCAACCATTGGAGTATTGGATGCCTTTTTGGATTTCAGGTCCCGTTTCGGAAAGGGTGAAGGTCCGGGCGAGGCAAGTTAAGTTAGATTACACCTTTCAGAGGTAGCTACGATGGAAGTTATTCTGTTACAAAAGATTGAAAACCTGGGTGCTCTTGGTGATAAGGTCACCGTTAAGGCTGGGTATGGAAGAAACTATTTGGTGCCTACCGGCCGTGCCGTTTTTGCCACCAAAGAAAACCTGGAGGCCTTTGAGGCACGTCGCGCAGAGCTGGAGAAGGAGGCCGCCGAGGCTCTGGCAGCAGCTGAAGAGCGCAAGTCCAAGATTGAGCAGCTCAGCATCAGCATCAGCAGCAAAGCCGGTGATGAAGGTAAGCTGTTCGGTTCTGTGGGTACAGCCGATATCGCCCAGGCCGCAACTGACGCCGGAGTGGAGATAGAGAAGCGCGAAGTGCGCCTGCCGGAAGGCCCATTCCACCTCATCGGCGATTTCGAGGTGATGATTCACCTGCACACCGATGTGGATGCCGTGCTGAAACTGTCGATTGTCCCGGAGGCAGCGGGAGAATAGATAGGAACCCCTTGATCACTCAAGGGTTTTCCATATCAGATAAGGCCGGTCCGGGAGAATCTATCCCGGACCGGTTTTTTGTTGTCCGGATTTTGCGATCTGGGTCTGGTCAAATCTGTAGCGATCATTAGCTCCAGGGTTTATGATATGTTTTCTGGCAGAGATGCAGTGCGTACGGTCCGGCGCGAGCTGAACATACGATGCTTCAATCGCTTTAATCGCAAATTTCACTATAAATAATAACGGGTTAGCAGAACCAGAGATGCAAGAACAGGCCTTTTCACCAGCTATGTTTTCGGGCGAATCAGCCCCTGATAACCTGCGGGTACCACCCCATTCAATCCAGGGTGAGCAGTCAGTTCTGGGCGGTCTCATGTTGGAGAACAGCGCCTGGGATCAGATCGCCGACCGGGTGGTGGATCTAGACTTTTATCGTCGGGAACATCAGCTCATCTTTCGCGCCATTCACGGTCTCGCCGAGCAGAGCAAGCCCTTTGATGTGATCACCCTGTCTGAAGAGCTGGAGCGGGTCGGGGTCCTGGGGGATGTGGGTGGGCTGGCCTATCTGGGTACCCTGGCCAAAGATACCCCCAGTGCGGCCAACATCCGGGCCTATGCCGATATCGTGCGTGAGTACTCGGTCATGCGTCAGCTGATCAAGGTTGGCACAGAGATCGCCGACAGTGGTTTCCGGCCAGAGGGTAAGGATAGCACCGAGCTGCTGGATGTGGCTGAGCAGAAGGTGTTCGAGATATCTGAGCAGATGTCCCGCGGTGGCGGTGGGTTTGCCTCCATAAAGAATCTTCTCACCAAGGCGGTGGACCGGATAGAGACCCTGTTTCAGCAGGATGAACCCATAACCGGTCTTGGCTCAGGTTTTTCAGATTTCGACGAGATGACCTCAGGCCTGCAGCCGGCAGATCTGATCATCGTTGCCGGGCGACCCTCCATGGGTAAGACCACCTTCGCCATGAATGTCGCGGAGAACGTGGCCATCAAAAATAAGGTGCCGGTGGCGGTCTTCAGTATGGAAATGCCGGGCGACTCCCTGGCCATGCGCATGATGTCATCACTGGGCCGCATCGATCAGCATCGGGTGCGTACCGGCAAGCTGGAGGATGACGAGTGGCCGCGCCTCACATCCGCAGTGAGTATCTTGGCCGAGGCCCCCCTGTTTATCGATGATACCGCCGCCATGACACCGACCGAGATCAGGGCCAAGGCGCGCCGTCTGAAGCGTGAATACGGTGATCTGGGTTTGATTGTCATCGACTACCTGCAGCTGATGCAGGCACCATCGGCCGGGGAGAACCGGGCCACGGAGATATCGTTTATCTCGCGCTCGCTCAAGGCCCTGGCCAAGGAGCTGAACGTGCCGGTTATAGCCCTGTCCCAGCTCAACCGTAATCTGGAGCAGCGTCCCAACAAGCGCCCGGTGATGTCTGATCTGAGAGAGTCAGGAAGTATCGAGCAGGATGCCGATCTGGTGGTGTTTATCTACCGGGACGAGGTCTATAACGAGGATAGCCCGGACAAGGGGAGCGCCGAGATCATCATCGGCAAGCAGAGAAACGGCCCCATCGGCAAGGTGCGGCTCACCTTCCTGGGTCAATATACCAAGTTCGAAAACTACGCCAACGATGTCTATGGTGCCGAGGACTACTGATGGGACTCGGTCCTCAGGCCTTTATCGATCACTCCGCTCTTGAGCACAACCTGCGGCAGGTGCGCACAGCAGCACCCACCAGTCGGGTGATGGCCATGCTGAAGGCCGATGCCTACGGCCACGGCATGCTGGCCACGGCCGATGCCTTAAAGGATGCGGACGCCTTTGCCGTGGCCAGGGTGGGCGAGGGTGTAGAGCTGCGTATGGCGGGAGTTACAACTCCGATCGTGGTCCTGGCCGGTTTTTTCGATCCGGATGAGCTGGTCCAGGCGGAGGCCCATGCCCTGCATCTGGTGATACACGAACCGGGACAGCTGTCCGTACTGCAACAACAATCTCTCCCTGCCCCTGTGACCTGCTGGCTCAAGGTGGATACCGGCATGCATAGACTGGGATTCCCCGTAACCGAGGCCATGGGAGCCTATCAGGCCCTGTGCGCCTGTCCGTCGGTGGCGGATGGAGTGGGGCTCATGACCCATCTATCCAACGCCGACGACCCGGAAAATCCTGAGACCGATCATCAGATACGCCTGCTCCTGCCTCTGATCGAGCAGACCGGGGCCATGGGAAGTATCGCCAATTCCGGCGGCATATTGAGCTGGCCTGACTCCCACCTGGACTGGGTGCGTCCCGGTATCATGCTATATGGGTCATCTCCCTTCATCGGCAAGACCGGTGTGGAGGATGGCCTGCGCCCGGTGATGACGTTGCAGAGCAACCTGTATGCGATACGCAATTTCAGCAAGGGTGATGGGGTGGGTTATGGCAAGACCTGGATCTGCCCGGAGGACATGACCATCGGTGCGGTAGCGATCGGCTATGGAGACGGCTATCCAAGACATGTCCCTTCAGGTACGCCGGTGTTGCTGAACGGTGAGAGGGTCCCTATTGTGGGCCGGGTCTCCATGGATACCATCACCGTCGATCTGCGAACCCAGCCACAGGCCAGGGTCGGCGACCGGGTTACCCTCTGGGGCGAAGGGCTGCCTGCAGAGATCATCGCGGAACAGGCCGGAACCATCTCCTATGAGCTGTTTTGTCAGCTCACCGACCGGGTGGAGTTTGTCCAAGGCCGGAGCTCGTGAGCGCCAAGTCCAAGACAGCCTACTGTTGCAGTGACTGTGGTGGCGTCTTCCCCAAGTGGTCGGGCCAATGTCCGGATTGTGGCGCCTGGAACAGCCTGAGTGAGACGGCCGCCCCATCCAAAGAGACAAAAAACAGCCGCTTTTCAGGCTATGCCGGTGCCATCCCCACCCCCCAGGTCTTTTCCCTGTCCGAGGTGGAGCCATCCCAAAACAGGGGCATCTCCACTGGAATCAATGAACTGGACCGGGTGTTGGGCGGTGGCCTGGTCTCCGGCTCGGTGGTCCTGATCGGCGGGGATCCCGGCATCGGTAAATCGACCTTGCTGATCCAGGCCATGACCAGGTTTCAGGGCGATGTCTCCACCCTCTACATCAGCGGAGAGGAGTCACCGGAGCAGATCAGCATGCGCGCCCATCGCTTGGGTCTGCCCTGTGACGGTCTCAAGCTGTTCACAGAGACCTGTGTCGAGACCATCCTGAAGCAGGCTGCCATAGAGCGTCCCAGTGTGATGGTGATCGATTCCATCCAGACCGTATATACCGAGATGTTGCAGTCCGCCCCGGGATCAGTGGCCCAGGTGCGGGAGGCGACGGCGCAGCTGGTGCGCTTTGCCAAACAGATGGGCACCGCCATCTTCCTGGTGGGACATGTGACCAAGGAGGGGACCCTGGCCGGTCCCAGGGTGCTGGAGCACATGGTGGATACCGTGCTCTATTTCGAAGGGGAGCAGGGCAGTCAGTTTCGCCTCATCCGCACCATCAAGAACCGTTTCGGTGCGGTGAATGAACTGGGTGTATTCGCCATGACCGACAAGGGACTGCGTGAGGTGACCAACCCATCAGCCATCTTTCTATCCAGGCACCAGGATGAGGTGCCGGGCAGCGCCATCCTGGTGACCCGCGAGGGTACGCGCCCTCTGCTGGTGGAGGTGCAGTCCCTGGTGGATGAGAGCCATCTGGCCAATCCCAGGCGGGTCACCCTGGGGATGGACCAGAATCGACTGAATATGCTCCTGGCGGTACTGCACCGCCATGGCGGTATCGCCATGTTCGATCAGGATGTATATATCAACGTGGTGGGAGGGGTGCGTATCACCGAGACCGCTGCAGACCTTCCGGTACTGCTGGCGGTGTTGTCCAGCTTTCGGGACAGGCCCTTACCTCATGATCTGGCCATCTTCGGCGAGGTGGGTCTGGCCGGTGAGATCCGTCCGGTCCCCAACGGACAGGAGCGTCTGCAGGAGGCGGCCAAGCATGGCTTCAAACGGGTGATACTGCCCAGGGCCAACGCCCCGAAGAAACCGGTCGACGGCATTGAGGTGGTGGCGGTTGATCGCCTGAGCGACGCGTTGGATGCAATTTGATCTCTTAATAGTTGTCTACTATTTAATCAGGAAAAGATAACTGGAGATAAAAATATGTTTGAACCAATCACCATACCGTTTGGCGCAGTGATGTTGTTTAACGTCATCAAGCTGAAGCAGGGAGTTACCTCGGAAGACGTGGAGTTGGCCCTGGGTGAGATGTGCAATGTGGTCAAAAACACCTATGGCGATGAAGAGGGTGGTTTTATCGGTGGGCAGGTCTTTGAGTATTCAGGTTTTGTCTCGGAGCATGGGTCATTTGATCCAAGCAAAGAGACCGAAGGGCATCTGGTTATAATGACCTATTGGAGATCCTTTGAGCAACATGAACGCTCCCATGCCGATGCCGTGTTTAAAGAGAGATTCGATGCATTGAGTGAGTATTGCAGCGATACATATGAGATGGGTTACAAAATGCTATGGCAGGGTATGCCAGAATAATCCTAACCACTTAGCCCAGCGCCGCCAGTTCACGTTCCAGCAGTTCGGTCTCTCCAAGATTAAGCTCTATCAGGCGGCGCAGGTTGGTGATGCTATCCATATCTATGTGCTCACAATGCAACCCGATCTTATCCTCTTCTATATGGGCGACCTTGGCCTGCATGTGTATGAAAATATCCTCATCCTGACCCAGCTTGATAGAGATCGATAGATTTTCACCGATGGAGGTAGACCAGTGTTTAGGTCTCTGCAACAGGGCGCCGTTGAGGGAGATATCGATCAGTTTGGCAGGCGTGTCTACTGCGTCCCCTTCAATCCTGGTATCAGCATCAAACAGTACACGTTTAAATCTGCGTCTATTCTCGCCTTCTTCACTGGACATCATGTCGGTTCCTCTTCGTCTAATATCGTTGTGTCTTATCGGGTGTTATCGGCAGAGATATGGTTTCCTTTATGGAATTTCATCTGTATGCCATCTATTTCGATAATAGCCCCGTCGTCCAGAGGTATGGTGGCATCTCCTGTGGGTTTGCCGTTTATCAGTGGATATAGATCCCCTTCCAGTGGTGCGATAAAGTATCCTGCGCTGCCGCGATGGGACACTATGGCGCAGGAGTTGGCGGATAATCCCAGGCGCGTCATGGAGCGATTCAGGGCAATGATGCGCCCGATATGGTCGCCGTTTATTACCTGGACATAACCCTGGGGCAGTGCATCTAGATTACGGACAATCTTGTCAAATTCAGTCTCTTCCTTGTTCTGCTCCAGATTTGTCGCGGTATCGATATCTTGTTGATCGTTATTCATGTGTTATATAAGCAGACAGGAACACAGTAGATAAATTATCTACGCCGGCTTTGAGTATACCATTTTTTATTTTGTTGGATTCAGTCGCTGGGGAATTCTTTGCGTTGATCTGGCCAAATCTTGACCATCTTCACAGCATTGTCGTGGGTCTGCATGATCTCAATGGGGTAGCCAGCTAGAAGCAGGGATGTGCCTGGCTGCGGTATGGTTTCAAGATATTCTATGATGAGGCCGTTGACGGTCCTGGGACCGTTTTCCGGGAGCTCCCACTTGAAGACCTTTACCAGCTCCCGCACCTCTGCACTGCCTGCTACCAGGAAGCTGCCATCTTCCTGCGGCAGCACATCGGGAACGCTGTCGGATGGGTCGGTGGTAAATTCACCCACGATCTCTTCCAACAGGTCGGCCAGGGTAACCAGACCCAGCAGATCGCCATATTCGTCCACCACCAGGCCAAACCCCTTTTTCTCCCGCTGGAAGTTGAGTAGCTGTCGGTTGAGCGGTGTGCCCTCAGGTATGAAGTAGGGCTCTTCCGCGATCTCTCTTATCTTCTCCTTGGTCAGTTCCCCCTGAGTCAGTGCGACCATGGCATTCCGGATATGGATGATACCCACCAGATTATCTATACCATGATCGAACACCACGATCCTGGTGTAGAAACCGTTCTGGAGTTGGGTGATGATCTCATCGATACTATCTTCCAGATCGATGCCGTCCACCTCATTGCGCGGGATCATGATCTCTTCAACCGTTACCTTCTGCAGGTCCAGTATGCTGAGCAACATCTTCTGATGCCGTTTGGGGACCATAGCCCCGGCCTCTGCCACCACCGTGCGCAGTTCATCCTGGCTTAGGTTCTGATCGTTTCCGCCTTCTGGGGAGACCCCGAACCATTTCAACAGGCCGTTGGCGATAACATTTACCAACCAGATTATCGGATAGAGGATTTTCAACAGAGGCTTGTAGATAAAGGCCGCCGGGAAGGCCAGCCTTTCCGGGTGCAGCGCGGCCAGGGTCTTGGGTGCAAGCTCGGCGAAGATCAGGATAACAAAGGTCAACAGTCCGGCGGCAACCGCTATGGGATCTTTGATCCCCATCCTGATCGCTATGACAGTTGCCAGTGAGGATGCCAGGATGTTTACAAAGTTGTTTCCAAGCAGGATTAGACCTATTAGACGGTCCGGACGCTTTAAAAGATTCAGGGCCCGCGTGGCGCCAGGATGACCGCTGTTTTTCAGATGGCGTAGGCGATAACGATTGATGGTCATCAGCGCAGTTTCAGATCCGGAGAAAAAGGCCGATAGAAGGATCAGGATGACAAGCATGCCAAACAGCATGCCTAGAGGTATTTCGTTCAAGATCAGAACACCTATAATGGATGATGAAACTTCTTTCTATGATGCTGCCGTTGATCTGTCAAGTCGACACCGAGGAATAGATGACAAATTCAGAGATAAATCCCCTTGCAGACACCCTTGTGTATGAGGACCGATTACCACTTGTATGGAGTGCAAGGAGCGATGATGCCCAAGCGGAAAATTATGCGCGTATCGCTGAGCATAATGAACATGTGATGCGCTGCGTCAACATGCTTAGCGATCAGATTAGGGAGAAGGGCGATGACGAGTCTGAGACAGAATCAGCTGTAGTAAGGCTGGAGGCAAAGGTAAATCTGCTTTTGGAGATGGTATCCAGGATGGAGAGAGAGAAGAGCGATCTGCCAGATACAACGCACACCAGGCTCGCCGCCGCCGGGATAGAATGGAACTGCCTGGGAGATCCACCTGGGATGGGAGATGAGATATGGATCAGTCTTTACATCGATGATCGGGTACCGGAGCCATTGAAGCTGGCCGCCTGCGTGATCTCAGTTTCCGGTTCTGGCCCCGGGGCGGTGGTCTGCGCCAGGTTTGAGGAGATGGGGGAATCGGTACGGGATCAACTGCAAAAGATGATCTTTCGTCACCACAGGCGGATGATTGCCCAGTCCAGATCGGGCTAGAAAATAAGAACGTAATTCGTAATTACCATATATTCAATGCAGTTACGTCTAGCTTTGTAATCTGACGTTATTTTGACATATTCTCCGTATAGTGTTTTACTCAGCGGTAATTCGCCATTCCCAGCTATTTTTTGGATCAAAAAGAGAAACTTATCGCATGTCAGAACAGGCCAGGCAGAAGAACCCCCATATCTGTGGAAATGTGCTGTTGCTTGACAGTGACGAAGCCAGGATAGGTTATCTGAAAAGTATCCTGGAGTTCGTCGATTATTCCCTTCAGGTCGATGACGATGTCGATTCCATCGAAAAGCACCTGCAGGAGAAGGAACAATATATGGCCATTCTGCTCTCGCCGGCTATAGGCGAAGATGCCTGTGGCAGGCTGGTGAACGCACTTAATGAGATTGAGCATGCCCCGGCCCTGTTTCTGCTTAATGACAAGGCTGGCCCATGGAAGAAGAGGCCATCCATCAGCGGTGTCCTTGGGGAGATATCACTGCCTACCAGTTACTCTGAACTGATGAATTCACTTTCTCGCGCCCAGCTCTATCTGGAGAATAAGGGCGCGGGGGAGACCACTGCGAGAAAATTGGAGCTGTTCAGGAGTTTTTCCGGTAACAGTCGTGCCACCATTCGGATCAATCGCATGATTGAGCAGGTGGCGGATTCAGAGGCAACGGTGCTTATTCTGGGAGAGTCTGGTACCGGCAAGGAGGTGGTTGCCCGTAAACTCCACTTCCATTCCAACAGAAAGGGCAAACCGTTTGTCCCGGTCAATTGTGGCGCCATACCTTCAGACCTGTTGGAGAGCGAACTCTTCGGGCATGAAAAGGGCGCATTTACCGGTGCGATCAACTCCAGACAGGGCAGGTTTGAGATGGCCGAGGGCGGCACGCTGTTTCTGGACGAGATAGGTGATATGAGTCTCCCGATGCAGGTAAAGATCCTGCGGGTGCTGCAGGAGAGGTCATTCGAGCGGGTAGGCAGCAACAAGACCATACAGTGTAGTGTGCGCATTATAGCAGCGACCCACCGCAACCTGGAGGAGTTGATTCAGGATGGGAAATTCCGTGAGGACCTCTACTACCGCCTGAATGTATTCCCCATTGAGGTGCCGCCGCTACGGGAGAGGGTCGAGGACATAGCCGTGCTGGTGAATGACCTGATATCCAGGATCGAGACCGAGAGGCGCGGCTCGGTGCGGCTTACACCTGCTGCAGTGGCCGCCTTGTCACACTATAATTGGCCGGGAAACGTGCGGGAACTGGCCAACCTGATCGAGCGTCTGGCCATCCTCTACCCATATGGAGTGGTGGATGTTAAGGAACTTCCGGAGAAGTTTCGTGAGGGGATAGATGTCCCTTCCGGAGATGGGGAGTATGTGCTTCCCATCGTCAATATGCAGGGGGATGAACCTGGCTCCATCCGTTCCGGTCCGCGTCTCCCCAAAGATGGACTCGATCTTAAGGCCCACCTTAGCGATATGGAGCTATCGCTGATCAGACAGGCCCTGGATGAATCCGATGGTGTTGTCGCCCACGCGGCCAAGTCATTAAAGATGCGCCGGACCACCCTGGTGGAGAAGTTACGTAAATATGGCATCCAGAGGGTATGATCCAAGTCATATATTTGACTCAAAAAAACTAAACCTTCGTATCTTATTGAAATAGAAGAAAAATATAAATCGGCACACATATTGCAATTAACCAGTTGAATCTATAACCAGACAGATCAATTGGTAGTGGAATATGCAGATAGATAGCGGACAACCGCTCAATCAAAGTCAACTTGAAGACGCCTTCCAGGTGTTCAATCAGGTGTCTGAACAGCTGGTCGACTCATACCAGCAACTCCAGGGGCAGGTCGAGCATCTCAGTGCCGAACTGGCTACCGCCAGGTCAGAGCGCATGCGCCAGCTGGCGGAAAAGGAGCTTCTGGCCAACCGGCTCGCCCAACTGCTGGATGCACTGCCGGCTGCGGTGGTGGTGCTGGACGGAGAAGACCGGGTAGAACAGTTCAATCCATCCGCCGCAGAGCTGTTTAAATCCATTCAGACGGATCAGGTCTGGAACACTATCTATACAGCAAACTTCCAACCTGAGCAGCATGGGAAAGAACTAAGCCTGAACAACGGACGGCTGGTAAGTATGACCGAACGCACGCTGGGCGATGATAAGGGACGTATCCTGCTCTTTCTGGATGTCACAGAGACCCGTGAACTGCAGGAACGGCTGAATCGCCGGCAACGCCTCAGCACCATGGGCAAGATGGCGGCGCAACTGGCCCATCAGATTCGCACCCCCCTGTCTTCCGCGCTGCTCTATGCCTCCCACTTAAGCAATGGAGATCTCGAGCCTGAGCGAAGAGAACGTTTCTCCGAGAGGATCAAGGTAAGCCTGCAGCTCATGGAACGCCAGATCAACGACATGCTGGCCTTCACCAGGGGCGGTCAGTACACACCGGAACTGTTTGATCTCATCACCCTGCTGGAAGAGACCATCCAGATGCTGGATCCGGGGCTGAAGAAGGCCGAGGCCGAGATCGCATTTAGCAACCATATTCCTGGCAGATGCATCGTCTCCGGAAACCGTGACGCCCTGCAGGGCTCCATTATGAATATCGCCACCAACTCCCTGAAACACGGCGGGGCAGGCGTGAGATTGACCGTAGAGTTGGCCTTGTCAGGCGATAAGAACTTGAGTCTAACCATCGGTGACAACGGTCCTGGTATCGCCCATGAGATCAAAGACAAGGTGTTCGATCCATTCTTTACCACCAGCAGCAGTGGCACCGGGCTGGGCCTGGCGGTGGTGCAGGCGGTCATCCTGGACCACAACGGCAAGATCGCCTTGCACTCCCGTGAGGGAGAGGGCGCCAGTTTCAGTATTGAGCTGCCTATGGTTCCTTTGCCGGAAAACTTTTCGGTGGAGCCGGTCAAGACCGAATTCGATAAATCAACACCAATCCTGCGGAGGGCTGCTGTATGAGCCAGGCAACTGTTTTAGTAGCTGAAGACGATCCAACACTGCGGGAGGCCCTGTGTGAGACACTGGAGCTGGCAGGATACCAGGTAGAGTCGGCTTGTGATGGCAAGTCCGCCCTGGAGATCATGCAGCAAAAACCGGTGGGTATGGTAGTTAGTGATGTGCAGATGCGCCCCATGGACGGCCATGAGCTCATGACCCAGGTTAAGCACATCTATCCCAGCATACCTGTCCTGCTCATGACCGCCTACGGCAATATAGAAAAGGCGGTCTCCGCCATGCGCGACGGTGCGGTGGACTATCTGGCCAAGCCGTTTGAGGCCAGTGTGCTGGTGGAAAAGGTAGAGAAGGCGGTGCTCAGTCTGAATCAGGATACGGATGAAGGCGTGGTGGCGGACGACGGCAAATCCCGCAGACTGCTGGAGCTGGCCAAGAAGGTGGCTTCCAGTGATGTCACCGTGATGATCGGTGGCGAGAGCGGTACCGGCAAGGAGGTATTCGCCAGATACATCCACCGTAACTCAAACAGGGCGGATGGGCCCTTCATTGCCATCAACTGCGCCGCCATACCGGATAATATGCTGGAGGCGGTGCTGTTCGGTTATGAGAAGGGTGCCTACACCGGCGCCCACAGCTCCGCGCCCGGCAAGTTCGAACAGGCCCAGGGCGGCACCCTGCTGCTGGATGAGATCTCGGAGATGAGTCTGAATCTGCAGGCCAAACTCCTGCGTGTGCTGCAGGAGCGAGAGGTGGAACGCCTGGGCGGACGCAAGATCATCCCGCTGGATGTCAGGGTGCTGGCCACCTCCAACCGGATCCTGCGGGAAGAGGTGGCCGCCGGCCGCTTCCGCGAAGACCTGTTTTTCCGTCTCAACGTATTCCCCCTCTATCTGGAACCACTGCGGAGACGCACTCAGGACATCATCCCGATGGCCGAGTTGTTTCTGAACCGACACTGTGCCCAGCAGGGGATCACCGGTAAGAGATTGAGTGAAGAGGCGCAACAGGCGCTGATCGCCCATCCCTGGCCCGGCAATGCACGGGAGCTGGATAACGTCATGCAGCGCGCATTGATACTCAGCTCTGGCAACGAGATCAGCAGGGATGATCTGACCTTCAATGAAGAGGCGGAAACGCACGATGTGGAACAGCATGACGCCGGCAAGGGCAGGCTGAATGATGATCTGCGCTCCGTAGAGGAGCAGATGATCCTGGATGCCCTGCGGGACGAAAACGGCAGCCGCAAGAATGCAGCGGCGAAACTCGGTATCAGCCAGAGGACACTGCGCTACAAGATAGCGCGACTGCGTGAGGCCGGTATTCCCATACCGGGCTAACGGCTAAAACTGGTGTAAAAAGTGCATAAACATTGTAGATGACAAAAATGTGACGAAAGTGGTGAAGATATGAGCAGCACAGAGATCAGTCAGGTATTGGCACAGATGCGGATCATGGCGGCCCAGGCGGCAGCCCAGCCGGTGCGTCCTGAAGAGAGCGCCGGGAACGATTTCAGTCAGCTTCTGAAGCAGTCTATCGATGGGGTCAACGAGGCGCAGCTCGAGGCCGGGGCCATGAAAAAGGCGTTTGAGACAGGTGCGGGCGATGTGGATCTGGCGCAGGTGATGATAGCGGTCCAGAAGTCCAGCATCTCATTCGAGACCATGGTTCAGGTGCGCAACAAGTTGGTTGACGCCTACAAAGAAGTCATGAATATGCCGATATAACCATTTGTATTTTAAGTAATATTTTAGTTTAAGGGCGAGGTCAGCACTAAATGGCAGACAACGACACAACAGGCAAGGGGGGGATGTTAGCCCCTCAGACCGTGAGTTTGGCCAGCAATCCAATCCTGCGGCAGTTGATGATCATGATCAGCATCGCCGCCAGCGTGGCGCTGGGTGTTGCTGTGGTGCTCTGGTCTCAGACACCGACCTACAGCATGTTGTATGGAAACCTCTCCCAGAAGGATGCCGCCGAGGTGGTGGCAGCCCTGGAGCAGTCAAATATCCAGTTCAAGGTGGATGAATCCACCGGTGCGGTGCTGGTTGCGAGTAAGGATCTGCATCAGGCCAGGTTGAAGCTTGCCGGAGAGGGATTGCCGCATGGTAACAGCATGGGTTTTGAACTGCTGCAGCAGGAGACCGGACTGGGCACCAGCAGGGCGGTGGAGGCGGCCAGATTCCATCGTGCCCTGGAGGGTGAACTGGCCCGTACCATCTCAACCCTATCTCCGGTACAGAGTGCCCGGGTACACCTAGCCACTCCGAAACAGTCGGTCTTTGTCAGAAAGAAAAACGCCCCCAGCGCCTCTGTGGTGGTTAAGCTGTTTGCCGGACGTAAACTGGAAAAGTCGCAGGTGGCATCCATTGTTCATCTGGTGGCGGCCAGTGTGCCGGAGCTTGAGGCCAGCAAGGTTACGGTGGTGGACCAGAAGGGGACGCTACTGAGCGCGGATATGGATACGCGCGAGATGATGCTTACGGCCAATCAGTTTGAATACACCAAGAACCTGGAAGAGCACTACAGAAGACGGGTGGTGGATATACTAATACCATTCCTGGGGGAAGATAACATCAGCGCCCAGGTGACCGCCGAGGTGGACTTCACCCTGACCGAGCAGACCGCAGAACGCTTCAACCCGGATATGCCGGCCCTGAGGAGTGAACAGGTGAATGAAGAGAGTAGTAAGCTCTCTGCGGCGCAGGGCGTGCCTGGCGCCATCAGCAATCAGCCCCCGGCCGCCGGTACGGCACCTCAGATTGCCGGAGGTCAGGCGGGAGCCGCAGCTGCGGAATCACCCCTCAACAGCAGCAAGCGCGCCACGCGTAACTACGAACTGGACAAGACCATCAGTCACACCAGGCTCTCGGCAAGCAATCTGAGGCGGCTGTCCGTGGCCGTGGTGGTGGATAATACTGTCAGCACGGCGGAAGACGGTACTGTCAGCAGCAGGGAGCGCACTCCGGAAGAGATCAGCCGTATCAGCGCCCTGGTGAAAGAGGCCATTGGTTATAGCGCCCAGCGCGGAGACAGTGTCCGGGTGGTAAATGCGGCCTTCCAGATACCGGAGCCACCTGCGGCCCTCCCGGAGATACCCATTTGGGAAGAGGCGTGGGTATGGGATATAGCCAAGCAGGTCGGTGGTGTGGCGCTGGTTCTGGTACTAATATTTGTAGTGTTGATGCCGACCTTGAAGAAGCTGATTGCCACACCGGTATATGCCCAGCACCCAGGCGCCATGCCGATCCCGGCCGGGGTTGCGGGCCAGATGGCGGCGCAAGGCGGGTATATGGCGCAGTCCCAAGAGGGAGAGGCGGTACAGCTGCCTGGACCGGCAAAGTATGAAGACACCCTCAAGGCCGCTCGTCAGATGGTGAATGATGATCCGAAACGGGTCGCGCAAGTTGTCAAAAGTTGGGTAGCAGACGATGCCTGAGAAAAAACGCGAAACTTCAACTGAGGGGATGAAGGGTGTAGAGCGCGCCGCCATCCTGATGTTGGCCCTGGGCGAAAAAGATGCGGCAACGGTCCTTGCCCACATGGGTCCGAAGGAGGTCCAGGATCTGGGTTCGGCCATGGCCGGTCTGCACAATGTATCCACGGCGGAGATGGAGCAGGTAATGAACGCCTTCGTCTCCACCTTGGGAACTCAGACCGCCCTGGGTATGAACTCCGATGAGTATATCCGCAATGTAATGACCCAGGCCCTGGGGCAGGACAAGGCGGGTAGCGTTATCGATCGGATCCTGCTGGGTAGAAACAGCAAGGGCCTGGAGCAGCTCAAGTGGATGGACGCGCGCTCAGTGGCCGAGATCATTCGATACGAACATCCCCAGATCATCGCCATCGTGATGTCGTTCCTCGACCCCGACCAGGCCGCAGAGGTGCTGTCCGAGTTCCAGGATCGCGTGCGTACCGACATCATCATGCGTATCGCTACTCTGGATGGTATCCAGCCGGCCGCCCTGCAGGAACTGGATCAGATCCTGGATAATCAGTTCTCAGGCGCATCCAACGTCAAGTCGGCCTCCCTGGGCGGTATCAAGGCGGCAGCGGATATCCTCAATCTGGTGGAGGGGACTATCGAGACACAGATCATGGAGCAGGTTGAAGGGGTGGATCAGGAACTGGCCCAAGAGATCCAGGACAACATGTTCACCTTCGAGAACCTCATCGATATCGATGATCGTGGCTTCCAGACGCTGCTGCGTGAGATCGCATCCGATCAACTGCTCCTGGCCCTGCGCGGTGCCGATGATGCCCTGAAGGAGAAGATATTCAAGAACATGTCGCAAAGGGCCTCCGAGATGTTGAAGGATGACCTGGAGGCGGCCCCACCGGCCCGTGTGAGTGATGTCGAGGCCGCGCAGAAGGAGATCCTGCAAGTAGCCAGAAGATTGTCGGATGCCGGCGAGATCAACCTTGGAGGCTCAGGTGGAGAAGAGTTCATCTAAGATCATCCACTCAGAAAACCAGGATGAGGTCAGGCATTGGCAGCCGCCTGAGATGATCCGTAGCGCCACGGATGTGACCGTGCGTGAGGCCAGAGGATCGCTGTTGACCGCCGAGCAGTTGGAGCATGTGCAGAGTCAGGCCCATAAGGAGGGATTTGAGCGTGGCCGGAAAGAGGGGTTCGAGTACGGTCACAGAGAGGCCCTGGCCGGGGCCAGAAACGAGATCAGAGAAAAGGCCGAGATGATGGACCAGCTGCTCTCGGCCCTGAACACCCCCTTCAAAGAGCTGGATGAACAGGTGGAGCGTGAGCTGATAAGTCTGACCATCTCCATGGTGAGACAACTGGTGCGGCGCGAGGTCAAGCTGGACCCGAACCAGATCATCGGTGTGGTGCGCGAGGCCCTCTCCCTGCTTCCCGTATCTGCCCGCAACATCAGTCTGGTCCTGCACCCGGAAGATGCGAAACTGGTACGGGAGATATTCGAGGTATCGGATAAGGACCTGGTCTGGTCCATAGTCGAGGACCCGGTCCTGGACCGTGGAGGATGTAAGGTTATAACAGACACCTCACAGATAGACGCCACCCTGGAGTCCAGGCTGGCGGCTATGATTGCGACCTTGCTGGGCGGTGAACGCACCCACGATGACAGCGAGGGCGATAGCAACAGATGAGGAGGAGCATCCCGCAGACCGAGAGATTCGGTATCTGGGCAGAGAGACTGGCCAACGCCCACGCCAGGCTGGGGGACAATCGCGGTATGGCCCTGGAAGGCAAGCTTACCCGCATGGTGGGTCTTACCCTGGAGGCGGTGGGATGCCGCGCCGCCATTGGTGGCCAGTGTGACGTCATAGCCAATGATGGCACCAGCATCGAGGCCGAGGTGGTGGGGTTTTCCGGCGAGAGCCTTTACCTCATGCCTACTGGAGATATCCGCGGTCTGGAGCAGGGCGCCCGGGTGATCCCCACGGGGCGGGTGTGCGAGGCGGCAGTGAGCGACGCCCTCCTGGGGCGCGTCATCGACGGTGCCGGTCTTCCGCTGGATGGCAAGGGGCCGATCCAGGTGGATACCAGGCTCCCGCTCACCGGCAAGACATTTAATCCTCTATCACGCAGCCCTATCAGTGAACAACTGGATGTAGGGGTGCGCGCCATCAACGCCCTGCTCAGTGTGGGGCGTGGTCAGCGTCTGGGGCTGTTTTCCGGCTCCGGCGTGGGCAAGAGTGTGCTCCTGGGTATGATGACCAAATACACCGATGCAGACGTCACCGTGGTGGCCCTGATCGGTGAGCGTGGACGCGAGGTGAAGGAGTTCGTGGAAAATATCCTGGGCAGGGAGGGCATGGCCCGGGCGGTGGTCGTAGCCGTGCCGGCCGATCACCCGCCGCTGCGCCGGATGCACGGTGCCATGCTGGCCACCAGTATCGCCGAGTATTTCCGTGACCAGGGTCTGAAGGTGCTGCTGTTGATGGACTCCCTCACCAGGTTCGCCCAGGCCCAGCGCGAGATCGCCCTGGCCATCCATGAACCGCCGGCCACCAAGGGTTATCCGCCGTCGGTATTCGCCAAGCTGCCGCAGCTGGTGGAGCGTGCTGGCAATGGTGATCACGGCGGCGGCTCCATCACCGCTTTCTACACCGTGCTCACCGAGGGAGATGACCAGAACGACCCCATATCCGACGCCGCCAGGGCCATCCTGGACGGTCATATAGTCCTGTCCCGCAAGCTGGCGGAGTCCGGCCACTACCCGGCCATAGACATTGAGGCATCCATCAGCCGGGCCATGAATGGGATCACAACTATCGAACACCAGAGCGCCGCTCGGGCGTTTAAACAGCTATACTCTATATATCAGCAGAATCGCGATCTGATCAATGTAGGGGCGTACGAGAAGGGCAGTGATGAGATGATAGATGCGGCCATCGATGCCATGCCGATCCTGGATAGTTTTCTGCGACAGGAGATGCATCAATCGGTACCACTGGCGCAGAGCATGCAGGAGCTACAAGGCCTGTTTCCACCGATGACGGAAATGACAGTGCAGTAACCTAAAGAGAATATGTCATGGTGCAATCTAAAAGACTAAGACCGGTACACCGGGTTGCAGAGTCAAGGGAACAGACAGCAGCAAAAGAGTTGGGCGATTCCACGCGCTACGTGCATGAACAGGAAGCGCGTCTGGAAGAGTTGCGCCGCTACCACGCGGAGTATCTGGAGAGATTCCACACGGCGGCCAAGATGGGCATGAGTGCGCTACAGCTGCAGGAGTATCGAGCCTTCCTGTCCAAACTGGAGCGTGCCATACGGGAGCAGGAGACCATCATCAAGGATGGTCGCAATGTACATAAGTTTAAGAAAGATAACTGGCAGCAGAAACATGTACGTACCCAGGCCCTGGGCAAGGTGATAGACCGCTATAAGCAGGCCGAGGTCAAAGACCAGGACAAGAGGGAACAGAAAGAGACGGATGATAGGAATCAGAGGGGTGGGAAGTAGGAGGCCAAAGCTCACCAATCGACTTGATCACATAGTCCGGAAATAGTAAATCACCCGCCAAAAGGCGGGTGATTTTTTTTATCATCATGCAGGATGTGCATTCAGTACGGAAGGTTGCTGCTTCTCGTCCGAGTTTTCTTTGACTTCCCTATATCCAGGTAGATCAGTGTAAAGCTCGTCCTTCAGCGGGTTCAGTTTACGGGTACGTATGCGGTAGATCTGATAACCGAACACACCGATGTTGAACGCGATGCTGAGCAGAGACACGAACCACATGGCATCGGTGCTGTGTGATGATTTGACTGCAAACATGGAGGTGTCCACGAAGCCTGGGAATGCCATCACAAACATCATCCAAAAGGCCAGGGTATGGGCGCGGTGTTGCAGCCAGGCGCCTTTGCAGAGCGAGAAGGATGGAATGGTGCAGGCGATCAGCAGGGCGGCGCCGGCATAGAAGGCATGGTCCGGCACGCAATTATAGACATAGGTGAAGTTCCACAGATCGTAGGCGATGATCCAGAACCAGAGCATGTCCGGCCACAGCATGTCTTTGCTTTTCTGCTTGCTGATAAAGATACCGGCCCAGCCGCAGATGGTGACGATATTAAGAATACCTGCCACCGCGTTTACGATATTCCAGGGTCCGCCGATGATCAGCATGCCGTCGTGCATGCCGGTGAAGGTGGAAACCTGAAACTCGCGGATCACGGCCTCAAGGATATTAAAGCCGAGGATGAATGCCGGGAAAAACAGTAGTGCCGTATATCTTTTGGCCAGGTTGGTGTATCGGATCAGCATAAAACCGAGACAACCGGCCAGTGCTGAATAGACCTTAACCCAATGGAACCATGTGCCTACGCTGTCACCGGATGATCCGCTGTGTTGCCACAGGGTAAATGGCAAGACGATGGGTAAGACTACGAATAAAAATATTGCCGCCCAAAAATAGCGGCGGGAGATCTCGTTGAGCAGGATCAGGGCTCCTAGCACCACGAACCAGGCAACGGCGGAATACCAGGGGATGGGTTCGAATAGAAACATGGCTTGCCTCCTATCTTGTATGGCGGGGTATTTGCCTGCCACTGGTCAGTGTTTTACTTGTTCACTTTAAGTATAATAACAGGTGTAAACAGCTAGCTAGGCCTTGAAATAGGCTATATATGACCTACAAACAGGACAATCTAAGGGGGGTGTATGCCTAATCTTGATGACCTGAATCTCTTTGCATTGACCGTAAGCCATAAAGGTATCAGTTCCGCCGCCAAGGCCTGTGACATTCAGCGTTCTAAACTCAGCCGCCGTTTGCAGGCCCTGGAACAGCGTCTGGGTTTTCAGTTGTTGATCCGGACCACGCGCAGTATCGAACTGACCGAGAAGGGGCGCTGGCTGTATCAACAGGTCAGTGGACCGCTGATAACCCTTACCGAGGTGATGGAGGTGTTGGAAGAGCAGAGGCTGCGTCCCCAGGGCAAGCTGCGTATCGCGATTCCACCGGTTATGGGCGTTACCGAATTCTTCACCCAGGTCATAGAGACCTATACCAGCACCTACCCGGACGTGGTGGTGGAGATTCAGCACCAGACCCAGGCGATCGATCTGCGCCGCACCAATACGGATATCCAGATCCTGCCGGTCTATCATCAGCCGATAAACGATGATTATGTACAACAGCATCTGGTGCATTTGCCCTGCTGCATGGTGGCCGCGCCTGATTATCTGCAGAACTACGGCCGCCCGCAGACGCTGGATGATCTGGACGGACATCTGTTACTGGGTAGTCGTTACAGTAAGACGCAATTGCCATCAACGCTTGGCTATTACGTCTACAGCGAAGATTTGCATCTGTTGCGAAACCTCGCCAGGGACGGTAAAGGCATGACCCTGTTGCCCAGGGTGATGGTGGAAAAATTCCTCGAAGAGAAACAATTGATAGAGGTGTTTCCGGAAAATGCGTTTGATGATCTGCAGATAAAACTGGTTTACGCATCTCTGCCGTATCTGACGGAAAAGAGTCGCAGTATGATCCGTCTATTGCGTGAGACGCTGAATGAAAAGGGGATAATTTCATATCCGGTTTGATGGTTTGAAGCGGAATTATGTGGATATAAAATCTAACAGGATTTATTTACTGTTCCAGTTTTCTCATCAAAAGCGTATCAGACAGAAGATGGATTCATCCCCTTTAGGTCGCAATCCGGGGAGACTGGGGCGCTGAATCTCCCGGATTGCGTTGTACTTCATACGTACTGCTTGTTTTCCAGTTACCTTACAAATGCCACACTCCGAAAGAGTCGCCCTCCCCACAGATAAAGTCCCAGCCCCGCAAGAATGGCAATCGTGCCTATCCACACATTGATGCCGATTTGTTCGCCATTCAGGGTCTGTCCCAACAACAGGGCCAGTACCGGTGTGATCAATGTGATCAGACCGATCATGGACGCCGGTACCCGCTTCAGCACATAGATGTATAGGTTGAATCCCAACACGGTGCCAATTATCGCCAGATAGAGGATGGCGCCCATGGTGTGCTCTGGCATGTTTTCAGGTATCGCATCGCCAAACAGCAACCAACAGATCAGGTATAGCGGCACGGCAATGCCAAGAGCACCACTGTTCTGCGCCAATGGATGGATCTGCGCGCCGATACGTTTCACCCACACCGAACTCAAAGAGTGGATGATTACCGACATCAATACACCGATCACCCCGTAGATGCGGACGGGGATTTCCGCATCCTGCGGTAGAAAGATCTCGCCCAATCCGGCCAGAGCTAACAGCAGACCGATCATCTTGGAAGGGGTAAAAAACTGTTCACCCAGCCACAGGGATGCAAACAGACCAATCACCATGGGCGTCAGTCCATACAGCACCGAGATCAGTCCGGACGGGATGTACTGGGCGCCCCAGTAAACGCTCATCATGGCGCCAAAAATGCCAAGTCCGCCGGCCGCATAGCTTTTCACAGCTTCACGGTTCCAATGCATGGGGACGCGAAACAGTACTAGCAGTAGCAGGCAGAGCGCAAGACCGATGGACATGCGCGAACTGACCGCCAGTAGAAAATCACTGCCGTCGTTGCTCCACTTGATCGCCAGGGGCGTGGTCGCCCATATCAGGACAATCCCCATATATGCTGCGGGAACTGACATCTTTCTTTCCTCCGTAAATAAAAAAAGGCCGCGAAGTTTGACTCCGCGGCCTTTGTAGGTTGATAAATCTATTAACTGAAAACTACAGCTTTTCCTCCAAACGCCAACGGGCCGATACGAATCGCCACAGGGTGACTCGTACCGGGTTAATCTCCATCATTTTGGCGTGTGAGTAATACATGTCTGGATAGTGCACTGTTTTGCCGTATGGAGTCAAGAGGTAGTCAGGAATCATTGCAATCATAGACCTTCTGTGTAACCAGCAGCGCTAAGCTGTCGCTTTCCTTCGCAATACGGTCAGACCTGCCAGAACGGAACCAAGTAATAATATAGCCGGGGGTAGAGGAACCGCGCTAGCTGGCATTTGATTGGTAAATTCGAAGTATTCGTCGTTTTCGCTCAGCAGGGTATATTGCGATGTGTCGAGCAGATCCCCGTTCTCATCGTATACTCTTATACCATCCAGCATCACTGTGTTGAACCAGTCTACATATCCATCATTTGTATCTGTCCAGAGAGTGAAGGAAAGAGGTATATAGCTGCCGCTCAACAACAGATCGCCATTGGCGTTGGTTGAGAGCGTTACGATATCATTAAATTCGAAAAAAGAACCATCGTTGGAGTGGGAAAATCCATCCAGGTGAGTGAAGTCACTAGGTAGGTTGTTGGGGTCGTTAATAATGACGTCGTCGCCAGAGTATCCCATAAGGTTCATGGTAAGCGTTGCCGCTGCGTCTGGACTTTCCTCATTTATTTCAGATGTAAAATGGATGTTGAAATCGAATTCCAGTGACCCGGCTGTACCGTTAAATGTTTCGAAGTAGATTTCATCCCGGAAAAAACCTCCCGCATGTATGGCATCGAAATTAGAGACGCTATTGTATCCATTAAATCCGTAAGGCCGGACGGAGGTGTATGCCTGAGCTTCTCCTACTGTCTCATAATAGCCTTCACCTCCTTCCTCAATATATTCTTCCAGGGTATTTTCATATTCGGTTGAGCTTTCGACGTTGGGTATACCCAGGTTGCTATCCTGGGCCGCGAGTGTGGGAGTGGGGTGAAATACTGAAGCATTGGTCCCTGACCAATGGGCCTGGTTCAGTTTGCCGATGATTCCGGCGTGTATTTGGATGGTGGAACCACAGAAAAATATTCCTAGTATACTGATCAAAAGTCTCTTCATGACTAGTGGCCTCCACGCCGGTTCCCTGCCTGATAATACCATTTAATATGTATGGAATATTGTGTAGGCTATGTGAAATTTTTTTTCAGTCAATATGGAAAACATCTTCTGAGGGTGGTTGTTTCTAATATTGCTGAATATTTCTATCAGAGCGGTTTTTTGCATGTTTGTTTATAGATAACAATAATCACCCCGCGCCTCAGCGCGGGGTGACCCACTGTAAAGTTAGTTGCTTTAATCAAAACCCACGCATCCTACCCATAGGTCTCAACCCGTCAGCTATCTTCTGTTGCTCCGGGGTCAAGGTGGCATATAACTTTTCAATGGCGTCAGCCATCTGGGTCATATGCTCTGCGCCGTCACGCATCAGTTTGACCCTTTCGGTGATGCTCTTTTGTTCCCCACGGTTTTTTACGCGATCCTGCATGGTGGTGAATTTTCCCTCCAGTACCTTGGTGAACTCCTGCCAGGCCGGCTCCTGCTTTTCAGTGATGCCCAACTTGTACTTCATGAATTCAACCCTGTCCTCCATCCTCTGCTGCATCCAGGTCCTTTGTTTCTCGGTCATCTGGCCCGGGCCCTGTTGCCAACTGCCATAGCCTCCATCGCATCCTCCAAATCCACCATGGCCACCTTTTGCAGATACCATGGAGATGGAAGCTGTGCTAAGGATCAGAACCGCAGCTGTGCTGATTAATACCTTTTTTGAACGTTTCATGTCGTGCTCCTCATTGAGTTAATAAACAGACAATCCGCCTGCTGTAGGTATATGAGAACACTGGAATGTATCTGCGGGATGTCTATAAGCGGTTTTTTTGTAATAAATTGTAACGGTAGGAGTTCAGTTACATTCTGTTACAAAAAGTTGCCTGAATAATCTCTGGTATGGGTATAACATAGTGCCATGGATAGACAACAGCACATACTGGTAGTAGACGACGATCCTGAGATAAGAGATCTGTTGCAGGAGTATCTGGCCCGTAACGGCTACCGTACCTCAGCCGTGGGCGAGGGAAAGGGGATGTGGCATACATTGGAAAACAGTCAGGTGGATCTTGTTGTTCTTGATCTTATGCTGCCGGGAGACGATGGGCTGGAGTTGTGCCGCAACCTGCGGGTGAGTTCCAAGGTACCGGTAATTATGCTGACGGCCAAGGGCGACGATATGGATCGTATCCTTGGTCTGGAGATGGGGGCCGATGACTATCTGCCCAAGCCGTTTAATCCGCGCGAACTGTTGGCCCGTATCAAGACTGTCTTGCGGCGCTCCTCCACCATGCCATGGAATGAGGTTGAAGAAACGGAAAATAGTCCTATCTGTTTTTCCGGCTGGAGGCTTGATCCCATAACACGTCATCTCACCGGTGCGGATGGTTTGGTGGTCCCCCTGAGCGGTGCCGAATACAAGTTGCTGAACGTTTTGCTGGCTCACCCCAACCGTATCCTAAATCGCGATCAGCTTCTGGATCTAACCCAGGGGCGGGAGTCCGATCCATTCGATCGCAGTATTGATGTGTTGATCAGCCGCCTGCGCAAACGCCTGGGTGACGACCCCAAGACACCGCAGATAATCAAGACGGTAAGAGGTGAGGGCTATATCCTGTCAGTAAAGGTAACCAGAACGGAGGTGGAATCATGACCTTGCTGCCACGTTCACTGTTCTGGCGCCTGATGCTGGTATTGGTTTTAGGACTGATATTGGCTCAGATCATAGGCTCCGCGATCCTGTTGCGTGATCGCGCCGATCTGGTGCAATCAAATCTCGGCAGACATCTGGTCGACCGTGTCACCACGGTGGTTAGGCTTGTGGATGAAAGCAGGCCGGAGGACAGGGAGAGAATAATCCAGGCCTTCGACTCGCCTGAGTTCCAGGTGTCAATCAGCGATAAACCCAGTCCGCGTGCCGAGAATGCGGTTTCACCGGCCATGCTGTCTACGATATTGCGGAGAAAATTTTCGGATCACAGGAAGATCATAGTATCGATCATTCCAATGGATGAAGGTGATGATTATCGCAGAGACAGCCGCTATCAACGCCTGATGGAACGTCCGCCGCACGACGAAAGATCACGGCGATTCTGGCGGTCGCGCTATGTGGGATTTCAGGCCCAGGTGCAGTTGAAGAGTGGAGAGTGGCTGATCTTTCATCGTCCGGTCCCGCAGGATATGCAATCCAGGCACAATAAACTCATCGCCTATCTTGCGATCCTGGTCATATCTATCGTACTGCTTTCGTTTATCGCCGTGCGTTACGTCACCAAGCCGTTGAAACTGTTGGCGAACGCTGCGGATGACCTGGGGCGGGATATCCAGAGTCCTCCACTGGATGAAAAGGGTCCGGCCGAGGTCAGAAGGGCGGCGCGCGCCTTCAACACCATGCAGCGCAGGCTACGGCGCTACATAGATGACAGGGGTGAGATACTGGCGGCCGTGTCCCATGATCTGAAGACGCCCATCACCAGATTACGCCTGCGCACCGAGATGCTTGCGGATGAGAAATTACAACAGAAGTTTAATCAGGACCTGGATGATATGGAGCAGATGGTAAACGCCACCCTGGATTTCATGCGTGGGACCGAGAGCAGCGAAAAGCCTGTTCCGGTCGACATTACGGCCATGCTGGAGGCGCTGCGGGATGACATGGTTGATCTGGGTTCGAAGGTGGAGTTAGAGCAGATCGAGTTGAAACCATACCGTGGTCGTCCACTGTTATTGAAGCGCTGTTTTATCAATCTGATCGAAAATGCCGTGCGTTATGCCGGCGAGGTCAATATTCGGGTGGAACAGGGTAAGGAACAGCTGCAGATAATAATTGCGGACAAAGGCCCTGGTATACCGGAAGCGGAACGTGAGAGGATCTTCAAACCGTTCGTAAGGGGCGAGGCATCACGCAGCCGCGACACCGGCGGAACCGGATTGGGTCTGAGCATTGCGCGTAATATTGTCCGTGCCCACGGTGGCGAACTGACACTGCGTAGCGGTAAAGATGGTGTGGGGTTGGAGGCTGTGGTTAGTTTGCCGGTTGCCTGATGCGCTGGCTGGTCTGTTTTTTATCGGCCAGCCATAAATCGGATATTTTTTTCTTAAAAATAATAAAGCAAGCCCGAAGGCTTGCTTTATCAGAACAATGCAAAAATTATAGTGCGACTATATTTTCTGCTTGAGGACCTTTCTGTCCCTGGGTAATGTTAAATTCAACTGCCTGGCCTTCCGTAAGCGTCTTGAATCCAGACCCTTCGATTGACCTAAAATGAGCAAAAAGATCCGGACCGGATTCTTGTGCAATAAAACCGTAACCTTTCGATTCGTTGAACCACTTAACGGTTCCTGTTGATTTCTCAGACATATCAATATCCTAGTAGTGTAAAAAAGATGCCCTCAGAAGGCGATTAGCAAAAAATAAACTGAAATTTAAACTACAGGACGACGAACTGAAGAATTGCGGCGAAATGGAGATGTAAACTAGAGACTTAATTTTTAGCTAGGGTGAGGCTATAGGTAAGTCAATAGTAAGTCAATAAATATTTAGAGTTTTTTGTGGTATAAGCATAGACATGCTTCGCAACAATAAGACCTACTGTATCCTGAATCGCATCGAATAGCTGACCGGAAGCGGACACCCGACTCCGCCGGGCGGACTGGCAAAGGGCGCTGCCTTGCGTACGGCATTGGCTGCGGCCTCCTGCAGCAGCTTATGGCCACCGCTGACCCTTAATCCGGAAATACCGCCGTTGCAAAGAACTGTAACACCTACACGAATGTCCCCTTGTAAATTTCGTCTCCTGGCCGGTCTGGGGTAGGACTTGTTTCTCTCTATCTTTTTTATCAAGGATGACAGGTAGGAATGCCTTATTTTGGGACTGCCGGATTTTATCTCCTTCTGAGCCATTCGCGGTTTTGGTTTATTCTCTACCTTTGGCTTGGGTTTAGGCTTAGGTCTGGGTGTGGGCTTCGGTTCCGGCTCAGGCTCAGGCTCAGGCTCCTTTTTTTGCTCCGGTTCGGGAACGAGATCGAGTCTGATCTGGGTTACAAGCGGTTGCTCAGCGCTAATCATATCAGCACTCATGACCGTTTCTTTTAGTATGATAAATACGGCTGCCCCATGGAGCAGAATTGAGATTACTATGGCAAATAGACGCCTGCCATTATCTTGGTTGATCATGGACGTTCTGTGAGTATATCCAGAGATTCGGCGCCGGCTTTGCGGGCTGCATCCATTACATGTACAGCCATGCCGAAGTTTGATTCGTGGTCTCCGCGCAGGCGTACGAAACGCTTGTCCGGAGAATGCAGGGCGCCGCGTATGATCTCTTCCAGGTCTTCTTTTGCTACCGTTTTGCCATCCACCTGCAGTTCGCCTTCCGGCGTCAGCACTATCTCCACATACTCATCCTTTTCGATGGGTTTGGAACTGCTGGCCTTGGGTAGGTTTATGTCTATGGCCTGGTCTTCGATGAAATGCGCGGTCAGCATGAAGAAGACCAACAACAAAAAGACTATGTCGATCAGTGGCGTCAGATTGAGACCCACGTTGGAACCGCGGCGACGTTCATACGCCATCGGTTATCTCCTCCCAATGATGCGGCTCCTCTGTTTGTTCAGCGCTGCCCTTAACACCATTTCTGCGTTCCATCAGCAGCGAAAGGCAGTTATCCATAGATTGGATACGTCTTCTGACGGCCCCCTCAAGTAGATGCAGCAGGATCAACAGTGGAATGGCCACTGCAAGACCGACGCCGGTAGTGATCATGGCCTCCCAGATGCCGCCGGCCAGGGCCTGGGCATCCACCTTACCGCCGGCCTGCTCGATTACCATGAAGGCCTTGATCATGCCGGAGATGGTGCCGAGCAGTCCCAGCAGAGGTGCGGTATTGCCCAACAGTCCGAGGGTGGCCAGTCCCGTTTCCATGTGTTGCATCTCTGCTGCCCGGATTCTCCCACCAACACCATTCAGGTCTTTTACCCCCTGGCTGTCCGCCTCTACTACTGCCTGAATAAGTCTGGCTTCAGGTCCTCTCAGATCCTGTACCATGGATGCCGCATCGCTGCGGTCTAGCAGGCTGTGAAGGTGCGCAGTAAAACCCTTGGGTAGACGCCGTTGACGCAGATACAGGAAATAGCGGTCCAGGACTATTGCTACGCCTACCATTGAGTAGAAGGCCAGGATCCATACTACAGGTCCGCCGCGGGTAAAGAGTTCTTCTAAATTCATGGTGCAATAGATCCTAATACTGTAGCTATACCAATGAAACAACAGGGCAATGCAGAATCATCTATGATGTATGCGTTTTTCCTGCGGTTGTCCACATGCATGCGTCATACATGGTAAACAAAAATCGAGCATTACTTATTGTTGCTGTAATTATTTCACTCGTTGCTTGGTCAGAATTTGACCGAAACTCCAGCCGTGAACGTACGTCCCTGATTGACTACTATCGACAGATCTTCTTTATTGAATATGCCGTCGGCCACTCCTCCCGTGCCAGGGCTGTTGCTATCATAGCTGCCTCGTACGGTATTCCAATAGTTCTTGTCGAACACATTATCTACCCTGGCAAAGAAAGATACCGTAGAGTCATTACTAAACTTTTTGTCATAACTGGCGAGCAGGTTAAATAGTGCATGACCGCTTATTTTGTGCCAGTTGAGTTCGTCTGCGTAGTAGCTGGATATGGCCTCTATCTCACCCGTTAACATCCAGTTTGGAGCTGCACGCCAGTTGAGTCCAATGTTTATGTGATGATTGGGGGTGCGTGGCACCTGATTTCCGGCGAGGTCATAGTGCTCTACGCAAAACTGGTTGGCTGGGGTAAAGCCGTCATCACCTGTCTCGCATACCCCGTCAGCATCGCCGTCGGTTGCTGCATCTATCGAAGCAAATCTACCGTATCTGTTACCCAGCATCAGGTTGTAGTTGTCATATTTGGTGAAAGATGAATCCAGATAGCTATAGCTGAAATTTACCCAGAAACTGCGTGATTTATCACTGTTCATGGTTAATTCAAGACCGCTGCTGCGCATACCGCCTATGTTCTCATATCTGAGCACGTCACCATCTGCCACGCTTGCGTACTGACCTGCAGAGGACATGATGTAGTCTTCACGTTCTAATCTGAAGAGTGCGGCATCAAGGTCCCAGTCTATTCCCATTAGGGGGAATTTCCTGCGAAGCCCAATTTCAAAGTTGCGGGCCTGTTCCGGGGTTAGATTTGGATTGCTGGCGGTGTTGCCACCTGGATCAATGCTGCCGGCAAAAAGTTGCTGTACAGACGGGGCGCGGAATCCGGTAGATATGTTTCCGTAGATGTCAGCAGTATCACTGAGTTCGTAGTTACCGCCAACACGCCATGATTTTACTCTAAAAATTTTATCGGTCGTGAAGTCTTCGTTGTCATCCACATAATCCAGGGCGATACGGTCATAGCGTCCATTTAGCGTTACGGTCAATGGATCGTAGAGACGGAACTTTATTTCGCCATATATGGCCTGAACAGTTTCATCTGTTGTGTTGTCTGCAGTTACGTCGCCAGCCGTAGCTGTATACCCTGTGTATGGCGGAGTTCTGTTAGTGCGCTTGTAGGTAGTGGTTTGCTCTACATAGTTCTCGTAGGTATTGTCTCGTAGATCTAATCCAGCCATCCACGCCAATGTGTCTCCAGCGCTGCGGTACTCTGCCTTTATGCCGCGCTGCACCTGAAAATAGTCATTGCCATTTGCATATGCATCTGGATCGGTAATTTGAGTGTTGTCTGCGTAATAGGCGCCGTTGATCGGGCTGCTTTTGAAATTGGTTTGATCAGTAAAACGATAGGTATTGATCATCAAGTTATCTGTATCGTTGATATCGCGAGAATAGGTGGCGAAAAATTTTTCCAGTTTAACGTCAAACATGCGTGCATAGTCGTCGTTTTCCAGCCATTCACTTTTTGGGTCTAGTTCAGCTGAGGTAATGCCATCCACCGTGCCATGGCTGTCCTTTTGGCGATCGGATAGCTCCATACCGAAGGTGATATCACTGGCGTCATCTATGTAGTATTGCAGCTTGCCGTTTACGTACTCAGAAACAGAATCTGAATCTGCGTAATAACCATCCACCTCTCTTTTGCTAACCTGTATATGGCCGGCGCCATACTCATTGGCAAAGCCAACACGTGCCAATTTTTTCTGGAATCCAAAGCTGCCGGCTTCCAGTGCTGCAGTTACACCAGAATATGCTGCTCCGCGCTTAGTGGTGATGATAACTGCGCCTGAGAGAGCATCGTCACCGAACAGGTAAGATGCACCACCTTTAACAACCTTGATCGATTCGATGTTGTCCAAATCAATATTTACCCTACCGGTACGCTCAAATACCGGTACACCGTCGATTACCACGGCAACACCTGGTTTTTCTCCCATATATCGCTGGTTTTCAACACCACGGATATGGATTTTTATTGAATCGCCGGACTGAACCTCTGTGGTTATGCCGGGGATGGATTGTAGGACCTGCTGGATATTTTCTGTATGGGCGTTGTCAACTGTCTCTCCGCTGATCACACCTATATTCGAGGGTTCCTCACGCTTGGCCTCAAATTTGTCATCAATGGTGGTGGATTCCACCTGGATGATTCCCAGATCCTCAGATGCTAGGGATATTGTTGTATAGCCCAGAATGAGGATAGAAACTAAACCGCTGTAGATTACTCTTTTTCCTTCCCATTTCTCTCCATGAAAACCCGCCTCGTTCACGTTCGCCATAGTACACCTGATGTTCAGAAATAATTTGGTATTTGGTTGTTGTTATTTC